>JBEKRU010000108.1:0-41806 GCA_049518435.1 Occallatibacter sp. | reverse complement strand
CGGTCGTGGGTGACCAGGATGAGCGCGCCGGGGAAGTCGAGGAGATTCTCTTCGAGGATTTCCAGCGTGGGGATGTCGAGGTCGTTGGTGGGCTCGTCGAGCAGCAATACGTCTGCGGGTTCGAGCATGAGCTTGGCGATGAGGACGCGGGCGCGCTCGCCGCCGGAGAGGTTGCGGACGGGCTGGTTGAGCTGCTCGCTGGTGAAGAGAAAGCGGGCGGCCCAGCTTGCAACGTGGGTGGTGCGGCCCTGGTGGATGACGGAGTCGCTCTCCGGGGCGAGGGCGCGGCGGAGGGTGAGGCTCTCGTCGAGCTCGCGCATCTGGCTGAAATAGACGAGGCGCAGATTGTCGGCGCGGCGGATGGCGCCTTCGGCGGGCTCGATTTCGCCGCGGAGGAGACGGAGGAAGGTGGTTTTGCCGGAGCCGTTGGGGCCGACGAGGCCGACTTTCATGCCCGCGGTGAGGATGAAGTTGAGGCCGGTGAAGAGGCGGCGGGGTTCCGGGGCTAAAGCCCGCGCTTTCTCTGTGGAGTGAATGCGGGGGTTGAAACCCCCGCCTCCCTCCGCGTGGGATGTTTCATTGTCCTGATCAGCGGGGCTGGCGGGGACGTCGCAGGCTACGTCGGTGAATTCGACGAGGCGCTTGGTTTTGCGCTGGCTGGCTTCAAAGTCGATGCCGGCGGAGTTGACGGTGGTGCGGGAGTCCATGGCTTTGAGCTGGCCGATCATCTCATTCGCGCTGTCAATGCGGGCCTTGGACTTGGTGGTGCGGGCCTTCGGCCCTCTGCGCAGCCATTCAATCTCGGTTTTGACCTGGTTGCGGAGGCTCTCCTGCTGTTTGCTCTGTGACTCGAGATAAGCCTGCTTTTCTTCGAGGAAGCGGCTGAAGGTGCCTTTAACGCGGAAGAGGCCGTCGGCGAAGACACGATTGAGCTCGACGATCTGGCTGGAGGTGGATTCGAGAAAATAGCGGTCGTGGCTGACGGTGACGGAGGCGAAGGGCGAGGCGCGGAGAAGCTCTTCAAGCCACTCAATGCCGGCAAGGTCGAGGTGGTTGGTGGGCTCGTCGAGGAGCATGACTTCAGGCTCGATGACCATGGCTTCGGTGATGGCGAGACGCTTGCGCCAGCCGCCGGAGAGCGAGGCTGCTTCGGCGTTGAGGTCAGAGAAGCCGGCGCGGCCGGTGAGTTCGCGCAGGCGGCCTTCGCGTTCCGCCTCATTGACGTGGGCGGCGGCGAGGGCGTTCTCAAGCACCTGGCGGATGGTGAGGCCGGGGGCGAAGCGGGAATCCTGGGGGACGTAGGCGGCGCGGGCACGCTTGCGTACGGCTAGCTCGCCGGAGTCGGGTTCAACCTGGCCGGCGAGGAGGGCAAGCAGCGTGGACTTGCCTGCGCCGTTGGGGCCGATGAGGCCGATGCGGTCGCCATCTTCGACGGTGAGCGAAACATTGAGAAAAAGTGGCTTGGCGCCGAATTGCTTGGTTACGGATTGGGCATTGAGGATCGGGGGCATCTGTTCTAAGAGTATCGTGCCGAAGGGACCAGGGGTCAGGGGTCAGGGGACCAGGGGACCAAGGGACTGAGGGGACTTAGGGACTGCGGGCTTGGTTGTGACTGGAATGCGGGGAGTGTGGTTGTAATTCTGAATACTCTTGAAAGTCGTTTTGTGTCAGGCGGTCAGACTTGTGAGATAGGCTGAAGGATGTGATCCGGTGACCCGAAAGATGTATCGCGTGATTGCAATGCAGAGGGCAATACTACTGAACGGGGGGAAGCAGTTTTGACGACGATAACGCTGTATAAGCCCAACGGGGATCCGATTACCTATATGGAACCCACAAACATGAACGTGGAAAACGGGGTAGTCACTTTCTACTGGGTAAAGGAAATCTCCGGGAAGGCACAGAAGATCATGACGAATCTGCCTTTCCTCATTCAACACGATGTTATGGGTCCTTAAATGAGAGGAGTTTGGTTTCCTCTCGAATGTTGTTTATGGCTGATGTGAAGTTTTTCGATTTGCGGTGATCAACAGGATCGAGGGCCAGTCCCCCAGGCCTTCCGGATGTAGCGATGAGCTAGATTCATGTCTCTCAAGTTCATCGCAAAACAAAAGCAGATCGTTCGACTCACCACCCCCAACCTCCACCCCAAAGAGCAAAGACCGCTCTTTGGGGACCCCGGAACTGAAAAACGTTTGGGGCCCCATTCCCACCCCAGCGACGAAGACCTGTCGCCGGGGACCCCGGGGTTCGCTCAGGACGACACTTCGTTTTATATTATGGACATTAGAGACAGGGTGCTGGAGTGATGCTGGACTATGAGATTTCTCCGCTGGAGGCTGCAGGCCTGCTGGCTGAGGGCCAAGCCAAACTAATCGATGTTCGAGAGCCGTGGGAGATGGCCACGGCGCACATTGTGGGCAGCCTGGCAATGCCGATGGGCGACGTGCCTGCGCGGGCACATCAGGAACTGGATCCCGACGAAAGATTATTGGTGGTTTGTCATCATGGCGTTCGCTCAATGAACGTGGCGTTCTGGCTGCGTGAACAGGGATTTGAGCAGGCGCAGAGCGTGCGTGGCGGGATCGATGCCTGGTCGGCAGAGGTGGATGCGACGGTGGGGCGGTATTAAACGCCGCGGAGATCTAAAACCCGCTTGAACATTGGGCCGGAGAGACATTGCGGACAGGTCGCCTGACTTCCACGAAACAACTGCATCCAAATGGAGGGCCTATACTTTTGCTTTGGCTTGTGAATCCATTTTAGGAGAGCGACTGCATGTCATCGTCGGCGGTTGAGTATGCACACCTGAATCATCCTCGTTTTCTACATGAATTGAAGGCACTGCTGCGGATTCCCTCGGTGTCCACGCTGCCAGAACACAAGGGCGACTGCCACTTTGCCGCGGAGGTGCTGGCGGCGGAGTTGTCGCGCATCGGCATGGAGAATGTGCGGATTATTGAGACGGGGGGGCATCCGCTGGTGTATGCCGACTGGCTTCATGCGGAGGGAAAGCCGACCGCGCTGGCTTATGGGCACTATGATGTGCAGCCGCCTGATCCGCTGGATGAGTGGCTTTCTCCGCCCTTTGAGCCGGAAGAACGCGATGGCAACCTGTATGCGCGGGGCGCTGTGGACGACAAGGGCCAGATGTACATGCATATCAAGGCGCTGGAATCGCTGCTGGCGACAGGCGGGGCACTGCCCGTGAATGTGCGCGTGCTGCTGGAGGGTGAAGAAGAGGTTGGCGGCGAGGGGATCGCGAGCTATGTGGCGTCGAATCCGGCAGAGTTGAAGGCGGATTTTGCGCTGGTGTCGGACACGGAGCTGTTTGCGCCGGGGCTGCCTACGCTGTGTGTGGGGCTGCGGGGCATGATCTATACCGAGCTTGAGGTGCGTGGGGCGAAGACGGATCTGCATTCCGGCATGTACGGAGGGGCGGCGCCGAACCCGTTTGTGGCGATTGCGCAGATTCTGGCGGGCCTGAAAGACGAACAGGGGCACATTCTGATTCCCGGATTCTACGATGACGTAATTGCGCCGAGCCCGGAGGAACTGGCTGCGTGGCGCAGCCTGCCGTTTGACGAGGAGCAATACCGGTTGACGGAGGTTGGAGCACGGCAACTGACGGGCGAGCGCGGTTACAGCGTTCTGGAACGGACGTGGGCGCGGCCGACGCTGGATGTGCATGGGATTCCGGGGGGATTTACAGGGGCGGGCGCGAAGACGGTGATCCCGGCAAAGGCGGTGGCCAAGGTATCGATGCGGCTGGTGCCCGATATGACGCCGGCGCGGGCGTTTGCGCTGTACAAGAGCTATGTGGAGGAGATTGCACCGGCGGGTGTGGATGTGGAGGTGCGGCTGATTCACTCCGGCGAACCGTGCCTGATCCCGGTGGATAATCCTTACATTCGGGCGGCGACGCGGGCTCTGCATGAGGTTTGGGGCAAGGAGACGGTCTTTATCCGGTCAGGCGGGTCGATTCCGATTGTGGGAGATTTTGCGCGGCACCTGGGACTGCCGAGCGTGATGATGGGCTTTGGATTGCCGGACGATAATCTGCATGCGCCCAATGAGAAGTTCAACCTGAAGAATTTTGAACTGGGGATTGAGTCGGTGATTCGATTTCTGGAGGAATGCGGTGGGTAGAACCGGAGTCCCAGGAATCAAAATCGAGACCTGGGGCACCCTTCAACTCTAATGCCCGGAAGGCGGTGCCGATTTGTGCTGTGGCGCGGGAGGGTCGGGAACAAAATGGGAAGACGGATGCTTTGGGTCGGGAATGGGATTCCCCTTTGCATCCCCGGAATCAGGAGGCCTATGCGGTCTTCCTGACTTTCGCCGTTGGAACCGGATGGATTCGGTTCGCATCGGTGAGGAAGCGGTCTACGGCGGCATCGTCGTTGGGATCGTAGGGACCGTCGTCTGGGTCGCTGGCGTCGTAAGGAACCGGAGCGTCTGCAGCGATCTGCTCCTTGACCCATTCCCAATCCGACAAGCTCGGCTCTGCGCTAGGGAGATTTCCTTTGAATTCCATACACTCTCCTTTCCCTCCGCGAAGCGAACCGGAACGAAATCACTCTCACGTTCTGGCCGCGTAATGTATACACCAAGGATAAGACATTTCCTGCTACTTCCACCAGCGCAATGTCCTGGAATCTCACTTCCGCTCCCCTTTGGAGTCGGAATGTGATTTTTCGCGGATGGTCATAGACGAGGTAGGCGTCCCGGAAGTCAAGCCGGTGCTTGCGCAGGTTCGCTTCGCGCTTGGCCTCATCCCATTCGTACACCGAACCATTCTATGCCGATTTACGATTGACGGGGATATCGGGCCTCAATCGCGTGCCTTCATGAAAAGATAGTCAAAGGAGCCCTTGCTGAAGCGACCTTTGAACTTGACGGAGTGGAAGACTGGAACCGTAGCCGCCGCGGCTTGGCCGGAGACGGTTGGTTTTGTGCTGGCTGGGGGGGAGTCCCGGCGGATGGGCGTGGACAAGGCTCTGGTTCCGTTTGCGGGGCGGACGCTGGTGGAGCGGGCGGTAGGGGTATTGCGCGAGGCGGGGCTGGCGGTTTGGATTGCGGGGGCGCGGTTGCCGCTTGAGGGGTTTGCGCCGATTGTCCAGGACGACGAACCTGGTTTGGGGCCGCTGGGGGGCATTTGCGCGGCACTTGAGGCGATGACGGCGCGGCGGGCGGTGTTTCTGCCGGTGGATCTGCCGCTGGCGCCGGCGTGCCTGATTGAATTGCTGCTGCGTCATGCGGAGATTACGGGGCGAGCGGTCACGGTTCCCTCGGTGAATGGATTTGCGCAGACGTTTCCCGCGGTGGTGGAGCGGAGGACGTTGCCGGTTCTGCGCGGGGAACTGGATGCTGGACGCGGAGGGTGCTTTGCTGGGTTTCAGGCTGCGGCGGCCAGCCTGGGAGAATCTGTCGCGGTGATTCCGGTTGAGATGGCGGTTCAGGCTGGGCAATTGCAGCATCCGGGCGGGTTATCCGCGGGGCGATGGTTTCTGAATGTGAACACGCGATCGGAACTGGAGCAGGCGGAAGCCTGGGCTACTTAACATACCTTGATTTCCTTCGGGTAAGCTGATTACACCGCCATGGCCGATCCTAATGTCAATCCGGATGTCCCCGGGAAGGCAATTCCCGAGCCGCAGGAGAAGCAGCCTGAGGAACTCGCAGACGCCTTACTCACTGAGCTGACCGCGATACAGCCGGATGCTGCCGTCGAGAAGGAGCCACCCGCGCCGCCCGCGGGCGAGACGATGATCTCGTTCAGCCACGTTTCCATGTCATTTGGGGATCGGAAGGTTCTGGACGATGTGAGCTTCGCAGTGAATCGCGGACAGACACTGTGCATTCTGGGGCGCAGCGGCGTTGGGAAATCTGTGGCGCTGCGCATTCTGTTGGGATTTTTGAAGCCGCAGGTAGGGTCCATCCGGGTTGAGGGTGAGGAAATTAACGGTCTGAGCGAAGAGGGAATGCGGGCGATTCGGAAGCGGGTGACGATGGTCTTCCAGAATGGCGCGCTCTTCGATTCGATGAGCGTGCGGGAGAACGTTGCGTTTCCATTACGCGAGCGCGGGGGGCTGGATGAGGAGCAGGTCCAGCAGATTGTGGACCGGTTGATAGGGCTGGTGGGGGCGGACGATGTCAAGGATGCGTTTCCTGCAAGCTTGTCCACCGGGCGAAAGCGGGCGGTGGCGATGGCGCGGGCGCTTGCGGCGCAGCCGGAGGTGGTGCTTTACGATGAACCGACCACGATGGTGGACCCGATTATCGCGCGCCGGCTGGGAGACCTGATTGAGCGGCTGAAGCTGCAACTTGGGTTCACCAGCATTGTGGTGACGCACGATATGCGGTTTGCCGAACGGCTGGCGGACCTGGTGCTTTTCCTGGACCAGGGGCGGGCGAGGTTCTTTGGGACGCTAAAGGACTTTCTGGCATCGCCGGATCCGCACCTGCAACAATTCCTGGCGTTGGATGCATATGTATTACCTTCGGAATGAATTGGTTACCCGGGGGTACTAAAGAAGCAGGACGATTTTTCTTGCAATGGAGCCCCCTTGGGGGCGATGCTTGATTTGTGAGTATTTCCGGTGAAACTTTGCAAGTTCTCATTGTTGGTTGAGAAGGGCAGCGTGGAAATGATGCCGTCCCAAGTTGAGCAAAATTGCACACCGGGGGTCTAGTCTTCGTTGCATACTGGTCAGTAGGCGCTGCAAGCTCAACTGACATTCATAACTTCGACGCAATACTCGTTGTTCACGCAGTTTTCCGCCGTACGCCCTGAAGGCTCGCGAATTTCGCCCGTTGTACGACGCCGCACCACATCCAGAATGAATTTCAAGCTTTCTTTCGTTATAGGAGGAAAGGCTTATTTCAGACGAGGGATCAAAGGCGCAACGACAGCCTGCTCAATCCTTCATGAATCATGCAAACTACTGCACGATCTTATCTTTCTGCCGCATTGAGGTTTTGTTACCGTGCATGGTTCTGCGGTAGGAAGACTGTACCAACTTTCTCCCTTGTGATCGAACTTTGAGGTCTGCGGAACAAATTATGGCGACATCGGATTTCTGGCAAAGGGTTTCTGCTTCCGTGTCTTCCGCTCCAGAGTGGGCGGGAGGTTCCGCGATGGAGTCTCCGCGGGTAACGCGGGGCACCGCGAAGTTGTGGATCGTACTGGATTTGATTACCGTTCTCGGTTCGGCGGTGCTGGCTACGCTTTACGAGTACCAAACGGGTCCTGTGGCTGGGGCGCGCGGGTTCTGGAGCGGCACACTCATTCACGGCCAGTCGATGGGCATCTTGCTGGCGCTGGTATGCGGATTTGCGGTAGTGCTGATCGTCACAAGCCGGCGCATGCATTTGTACCATCCGACGCGGGTGACAAGTTTTCTTCATGAGCAAAAACTCAGCGTGCAGGCCTGCTTAACCACCGGGCTGTTATTGACAGGCGCACTTTATCTGCTTCACGCGGACGATATCCCGCGAAGCATTGTTTTAATCACGGTTGGATTGGTGACCGTGACCCTGAGCCTGCGCCGGCTGGTTTACCGGATTTTTATGTACAGGCTTTTTGAGCGCGGAGTAGGGACACGGAATGTTCTGATTGTGGGTACGGGACCGGAGGCGCACGCGGTGCGTCACCACCTGGAAAGCATCCGGCATCTCGGCTACACGTTCAAGGGGTTTATCGACCTGCCCGGAGCCAAGGCCGATTTTACGGCTTCGTCCGGAGAAGTGCTGGGCACGCTGGACACGCTGTTTCAGCATGCCCGCAAGCAGTTTGTGGATGAGGTCTTTTTTGCAGCCCCGTGTGAGCGGGGAGTTATCCAGGACACGCTTGAACAGGCCCGTGTGCATGGGGTGGACTTGCGCGTGGTTCCGGACCTGTACGGCGCGCTGAGCTGGAGCAACCGGATTGAGTATATAGGCCAGTTTCCGACGATTCCCCTGCACCGCGGGTACGTGCCCGAGGTAGCCCTGATCCTGAAGCGGATGTTGGACATTGTGTTTTCGACCGCGTTCCTGATTCTCCTGTCGCCGGTGTTCCTGGCGATTGCGATCTTAGTGAAGCTGGATTCTCGTGGCCCGATCTTCTATTCCTCTGAACGGATCGGGAAGAAGGGCCGTGTGTTCCGCTGCATGAAGTTCAGGACGATGGTGCGAGACGCTGAAAGACGCCGCGCCGATGTGATGCACATGAACGAGCGGGATGGGGTGTTGTTCAAGATCTCGAACGATCCGCGCATCACCAAGATGGGCAGATTTCTTCGCAAATATTCGTTAGACGAATTACCGCAGTTCTTCAACGTGCTGAAGGGGGACATGAGCGTTGTAGGGCCGCGTCCGCCGATTGCGAGCGAGGTGAAGGAATACAAACTCAGCCATCTTCGCCGGCTGGACGTGACTCCGGGGGTTACGGGCTTATGGCAGGTGCAGGCGCGCCAGGACCCTTCGTTCGATAGTTACATCTCGCTGGATATGACCTATATAGAGAACTGGAGCATATGGCTGGACATCAAGATCATTATGCGGACAATTGCAGTCGTTTTTGCGGGGACGGGGTCGTAGGGTGGTGTCGCTGAAGTTCCTTGCCAAAATCGCGAAGGGATAAATGCGGATCGTTCGGCTCGCGATCCCAAGCTCCACCTGAAGAAGCAAAGACCGCTCTTTGGGGAGCGCGCCGGCGATATATATCACTTACGGAAATCAGGATCGAGAGCAACATGTCGGTGCCGTACACCGCTGCAGGTTTGAGAATGCCAGCGAGAGATACTGCCCACACCCGATGGTTTACTGTTGCCCGTTTTGTTTCAACCGTGTCCCATCAAAAGGCATGGATAAGCCAAAGGCCGGCGAAGAGCATCACCGCGCAGGTGACGCCATGAACGGAGAACGCTGTGACCTTTCGGCCGCCAGTCGCTAGAATGTTGGACATGTCGCCAAAAGGGATGATGGAAAAAACGAGGAGCACTATGCCTACTGTCCTGGTGTCAGTAGTGAGCATCAGGGTCAACATTACCAATCCAGATGCGATATCCCGAATTCCTTTGAGACGCAGCCACGCTGAGGTGTCAGGATCGGATGCAGGGGGCTTTAGACCAAATCCTCCCAGGATCCGTTGAGGAGAGACGACATAGAAGCAGCCGATCACAATGATCCCAACAGAGATGAGAACGGCAAGGGAGAGCGGAACAGCGTTGTGCATAGACATTCCTTGTTAGTAAGTCCAGGTTAGTAAATCCAGCGACGCCAGGTTCGATGTGGGACGCTCGGAAGACGGCACTTTTCTCCGCCTAAGGCACATGAAGGCAACGCCCTCTTAGATCCCTAATCCGGCCAAGAAAAAGATCATGGCGACTGCGAGAAATGAAACCCGCACACGATGAAGGGAATCCCATCTTCGGAGTTCCCGTTGTGCACTTTCGGTGAATCCATCCGCATCCATTCGGACCATACGGTTGTTGACGGGTACCAAGGACAGTAGAGAAAGCGCGATTGAGGCTCCCCAGAAAGCAATGGCGACACCGAGCAGCCCAACATGGGACTCATGTCGATGGGTGATTGTCTCCGAGACAAGCAGCAGCAGGCTCGCGATATACCAGACGGGCATTGCCCTGCCGAGTCGGCGTCCAAAGAGCCGAAAGGCTCTTGCCTGAGCCGGGAGATCGAGCTTCCAAACGACCGGGTTTATGAAGGCAGACACTGCGAGTTCGACGCCGATCAGAAGGCCAATGCACAAGATTGTCGCGATATTCAGAATGTTCATGATGCGCTCCTGGATTTTAGACGTTCAACGGATGTATGCTGACTCAGAACGATGTACTGACAAATATGTCAGGAAACGGAGAGGAGGAAAATGCCGGTATCGAAGAAGGAAATATCTGCCTGCCCGATTGATGCCATGCTGTCCGTCGTCGACGGGCGCTGGAAAGGGACGATACTGTGGCGGCTTTCCGATGGGCCCTTGCGCACCAGTGAATTGCGTCGGAGCATTCCCGATATAACCGAGAGAATGCTGATCCGGCATCTCCACGACCTTGTTCGGGACGGAATCCTCATCCGGCATCAGGAGAACGCGCTGCCTCCATGCGTGCGGTATTCGATCTCGAAATATGGATGGACGCTGGTGCCAGTGCTGGAAACGATCTGCGCGTGGGGCCGTGTTCACCTTCAGCGTCCGAATCGCGCACGCTGAATATCAGGCCTGATTGAATTTGGCGGTTTCCGGATGGTCGCAAATGCGCCGCACTCATTCTCAACAAGCGCATCATCGCCAAAGCGGTCATCGACCGCAGATGGGGAACGAAACCCGGCTTTATCGTTACGATCGCTCATGCAGGATCAAGTGCGGGTTTTCGGCCTCGCTGCCTGGTGGGATTAAACTGGAAGTGTGAAGATCGCACTGGCCCAAATCAATCCAACAGTTGGAGATTTCAGCGGAAATCTTGAGAAGATTGTTGAGACAAGCCGGCGCGCGGCTGAAGCTGGAGCGCGGCTTACGGTCTTCTCCGAATTGGTCATTTGCGGCTATCCTCCAGCCGATTTTCTGGAAAAACGAAGCTTTCTGGCGCGCTGCCGGCGGGCCGTTGACGAACTTGCTGCGGCGACGAGCGAGTTGCCGACCGCTGTGCTGGCCGGAGTGGCCCTGGCTGCGGAAGGGGAGAGCGGCAAGCCGGCGGTGAATGCGGCAGTACTTCTGGATGGCGGGAAACTGCTGCTGGAACAGCACAAACGGTTGCTTCCGTTTTACGACGTGTTCGATGAGCAGCGCTATTTTGTTGCGGCATCGAAACCACAGCAGGTGGTGGAACTGGATGGGGTGCGGCTGGCCATCACCATTTGCGAAGACGCGTGGAACGACAAGGGCTTCTGGTCCAGGCGGCTGTACAAGATTGATCCGATGGAAGAGCTGATGCGTCAGCAGCCCGCGGTGCATATCAACCTTTCATCGTCGCCTTTCTGGCATGGGAAGCGAGCCATACGGCGCGACATGCTGGCGGCGATTGCGCGGCGGGATGCGATTCCGGTGCTGCTTTGTAACCAGGTGGGCGGAAATGACAGCCTGATTTTTGATGGGTCTTCATTCGCGTTGAATGCGGGTGGAGAGGTGATTGCGCAGGCGGCTTCGTTTGCGGAAGACCTGGTGTTGGTTGAGCTTTTGAATGCGGGAGCCGAAGAGCCCGTCTTACCGCAAACCGAAGAGGGCGAAACGGCAGCGGCCTATGAGGCTTTGGTGCTGGGCACGCGCGATTATGTGCGCAAGTGCGGGTTCAGCAAAGTGATGGTGGGGCTGAGCGGCGGAATTGATTCGGCCCTGGTTGCGGCGATCGCGAAAGATGCGCTGGGCGCTGAAAACGTGCTCGGGATCGGGATGCCCAGCCCGTATTCTTCACAGGGTTCGATCGACGACAGCAGGCAGTTGGCGGCGAACCTTGGGATTCGCTATGAAGTGATCGGCATTGAGGGATTGTTTGCGGAGTACACGCAGGCGCTGGAGCCACTGTTTGCGGGGTTGAAGCCGGATACGACGGAGGAGAACATTCAATCGCGCATCCGCGGAGCCCTGTTGATGGCGCTCTCGAACAAGTTCCAGGCGCTGGTGCTGACGACGGGGAACAAGTCGGAGATGGCGGTGGGGTACTGCACGCTGTACGGCGACATGGTGGGCGCGCTGGCGGTGATCGGTGACCTGGTGAAGACGCGGGTGTACGCGGTGTGCGAGTGGCTGAATCGAAACGGCGAGGTGATTCCGCGCGCGATTCTGGAGAAGCCGCCTTCCGCGGAGTTGCGTCCGGACCAGAAGGACACCGACTCATTGCCGCCTTACGAAGTTCTCGACCCGATTCTTGAGGCGTATGTAGAGCGGTATGAGACGCCGGAACACATTGCCGAGGCACACGGATTTCCGCTGGACCTCGTCCAACAGGTGGTACGGCTGGTGGAGCGGTCAGAATACAAGCGCCAGCAGGCGGCCCCGGTTTCGAAATCATTTGGAATGGGCCGCAGGTTTCCCATCGCGGTCAAAGTGCAGGTGTAAGCTAAACTGCGGGAGTCTTCCCGCATTACAAGGAGAATCAGCTTGATCCGTTTGTCCGTCCGTTATGCCAGTGCGGTTGCGCTGGCGGCATTATCGATTTCCTTCTACGAGGCCGCTGCGCAGCAGAATGTGCCTCCAGCGCCCGCACAAACACCTAGTGAAGCGGTTCCGTCGGCGCCTGCGGCCGCCGCTGCGCCGGTGTTTCCCAAGCCCATACCGGAAAACTTCACTGCGACAACTCCAAGCAAGGACACCATCAATGCATTCCTGCAGACGAGCTGGGGATACGATGAATCCCGCGTGTGGCAGGTGCAGGCGGTTCTGAAGACGCCGGTGGAAGGCATCAGCAAAGTTGTAGTGTATGTGGGCGACAAGAGTGGCAAGCAGAAGCCCTCGGCGATCCAGTTTTTCGCGCTCCCCGACGGCAAGCACATTATTGCGGGCGAAGAAATACTTCCCTTCGGTGAACATCCATACACGGAGGCCAAGGCGATTCTGCAGCAGAGGGCCGACGGACCGTATCGGGGTTCGGCGACGAAGGACCTGGAGATTGTGGAGTTCGCCGACTTCCAATGCCCGCATTGCAAGGACGCGCAGGCGAATATGGATAAGCTGGCCGTGGACTTCCCCAAGGCGCATATTGTGTTTCAGAACTATCCGCTGGAGAGGATTCATCCGCAAGCGAAACTGGCATCGGAATACGCGATCTGTGTGGCGAAGACGGGAGGGAGCGAGGCGTTCTTCCAGTTTGCCGGGGCCGTGTTTGATGGACAGGACGGTCTGACCAGCGCGGACGGAGCGATTCTTACGTTGAACAGCGCAGTGACCAAGGCGGGTCTTGATCCGGCAAAGATTTCGGCTTGTGCGACAACTCCGGCGACTTCCGCCGCAGTGGAAGCTTCGGTGAAACTGGCGCAGGACCTGGATATTCAGCAGACTCCAACGCTGGTGGTGAACGGACGCCAGATCCCGATTGGCGGCGCTCCTTATGACACGATCAAGCAGGTGATTGAATACCAGGAGAAGCTGGACGGTCTGACAAAGTAAGAAGCGGGGGTTTGGGTTGTGCGTTGTTCCACTCTCGCGAAGAGGAAGATCTGAGTCGCGAGGGTGGGAGGCGCAACGCGACGACGTCTCTCAGTGGCTAAAGCCATAAGTTTTTTGCGGCATTTGCGGCACGACGAAAGAAGATTATTCACTTGACAAAGGGTAACGGTTTCGAAGCGGTGTGCCACATAGTCACTGCTGATCCTATGACGTTTGAGAATCTATCGGCGTAGGGCGCTGAACATACGCAAGCGCTCGCTCGACGATTGCCAGGCGCAGCCTTTCAGTGGCCGCTCGCATCGCAGGACTTACATACCCCATAAAATCCTCTCCACTTCTTTGCATTGCACCATTAGCGTGGTGCAATAAGTTACATGTCTCTGCGTCCACCTTCCACGCTCCCATCAAGGCTGCTTGGAACACTTTGCCGTGGGCTACGTTCATCCGCGCCGTATCAGCGTCTGTTGGTCCCTCGCCATGCCCATCGCATTGATCACAGACTTTTCGCTGATAATTCCGCAGTGACTCCAAGTTCGAAACGAGCTGATCGATTTCCTGAAGAAAGGAATAGTTGTGCCGAAGAGCATCGGAGAGCCTAGTCTGCACATTGTGCTGGGCGGCAGCCTGCTCGGGAGTCGGATTGACGATAATCGTGGTTCCAGGTGCAATCAAAGGATATGGATCGATGATTTTATCTAGCCCATCGGAAACCGCCTGTCCGACCCATTCTTCTACGTATTCCTGACGCAAATGCACGATGCTTTTCACGAATTCATTCAGTCTTGAGACAAAATCGCTCGGCTGAAGCCCGGTGTCGGGACACGCCAGAAAAATCCGGTCAAATTGTGCTGAGAAAACCTTCACGCGTTCGAGAAGTGCATCGATCTTCGACTGTTTCTCAGTGAAGATTCCTCCGTCTCGCACCACTATGACATTTACGGGGGCCTTCACATAGTTGGAAGTCTGTTCGGCCAACCACATGATATACAAGCCAAGGAAGATGCCCTGCGCCGTCGTGATCTCAGCGGTGGCGCGAAGATATGCCTCAGCAGCGAAGCGGTATCGCTCATCTTCAAAGCCGATCAATTCGAAACGAGTGACCGGAATCAATCGCGATGCGCTTGTCGCCCACAATATAGATTTCGAGTGCAGATTAGCTCGCGCCCCAATCAAAAGGCGCATCTCGCGTTCTCGGCGGGGATAAGCGACTGCCTCGGTCTTCTGAAAATCTAACAATTCCCGATGGATGAGTTCTTTAAGGGCGTCGAGGGAACCAACCGTATTTCCCTGCAAAGCTGCTTTGAAGCGGTCCTCAAATGCATCGATAAGCCGACCATTGTTGCCAGAGCCAGCAAAAGCGATTTCGAAGTTCCCAGCTGTCCACGGTGAAAGTTTCAGGCGGGAGACGCGAAACTGGCCAACCGTCTCCTGTGAGTCGGCGCACATCACGTATCCATCGTTAGTCTTGGTGCCAGTTATGAGCGTCACTGTCTCTCTTTCCCTCGGGGATAGCCTCAGCGTCATGAGGCGCCTCGGCACAACCTTTCGTCAAGGGAATAACCTTGACGAAAGTCGTGCCCTTTCAAAGAGGCCGTGTACGGGATCGTTTCTAGTGTCTCGTCTCCAAAATTCGTTGTAAAGGGCAGAAAAAACAGAAGCAGATCCTTCGACTCACCACCCCCGAGCTGAAAAACGCTCGGGGCCCCTTTCGCTCAGGATGACAGTCGTATCAGTTGAATGAGATCAATGGAATATGCACCGGTCATACTAGCGCACCGTGCCGCCGGCAGCGGTTACTGGTTCAACGCGCATCATGGGCGTGTGGCCAGCGGATTGGGTTCCGCGCACCACGTGGGGCGTGATGACGATGACTAGTGTCGAACTGGTTTTCTGGGTGTTGTTCTCGGTGACGTTGTTGAGGCCCGGAATCTCGCTCAGCCCTGGCAATCCGCTGATGGCGCGCATCTGCGACTTGTCGAGTTCGCTCAAGAGGACGGCGCCTTCGCCTTCGCGGAGAGTGACGACACCGGAATAGGAGCGATTGGCGAGGATGGGATTGCCATTGACTGAGGAGCCAGTGAGGGCGTCGATCTTTAAGTCGATGCTGAGGGCAACGTCGTTGTTGCGCATGACCTTGGGCGTGGCCTTGAGGGTTAGGCCCAGGTCCTCGTATTGCACCTGGGGGATGTTGGGCACGCTGTTCAACCCGGCAAGAAGCGAAGACAGGGCACTGGAGGCTCCGGCTGAAGTGAGGCCGGGAATGTTTGGAACGCTTGCGGAGAGACTTGAGAACGAGGACGTTTGAATGGGATAGCGCGTGCCCGACCGCACCGTGCCTGCGTCGCCGTCGCCGAGGCGCAACTGCATTTGTTCCAGTTCGCGCGAGTCAGAGGAATTCAGATTGAGGTTGGTGGTGATGGGACCGGGTGAAAAGCCGGAGAGCGTTAGTCCGCCGCCAAAGAGGGCGACACCGTTCGCGAACAAGCTGCTGGAGACCTGGCCTGATGCCAGAAGGATGCCGAGAATGGCGAGTGTATCGCCGGGGGCAGCCAGGCCGGAAGAGATGATCTGCTGGACCAGGGCCTGGTTGGCGTTGAGAATCGACTGCTCCTCGGCATAGACGTTGAACGCGGTAAGCTGCTGCGGCGGCTGGATGCCGGTGTCGCGGCCGCTGGCGTGCGCAAGCTGAATCAGACGCACGTCAAGCATCACCTGGTTGTGGCCGGCGATGAGATCTTGAATGGTGGTGTTGAATGCGGTGAGAGTCTTCTCCGGAGCACGGACGGTGATGGTGCCCGCGGAGGGCTCCACTACGGCCTGCTGAGAAGTTAACTCAAATACATTTTTGGCTATGTTCCCCACATCGGTGAGTTCGGTTGGCTGCAGGCCCGGCAAATAGATGGTTTCGAGCGATTGCCGCATGAATTGCTGCCGGTTCTCAGGGGTATTGCGGGCTACGAGGGCGCGGTGTGCGTCGATAGGAATATAGAACGAGTTGGTCATCAGGCTCAGCACGCGCATGGCCTGGTCGAAGTTGGCATTCTCGAGATCCAGCCGGACAGTGATGGGACGAACACTCTCGTCGAGTGTGGCATCGAGCCCATACGCTTTGAAGACTTGCTGGATGGCCTGGCGCTGGTCGGTGCGCAGGTGAAAGTCGTGTACGCCGGCGGTGGGCGCAAGCGAAACGGCTTCGCCGATTCCGGAAGCTGCCTGATCGTACCGCGGCCTCGAATCCCCAAGCGCGGCCTGGTCCGCGAGTTCGTGCAGGTGTTCGATTACCTGAGCGTTTTCGGGGTCGAGAGCCAGAGCGCGGGCTAATGCCTGTCGCTCGGCTGAGGTATCGCTGCGATTCCGGTCTTTGACTGCCGATTGAAGGAGTGCGGTGACGGCGTGACTGCGAGCCAGCTCGGCGGCGAGAGCGTAGTTGGTATTGGAAGGATCAAGCCTGGTTGCCTGACGATAATCGGCCAGCGCTTCTTCAAAATGCTCCTGCTCATAGAGCTTGCTTGCCTGAAGGAATAGCTTTGCTGCGTGCCGGCGATCCCCGTTAGTGGGGGGGGGCGAAGGCTTTGCTTCCTTGTATTGAGTGGGGTCTTGAATGGCGGACTCAGTGGCGGGGGCGGACGGCGGTGCAGGCGGAGCGGTCTGTTGCGCCGGCAAAGCGTTTGCGGACAAAAGGCCGAGGCCTACAAGAACCGCCCCTATGATCCGATTCTTTCCGCTTGCGCACGATCTCAGGGCGCATTGCGGAAACTGGCAGCGAATCCACCTGCCAGACACTGGTGCGAGCGCCGCTTTGGACTGCTGAGGCTTCACTGCGGTACCCGCGTGAGGGCAAGAAGATCAGCCAATGAGGAGGCGCAAACCTCCGGCTGGTATTCAAGCAGCTCGTCGAAGGTGTACTTGCCTGTGGCTACGGCGATGACCGAAAGAAAATTGGCGCGCGCGGCTTCGATGTCCCGTGGTGTGTCGCCGACGACGCAGATGCTGGCTCCGCGACCTGCCAGCTCCCTGGCCTTGTCTGCAGCCGCGCCGATCAGCTCCGATCGGACGGGGAAGTGATCGCTGAAGCCGCCGAAGCGGAACCATTGGCGCAGGCCGACCTGTTCCACCTTGATCCAGCCGATCATCTCGAGGTTGCCGGTAGCCACGCCGAGAAGGGCGCCGCGCCGCGCGAGGTAAGCGAGGGTCTGTTCCACGCCGGGCATGCGGATCAGATCAAGCTCATGGCGTCGTTCAGCCACGGTGTTCCGCATCGCTTCGAGGATGGACTCCAGCCGTTCCTCGAGAACTGCGACCGGGATGCCGGCCTGACGCCAGGCCTCGCGGAGGATTGCGGTATCGGTACTGCCGTGCAGCAGGATGCCGGCCAGCGTGATTTCAAAGCCGGTTACGCGGTGAACGCTGGAGGCAAACGAGTCAAAGTGGACACGGTCGCGGCTGCGCAGGAGCGTGCCGTCGATGTCGAAGAGATACGCGTCTTGCGTGTCCCAGCTAAAGCCGGGCTCGATGGCGACGCGTGATTCAGTATTCGATTGAGTTGTCAACATGTCCCTGGATGAATGGTCAGCTCGAGCGGAAGCTCTGCCGCACTGCGCTATACACAGGACGTTCGCTACGAGGCGGACGCTTGAGGCCGGCGCGCACCTCGGAGAGCTCAAGGCCCAGTTCCGCCATGGCGCGGCTGAGGGTATTGCGATGCATCCCCAACTCTTCAGCCGCCTTACACTGGTTTCCCCGGTGTGCCACAAGCACCTCGCGCAGATATTGTTTCTTGAATTCGCGCACGGCATCGTCGTAGCGCATGCCGCTGGAATGCATTTGCGTCACCAGGCTATCCAGTTCTCTTCTCACATCCACCTCATGCCATTCTTACAGACTGGTCGATTTATTATTCTTGCGAAAAACACTGCATTGCCATCATCGCGGATTGGGATTGATCAACCCACTTGTATCGTGTTCCAGTACCTTGAGTCCGTCGCGTACGCGGTGCGCCAGTTCCGCGGGGCCCGCATGGGTGCTGAGATGACAAATGCCAAAAAACATTTGGGGCAATCTCGCTTCCGTGAGCCAATTCGTTGTGGGGAAGAAGGCAACGATTGCGAGGATTCCCAAGGTTACCAGAATTATGCCTTGAAAAAATCCAAAAATTGCACCGGCTAAACCATCGAGGCAGCCCAGTCCGATGAGCTTAAAGGCTTTCGCTAAAAGTGCGCCAATGATTGCGAAGACGGCCAGCACCAGCACGGCGATGAGAATAAAACCAACGGCATCGGAGATGGCCTTGACGCGAAAGAGCGGCATCAAGAAGGCCGATACGCGGCCGTAGTTCCAGGAGGCAACTTCCAACCCGACGAGAAGGCCGGCCAGTCCGCAAGCCGAGCGGAAAAAACCCTGCGCCAGTCCGCTGATCACGGACACCGCCATCACGATCACAATGACCCAATCGACCCAAACCATGAAGTACTCCGTCCCTTGGCTACAGACTTAGATGCCGCCCGGTCAAGCGGCGAAAGGCTTCAAGATATTTGTTCTGCGTGCGCTCTGCCACGTCGTCCGGCAACGGGGGTGCGGGCGCTTGTTTGTTCCAGTGAATCGACTCAAGGTAGTCGCGGACGAACTGTTTGTCGAAAGAGGGCTGCGCGCCGCCGGGATGCCAGGAAGCTGCTTCCCAGAAGCGCGAGGAGTCCGGCGTAAGAACCTCATCGGCAAGGATAATCCCATCAGCGGTTCTGCCAAACTCAAATTTTGTGTCGGCAAGAATAAGGCCGCGGGACTCGGCATGTTCAGCGGCGCGGTTATACAGCGCGAGGGTGAGGCGGCGGAGTTCGGCGGCGTCGGCCGCGCCGAGCACATTTTCGGTGGCGGCGAAAGAGATGTTCTCGTCGTGTGCGCCGTCCTGGCTCTTGGTGGCGGGAGTGAAGACCGGTTCGGGAAGTCGCGATCCATCGAGAAGCCCATCAGGAAGAGGAATGCCACAGACGGTTCCACCGTTGCGATATTCCTTCCAGCCTGAGCCAGCGAGATAGCCGCGGGCGACGCATTCTACGGGAAACATCGCGGCGCGCTGGACGAGCATCGCACGGCCTTCGAGTTGATCCGCGTAGGGCTGCAATGCTTGCGGAAAGTCGGCGACGTTTGCGGCGATCAAATGGTTGGGGACGATGTCGGCGAGGAGATCGAACCAGAAGAGCGAGATTTGGGTAAGGATCTTTCCCTTGCCGGGAATTCCGGTGGCGAGCACATGGTCAAAGGCGGAGATGCGGTCGGTTGCGACGAGCAGCAGCGCGCCGTCGATCGCGTAGAGGTCCCGCACTTTGCCACGGGCAAGCAAAGGTATATCGCCTAGATTTGTAGTAAGAAGAGCGGTCACGGAAAGGTCTGCCTCGGCGGGTTCTGAATCTTCGATTCTCAGGTGCGCGGCGGGGTTTGTCAAACGTCGCAGGCAGGGGAAACTGTGTGCAGAATTGATCAGAGCCGGCTGGCGGGTTCGTGGTTGAAT
Organism: Occallatibacter sp.; assembly: GCA_049518435.1. GTDB lineage: Bacteria > Acidobacteriota > Terriglobia > Terriglobales > Acidobacteriaceae > Telmatobacter. Next base: position 22,202 of record JBEKRU010000108.1, on the reverse strand, counting down.
AAAGGCGAAAGAGCCCTGTGGAAAAAAGACGAACACCCCTGTGACGACCGTCACGGAAGCAGCTTCCAGTATGGGAGACACTCCAGTTGTCAACATGGTTCGGAAGGCGAGCAAGAACAGCCTTCTTAGAGCCGGGCGACACGAGGCAGCCGTGGAAAGGGGAAGCCGCTGCTAGCTTCGTTTGTATAGGGATCATCAGTAGCCGCGCGCTACCGACCTCCAGCGCCGGCTACTGATCCCCGTCTAACTTGTGAACTACAAGCGCCTCCGAGGAGAAGAGATCCTTCGGAGGCGATTTTTTTAAAAAACAGTGGTCAGTGGTCAGTGGTCAGTGATCAGTGATCAGTGGACAGTGGTCAGCTGCTTGCCGTTCCCAATTCGATTCAGGTCCGTATCTACGCTGTGGCGCGTTGGCGTTCCTGGTTGTTCAGCTTGACGCTGACGACTTTGGAGACGCCGGGCTCCTGCATGGTGACGCCGTAGATCATGTCGGCGGCCTGCATCATGCGCTTGGAGTGCGTGACGAGCAGGAATTGCGTGTCCTGGCTCATGGCGTGGAGCAGGTCAGCGAGGCGGCCTACGTTGGTCTCGTCGAGCGGGGCATCCACTTCGTCGAGCACGCAGAACGGGCTGGGCTGATATTGGAAGATGCCGACGAGCAGCGAAAGCGCGGTGAGGGCTTTTTCGCCGCCGGAAAGCAGCAACACGTTCTGCAGCTTCTTTCCCGGTGGCGAGGCAACAATTTCGAGGCCGCTCTCGGCCTGGTTCTCCTGGTCGGTGAGGCGCAGGAATGCCTGGCCGCCCTGGAAGAGGCGCGAAAAAACCTGCGCGAAGTTCTCATTGATCTTGACGAAGGCTTCGTCGAATTTTGTACGCGAGATCTGATCGATTTCCTTGATGGTCTCCTGCGTGTTCTCGATGGACTCCATCAGATCTTTGCGCTGCGCCTCAAGGAAGCTGTGGCGATCGGCGGTCTCTTTGTATTCATCAAGGGCCATCATGTTGACCGGGCCCATCTGCTCGATGCGTTCACGCAACGCGTGGCAGGTTGCCTCTTCGGCGGCAAGGATTTCGCCGGCGACTCGCTCAATCTGCTGGTCGGCACGCAAGAGCTGGGCCTCGACATTCACTTCGGTGAGGCAGCTTGCTTCAAGATGTTCAAGATCGGAGCGGAGCTTGGCTACCTGGCTGGAACGGGCGGCGCGGTCTTCGCGCAACTGGTCAATGGCGGCGCGGCTGGTCTTGAGTTGCGCTTCAATGGCGGCGAGTTCCTGGCGCAGGGCCAGTGCCTGTTCCGCGAGCGTCTTTGCCGCAGCCAGGGCCCCGGTGCGCATCTCCGCAAGCTCGTTTTGCTTTGCGGCGAGGGACGCGCTTTCTTCAATGCGCTGTACACGCTCAGCGTCTGCGGCGGCTAGCTGCTGCGAGATGCTGAGGACGCGGCGCTCGAGGTCGGAATGCAGACGGTCGATGCGCTGGAATGCTGCTTCCGCACCGCGCCTGCGCTCTTCAAGGCCGGCAAGTTCGGCGGTGACCACCGCGGCTTCCTGCTGCAAGCCTTCACGCTTCTGGCGCAGCTGGTCCAACTGGGCCTGGGACTGGTCAAGAGCGGCTTCGGCAGCGGAGCGCTCGGCCTCAAGGCGCTGGGTCTCTTCTTGTTTCTGTGCGATGGTGGCGGATTTGGCTTCACGCGCGTCCTTGTTGCGTCCGGCCTGCGAAGCCCACTCCTGAAGCCGCCGCTCAATGCGCTGCGCTTCGGCTTCCATCTGTTTGAGCGCTGCACCTTGATTGGCTGCGTCGGTTTCCGCCTTGCGTCGCTCCGCGCTCCGCGCTTCAAGTTGCGCCGCCAGTTCCTCGATGGTGCGCGTGTTCAATGCAATTTCCGCTTCCGCTTCAGCGAGGCTCTTGGCCAGCTTGGCGAGGCGGGCTTCGGTCTCACGCAGTTCACGCTTCAACGCCAGCGGACCTTCTTTGGCGGGGTTGCCGCCTGTCACCGTGGTGTTGTGAAAGCACTCGCCGTCGGGAGTGAGGAAGAAGGCGTGGGAATAGTGGGACGCCAATCGCAGTGCTTCCGCTGGATCCTCAACGAGGTAACCGTTGCCGAGCTTGGGGAGGATGGACTCGAGGGTGCGGCCGAAGCCGTTGAGCACGCGGATAGCATCCTTGAGCGGGGTAAGGCCGGGGCCGCTGATACTGTCGTCGGGCTCCTCAAAGAGGGCGCGCTGCTCAGGAGAGTGGACCAGGAATGTGGCTCTGCCATCGGTTCCGGACTTGAGCAGGCGCACGCCTTCTTCGGCAGCTCCCCAGCTTTCGACGACGATGTAATTGAGCTCCTCACGCAGAAATTCGTCGACCACGGCCTCATGCTGGTCGCTGACTTCGAGAAAGTCCGCGAGGGTGCCGATGGCTGAGCGGCCGGCTCCGAGTGCGCCGGGCTTCAGCAGACGCCGCACGGTGTCAGTGGAGTAGCCGTGGTTGCGGATGAGCGCTTCAAGGGAACTGCGACGCCCGGCTGCCGCGGCCTGGTCTGCGCGTAACTGGTTGGCATTTGCGCGCTGGGTGTTCTCCTGAATGCGGCGGGCCTGAAGTGATTCACGGGTCGCGGCAATCTCGGATTCAAGGCGCTTGAGTGCGTCGACTGCGGTTTCAAAGCGAAGGGTCGATTGGCCTTTCTGAACGCCGAGGTCTTCAAGCTCGATACCCGCCTGGCGCATCTCCGCTTCAAGGCGTTCCGCCTCACGCTCCAGGGCGGCAAGGCTCTCTTCGGCCTGGGCAGTGTGGTTGCGGGCGTTGCCGGCGAGGGTGAGCAGATGCATGGCGTGACGCCGGCCGGCTTCCAACTGCCGCTCGGAGGAGAAGACTTCTTCGGCTGCCGTGCGGGCTTCCTGCTGTTGCGCTTCGACCTTCTGGCGAAAGGCTCGTGATTCGCCGGCTGCTGACTCAAGAAATGCGTGCTGCTGGGTCCGCTCCTCGGCGATTCCGGCTAGCTGCGTGCGGGTGGCTTCCAATTCCGCACCGGCGGCGGCGATCCGCGTTTCCAACTCGCTGACGCGTTCGGCATTGCTGCGGCCCCGGGCCATGGCGCGTTCCAGTTCGATGGCGGTTTCATTGGCGCGATTCTGGGCCTCGTGGCCTTCACGATCCAATTCATAGCCGCGTTCGGTGGTGGAGTGTTGGGTGGATTCCAGAGTTGTGATTTCTCCGGCGGATTCATTGATGTGCCCGGTAAGTGCGGCAATCTGCTGGTCGAGAGCTGCCTGTTCCGCATCCATGGCGGCCATGCGGCTGGCCAGGACGACACGGAGGCGCGCGCGGAGTTCGTCCCGCACGGCAGCGAAGCGCTCGGCCTTGGCGGCCTGGCGCTTGAGGCTGTTCATCTGGCGCGTGATTTCTTCAAAGATGTCGTCGACGCGCGCAAGGTTCTGCTTGGCAGATTCGAGTCGCAGTTCAGCAAGGCGCTTCTTGGTCTTGAAGCGGGTGATACCGGCGGCTTCTTCAATGATGGCGCGGCGATCGTGGGGCTTCGAGCTGAGCAGTTGGCCGATGCGCTCCTGGCCGATGATGGCGTAGCTCTCCGGGCCGAGGCCGGTGCCCATGAAGATGTCCTGAATGTCGCGCAGGCGGCAGAGCTTACCGTTGAGCAGGTATTCGCTTTCACCGGTGCGGAAGAGGCGGCGGGTGATGACGATTTCGCCTTTCTGCGGCGTGCGATGGAATTTGCGGCGGCGAATTTTCAGGACGACGGCCTGCGGGCCTTCGACGGATGCCTGCGCGACAGATGCCTGCGCGACAGATGCCTGAGTTGGGGCGGCATCCGGAACGTAGTCCTCATCAATCACCTGGCCGGGCTGTTCGGCGGCAATAATCTCTTCGGCTTCGCTGGCGCGCTCGCGGCGCATCTCGTCCTCGTCCCAGTCAGCGGGGCCTTCCGGATCGACGAGGAGTTCGGGCTGAACCGGGATGGGGCCCTCGTAGGCTTCCGGGTCGACCAGAGTTAGCGTGACTTCCGCCATGCCTAGCGGCTTGCGGTCGCGGGTCCCGGCGAAGATGACGTCCTGCATGTTGGCGCCGCGCAGGGATTTAGCGCTTTGTTCGCCGAGCACCCAACTGACGCCGTCGAGAATGTTGGACTTGCCACACCCATTGGGACCCACCACCACGGCGATGCCCGCGCCCGGCACGGTCAACTCCGTGCGGTCGCAAAAGCTCTTGAATCCCAGGATATGAATCTTTCTCAGCTTCAGCATGTGTACTCCAACATCTCTACTTAAAATGGACGGGCGCCCTGCGGCAACGTCTGGGGGAAACGGCATCCGCTTTATGAGGCCGTACCTGTTTGGGAAATGTTGCTTCCCAATTACAAACTCTATGGACCCTGACCGGCACGGTCAACGGAGGAAAGTGGGGTTTATGTGGATAAGGGAGGCCGGAATTCCTGTTCCTGGAAATACTCGTCTATTGGCTCAAAATGAGGGGCTTTCTATTCTTGATGTCACGCTTCTGAGCAGTTCAGAGATTTGGCGGGTTGTGTTATACTTTGATATAATATTCGAGGGGAATCATTCATGCTAACAACAACGCTTCGAAAAGTCGGTGGTTCGATCATGATGGTAGTTCCTCCAGCGATTCTTGACCAGTTGCAATTGCAAGTTGGCGCGGCCGTAGCTCTAACGGTTGATGGCGAAAGACTCATTGTTGAGCCTCCCCGGAAGCCGCGCTATACCCTGGACGAACTGCTTGAACAATGTGATTCGAATGCGCCGCTTTCCGATGAGGATCGCGCGTGGATGAATCTCCGGCCAGTCGGAAAGGAACTGTAGTCGTGAATTAGACATAGAGCTATGCGTTCCAGGATCTATGTGATTGATTATGCGACGGATAAATACACCTCGTAGGTTCTTAGAGGAGAAAAATGAGCAACGTGATTGCGAAGCGCGGCGAAATCTATCTGGTCTCTTTGGATCCTACGATGGGCCATGAACAAGCAGGAACAAGACCCAACTTAATCGTTTCGCCCGACCGTTTCAATGCCATCACAGGCACGCCGATTATGGTGCCCATCACCACGGGCGGAGACTTTGCGAGAACCCGAGGTTTTGCGGTTTCCTTGTCCGGCGCCGGCACAAAGACAAACGGGATGATTCGCTGCGACCAGCCCCGTCCTATCGACTTGGCAGTCCGCAATGCTCGCAGGCTTGAGGCGGTTCCGCCGGGGATCATGGAGGAAGTCTTAGCGAAACTCGCACCAATCTTCTCGTGATCCCAGCACCGGGAAATCCACTTTTACAACGCTCCGCCGACTGCATTCCGGATGACCTTTTCGAGCGCTCGCAAAGCTTGTGGGCGGGGGAATCCGGGGCGGCTGGCGAGTCGGATGGTGCGAAAGGACTTGCCGGCGAGCGGGCGCAGGGCGATGCCGCGCTGCACGAGGGAGTTGGCGGCCAGCGCAGGAATCAGGGTGGAGCCGTATCCTGCTGCAACGAGATTAACGAGGGTTTCAAGCGTGGCGGCCTGCATGGAATTCTGCAAGCCGGTGCGGGGCGAGGCGCGCTTTGCCCCGCAGGCCGCGAGGGCATGGCTGGCGAGGCAGTGGCCGTCGGCCAGGACCATCAGCTCGTCGGCCAAGGCATCTTCACTCACGGATTTGGCTTTGGCTAAACGGTGCTTGAGCGGCAGCGCAGCTAGCAGTGGCTCATCAAACAAGGCATGTTCTGTAATTTCAGGCGACTCGGCGGCGGTTGCCAGCAGGGCTGCGTCGAGGCGATGGTTGCGCAGTCCGTCGATGAGGGACCGGGTCTGGTCTTCCCAGAGCTCGATGATCAGGCCTGGATAGTTCTCCTGCAAGGGCTTGAGAATGAGCGGCATGAGGTAGGGCGCAAGAGTTGGGATGACGCCAAGACGCAGCGGGCCAACCAGCGGATCGCGGGCGGCTCGGGCGACGGCTTCCATCTGGCCAGCTTCAGAGAGCGCGCGCTGGGCGTGGATGAGGATCTGGCTGCCCACCGGGGTCATCGCGACGCGCTTGTTGGTGCGTTCGATGAGCGTGACGCCGAGTTCGTCCTCAAGCTTGCGCAACTGACTGCTGAGGGTGGGCTGGCTGACGTTGCAGGCTTCGGCGGCACGTCCAAAGTGCCGGTGCTCGGCAACGGCAGCGAGATAGCGGAGCTCCTGGAGGTTCATGCGCTGTGATTCTCCGTCTCTGATCATAGAGTAAGAGAATCGTCACCGTAGAAACAATTGATTTTACTTATCGAAGCCCAACCGTCTATTTTCAGAAGGGCGGGCGTAGAATTGTGGCGGCGGATTGTGCACCGGAATGTGGATCGCCGAATCAAAGCCTGAGAGGTTAAGACCCACGGTCTTCTTCGCCTCCTATTAGCACGGAGCCCCTAGGGCGCCCGACCCACGTCATTCGGATGGCATGGTTCTTGAAACCAGCGCCGAAGCGGAACGCGCGATTTTAACCAACACAAATTACCCTGAAAGTGAAGGAGTCGCTCTCATGTCTGAAACACCCGAAAAGCATCACGGACCGACCGTAGTTGACGATCCGAGCGTCACGCCCGGCGCAACATGCCCATTTCTACATGGCGCCACAAAGTACACCCCCACAGCAGGACCGTCCAACACAAACTGGTGGCCTGAACAGCTGAACCTGAAGATCCTTCGCCAACACTCGGAGCTGTCCAATCCCATGGGCGAGGAGTTCAATTACGCCGAAGAATTCAAGAGCCTTGACCTGGATGCCGTGATCAAGGACCTGCATGTGTTGATGACGGACTCGCAGGACTGGTGGCCAGCGGACTTCGGCCACTATGGCCCCCTTTTCGTCCGCATGGCGTGGCATTCGACGGGCACCTACCGCATTGCCGACGGGCGCGGCGGCGGCGGCAGAGGGCAGCAGCGCTTTGCGCCTCTCAACAGCTGGCCGGACAACGTCAGCCTCGACAAGGCCCGCAGGCTGCTGTGGCCGATCAAGCAGAAGTACGGCAAGAAGATCTCGTGGGCCGATCTGATGGTCCTGGCCGGCAACGTCGCCCTGGACTCGATGGGGCTGAAGACTTTCGGCTTCGCCGGCGGACGCGCGGATGTGTGGGAACCGGACGAAGACGTCAACTGGGGTCTTGAGACCAAGTGGATGGGCACGGACAAGCGCTATGCCGGGAATCGCGAACTCGACAATCCACTGGCTGCCACGACGATGGGGCTGATCTACGTGAACCCGGAGGGTCCGGAAGGCGTGCCGGATCCGGTTGCGGCAGCGAAAGACATCCGTGAAACCTTCGGCCGCATGGCGATGAATGACGAGGAGACGGTCGCGCTGATTGCGGGTGGACACACCTTCGGCAAGACACACGGCGCTGCCGAGCCCACCAAATATGTAGGTGCTGAACCGGAAGCAGCAGCTGTTGAAGAGCAGGGATTTGGATGGAAGAACAGTTTCGGCACCGGCGTGGGCAATGACACTATCACCAGCGGTATCGAGGTTACCTGGACCACCACGCCGACCAAGTGGAGCACCAACTTCTTCTGGAACCTGTTCAGCTTCGAATGGGAGCTGAGCAAGAGCCCAGCGGGCGCGCACCAGTGGAAGCCCAAGGGAGGCGCCGGCGGCAATACGATCCCGGATGCGCACGATCCGTCCAAGCACCATGCGCCGTCCATGCTGACTACGGATATCTCACTGAAGGTCGACCCATCCTACGAAAAGATTTCGCGGCGCTTCATGGAGAATCCGGATCAGTTCGCCGATGCTTTCGCGCGCGCCTGGTTCAAGCTGACGCACCGTGACATGGGACCGCGCGCTCGCTACCTGGGGCCGCTGGTGCCAAAGGAAGAGCTGATCTGGCAGGACCCCGTTCCCGCTGTCGACCACGAACTGGTGAATGACAAGGACATTGAAGCGCTGAAGGCCAAGATTCTGAAGTCGGGACTTTCCATCTCCCAACTGGTGACGACGGCCTGGGCATCCGCTGCAACCTTCCGCGGCGGCGACAAGCGCGGCGGGGCTAACGGAGCTCGCATTCGCCTGGAGCCGCAGAAGGATTGGGAAGTGAACCAGCCGGCGGAACTGGCCAAGGTGCTGGCCAAGCTCGAAGCCATCCAGAAGGACTTCAACGGCGCGCAAAAGGGCGGCAAGAAGATCTCGCTGGCTGACCTGATCGTGCTCGCGGGCTCGGCTGCCGTGGAGGAAGCTGCGAAGAAGGCCGGCCACGAAGCGAAGGTAGGCTTCGCGCCGGGGCGCACCGATGCCACGCAGGAGCAGACCGATGCCCACTCGTTCGCTCCGCTGGAGCCAATTGCGGATGGTTTCCGCAACTACATTCGCAAGGGGCTGGAGCGCTATACAGGCGATCTGCTGCTGGACAAGGCGCAATTGCTCACTCTCACTCCTCCGGAGATGACGGTGCTGATTGGCGGTCTGCGTGTTCTGGGTGCAAACTTCGAGCAGTCGAAGCTTGGAGTGTTTACCAAGACCCCGGGAACGTTGACCAACGATTTCTTCGTCAACCTGCTCGACATGCGAACCAAGTGGCAGAAGTCCGCATCGGAAGGCGTGTTGGAGGGGAAAGACCGGACGAGTGGCGAGCCGAAGTGGACGGGGACGGTGGTCGATCTGGTGTTCGGGTCGAATTCTCAACTCCGCGCGCTTGCGGAAGTGTATGCGGCGGGCGACGCGCAGGCGAAGTTTGTCGACGACTTTGTGGCGGCCTGGACCAAGGTGATGAACCTGGACCGCTTCGACCTGAAGTAACTCAAACAGAAAAAGAAGGCCATTTGCAAGGGAGGTTGAGCCTTGCAGATGGCCTTTTTTTTGAGTTACATTGACTAACCTGTTGTCTGTCTCGAGTTATAGATGAAGATAACGATCTGCGCCGTAGACTAACAACAGAGTTACGAGGGCGATGAAGACTTCGCCCATGGCTCCAACGGCAAAGGGGCGCCAGCCCTGCTTGCCCAACTCGCGCAGGCTGGTGCGCAGACCCACTCCGGCGAAGGTGAGCAGGAAGGCCCAGCGGGATAGGTTGGCGAGACTGGCCAGTTGCGGTTTCGTGAAAATCCCAAACGCAGGCGTGGCGAGGAGGGAAATCAGCAGAAATCCAAGAACAAATTTTGGGAATTTGCGCCACAGGAATGCTGCCTTGTTCCCGACATCCTGCGCCTGTCCGCGTGAGGACCAATAGAGCGCATAGCCTAAGACGACGAAGCCAATGAGCGCGTTGCGCGTGGTCTTGGCGAGGACGGCGACTTTGCCTGCGGCGTCGGAATAAAGCGCTCCGGCTGCGGTTGCTTCCGCGGTGTTGTCCACGGCGAGGCCAGCCCACAGGCCGTAAGCTTTGTCGCTGAGATGAAGCGAGTGGCCAATGAGCGGGAAGGTGAACAGCGAGATGGCGCCGAGGGCCAGGATTGCAGCTATGGCGTAGGACGCATCTTCATCGTCGGCATCGATGGCTGGCTTGGCGGCGATGATGGCCGACACTCCGCAGATGGAAGAGCCGATGGCGAGCAGAGATGTGAGCTTGGGCTTGAGCTTGAATGCGCGCCCGATGAAGTGCATGAATGTGAACGACAGGGCGATAGCGAAGGCCACAAGCAGGAGCGAAATGCCGCCGAGATGAAGAACGTCGCCGAGCAGAAACCGCGAACCGAGCAGGACGATGCCGGCCTTAAGCCAGAACTCATAGGTAGCCACACCGGGCTGAAAGATGCGCGGGATACCGATGGTGTTGGCGATGATGAGGCCGATGACGATGGCCCAAAGAACATATTCGATGTTGGGGAAAGTGATGTGGTGTGACTTGGTGTAGGCGCCGATGGATTGTTCAATGAACTTGCCGGCGTAGCCGACGGCGGCGAGTAGAAGCAGGCCGGGGATCAGCTCTACGATGCGGCGAACGAGACTTACGGGGGGCGCGCTTGTGGAAGGCGCGTGAACTGCGGTGGTCGAGGCAGTAGCCATGGGAATCTCCTTGCTTGTTTCGAGTGCGGAGAAACTTACCACTTGATAGGTGGGAGCAGGTTGAAGCGCACGAGCAGTGCGAGCAGAAGCGCGAGGATAACGGCAGAGACGTCGAGTGAGAGGCTGCGCCGGGGCGCAGCAACGTTGGAGTCAGGCATGTGTTTCTCCGTTGAGTTGTGTTGGATTTCAGGCTGTAACTGAAACGCTGGCTGCTGCGTTGTGATGCTTTGCAGCTATATCCCGAACGGCCCAACCGGCAATGAGCAGGCTGGGCGCGGCGGTGGGTGCGGCGTCGCCGAGGGCGGCGAGGGTGGTACATCGGATCTGCTGGCCGGGTTGCGCGGCGTGGGAAACGACGGCGCAGGGGAAGTCGTGCGGCAGTCCTTCCGCCAGCCATTCTTGTGCAAGTAAGTGTAGGTCGCGGCCGGGCATGTAGACCACGCGCGTTGCGTCTTCGAGCGCAGGCAGGGGCGACTGGTTGTGCGAACTTGCGTGGTGCCCGGTGGAGAAGATTACGTTGGAGGCGCTGCTGCGGTCGGTGAGGGAGCAGCCAATGGCCGCGGCTGCGGCAAAGGCGGCGGTGATGCCCGGGACGATCTCGTACGGAACATCCGCTGCGGCAAGAGCAGCTATCTCCTCGGCAGCGCGGCCGAAGATAAGCGGATCGCCGGACTTCAGGCGGACCACGCTCTTCAGGTCGCGGGCGCGGTCAATCATGAGCGCGTTGATGTCGTCTTGAGTGATGGTTTTCGTTCCGCAGCGCTTGCCGACGTTGACGATTTCAGCATTGGGTGCAGCGAGCGCGAGAATAGCTTGGGGGACGAGGTCGTCGTGGAGGATGACCTGCGCGGATTGGAGAATGCGGAGGGCCTTGACGGTGAGCAGGTCCGGATCGCCGGGGCCAGCGCCTACGAGGTAGACGGTGCCGGGGGAAGTGCGCGACTCCGGCTCCGGCTTAGGGGCTTGCGGCATTAGGGCCATTTGACGTGAAGGGCAAGATGCGGAGTCGCAGAGCTCCCGGTGTGCAAGTTGATGGAGTAGAAGCTTGCGGGACTCGCTGCGGGGGTGCGTTGCGAGCACTTCGCGGCGGAGGATGCCGAGGTTTTCAAGCCAGGGACCGAGGTCGGCGGGGAGTTGCTCGTCAATCTCGCGGCGCAGACGCTGGGCGAGGGCGGGGCTCTCGCCTGCAGTGGAGATGGCGATTTGCAGTTTGCCGCGACTGACGATGGATCCGAAAAAGAAATCGCAATTGGGAATGTCGTCGACGCTGTTGGCGAGGATGCCGCGCTCGACGGCGGCGTGGTAGACCGCGGCGTTCACTTCTGCCGAATCGGTTGCAGCGATCACCAGCGTGTTGCCTTCAAGGTCGGAAGGCTTAAACGCACGCTGAATCCATTCAAGCTTGCCTTCGCGCGCTAGCTCTACGATTTCAGGGCGCGCGTCGGGAGCGACGACGCGGATTTGCAGGCCGATCTTCAGCAAGGTGCCTACCTTCTCAAGCGCGACGTTGCCGGCGCCTACAAGGAGGCAGCGGCGGCCATCGAGTTTGAGGAAGATCGGCAACATGCTCATGAGGAATCCTTAGTCTGCAACTCCGTGGGGTACGCGGCCTGCGGGCACATCGCGCTCCACCGGGGCCAGGACTTCGCCGGCCAGGTGTGCGCGGAGTTCGTCGTTGGTGTGGCGGGTGAACCAGGCGCGGAGGTTTTCTGCAGGTAAGCGTGCGCTTAAATATGCACGCAGGAGACGCTCAATTGCATCGGGAACGAGGGGGGCGGGGCAGCGATATCCGACGGGGCGAGCAATTGCCGCGTGTTGGCCGACGGCGCCGCCGAGGCAGAAGTAGAAGGCGTCGGTGAGCTGGCCGTTGTGCTTGATTTTTTTGCCTTCGATGCCGATGTCGGCGACCCAGTGCTGTCCGCAACTGTTGGGGCAGCCGGTGACATTGAGCTTTAGTTGCTGATCGAATGCGGGCAGGCGCTCATCAAGTTCGTCGACGAGCCAGCGGGTGAAAGCCTTGGTCTCAGAGATGGCAAGTTTGCAGAATTCGGTGCCGGTGCAGGCGATGGCGCCGCGCCAGAACATGGACCCCTCGACCTGCAGTCCGATTTTTCCAAGCTCGCAGACGAATTCGACGGCCTTGTTGTTGGGGATGTCGATGAAGACCAGGTTCTGCGAGACAGTGGTGCGCAGGGAACCGCTGCCATAGCGCTCGGCAAGGTCGGCTGCGGCTTCGAGTTGCTCTCCGGTCAAACGGCCGCGAAGGACAGAGGCTCCCACGAAGCTGAGACCGGGCTGGCTTTGCGGGTGAATGCCGACGTGGTCGCGGAATACATCGTCAGGGATATCTTCAGGCACGCCTGGCAATAGGGTGAAGTCGAGGCGGGACTGGAGTTCGGTGAGGAAGCTTTCGGCGGTCCAGCCTTCCTTGAGAAAGAGATGCTTGAGGCGGGCGCGATCGCGGCTTTCGCGCAGTCCCTGCTGATCGCGAAAGATTTCAACGACGGCGCGGACCACAGGGATAGCCTGGCTTGGCAGTATGAAGGCGTTGAGACGGACTGCAAGGTGGGGGTCGGCGGAGAGTCCTCCCCCCACACATGGAGATTTTGAACTTGCGGGGCAGGTTGAAGAATTCCGAATTCCCGTTGAGTAGATGGGCCACTTCCAGGGCCAGTGGCGAAGCATCAATGAGTTCGTCGCCGGCAACTCCAGCGAGCGGGCAGCCGGTTACGTTGCGTACCACGTCGCCGCAGGCTCCGGCAGGTGACAGGCCGACGGCGTTGAGCGCGTCAACCACTTCCGGAAGCGACTCGATGGTGAGCCAGTGAAGCTGGATCGCCTGGCGAACGGTGATGTCGGCGAGGTTGCGGGCGTACTTTCGTGTGAGATTGCCGATGACGCGCAGCTGCTTGGAAGAGAGGATGCCGTTGGGAATGGCGATGCGCATCATGAAGTATTCAGAGGCGAGGCCTTCGCCGCCCTTGCCGCCAGTGGCGCCCACTCCATCGCCCTGGGTGTAGATTCCCCACCACTTGAAGTAGTAGTTCGCCCATTCGGGGACGACACTGGATCGGCCCTCGCGAGCGAAGGTGCGCACTTCGTCAAAGGCTTCCCACGGATTTTTTTCGCGCTTCAGGCGCTCAGCCCGTTGGGCTTTTGTCTCTTTTTCCTGGACAGCTGGAGTCATTTTTCCCTTTTTCGGCAGAAACAGAAAACCCGCGTCAGCTAATGCTGAATCGCGGGCGTTCAAGAAACCTTGGATTGCTATCGGAAGTTCAAACCCAAGTCACCTGCGCGCGCGAAGCAGCGTACAGAGACGACAACAGGGCCTACCGATCATAAGAAGGATGATAGCCGGGGGCTTGTCAAAAAGCAAACGACACTGGAACGGGAAACTCAGCGTCACCGGCAGCGATCATAAAATTCGAGTCAGGATCATTGGCTCGAAGCTCGGCCAGGATGCTGCGGACAGCCACCTGGGCGGCGTAAGCACCTTGTTCGGAGAGGCTCATGCGGATGGGCTGTTTCGGGTCGATTGTGATGGCGTAGAGAATAATCTCATGCTCACCGCCCTGGATATAAAACATGTCCAGCAGATCTTTCATACCGATGTCGTGCGCGGTGAGCGTGGGCGGATAATCGCGCGAGAAGCGGGGAGTGGTGCGGGTAACGGTTCCTATGGGATTGCCGTCCGATGCCGCGTCGATAAGGATGATGCGATCGGCGTTCTCTAGCGGCTCAAGCAGCGTGAAGCCGCCGGTGCCGCCGTCAAGGCACTCCACATTGGAAGGGAGCGCGTGTTTTTCGAGGTCCCGAACCGCGTAGACGCCGATGCCTTCATCGCCCATGAGGATGTTGCCGAGGCCGAGCACCAGAGTTTTCATTTGGGTTTCCTTGGTCAAGATCTTCTCGCTTCCTGTGCCTTAGCTCGACCGTTGTATTTCGATCATCGATGGAGAACGAGCAAATGCCCGAGCCTAAAGGCTCGCGTAAATTCGGCCTCTTTCAGGGGGTTGAAAACCCCCTGCTCCCTCCGTAATTCTCGATCTACATCCGTAGTATTATTCCCGTGTCCCTGTTATTTGGCATCTTTTTCCCGTTCGAATTTCCAGCCGCCGATGATCGAGGACACCGTTCCGCGTCCCTCGATGTAATCGTGATAAAAGGCAAGATAGATATGGACGATGATGAAGGTGACAAAGAACCACAGGAACATGTGGTGCCAGAAACGCACGCCGAACTCGCCGCCCATGATGGGGACGATCCAGTTGAACATCTGTGGCAGCCACGAGTGGCTCATGCTTGAGTAGAGAGCGAAGCCCGTGATGGTTTGGAAGACAAACGCGAGGAAGGTGAAGAAGTAGATGAAGCCAGCGAGGGCATTGTGCCCCGTAGAGATGGGGCCGTGAAGCTTGGTTTCGAGCACGTCGGCCTTGATGACATCGACGATCTCCTGCCGTTGTGAAGGCTTCAGTGGAAAGAAGGAACTCCACCTGGCGTATTTGTTGCCGGCGAAGCCCCAGTAGAGCCTCGCCAGAAAGTTGAAGACATACACAAACGCGGACAGGAAGTGGATGAACCGCACCCACCCGAACCAGTACTGCTGGTAGGCCTGCGCCGCGTAAAACGGGCTGGATGGGGCGCCGATCAGGTAGCCGGTAATGCACAGGGACACCAGCGCCACCGCGTTGATCCAATGGTAAACACGCACCGGAAGTTCCCACACATAGACCCGGCGATAGACAGCCGGACGTGTGGCAACTGGCGGTGTTTTGCGACCTGGAGTTGCAACTGTCGTGCTCATGGGCATCACTCGAATGAAACCTGGTGAAGGTGCTTGCCCTGCGGATCGTACAGATGCACGGCGCAGGCCAGGCACGGGTCAAAGGAATGAATGGTGCGGAGAATCTCGACCGGTTCGTCGATCTTCGCCACCGGGGTGCCGATGAGAGCTTGCTCAAAGGACGAGCGCTGCTTCTTCGCGTCGCGCGGAGAACCGTTCCAGGTGGTTGGAACCACAAGCTGGTAGTTCGCAATGGCGCCGTCATGAATCTTGATCCAGTGCGCAAGTGCACCGCGTGGAGCATCTACGAGCCCAACGCCTTCAGCATCTTTCGGCCAGCTCTTGGGCTCCCAGAACTCGCCGTTGAAGGTTGAAACTTCGTTGATCTTCACGCGCTCCATGAGTTCGCCGAAGAACTCCTTGAGCCATGCCATCGCGAGTGCCGCATCCAGTCCACGAGCCGCCGTCCGACCGAGAGTGGAGAACAGCGCCGCAACAGGCACGTTGAGTTTGCCCAGTGTGTCCTTCACCAGGTCCTGCACGTCAGTGCGGCCCGCAGCGTAGGCTACGATCAGCCTCGACAGAGGACCCACCTCCATCGCATTTTCTTTCCACCGCGGAGTTTTCAGAAATGAGTACTTCTGGTAGCCCGCAAGCGTTTCAAACGGCGGCTTGGGTCCGGTGTAGTTGATGTTCGTTTCGCCAGCCAACGGATGAACGCCCGCATCATCGCCCTCCTTGTAGCTGTACCAGGAACTGGCGATGTATTCCTTGATCTCCTGCGAATCATTCGCGTTGACCGGATGCACGGTGCTGAGGTCGCGATTGAGCACCACGCCGCGCGGGTACTTGAACGACTCCGGCTGGCCGTATCCCTTGGTGGGGAACTCGCCATAAGAGAGGTAGTTGGTCAATCCGCCTCCATAGCTAGCCCAATCCTTATAAAACGAGGCCACGGCGAGAAGATCGGGAATGTAAACTTCGCTCACGAACTCGTCGGCCTGGCTGATGAGGCGGCCCACAAGGTTGAGGCGCTCCGAGTTGATGGCCGCAACTTCATTCATGTTGATGGAGCAGGGAACGCCGCCCACGAGGTAGTTCGGATGTGGATTCTTGCCGCCGAAAACCGCGTGAATCTTGACGATTTCCTTTTGCCATTCCAGCGCGTCAAGATAATGAGCGACCGCAATCAGGTTTACTTCCGGCGGGAGCTTGTAAGCCGGGTGACCCCAGTATCCGTTGGCGAAGATACCCAGGCCGCTTGCCGCGAACTGTTTGATCTTGTTCTGTACGTCCGTGAAATACGCGGGAGTGTTCTTGTCCCACTTTGAGAACGATTGCGCCAGTTCCGCAGCTTTCTTCGGATCGGCCTTCAGCGCATTGACGATGTCCACCCAGTCCAGCGCGTGCAGGTGATAGAAGTGGATCACGTGATCCTGCACGTACTGGGTGGCCATCATAATGTTGCGGATCAGTTCGGCGGTGGGAGGGACGGTGATATTTAAGGCGCTTTCAACGGCCCGCACGCTGGCCAGGGCGTGAACGGTTGTGCAAACGCCGCAGACGCGCTCGGTAATGGCCCAGGCGTCGCGGGGATCGCGGCCAATGAGGATTTTCTCCAGGCCGCGAACCATGGTACCTGCCGAGAATGCGTCGGTGATTACGCCATTTTCGACCACAGCCTCAATGCGCAGGTGGCCTTCAATACGGGTAACTGGGTCAACGACGATGCGTGTCATAATCCCTCAAAGCTCCTTCTGATCGTCTGCATGCACTTCTGCAATGACGGGACGTTTGCGGATGTTGGTAACCACGGCATGGGCGGCAACGCCGGCCAGAGTAGCTACTCCGACCACAGTGCCGACGGTGTCCGCGGTGCTCTCAATGCCGAAGCCGGGGAACGAAGCCAGGTGCTGATAGAACGGACCGTTGTCCCAGAAGCCCTCCTCGCTGCAGCCGATGCAGGGATGTCCGGACTGGATGGGAGAGCTGGTGCCTTCGTTCCACCTAGTGACGGAGCAGGCGTTGTAAGTGACTGGGCCGCGGCATCCCATCTTATAGAGGCAATAGCCCTTGCGCGCGTTCTCGTCGTCAAAGGACTCGACAAAGAGGCCGGCGTCGTAGTTGGGGCGTCGATAGCAGGTGTCGTGGACGCGGCGTCCGTAAAATTCCTTGGGCCGGCCCTGGCTGTCGAGCGCGGGAATTTGCCCCAGCACCAGGAGGTGGGTCACCACGGCAGTCATCACGTCGGCAATGGGCGGGCAGCCGGGGACATTGATGACCGGCTTGTCAATCAGCTTGTGAATCGCCGTTGCGCCGGTTGGATTAGGCTTGGCCGCCTGCACGCCGCCGTACGCTGCGCAACTGCCCCATGCGAGCACCGCTGCCGCATCCTTGGCCACCGTCTGCAGAATCGATTCGGCTGTCTTGCCGCCGATCATGCAGTAGACGCCGTCATTGCCCGTGGGCACCGCGCCTTCCACCAGCAGAATGTATTTTCCCTTGTTGTTCGCGATGGTATCGGTCAGGCTTTTTTCAGCCTGGAAGCCGGAAGCGGCCATCAAAGTTTCCGAGTAGTTCAGGTTGATCGCGCCCAGCAGCACATCCGCGACAATGGGGTGCGAGGCCCGTATGAACGATTCGGTGCAGCCCGTGCACTCCTGAAAGTGCAGCCAGATCACGGCTGGCTTGTCTTTTTTTTCAAAGGCCGAGACGACCTCAGCCACGCCAGATTGACCGAAGCCGGCTACGGTTGCCGCTGCTGCGCAAAAGGTTAAGAAGTCTCTGCGGGTGTAGCCCTTCTGCTCCATCGAATTCCAAATAGACTGACCCATGCGTCCCTCGCTTGCTGAGGATTTCCTAATGACGGATGCGAAGGTAGCGGCTTGAAATAACGACTCGCTGTGCGCTGTGTCACAGTCGTTGTTAAGTGGATGGGAGGGGAAGGGATGCGGGGTGATTTGGATCACTTAAGAGGCAGTTCATAGTTCGTAGTTCTTAGTTCATAGTTCACGGCCTGGGTGCGGATTTGTGCGCTGGTGCGTGTGCATATAAATACAGGCAAAAGTGAAATACTTGTTCCAAACGACACTTAAATTGGCTGTTTTGGGTGTGAAATTCACCCTGGAATTCCATGTTTTTGGGGGTTTGCGCCGGGGGGCTGGTGCACTCAAATGTGCAGGCACGGGGCCTAAGACGAAAGATGAGGGAGTGGGATGGGATTGCATGTGGGCAAGGAAATGCGGGAGCGGCAGTTGCGGTTGCTGGATGAGGCGTCGCTGCCATTGAGGGCGGTGCATGGGGCTCCGTGGTGCGTTCCGGACGGGTGGCTGCGGGCGGTGCGGGTGGCGGTGGGGACGCCGGTGGAGGAATTGATGGAGCGATTGGGCGTACAAGAGCGAGCGGTTTTCCGGCTGGAGTTGGCGGAGAAGGAACCGCGGATTACGCTGGGGGCGCTGAAGCGCGGGGCGGAGGCGCTGGGTTGCGAGCTGATTTACGGCTTTAGGCCGAAGGAAGGAACGCTGGTGGAGATGGCGGCGGAGCGGAGTGCGGCGCAGGAGAAAGCGCTGCGTGCGAGGCGGATGGAGGCGGATGAACGGCGGGCGGCGGAGGGCAAGCCGCGGCGGTGGCGTGATCCGCAACTGGGGGCGATTGATGAGCTGCTGCGGCTGGCCGGGGTGAGGAAGCCCAATTCCTATGCGGAGCGGCTGAGTTCGTCGGTGGACCGGCGGCTGGGGCGGCACGCGAACAAGATTGCGCGCGCAGTGACGCGGAAGGCGATGGAGGGGAATATGGACGCGATGCGGGATATTTATTGGTTGACGGGGCTTAAAAAATAGGGAATAGGGAATAGGGACCAGGGAATAGTGAACAGTGGGCGTCCCACGGATTGGGTGGTTTGGAGCGACGAGCTGAAAGGTTGAAGCGGGTATTGGGATGGTGGCGAGCTAAAGGCCCGGGCCTAAAGGCCGTTGATTGAGATGCCGCATTCAGGGGCATGAATGCCCCTGCTCCCTCCGTCAGGCCCTTCGGGCCTCGAGAAAGGATCGTGACGAAGGTCTGGGCGTGAAGGATCGTGCTTCTTCCGTCAGGGCGCTTTCTGGCGGGTAAGAACTCCTGGCGTCTCCGTTATACTTCTTCGCAACCTATTATGAAGCGGCACGTGCTCATCTTCGGTCTCGTCGGCGGGCTGCTCATCGCTACCCTGCAATACACGGAATATCGGTTCGTCATCATTGAGCACTCGGTGGAACTGTATAGCGCGCTGGTCGCCATTCTGTTCGCGGCGTTCGGGATCTGGCTGGGGCTGCGGATTACGCGGAGCCGCGATACGGTGCGGGAGACGGTGGTGGTGAAGGAAGTGCTTGTGCCTGCGGAGGCACTCGAACCCCAGGTCTCAAAGGCGAGACCTGGGCCACCCGGCGATATAGCGCAGGCCCTGGGCATCACGGCACGCGAGATGGAAATCCTGACCCTGGTGGCTCGGGGGTTGAGTAATCGTGAGATTGCGACAGAGCTTTTTGTTTCGGAAAATACTGTGAAGACACATTGTGCTCGGGCGTTCGACAAGCTGGGGGCGGCGCGGCGGACACAGGCGGTGCAGCGGGGGAAAGAGTTGGGCTTATTGCCGTGAATGCGCTGGCACGGAGTCAGCGTGAATACGCGGATCAACCGAGCGTTGAAGGAACGGGTAAGTTTCGGAGTGGGCGACAATTCGCACACTTGCGGCACAGTCGGCTTATGCTCCTGATTCTGATAAGAAACTACCTTGCAAGTTCAACAAAACAATGAGTCGGCAAGAACGGTCCGGGCCTGAAGGCCAACTCCGTGCGTGGCAGCGACTCATGGGCCTGAAGGCCCATGCTCCCTCCGCCGGCTTCATCCATCGGGGTCGGCGAAGCTGGTGGGCGACTAGAAAGAAACAGAATGAGAATTGTTCGAAGGTTGGCCGTCATCGACTCCCACTCATCGAGCAAAAAACGCTCGATGAATGGGGCACAGTTTCATCTCTCGTGGGTCGGCGAAGCCGGCGGATGACTAATAGGAAACAGAATGGAGGATCGAAGAACCCGAGGGCCGACGGTTGGCTTTTGTGGTATCCCACCCATCGGACAAAAACAAAGACGTCCGATCGATGGGGCACCCAGCGTCAGTTTCCGAATGGTCGACCAACCGACAGGAACGCGAGAATCAGGGGCGAATGGTCTAGTACCATTGCATCCGGTTTCTATCTGCCGACAACGAACAATCATCCAGGCGAGCCAGCGAAGTAGCCTTCCTCGAAGACCCAAACTCCTGCCGTCTCTCCGTCCTCTAGAAGGGTGTACAGGACCACGACGTCGGAATTCGCTGGAATGTCTATCGATATGTATTTCTCGTTCACGCTTTCGTAGGTGCACCCTGCCATTTGAAACGCCTTCCACCGATCAATGAACTCGTCGTCACGAATTGTCAACCCGCCTTGAAGGATTACTCTGTAAGTCGAGCGGCCGCTATGGTGAACCACTTTAATGAAACGAAACACGGCACCGTCTGGCTCTGCTTCAACTTCATCCTCGTAGCTGACGCCAAATTTGAAGAATGGACTGTTCAGAATACGGAAACGATTGTCCGAAAGACGTTCAGCCCAAACACTCTCGGTTGCATATGGAAGTTCATCGTTGCTCAATTCAAACACAATCTTTGCGCGCTCGCTCATGGT
This sequence comes from Occallatibacter sp., assembly GCA_049518435.1. Lineage (GTDB taxonomy): Bacteria > Acidobacteriota > Terriglobia > Terriglobales > Acidobacteriaceae > Telmatobacter. The sequence goes on along the minus strand of JBEKRU010000108.1, from coordinate 1,760 downwards.
GTCCCGATGCCCGCATCAAGCGTAGCTGGTTTCGTCGGTCTTGTTAAGCCCGCTGCCATTGCTTCGGGTTCCGGGTGTGTCACCCACCGACTTGGAAACTAAGGATTCAAGCTTGCGGATTCGACCCGGCCGCTACGAATGCGTCACCCGAAAGAACGATTTTGGCTCCATTCCTCTAAAATCATCCGAAAGAATGACGACATTTGGGCCCGCTGCCCGGCATGGTGACTGCATCCTTACGGGATACTCACTCGAAACAGGAGCCTGACATGAAAAAAACTGTACTCACCTTCGGCCTGATCGCCGGTGTGATCATCTCCGTCCTGATGGACGGGTCGCTGCTGCTGGCGAACAAGATGGGCTCCGGTCACAACAGCATGCTGCTCGGCTACACCATGATGGTGGCGTCGTTCCTGCTGGTCTACTTCGGCATCCGCAGCTACCGGGACAATAACCTGGGCGGGCAGATTTCGTTCGGCAGGGCATTCACATGCGGCATCCTGATCACGCTGATCACCTGCGTCTTCTACGTGGCCTCGTGGGAGATTATCTACTTCAACTTCATTCCTCACTTTATGGATAGCTACTGGGCGGCCCAAATAGCCAAGGTGCAGGCGCGCGGACTTGACGCGGCAACTGCTTCCGCTAAAATCGCCGAGATTCGGCATTCGCAGGCGCTTTACCAGAACCCGCTGGTCAATATGGCATACACATTTATGGAGCCGCTGCCGGTGGGGGTGATTATTACGCTCATCTCGGCGGCGGTGCTGCGGCGGAAGGTGCGCCGGGAAGCAGCGGGCGCGGCGGCGGTGATGCAGTCGTGAATAAGCAGGGGCGCAGGGCCGGCCTTGGGGTATTCTGGGCTGGCGCGCGGTTCTGATCAGAAGCAGAATGGAAGATCGAAGAACCCGAGGGCCGACGGTGGGCTTTTGAGGTATCCCACCCATCGGACAAAAACAAAGACGTCCGATGGATGGGGCACCCAGCATACTTTGGCCGAACTCCCGCAGGGGTTAAAACCCTACGTTTCTTTGGCCTCAATCGGCACGACTGAAGTCGTGCCCTGATACAAAGCGGATTTATGAAACACGCACTAGCAAACAATTTTCTTCTGGAGGTTTCATGGCTTCAATTACTGGATTTGGCGGTATATTTTTGCGGGCGAACGATTCAAAGGCTCTGTACAAGTGGTACGAGGAGCACCTGGGGCTGGTGAATTCCGGCGGATTCTACGTGTTTCCTGCGCCGACGCAACAGGCGCGGGTGATCTTCGCGCTTTTCAAGCAGGAGGATGCTTACTTTCCGCCGTCGCAGAAGGCGATGGTCAATCTGCAGGTGGACGATCTGGATGGGGTGCTGGACCGTTTGATCGCGGAAGGCGTAACCGTTGATCCGGAGCGGCAGAGTTATGACTTCGGCAAGTTTGGATGGGTTACCGATCCGGAGGGAAACCGCGTGGAGCTTTGGCAGCCGATCGGGGACTGAATGAATGCCGATCCAGGGGTTCCCGCTCACCGAGGCCACCCCTGTCGAAGGCGCCGTTGCGAGAGCACGGCGCCTTCGACGCTTATCTTGCCTGCGCCAGCGATACCGCGTCGGCACCCGCTGGGAATCGAAGTTGCCCAGTCGAATCGTTCGCGGCACGCCACACCACCTCGGCCACGTCTGACTCGGTCGTCACCGCTGTCGGCTGCGCAAACGCAGAGAAGACAGGCTCGGCGAATGGCAAGTACGCTGCAGGAATCAGTCCAGCCATGCGC
>JBEKRU010000107.1:0-21753 GCA_049518435.1 Occallatibacter sp. | reverse complement strand
CTCGCAGGGAAATCCGAATACTGAGTTATACAAGCTTGCCGGTCAGCAGACTTATTCAAGTTGCAGTTCGGAGGGGCCCCCCGGCAGTTCCTGCTACTTCCACGACGTGGACAAGGGCACCATTTCCATGCCATGCGCCGCGGGGACGCTCAATTGCACGGTGGCAACCTCTGGAGATTCGCTGGGCGTGCTGTCCGGTTATAGCGCGACAACGGGCTACGACGATGCGACGGGGCTTGGTTCTCTCAACGTGGCCAATGTGGTGAATGCATTCCCGACGCTTGCCGGCTCAGGAACGGCAACTGTCACAGTGACACCCACCCCGACCAGCATCACGGCGAATCAGACCTTGAGCGTCGCGGTTACGGTGGCGAGCAAACCAACCGGCGGAACAACGCCGACCGGGACGGTGACGCTGTCAGGCGGAGGCTATACCTCGTCGGCTGAGGCGCTTTCCGGCGGGACGTACACGTTCTCAATCCCGCCTGATAGCTTGAGCGCGGGAACCGATACGCTTACAGTGAGCTACAGTGGCGATGCGAACTACGGCACGGCGACTGGAACCGCGACCGTTGCGGTCAGTAAACTGCCTGCGACCGTGACGGCTACCGCAAGTCCGGCCACCATCAATTCAAACCAGACCGTGACGGTGTCAGGGACGGTGAGCGGCGGGACGGGCAACCCGACCCCGACGGGAACGGTGACGCTTACGGGCGGGGGCTATACCTCGGCTGCTACGGCACTGACGAGTGGAAGCTACAGCATTCTGATTCCAGTCAACTCGCTGGCTGCTGGCGCAGACACACTGAATGTGGCCTACAGCGGAGACGCTACCTACGCCACCGAGAACGGGTCAACGACTGTTACGGTGACAACTATATCCGTGCTGACGCCAACCGTGACGGTGACGCCCGCGTCGACGACCGTCGACTCCAACGCCAGCCTGAGCGTAACAGCGAAGGTCGCTGGCGCCGGAGTTACGCCGACCGGAACAGACAGTGACGCTGACGAGCGGTAGTTACACTTCCGCGGCGGGCACACTTGCTAGCGGCAGCTTTACTTTCACGATTCCGGCGGGCAGCCTGGCCAATGGATCCGACACACTCACGGTAAGCTACAGCGGCGACGGCAACTACGCATCGGGCTCGGGAACCGCTACAGTGACCGTGGATGTATCCGCGTTTACTCTGGCGGCTTCCGCGGCGCCCGCTATCGCTACCCCGGGAGGGTCATCGTCGTCGACCATTACGGTGACTGCCGCCAACGGTTATTCCGGGACGGTAACGCTGGGCTGCACATTGACGAACTATACCTCCGGGGATATCGATCTTCCCACGTGCACCATCCCCAGTGCGGCGGTGGCTGCAGGCGGGACGGCGACGGCCACGGTGACAACCACATCAGCAAGTGCTGAACTTGCGTATCCGAAGATGGATGGGCGGGGCAGAGGCTGGGCAGGAGCGGGTGGCGGCGCGGTTCTGGCGTTGCTGCTGTTCCTGGGGATTCCGGCTCGGCGTCGCAGCTGGCGGACGATGGTCGGCATGCTGGTGCTGATGGTGATGCTGGGTAGCCTGGCGGGTTGCGGGGGCGGTAGCAGTACCACAACCCCGACGGGGACCACGCCGGACACCTACACCTTCACCGTAACCGGAACCGGCTCACCTGCTGTCACACCGGCTCCCACGATTACATTCTCAGTAACCGTGAACTAGGGAATCGACGAGCAAGGCATTTTGGCCCTCCCTTCGGGGAGGGCCAAAATGCGTTTAGCCAGGATATTCAAGAACGTTCGTGCGAGTCGCGTTCGCATCCGGATAGAGAAGAAGGGAACATACTACAATCTGCATCAGTCAAAATCCAAATAAATAGCGCCTTATCAATGCTTTACGTCGATAAATCCTGCCAAATCTGTGCATTTTTCAGAACCGTCTGTAATTCCCGACCGACTCTTGCCTCGATATCATCCATTTGCGAGCGGAGAATACGTGCTTCCCCTCACCTTGTGAGGTCTTAAAAAGTGAGAAACCTAACCCTGTGAGGTGATGTTCGCGCCCGTTTCCTAACCTCATAGGCAGACTTTTCCGCGGGTTTTTAACCCTCTAAGTAGATTTTCCTACCTGAATTTCGCGCCGTGAGCGTTACTTTGACGCGCTGTCGAGGGCCAGGTTCAGGTCCAGAACGTTGACCCTTGGCTCGCCGAGCAGTCCCAACTGGCGCGCCGTTATGTGCTGCGCAATCAGCTTGTTAACCTGGTCCTCAGACAGATTGCGAGCCTTTGCAACGCGAGGGGCCTGGAAATAAGCGGCGTCGGGAGTGATGTCCGGATCAAGCCCGGATCCGGACGTCGTGACCAGGTCGATGGGGATCGGATGGCCCGGGTTCTCCTGCTCTAACTTGTTGATAGAGCTCTGGATACGAGTCACCAGCGCCTGGTTGGACTGGGCCAGGTTGGAGCCGCCCGAAGCGGTCGCGTCATATCCATTGCCCGCCGCCGAAGGCCTCGGATGGAAGTACTTATCCGCCGTAAAACTCTGCGCAAGTAGTTCAGAACCAATGATTTGGCCATCCCTGAGGATGAGGCTTCCGGCAGCTTTATGTGGGAACAGCAGTCCTGCGACCCCAGTAATTGCAAGGGGATAGGCAAGGCCCAGCAGCAGGGTGCTGACGATGGTGAAGCGGATGGAGGTTCCCCAGACGGAATGCTTCGACGTCGCCGTTTTGGGTGTAACCTCGGTAGCCAGAGTCGTTGTGGAATGCATGGTTGCTTACCTCAGGGGCCAAAGCCCCGCGATCAATTCAGTTTGTCTCGTCACTACTAAGTCGTTTGTATTCAATTATTTACATCTACTTTGCGCATCTACGCCAGGTGCAGGAAGACGAGGGCCACGTCAATGGCCTTGATGCCGACGAAGGGTACGAGTATACCGCCCAGCCCGTAGACAAGCAGGTTGTTGCGGAGCAGAATGTCAGCGGCCTTGGGCTCGTACTTCACGCCTTTGAGGGCCAATGGAATGAGCGCGATGATAATGATCGCGTTGAAGATGACAGCGGACAGGATTGCCGACTGGGGCGAGTGAAGATACATGATGTTGAGCGCTCCCAGCACAGGAAAAACACCGGCGAACATGGCAGGGATGATGGCGAAGTATTTTGCCACGTCATTGGCGATGGAAAAGGTGGTGAGGGCGCCGCGGGTCATCAGTAACTGCTTGCCGATCTCGACAATCTCAATCAGCTTGGTCGGGTTGGAATCAAGATCGACCATGTTTCCGGCTTCCTTGGCAGCCTGCGTTCCGGAGTTCATGGCGACGCCCACATCGGCCTGGGCGAGAGCAGGAGCGTCGTTGGTTCCGTCGCCGGTCATGGCCACCAGCTTGCCTTTGCCCTGCTCGCGTTTGATAAGGTCCATCTTGTCCTTGGGCTTGGCTTCGGCGAGGAAATCGTCGACGCCGGCTTCGCGGGCGATGACGGCGGCGGTGAGCGGGTTGTCGCCGGTGATCATGATAGTGCGAATACCCATGGCGCGGAGACGAGCAAGGCGCTCCTTGAGGCCGCCTTTGACGATGTCTTTGAGATGGATGACGCCGAGGGCGGATGAGTTCTCAGCAACGACCAGAGGGGTACCGCCCTGGCGCGCGACTTCCTCAACGTGTTCGCGTACCTTCTGCGGAAGCTGTGTACCCTGTTCTTCAAGGAAGCGGGCGATGGCATCGACCGAGCCTTTACGGATGCGGGTTCCGGGGAGGTTGACGCCGGACATGCGGGTTTGCGCGGTGAAGGGAACGAACTCGGCATGGATGCCGCCGAGGTCGCGTCCGCGGAGGTTGTACTTCTCTTTGGCGAGAACGACGATGGAGCGGCCTTCGGGAGTTTCGTCCGAAAGGGAAGAGAGTTGCGCGGCGTTGGCTAGCCGCTCCTCACTAACGTCGGGAGCGGTGAGGAACTCGGTCGCCTGGCGGTTGCCGAGGGTGATAGTACCGGTCTTATCGAGCAGCAACGTGTTGACGTCGCCGGCGGCTTCCACTGCGCGCCCGCTCATGGCAAGGACGTTGTATTGAACGAGGCGGTCCATGCCGGCGATGCCGATAGCCGAGAGCAGTCCGCCGATGGTTGTGGGGATGAGACACACCAGCAACGACACAAGGACGAAGACGGTTTGCGGAGCCTTGGAGTAGATGGCGAAGGGCTGAAGGGTGACAACGGCCAGGAGGAAGACGATGGTTAGGCCGGAAAGAAGAATGCTGAGCGCGATTTCGTTTGGGGTCTTCTGGCGGGTTGCACCTTCGACCAATGCGATCATGCGATCGAGGAAGGTTTCACCTGGGTTGGAAGTGATTTTCACCTTGATCCAATCGGACAGAACCTTGGTGCCTCCGGTAACGGCAGAGCGGTCGCCGCCTGCCTCGCGGATCACTGGAGCGGATTCACCTGTAATGGCAGATTCGTCGACCGAAGCGACGCCTTCGATGACTTCGCCATCGCCCGCGATGTAGGCGCCTGCAACGACGTAAATGACATCGCCGGCTCGGAGCAGTCCGCTGGCGATGTCTTCAAAGCCACCGTCCGCTGTGTAGCGCTTGGCGATGGTTTCACCTTTCGCCTTGCGCAGCGTGTCGGCCTGAGCCTTGCCGCGGCCTTCAGCCATGGCCTCAGCGAAGTTAGCGAAGAGCACGGTGAACCAAAGCCAGAGGGTGATCTGGAGGTTGAAACCGAAGCCCGGGCGTTGGTGGATGATGTTGTCGATCAGCAAGGCGGTGGTGAGCACGCAGCCGACCTCGACCACAAACATGACTGGGTTCTTGACCATCCAGCGAGGGTCGAGCTTGCGCACCGAATCAAGCAGCGCCTGGGAGAAGATTTCGGTGTTCCAAAGGCCTTTTTTCGTTGCCATGTCGCGTCCGTTTCGTAAAGCAGTTGTCAGTAATCAGTGGTCAGTTGCTGGCTTTGGTCATGGATGCCTGCGGTGTTGCGATCACTGAACCTGTCCTTTCGTTGCAGCCTGTAAACGATAGCTGCAGACTGGGAGTTAAGAGTTAGAAAAGTTTGCCGGCCTGCAACTGCAGGTGTTCCAGGATCGGACCGAGACTCAGGGCCGGGAAGAAGGTGAGTGCGCCGAGAATGAGGATGACGCCAACCAACAGAACGGTGAACAGCGTGCCGTTGACGGGGAAGGTGCCGGGCGAGGGCGGGACGCTTTTTTTTGCTGCAAGATGCCCAGCCAGTGCAAGCACGGGAATCTTCATGAGGAAGCGGCCGCCCAGCATCGCGAATCCCAGTGCGACGTTGTACCACCACTGGGTGGTGGGATTGACAGGAATGTTGAGGCCTGCAAAAGCGGAGCCGTTGTTACCTACCGCGGAAGTGAAGGCGTAGAGGATTTCAGTGAGCCCATGCGGTCCCTGGTTGGAAAGCGCAGCCAGCCCGACGGAGGGCCACAACAAGAAGGCAGCGGTAAAGGTGAGAATGATGAGCGGGAAAATCAGCACGTAGAGCATGGACATCTTCACGTCGTATGCTTCGATCTTCTTGCCCAGGTATTCGGGGGTACGGCCGACCATAAGACCGGCGATGAAGACGGAGAGAACGACGAAGATGAGGATGCCGTAAAGGCCGGCACCGACACCGCCGAAGACGACTTCGCCGAGCATGATGTTGGTGAGCACGGCCATGCCGCCGATAGGAGTGAAACTGTCGTGCATGCCATTGACCGCACCGCAACTTGCGTCGGTGGTGATGGTGGCGAAGAGAGCCGATTCCGTGATGCCGTTGCGGACTTCCTTGCCTTCCATGTTTCCGCCGGGCGCGGTAGCCGTGTGGGTCTGCTGGGCGCCGTGAATCAGCGGGTGAGGCTGCGACTCGGCCCAGTAGACTGCGGTGAATCCCGCGGCGAAGAGCACGAACATGGCGGCCAGCACAGCCCAGCCGTGGCCGGGCGATCCGGTCATCCGGCCCAGCGTGAAGGTGAGCCCGGCAGGGATGATGAAGATGGAGAGGATTTGAAGGAAGTTGGAGAACGGCGTGGGGTTCTCAAACGGGTGAGCACTGTTTGCGTTGAAGAAGCCGCCGCCGTTGGTGCCGAGCATCTTGATGGCTTCCTGGGATGCTACTGGACCCTGGGCGATGGTTTGGGTCTGAGCGGGCGCTTCCAGCGGATGCGCGGTGGTGTATGCATTCAGGTTCTGCGGGACGCCCTGCGCCACCAGCAGCAAAGCATAGACGAAAGCGCCTGGGATGAGGATGTAGAGCAAGGTGCGCGTTACGTCGACCCAGAAGTTGCCGATGGTTCCGGAAGACGTGCGCTTGATACCGCGAATGAGTGCAACTGCGATGGCGATGCCCGCGGCGGCGGAGATGAAGTTGTGATAGCAGAGCTGCGTCATCTGGGTGAAGTAGCTCATGGTGGTTTCAGGCGTGTAAGACTGCCAGTTGGTGTTGGTGGTGAAGCTTACGGCGGTGTTCCAGGCCAGATCCGGTCCAACCGCGGCGAGTCCCTGGGGATTGAATGGCAGCAGATTCTGCAGGCGCTCGACGGCGTACGTGACCACGAGGGTCACAACACTGAAGCCGAGCATGGCAAAGGCATACTCGCGCCAGTTCATCTCTTGATCGGAGTCGACGCCGGAGAGCCTGTAGATGAGGCGCTCAATGGGGCGAAGCAGGGGATCGAGCCAGGTGCGCTCACCCTCGAGCACGCGAGCCAGGTAAGCTCCGACGGGACGAACAGTGGCAAGGAGTACGAGGGAGAAGATGGCAAACTGTAACCAACCGTTGGCGGACATGTTAGAACTTCTCCGGGAAGAGCAGGGTGAGGGTGAGGTAGCCAAGGAGGAGGACAGACACAATGAGGGCAATGACAGTGATGAAATCAATCTGCATTGGCGGCTACCTCAACTTCTGGCAGGCCTTGACGTAAAGGAACGCCAAGCCGAAGAAAACTACGGTGAAAAGCAACATCGATCCATCTTGCAACAAGTTTTGCATTGCGGGTCTCTCAGTTCATTCCGGTTCAACGGCACCGGACTGGTTCAAGAACCATTGTCGATGACGTCAAGTTTGAGTATCGACAATGGTTTCTAAATAAAGCATAAGGATATAAAGAAATGGGCGAAAAGCATTATATGATCTTCACGAAATACTTATAAGTTGTAATCGGTCGTCCTAACCGGCATTGATTTGCGGATTAAGCCTCGTTTCCAGTGAATCCCTCGGAGATGAAACGGTAGCCTACCCATGGTTCGGTCTGGATGTATTGCTTGCCGGTTTCGGCTTCAAGCTTCTTGCGCAACTGGCCCACGAAGACGCGCAGATATTCAGGCTGGTGGGCCGATTGCGCTCCCCAGACAGAGGTGAGCAGGGCGCGGTGCGTCATGACTTTTCCGGCATGTCGGGCCAGGTGAAGGAGGAGGTCGAATTCCTTGGGTGTGAGATGGATGGGCTTGCCGAGGACGGTGATGGTGTGGGCGTTGGCGTCCACCACGAAGTCGCCGGCCTCGACCGCGGCGGTGGTGCGTTCGGGGGCACGGCGGAGGTGGGCGCGGACCCTGGCCAGGAGTTCCTGGATGCTGAAGGGCTTGGTGATGTAGTCGTCAGCGCCGGCGTCGAGGGCTTCGACCTTGGAGCGCTCGTGGTCGCGCACGGAGAGAATGAGCACCGGGGTGGCGGAATGGGTGCGGATGGAGCGGGTGACTTCGACGCCGGATAAGACGGGCATCATGAGGTCAGTGATTACGAGGTCCGGTGGCCACTCGCGGAAGACCTGCAAAGCTTCTTCCGGATCGTTTGCGGTGCGGACGTCATAGCCTTGTGCGGAGAGTGCGGCACGCAGTACGCGCGTGATTTGCGGTTCGTCGTCGATAACTAGAATTCTGCCGGGCATAGAATCTTCTTTCAACGGAAGCTTAAATCATCGGGGCGGGCCAGTATGATCCACGGTGTGAAGATCGTGAAGGGTTTATCCGAGTCGCGGGGGATTATCCACTGGTTTGTGGGGGCGCTGCTGGCGACGGCGACTACGCTTGTGCTCGTGTGGCTGGGCGCAGACTCGACGACTGCCGGGATGGTGTTCCTGGTGCTCGTGGTGTGGTCGTCTACGCAGGCGGGGCGATGGCTTGCGCTGTTTGTTGCGGTGCTTTGCGCGCTTTCGTTCGATTATTTCTTTCTTCCTCCGTTTCACACATTGCGCCTGCAGGGTGGACAGCAGTGGGTGGCGATGTTCTCGTTTGTGGCGAGTTGCCTGGTTGTGGGCCGGGTAGCGGAGCAGGCGCGGCGCCAGACCCTGCAGGCGGAGCAGCGGCGGGAAGACGTTGAACGGCTCTACGAGCTGAGCCAAGAGATGATGCTCCACGAGGATGCGGCGGGGTTGATTAACGAATTGCCTCGGGTGATCGACCGCGTTTTCGAACTGGATGGGGTAGTGCTGTATGTCTGCGACCAGGACGAGTTCCACGCGTCGCGGGCGGACGTGCCGGTGAGCGTGCAGGCAGGGATGCGGGCCATGACCCAGGGATTGAACCCGACAATGGCCAGCAACTCGGGCTATGTCACGACGCCACTGACGCTTGGGCTGCGGGCGGTGGGTGCGCTGGGATGGAGGCCGGCGATGCTTTCCCGCGAGGTATCCACGGCAGTGAGCGCGCAGGTGGCCATTGTGCTGGCCCGATCGATTGCGATTGAGGCTTCAGCGCGGATGGAGGCGGCGCGCGAGGGAGAACGGCTGCGGACGGCGCTGATTGACTCGCTGACGCACGAACTGCGGACGCCGTTGACGTCGATTCGTGCGGCGGCGACCACTCTGCTGGAGGCAAAGGGACTGGATGAGGCAGCGCGCGTGGACCTGGCGACCATTGTGGACGAAGAGGCGGAACGGCTCGACCTGCTGATTGGGGAATCGGTGGAGATGGCAGAGATCGATGCCAATGTGGTGAAGGTGCAGCTTGCGCCGCAGCACCCGCGGGCGCTGCTGGAGCAGGCGGTGGAGGAGACGAGGAAAACCCTGGCAAAGCACAAAGTGAACATTGAGGTGGGCGGCGAAGACGAACCGGCGTGGTTTGACCCGCACCTGCTGGGGCGCGTGCTGCGGCATCTGCTTGAGAATGCAGCAAGTTATACGCCGGCGGGGAGCAGGATTTCGCTGAGCAGCCGGCGGGAGGGGGATCGGCTGGAGTTTTGCGTGACGGACACCGGGCCGGGGATCGATGCGCTGGATCTGCCATTGATTTTCGAGAAGTTTTACCGGGGCAGGAAGGGGACAAGTTCCGGGAAGGGATCGGGGATGGGACTGGCCATTGCGCGGGCGATTCTGGCGGTGCACGGTGGAGGGATTGAGGCTTCGAGCGTGCCGGGGCAGGGAGCGATGTTTCGGTTCTGGGTGCCGCTGGTGGAGAAGGAACCGGGATTGAGCGGCACTTCGGCTTCACAAATTCTTGCTTAATCCGGTTCTTCGCTCCAGTCGCATTCAATTTCTCGGCGCTGGTCGGAGCTTTCTTCTGCCCATTCGAGGAGGCGGGCTACGCGCCAGGCTTCGACGGGAGCGATGGGCGCGGTCGCTTTTCCCAGGATTGTGTCGCGGACGGCTGCGTAGTAGTGACGGTAGTCGCCGGGGATGGGGGAGACAGGGCGGGTGACCATGCTGCCGTCCACATCGACGTGAAGGGTGCCCCAGTCGGCGGCGGGCTCGTGGCCCCATTGCGGATCTTCGACGCGAGTGACCTTGTTGAGTGCGGCTTCCTGCGGGTCGAGGCCGGATTTGATGTAGTTGCCCTTTGTGCCGCGGAGGTGGAAACGGGGGCGCGGGGGCGAGGAGAGGCAGTTGGCGCCGAGGACGACGGTGAGATTCGGATAGCGCAGGCGGAGGGTGAAGGCGTCGTTGACGCGGGCCCAGTCGCGTTCGCAGAGGACGTCGGCGGCGATGGATTCGGGCTTGCCGAAGAGGGTGAGGGCCTGGTCGGCAATGTGGGTGCCGAGATCGAGAAGGACGCCCCCGCCGAGAGTGGGGTCTTCTTTCCAGAGGCGATCGGAGGGGGGATTGGGACGCCAGCGGTCGAAGCGGGATTCGAGGTAGACGAGGTGACCGAGCGGACCTTCATGCAGCAGTTTCTGGATGGTCTGGAAGTCACTGTCCCAGCGGCGGTTGAAGAATGGGATCAGGTGGACTTTCCTGGCCGCGGCAAGTTTGATGAGTTGGGCGATTTCGGGCGTTGTCGTGGATAGGGGTTTGTCCACGACGACGTTTTTGCCGGCTTCGAGTATCTGGCGGGCTACTTGGAAGTGGGTTCCGCTGGGGGTGGCTACGACGAAGAGGTCGAGGGAGGCGTCGGCGAGCAGGTCGTCGAGGGTGCGGTAGGTGGTGATGCCCGGGTAGCGTTGGGCGGCGTTGTTAATGCTGGGGGCATTTGAGGAATTGCGTTCCACGACAGCGGCCAGTTCAAGGCCGTCGACGGAGGAGATGAGCGGGCCGTGGAAGACGCGGCCGGCCATGCCGAAACCTACTAGACCTACGCGAATCATTGGTTCTCCAGTTGTCAGTGGTCAGTTGTCAGTGATCAGTTTAGCCACGCTTGCCCGATTGCTTCCATTGTGCGGCTGATGAGGACGCTTCCTCCCCGGCGAGTTCTCACTTCGCGACCATGATGAGAAGCAAATTAGGGACGGGATATTTGCCTCACAAAATGGAAAAAGTACGGTGTTTTTACACGAAAAGTGGCATTTTTGGCCCCAAAACAAGGCTAAATTGGCCTCTTTTCTTTGCTAATTTGCTGGCGGCTGGAAACCACATTTGTTGATTACACGTTAGTTACATCCGTTCACCCTCACCCTAGAGGGTGTTTCCACAGGGGGGAGGGGGTGGGGTAATTGTTTTTGTGAATCGAGATTTCGGTTATACGGGACAAAAACAAGTGCATTTTTCGCAATTTCTATTTTGCGCCTGACGAGGGTAATCGTCTGCAAAGCGGCGAATGGATATCCTGTCCCCCAATAACCCCCAAATAGCAATTGCCCAATCGACTATTAAATCAACTGTTAGTTTGAGGCGTTGTTGCACGCGCTGTATTGAGCGCGAATACCGCATTCTGCTTATGGTAATCTTCGCCGGGTGCAGGTAATCTGAATCGAGGAGATGGGAAGATGAGCCTGAGTACGCTTCAGGAGATTCAGCAGGCAATTTGCGGGCTGAGCCCGCGAGAACTGGAAGAACTGTACCTTTGGCTTGACAGCACTTGCCCACAACCCTTCGATGCGCGCATCGCGGATGACTTGGCGCTGGGCCGGCTGGACGCAGCCATTGAGCGAGCATTGGATGCCGAAAAACATGGTCGCGTGGAGACGCTTTAGATCGCGATGGAGCATCGTACGACAGAGGCATTCTGGGATGCATATTTTGCGCTTCCGCTGGAAATTCGCGAACGTGCAAACAAGCAATTCTCCCTGCTTCAGGCTGACCCGCAACATCCCTCATTGCAATTCGTGAAAATCGGAGAACGGAATGGACATGAGCTCTGGTCGGCTCGGGATTCGCTGAACTATCGCGCTCTTGCGATCAGGAGGCCTGACGGGTACTTGTGGTTCTGGATTGGGGACCACAAAGGGTATGATCGACTGATTTCGTAGGTTCACCTACCAAGGCGAACGGGATCGCTCCAGTACCACCGCTCATCTGATTGATGAGTCTTCAGCTGGCTAATCCTCGCTGGGTTCCTCTCCAGCAGAGCCCAGATCCGATTTCCCGGCCGAGGCGGGTTACATTCTGAATTGCCGATTACACGTCCGGAAGGGTAGCGAACGGTCGCAGGGCTGAGAATGGTTGCGGTGGTCTAAACTTCTGGGATTATCGGGTCGCCCTGTCTGCCATAATTGCTTTCACGATTCCGCTGGCTCATTGCCGGGGCCGATGTCATCGAGGGCACCAGGATGCTCAGGTTAACTCGTTGTTTGGCGGCCGTTCTAGTGGCCGTCTCTCCTTGCGTTATGATCCATTGCGCGGCAACTCAACTTGCCGCTCCATCCATTACACCTCAAATGATGGAATTGATGGATGGGCAACGAAGAGTGCTGGAACGAATGAATATGCTTGGCCCGGGTGGCAGGCTACGGCAATTCGACGATGCGGGAATGACTCCATTTCTAACCCAGGGTTGGGGACTGGCAGGCAAGTGGGCAAGTGCTTGGCTCGATTTGCATCCCGATCCGTCAGCCAGGGAACTCGAGAATCTCTTTGTTGACTTCACGCCGCCGCCTCACGATCCCGATGTCTACGATCCCACCCTGCCCGACCTGTATTCGATGGCCGGCTCTGCAACCCGAATCGCAACGGATGTCTATGTCGTGAGAGCAGATTATGAAGAAAGCCAGTCTGCCAACGCTACCTCCACTTTCTTCGTTGTCTCACGTGATGCGAATGGCCACTTCATTTCGAAATGGAGCGTCAAGCCATTGGCTGAGCGGCACTACAGCTTAAAGGATGAGATTGGGCGTTGGGCATTCCTCGGAGCGTGCGCCTACTATTGCGGGCCGCTAGTTGTGCAGCAGGTTATACCGCTGCCCCCTGCAGGAAAAGGCCAACCTCGCTTCGCAATCGACGCTTCTCAAGCTACGAACGGCAATACCTTGATGAAGCAATTGAGCGTCTGGAGGTTGAACGGCGTTGAAGCGGAGAGTCTCAGTATTCGGTCATACAGCCTCTACATAGACGAAGATCGCGAAATACAAATCAACGGCAATCTTCTCACGGTGCCGACGAAAGAGACGACCAGTTCGTTCTCTTCCTTTGGCTGCTGTGCTGAGCCTCGCGGCATCTGGATCCTCCGAATCAACCCGAACAGTGTGCAAGACCTCGGTCATCACTTCCTGCAACCTCAGATCCAGTGGGCGGATCGTCTGTTGGCGGCAAGCGGAGCGAAATCCCCTGCGGCAGACGGCCTTGCGTCGCTATCTGTGCTCGCCTATCTAAGGCATGCCGAATTCGATGCCAACATGATAGACAATTGCCATGTGCTGAGTAGCGGAGAGAAGGGCGCCTTCGAAATCTCCTTCGGCGAAGGTGTGAAGCTTTGGCTCGCATATAAGCTCCGCAGGGGCCAGCCGTACTTTACTGACATTCGTGTTGAGTAATGAAGACATCTTTTTTGTCTTAAACACCGCTGGGGAGCAGGTTCGGGATGTGTCGTGGCCTACTCGGAACGCCCCGTAGAAAATCTCAAAGGCAACCGCGGATCCTTCACTGTGTTCAGGATGACACTGCAGTGGGTGGAAGACGATAGAGCCCAATGTGGTTGTGAACCTGGAGATCCATGCGACAGCCAGCATTCGCCCCCAGCGAGCACAAATCGCTCGCTGAGGGCCCCGACTGGAGTCCAGCGCTACATGAACATTAGTCTTCGAGTTTGTAGCGGGTTTCGGCTAGTCGGTACAGGTGACGCTAAATTAAGCGGTTTATCGTGACGACCATGAGCGAGATAAGGAAGGTGGCGAAGAGCAGGATGGGGAAGCGGCCGCTGTCGGTGGCGGCCTGGATTTGCGCCCCGAGGCCGATGGACTCGATCGCTTGGCCGTCCGCGACCATGGGCTACGCGCGATCCAACTCCGCAAACATCTCGCTGAGCGCAACACGAATCGGCGTCTCGGGGACGGTTAGCTCGCCAGTCCGGACCTCTTCCAGTCTGCCGGAAGTATATCTATATGCGATCCGCGGGCTGGGGTCGATGACCCAAATATTATCTACGCCGAAGATGCTGTACTCGGCGGCTTTCTTCTCCATGTCATCCAGCGAATCTTCGGGTGACCGAATCTCTACCGCGATCAGAGGCGGCTGGGTGACATAGCGCTCGAATTTCTCTCCAGCCCGCACTACCAGAACGTCTGGAACCCGAAAGCTTCTAGCCTTGGTCTGTGTTCGCAGCTCGGGAAAAACCTCGACATTCCATTCCGCGCGCTTAAGCATGAAAAGAAATGTCAGATACCGCTGAATAATGGAGTGATCTTTCTCGCCCAAGTTCCGCTCCTCGATCCGTCCATCCACAAGCTCGCGGTCCGGGCTCCAGCTGGTGCGGAGGTATTCGCGCACGGTCCAGAGTTCTTCCGGGTTGGGCAGCGTCGCCATGCAACGATTATCGGCGTACGGGGCAGGCCTGACAAGTTGAGAATGCCGGCCCTTGCTGTCCGTAAGTGGATTCTGCGAGACCCGCAGGGACTAAAGCCCAACTCATTTTATTGGGTTTATGGCACGACTGAAGTCGTGCCCCTTCGCACATTTACTTCCAGGTGGAATCTTGCACCAAACTGTGAAGGCGTGGATCGGAGGTCCACGCGACAGCCGGACTGGAGTCCGGCGCTACCTGAACATCAGCCTTCGAGTTTGTATCTTGTTTCGGCGAGTCGGTAGAGGCGGCGCCAGACTAAGCGGTTCATGGTGACGACCATGAGCGAGATGAGGATCGTGGCCAGGAGGAGGATGGGGAAGCGGCCGCTGTCGGTGGCGGCATCGATTTGTGCGCCCAGGCCGATGGTGGATAGAGTGCGGTCGGCGACGTGGGAGTACTC
Organism: Occallatibacter sp.; assembly: GCA_049518435.1. Lineage (GTDB taxonomy): Bacteria > Acidobacteriota > Terriglobia > Terriglobales > Acidobacteriaceae > Telmatobacter. The sequence goes on along the minus strand of JBEKRU010000107.1, from coordinate 7,218 downwards.
GGCGAATACAGAGGCGTTCCAGGCTCCGCCAGAGGCTGTGACCATGCCGGTGATGAGGTAAGGGAAGATGCCGGGGAGGATGAGCTTGGTCCAGCGCTGCCACTGGGTGAAGTGGAACAGAGAAGAGACTTCGCGGAGGTCGGAGGGGATGGACATGGCTCCGGCGATGACGTTGAAGAGGATGTACCACTGCGTTCCGAGGAGCATGAGAGCGACGGATCCTATGCCCAGTCCGCCGCCGATTTTGACCAGTCCGATGAGCAGGATGGGGAAAAAGGCTGTGGCGGGAATGGAGGCCAGAACCTGCGCGATGGGCTGCACGAAGCGGGCGAGTTTGGGATTGAAGCCGATGGAGACGCCGACGGGGACGGTCCAGAGGGCGGAGATGAGCAGGGCCGCATTGACGCGCAGGAAGGTTGCGCCCGCGCCTTCGAGAAGGAGCTGCAGGTCTGGCCAGGTGACGGTGCGCAACATGAGGACGGCCTGGGTGGCTCCCCAGATGATGACGCAGAGCGCGCAAATGGCGAGGGTCCAGAGCCCCGCGGAAGGCTTGCCGAGATTTCGCTCCTCGTCGAGGGGATGGACGACGCGGCACTCTTTAGTGCGCGCCATTCGGCGGTAGATGGGTTCCTCGATGCGGGCAAAGACGCGCCCGGGCATGGAAGTGAGCAGGGTGGAGCGGCGGAGCAGCTCAAGGATTGGAGAGGTGACGCGATCGGCGGATTCGACCTGCTCAAACTTGAACTTGTCGCTCCAGGCGATGAGGGGACGCCAGGCAAGCTGATCGGTAGCTACGACGATGAGGATGACGACTGCGAATCCGGCACTGAGGGCTCGCATATCGCCGGAAACCGCGGCCGTTTGGAGGTAACTGCCGAGGCCGGGGAGCTGGAAGTTGCGGTCGCCCATGGTGAACATTTCGCAGGCCATGAGGGCAAACCAGCCGCCGGCGACGGAGACGATGGAGTTCCAGACGAGGCCGATGGACGCATAGGGCATTTCAAGTTGCCAGAAGCGCTGCCAGGCTGAGTAGCGATAGATGCGCGAGGCTTCAAGCATCTCGCGGGGAATGCTTTTGAGGGAGGAGTAGAAACTGAAGGCCAGGTTCCATACCTGTCCGGTAAAGATGAGCAGGATGACACCCATCTCGATGCCCATCTGGTGGCCCGGGACGAGAGCGACCATGGCCAGGACTACGGGAGGGAGAAAACTGAGGACGGGAATGGATTGAAGGATATCGAGGACGGCGACCATCCAGGCCTCAATACGCGGATTGTAGGCGGCGGTGTAGCCGTAGGTGATGGCGAAGGTGAGCGAGAGGAAGTAGGCAATGCCGATGCGGATTATGGAATAGAAAGCATAGGCCGGGAGCGCGCTAAGAGAGTGCGAGATGGGGACGACAGGGATGGGTTTGCCCATCCAATAGGTGCCGGTGCTGATGAGGGAGAAAAAGACTGCGAGGGCGCAGGCGGCCACGCCCACATCGATGAGGAATGGCCAGGTACGCGCGGTAACCAGGGTGCGTGCAAGGGGGTGCTGGAGCTTCACTCGCTGCCCCCGCCTTCTGCGGCTGCTGCGGCAACTTCTTCTTCAGGGGCATCGGGCAGGACGAAGCGACGACGGCCGGCGTCGAAGTCGAACAGTTCGGCGTAACGACCCCAGGCGACGGCGGTTTCAATCTGGCGGCGGCTTTCGTCGTCGCTGAATTGCTCGTCGAGCATGTCGAGGAAGAAGTCTTCGGGTACGGTGTGGTCGCTCTTCGATTCGAGGGCGCGGCGAATCTGGCGGAGCAGCAGAATGTGCTCGACGGCGGCAGCGCGGAACAGTTCCTTCTGGCGCAGGATTTCGGAGTTGGCATACTCGGAACCACTGGGGGTGATGGCCGCGTCGCCTTCTTCGATTTTGAGGAAGCCGAGGAGCTGGGATGCGTCGACGATGGGCAGCAGGTCGTCGATTTCGAAGGCGAGGTCGTCGGCGAGACGGTAGATGTCGTCGCGTCCGCCTTTGTCGAGGAGAAGCTCGAGAAGGCCGGCCATGCCGCCGGGGCGGGCATGGGGCAGCATCTGGTAGTGCATCTGGCGCTGGTCGCGCACCTTGGTTCCCGGGTGCTGATGGCCGGGGGCCTGATCGGGGGCCTGCTCGGGAGTGACGTCGGGCTTGGTGAGCACCTTGTAGATGTAGTCGACCAGGCTGGTGAAGGCTTCAGACTTGCGGTCGCGGGACTGGGCGAGCTGGACCTTGAAGTCGGTTCGAATGTGGCCGGGATTGCGGCCGAGGACGATGATGCGGTCGGCGAGGAGGACGGCTTCCTCGATGTTGTGGGTGACGATGAAGACGGCCTTGGTGGGCATGGTTTTGTTGGCCCAGAGCTCGAGGAGTTCGGAGCGGAGGTTCTCGGCTGTGAGGACATCAAGGGCGGAGAAAGGCTCGTCCATGAAAAGGACTTCGGGTTCGACGACGAGGGCGCGGGCGAAGCCGACGCGCTGACGCATTCCCCCGGAGAGCTCCTTGGGGTAGGCGCCTTCAAAGCCGTCGAGGCCGACGGTGTCAATCATTTTCATGCTGCGTGCGCGGCGTTCGTCAGGAGTGACGCCACGGGCCTGGAGGGGGGCTTCGACGTTCTCAAGGACGGTGAGCCAGGGGAAGAGGGCAAAGCTCTGGAAGACGATGGAGACATTGATTTCAGCGCTGGCGATGGGTTTCTCGTGCCAGTAAACCTGACCGGCGGAGGGCGTGGAGAGGCCGGTGAGCATGCGCAGCATGGTGGATTTTCCGGAACCGGAGGGGCCGAGAAGGGCGAGAATTTCACCCGGCACCACCGAGAGGTCAGTCGCGGAGATGACCTGAATGCGGTTTTCGCTGGGCTGGGCGTAGTACTTCTCTACTTTTTCGGCGCGAATGATAGCTTCGACCGCAGGAATCTGAGGGTCGTTGGCGATGGCGGCGTCTTGCATGCAAGGGTCTCCGGTTGGGGTCCGTCGGGGAAGTCGGCGGCCGGTTGTTGTTGCAAGTGTATGATTTCCCGATTGCTGCCAGATGAACAGCCGATTTCAGGCTGCCGTGTTGCCATCGGGCCCAGGATTGGATACGGTTAGTATTGGACCCTTAGAAGGCTGCGAGTCGCTTGCGGCTGTTTCTCTTCGCAAGCGTATCATTCTGAGAAAGGGTATAGCCAGAGAGAGATTGAAGGATTCACCTTCCCCCAACCCAATTTGCCGAGTTGCACTTCCTTTTCGTAGTCTTGCAACGCCGGTAGATCGTCCAGGAGAGTATGTCCGAGAGCACACCGAAACCAAAGATTCTTGTTGCCGACGATGAACGAGTGATCGCCGACACGCTGTCCATGATTTTGAATCAGAGCGGGTTTGAGGCGCGCGCCGTTTATTCCGGCGAATCCGCCCTGGCGCTCGCAGCGACTTTTGCGCCGGATATGCTGATTTCGGACGTGATCATGGCCGATTTGAACGGAATCGACGCGGCGATTCGCATACGCGGCCTGTTGCCGAAGATCAAGATTCTGCTATTTTCCGGCCAGGCCGCGACTGCCGATCTTCTGGAGAAGGCGCGCGCCAAAGGCTATGAATTTGAGATTCTGGCCAAGCCCGTCCATCCTCAGGATTTGCTGAACCGACTGCGAGCCTGAAGCTGAGACCGAAACCGGATTAGAGATCGCGGCGGCCCTCCATGGCGCGGGCCATCGAGACTTCGTCTGCGTATTCGATGTCGCTGCCTGCGGGAACGCCGGTGGCGATGCGGGTGATGCGAACGCCCAGGCCGCGCAGGTTTCCGGCGAGCCAGTTGGCGGTGGCTTCGCCCTCGAGGGTGGGGCTGGTGGCGAGAATGACTTCGTCGACCTCGCCGCGCTCAATGCGGGCGACGAGTGTTCCGGAGCGCAACTGGTCAGGACCAACGCCATGCAGTGGTGAGAGCGTTCCGTGCAGAACATGGTAGACGCCCTGGTAGCCGCGTGTGCGCTCGATGACGGCGATGCTGGTGGGCTCTTCAACGACGCAGACGAGGCGCTGGTTGCGGGTGGGGTTTGTGCAGTAGACGCAGGGATCGACGTCAGTAACGTTGTTGCAGATGGAACAAAGTCGCAGGGCGGCTTTGAGGCCGCGAACCGCATCGGCCAGCGCGCCTGCATCGTCGTCTGTTGAGCGCAGAATATGGAACGCGAAGCGCTGCGCAGTCTTGCCGCCGACGCCGGGGAGTTTTTTCAGCTCTTCAATGAGCCGGGCCATTGGCTCGGCGTAGCGTGACATGCGGTATTTCTCCTGGATGGTCCCATAGCTTAGATGGTTCGATAGACGAGCCCGGTGAAGATTTCTCCGTTTACGAAAAATCCCTTGCTCCAGACGGGGTCAAAGTCCGCGGTGGGTTTGCGGGCGATGGCTTCCTGCTCGCTGGCGCCGGAGGCTTTGATGGCGGCGACTTTGTCATGTATCGCGGAGAGCATGTCGTGGTATTTCTGGAGGTCCGCTTTCGAGCCCAGAGGACCGTGGCCGGGGATGATCTTTGTGTTGCTGTCCGCAACGGCGAGAGCTTTGCCGGAGGCTTGAATCATGCCTCCGATTTTGCCGCCGGTGGCTTCGTCGAGGAAGGGATACATTCCGTTGAACCAGATGTCGCCGACATGCAGCACGTTGGCATTGTGGAAGTGGATATAGATGTCGGAGTCGGTGTGGGCGGGATCGAAGTGGACTAGATCGAGCGAATCGCCATTGTGCCAGGCGTGCATGGATTGATCGAAGGTAATGGTGGGCAAGGCCGCGAAAGGCGAGGCGGGCATGACGAGGTGAAAGAAGGGAATTGGCTGCGCTGCGGACATGCGTTCGCGAGTGTTCTTGTGGGCGAAGATGGTGAATCCGGCGGCATGCAGGAGTTCGTTGCCGTCGGTGTGGTCGTAATGCCAGTGGGTGTTGATGAGCGCATCGGGGGCGTCTTTGCTGACGGAGGCGATGGCCTCGCGAATTTTTGGGACGGCGGTGGAGAAGTTGGAGTCAATAAGAATGTTGCCTTCGGGGCCGGTTTGGAGGATCATGTTGCCGCCCACGCCTTGGGATAACAGGTAGACGTTGTCGTAGAGCTTGGTGGTGATGATCGACTTATCCGCGGCTGCTGCGCGGCCCTGGAGGACTCGGTCGGGAGTGGCCGGGGTTTGCGAATTGATCCAACGGGGAGTGAGGGCTGCGAGGCCTGCGGATGCGCCAAGCTGGAGAAAGCTCCTGCGATTCATTGCTCGATGCATGCTTCTATCCCCGAGGGCTAAAGCCCAATGATTTTTCAGCTGTTTTCGGCACGACTGAAGTCGTGCCCCTTTGCACATCTACGTCGATTCGATTTTTTCACCAAATTATGAATTCATGCCCTGTCGCGAACCATGTTCTTAAAACACGTATCAGGTGAGGCCGGGGATATTGAGGCCGCCGAGCATGCCTTTGACATTGGATTGGATGGCGTCGTCGGCCTTACGGCCGGCTTCGTTGACGGCGGCGATGACGAGGTCTTCGAGCATTTCTACATCGGGCTGGCTTCCGCCGAGGCTGACAACGGCGGCGGGGTCGATGTGGAGCTTGAGGAGTTGCTTCTTGCCGTTCATGGTGGCGGTGACGGCCCCGCCGCCGCTGGTTCCTTCGACGATGGTCTGCGCGAGTTTGCGCTGGATCTCTTCCTGCATCTGGTTTGCCTGGGCGAGCATCTCGGGGATCTTGAGTGGGTTGATCATGGCAATTGCCTCAATGGAACACGTGATTATGGTTTGCGAAGGTCGATGACGCTGCGGACTTCTGCCTGGAAGATTTCCTTGGCTCTTTGCACGGAGGGATGGCTGAGCGCTGCTTCCTGAACGCTGCCAGCGAGCGGAGCGGCGATGGGTGCGGCGGATTGGGACGTGCTGGAGTCGCCGGGGACGACGAGGAAACGAGTGGGCGCGCCGAGCCGCTGCAACTCCTGACGGATGATTTTTTCCGCAGCGGCGTTCACGGTGAGGGCGAGCATCTTTTTGCCCATGCCGGGGACATCAATGCGCAGGCTGGAGCCGTCGAGGTTCCAGGTTCCTGAACCGAGCAGTTGGGCGGCGGAGCTGTGGCCGCCGTCGACCAGCGCGGTGCCGATGGCATGGCGGATGGCTTCCAGGTTGGGTGCGCCGTCGCCCGGGAGTGCTGGGCTGGGTGGCGTGGAAGGCGGAGGTGGCGGAGAGATTGGGGGAGCGAGGGTTTTCAAGGGCGCGTCTTCAGCGATGGGCGCGGTGAATGCGTGTCCGTTCGTGGGAACTGCGACGGGCGCGGGGCGATCGAGATCAGTGATCGGGACGGTGGTTGCGGATTGCTTCGTTGCCGGTCCGGCGCCCCAGCCGCCTGCACCCGGCCCGAAGGGCGAGATGGGCGATGCTGCGGGTGCTGCGACTGGCGTTGTGGTTGCGCGTGGAGCGGCAGTCGCCGGGTTGCTGGCGAGTCGGGACGGCGGGAGCCCAGATGGGGCAGGGAATTTGCCGCCTGCTGCTGCTCCGCTTAGCAGTTGTTCGAGCGGGAGCAGGCGCTGGGCATGGATGAGCTTGAGCAGGCCGAGTTCGAGGTGAAATCGCTGTTCCTGACGGTAGTTCAGGTCGTCGAAGGTGCGGAGAACGATTTGCAGGTTGCGGGTGATTTCTTCTTCGGTGAAGAGGAGAGCAGTGCGCGCGGCGCGGGCGCGTTCATCACCGGAGATCTGGAGCAGCTCAGTTTCCGCTCCGCCGATTTTGGCCATGAGGGTGTTGCGCAGGTAACGAACCATCTGGCGGGCGAGGGAACTGGGGCTGTGGCCGGCGTTGAGGAGCAGGTTCAATTGCTCCATAAGCTCGGGGCTTTGGCCTGCGGCTACGGCCTCCAGCAGGCGCTCGAAGACGGCGTTGGGCACAGCGCCCATGAGTTCGCGAATTTGTGCGCTCGAAAGCACGGGGCGACCGGCCTCAAGCGGGGCGGAGGCGATGGCCTGATCCATGATGGAGAGCGCGTCGCGCATGGAACCGTCGCCGGCTTCGGCCAGCAGCGCCAGGGCTTCGTTTTCGGCGTCGACTTCTTCCTGCGCGGCGATCATTTTGAGCTGAGCCAGAATGTCGTCGAATTTTACGGCGTGGAAGCTGAAGTGCTGGCAGCGGGAGCGGATGGTCTGGGGAATGTCCTCGGGCTGCGTGGTGGCCATCATGAAGATGACGTGCGCGGGCGGCTCTTCAAGGGTCTT
>JBEKRU010000106.1:0-28355 GCA_049518435.1 Occallatibacter sp. | reverse complement strand
GTCTATGCTGTTTGCTACATAGGGTATGTTCTTGAATGCGCAGGTAAATCATGCTTGAACTTCGCCGCGTCTCGAAACGCTTCTCCGGCATTGCCGCGGTAGACGATGTGAGTTTTTCCGCACGGCCGGGCGAAGTGACGGGGTATTTGGGGCCGAATGGGTCGGGCAAATCGACCACCATGAAGATGATTACCGGACTGATTGAGATGAGCGCGGGACAGATTCTTTTTGAGGGCAAGCCTATTCAGGACGACCTGATGGGCTACAAGCGAAGTCTGGGGTATGTTCCCGAAGAGCCGTACCTCTACACGCACTTGTCGGGCGCGGAGTATCTGACCATGGTGGCCCAGCTTCGCAATCTTCCGGCGCGGCAATCGATGGAGCGCATTGATGGAATGCTGCGGCTGTTCTCGCTGCGCGACGACCGGCATGCTTCGATCAGCGGCTATTCGAAGGGAATGCGGCAGAAGATCCTGCTTATCGCGGCGCTGATGCACAATCCTCAGCTCATTCTTCTGGACGAGCCTTTCTCCGGACTGGATGTTGCTTCATCACTGGTGTTGCGCAGCCTGATTCAGGAACTTGCTGCACGCGGAAAAGTGGTTCTATTCAGCAGCCACGAATTGGATACCGTGGAGCGCATTTGTTCGCGAGTGGTGATTCTTCATCACGGAAAGCTGGTGGCGGATGACTCGATTGAACGGCTGCGCTCGTTGATGGAGTTGCCGACCCTGGAAAAGATTTTCTCGCAGCTCGCCGTTGAGCAGGATACGGAATCGATGGCGCGGCAGATTGCGGATCTGATCCATGCATAGCCTGATTCAACGATTGATAAACCGCTTGCCGCTCGACTTCCGGATCCTATGCCGGCAGTTTATGCTGCGCGTCATCGATCTTGAGGCGCTGTCGATTCAAGCGGACGTCACGGGTTTTCTGGGGCAGTTTGCGGGCGTGCTCATCATGCTGAGCCTGGTGCATTCGGTGATAACGTATGTGGCGTTTGTATCGATTGAAAATCCTCAAGCTCGATACGCTTTCTGCCTGCACATGGAGCACTACCTGATTGCGACCATGATGCTGGTGGTGGGACTTTTTACAGTTCTCAGTTGGGATGCGACATTCCCCGACCGGCGCGATGTGATGGTTTTGTCCCCGCTGCCCGTGGCGCCACATACCATCCTCTTTGCCAAGGTTTCTGCCTCGGCTGCAGTGCTGGGGATTGCGATTCTCACGCTGAACTGTGCTTCCGGGCTCGTGGTTCCGTTTCTGGTGAGTGTGTTGCACGGCACGCCGTTCGCCTTCTATCAGTGCCTGGCCGCCTACTGGATTGCGATCGTCGGAGCGAGTGCGTTCCTGTATTGCTCAGTGCTTACGATTCAGGGGTTCACCGCGCTACTGCTGCCTCGGCGCATCTTCCTTCGCTTGTCAGCAGTCTTGCAACTCGCGGCCTTCGGCCTTTTTCTCGCGGTGTATTTTCTTGAACCTTCCCTGAGTTCGCCGGAGGCGATGGCGGCGCCGGAGAACCAGGGTCTGCTGGCTTGGTCGCCATCGTACTGGTTCTTTGCGCTATTTAACCAGGTGAATGGGACATTGCCCGCAGGATTTACGTGGCTTGCTATGCGGGCATGGATGGGCCTTGCGATTGCGATTTGCGGAGCCGCTGCTTCCCTGCTGCTGTGCTACATGCGCACAATGAAGCAAACGATTGAGGAACCGGACCTTGTGCCAGGCGCGGGTGGCTTGCAATGGACGCCGTCATTCGGCAGCGGACTCCAGGTTGCGATTGCGTTCTTCAGCATCCGGTCATTGACACGCAGCCGCCAGCATCGCGTTGCCTTCTCGTTTTATCTCGCATTCGTATTTGGTTTTGCGCTTAGCCTGTTGCGCGATGAATGGGCCGCAGCTGCGCCTTCTGAAGTGACTGTGGGCTTTCTGATGCCTACGTTCATGATGATGACGTTTGCTGTTTTCGGGCTGCGCAGTGTTTTTGCGCTGCCCATTTCGCTCACCGCCAATTGGGTTTTGCGGACCACACAGATTCGTTCCTCTGAGAAATACATTGCAGCAACACGTGGATCTCTGCTGCTGTTTGCGGCTGCGCCTGCGTGGCTATTCTCGGCTGGGCTTGCGTTCGGTTTCAGGCCTGTGGGGCAGGTTGCGGCGCATCTGGCAATTCTTGCTTTGCTGGGATGGATCCTCGCGGAGCTTTGTCTGATTGGGTTCTATAAGGTTCCTTTCACTTGTTCGTATCTGCCGGGAAAATCGAACATCCAGCTTGTGTTCTGGGCATTCTTCATTGTGTGTCTGCCGCTGGCTGTGTGGATTGCCAACGTTGAACTGGACGCGCTGCATCATCCGCTCAAATTCGCATACCTCTCGGCCGTTTTCGCCGCTATGGCGCTGGGGCTTTTTGGATTCAATCGTTATAACGCACGGTCGGCCGTTCTGTATTTTGAAGAGCTGCCCGAGGAAATAATCACCACGCTGAAGTTGAGCGCGTGAGGAGGAATTTCGTTGGCCGACGCCAACAAAGAAACTGCAAATCCCTCTGGGGCTAAAGCCCGCATTCATTTTGCCGTCTTGCGGCACGACTGAAGTCGTGCCCTTTCAAAACCTGGAGCTGTTGAGAGGATCCCTGGAGGTGCAAATCATGCTCGAAGTACAAAAACTGTATCGGAGCTATCGCGGCGTTCCGGCGATTGAGAATGTGAGCTTCAAGGTCGGCCCCGGCGAGATTGTCGGATTTCTAGGGCCGAACGGCGCCGGCAAATCGACCACGGTGAAGATTGTGACCGGCATGTTGCGGCCGAATGATGGGCGCGTGCTGTTTGAAAGGCAGGATATTGCGAAGGACATGGTGGCTTTTCGCGCCGCATTTGGGTACGTGCCGGAGGAGGCGCATCTTTACACATACCTATCTGGATTGGAGTATCTGCAACTTGTTGGCCGGCTGCGCGGGATGGACGAAGCACTGGTTGAAATGAAGGCGACACGGCTGCTGAAGCTGTTGAATCTGGAGTCGTGGCAATACACACCAATCTCTTCGTATTCGAAGGGAATGCGGCAGCGGGTGCTGATTGCCGCGGCGCTGTTGCATGACCCGAAGTTACTGATCTTCGATGAGCCGCTTTCCGGGCTGGACGTGGTTTCCGGTCGATTGTTCAAGGACCTGCTGGAGTTGCTGGCGGCCGAAGGCAAAGCGGTGCTGTACATCTCGCACGTATTGGAAGTGGTGGAGCAGGTTTGCGACCGGGTGATCGTGATTGCAAAGGGCAAGGTGCTGGCCGACTCGCCACCATCGGAGCTGACGAAGCTGATGAGCCTGCCGAATCTGGAATCTGTGTTTGCGCAACTGGTGAAGCAGCAGGATACGCGCGCGGTTGCGCAGGAGATGGTGGAGGCGATGCGGATCACCCATGTCTGATGCCTTTCAACGCCTGTTTACGAGGAGTGACGCGCAGCCGATGGCCTTGAATGCGCAGGCTGCGTTGGGCGCGGTGCATCCGCCTCCGCGGAGCCAGTTTTCATGGCTCATGCGGCACTTCCTTGAGCGCTTCTTCAACCACGAGACGGCGTCGCCAGACGGCGATGCGCGAACGCGGATTGTGCAGCTCGCGGTTGCAACGGGACTGCCGGGATTGATGGTGGCGATTTATCTGTGGCCGGTATATCATCCCTGGCCCCATTGGCCGGATGGCCGTTCCACCGGGGCGCCACCCTCTTACTGGCTGCAGGTGAATCATCACTTTTTCTTTGTGCTTTATTCCTTCGTGGTGATGGGCATTGTGACGGTGTTTGAGTGGGACCTGTTTTTTCCGGACCTGCTGGATGTTTTTGTGCTGACTACGCTGCCGGTTCCGGGCCGCAGGATGTTTCTGGCGCGGGTTGCGGCTATTGGGCTACTCATCGCGGGGTTTCTGTTCAACGCGAATTTTCTTGCACCGCTGGTGCTTCCCGCAGCCACGGACCCGCCTGATCTGCCGCGGTTTCTTGCTGGACATTTGGCGGCGGTGGCGGGGAGCGGACTTTTCTCGGCGGCATTTGTGCTGGCGCTGCAGGGTGTAGTGCTGACCGTCTTCGGCGAGCGGCTGTTTCGCAGGGTGTCGTTGCTTCTGCAGGGGTTGTCGATCACCGCTCTGTTGATGGTGCTGTTGCTGTTCCCGATGCTGAGTGGCGCGGTGCCAGTGTTTCTGCAATCGGGCAACGCATGGGTTCTCTACTGTCCTCCATTCTGGTTTCTGGGGATATGTCAGCGTCTGCTGGAAGGACCGTCGGCGTTGCCTATCTACGGGCGCCTTGCGGAGATGGGATGCATGGCGACGCTGGTGGTGATTGGCCTGGCAATGCTCACGTATCCCATTGCCTACCTGCGCCGGGTGCGCCAACTGGTGGAGGGACCGGGGACGCGGGACACGCGGAGTGGCTTTGCGCCCGCGCTGCATGGATTGATTCATGCCACGGTTGCGCGGAAGCCGGTGCGGCGCGCGGTATTTCACTTTATTGGGCAGACCATTTTGCGAGTGCAGCGGTATCGGATTTACCTGGTGCTTTATGGTGGCGTGGGGCTTTCAATTGTGGTTGCTTCCATCCTGCGCTTCGAAGTTGCGCATGGGACAGTGCGCACGGTAATTTCGGCGGAGGGTATCCGGATGGCGATTGGGATTATTGCTTTCTGGACGATTGCCGGATTGCGCATGACGTTCACTTCTCCGGGGAACAAGCAGGGCAGTTGGGTGTTCCGCATTGTGCATGGCAGGCCGCCGGAGTTTCTGACCGCGATGGAGGAGTTGCAGGCAGCGCGGATCTGGGTTCTGCTGTGGGCGCTGATGGCAACGTTGACGGCGCTGGTTGCATTTCAGTGGATTGCTCCGGCCGAGTTGCGCAGATGGGAATCGATTGCTGGGCGGATGGTGATGGCCGCCGGGCTTTGCCTGCTGCTGACGGATCTGCTGTTTCTGAACGTGAAGTACGTTGCCTTCACGGGGGAGACGGGAAGGGAGCAGCCGAACCTGGCCTTTACGGTGCTGAAGTACTTCACATTTCTTCCGCTGGTGGTTTCGCTTCCGCTGGCGGTGAGCCCGTGGATTGAGGCAGGGTGGATGCACGGGTTGATGGCGGCAGCGGTAATTGCGGGCGCGCATTTCTTGCTGAGAAATCACCATCGTGCGGTGATTCTGGACCATTGCAACCAGGTGCACCTGGAAGACGATGAAGAGGAGTTTCCCATGCGGCTGGGACTGCGCTACTGAGGCGCCGAGGGTCTGGGTGTTCCCCAGCGTAGCCTTCTGTGTTCGGCGTATGTGTGCTGGATCACACGGACCGGCAAGGTAGACGGGTGTACACTTTGCTTCGTTGTTTCAAGGCTTGAATTATGCCGGTTGAAGAAGACATTCGTACCTTGAGCTATGCGCGGGGGCCGGACCGGCCGCTGCTCGAACTGACCATTGGCGATCTGCTGAGGCGGACGGCGAAGCGGTTTCCGGATCGCCTGGCCGTGGCTTCTTGCCATCAAGAGAAGCGGCTGACATGGGCTGGACTGAGCGAAGAAGCTGATCGAGTGGCGCGGGGGCTGTGGTCTCTGGGTATTCGGCGCGGGGACCGCGTGGGCCTCTGGTCGACCAACTGCATTGAGTGGATTGTGATGCACATGGGCTGCGCTCGGGCCGGTGCCGCGCTGGTGAATGTTAACCCTGCGTACCGTTCGCACGAACTGCAATACACGCTGAAAAAGTCGCGCATGAAGGCACTGTTTCTGTGGCACAAGGACAAGCGCGCGGACTACGAGGAAATCCTGGGGCGGGCGCGGCATGGGCTTGATCTTGAGTTGGAACACACAATTTATTTCGATTCGCCGGAGTGGCCGGGGCTGCTGAACGAACCGGGCGAACTGCCTGCGCATGTTGACCTGGAGGATGTGGCGAACATCCAGTACACCAGCGGGACAACGGGGCTGCCTAAGGGTGTGATGCTGACGCATCACAATATCGTGAACAACGGGCAGTTTCTGGCGCAGGGGTTTCATTACACGGAGCAGGATCGGATTTGCTTGCCGGTGCCATTGTTTCATTGCTACGGATGCGTGATTGGGACGATGACGGCGGTGAATACCGGGGCGGCGATCCTTCTGCCGAACTGGACGTTCGACGCGCGAGCCACTCTCAGGACCGTGCATGCAGAAAGGGCGACCTCGGTTTACGGGGTCCCGGCGATGTATGTGGCGGAGATGGCGCTGCCGGACTTTGCGACCTATGACCTGACGAGTTTGCGGACCGGCATGATGAGTGGCGCGCCGTGCCCGGTGGAACTGATGAAGCGGGTGCTGGACGAAATGCATTGCGGCGAACTGGTGATTGCCTACGGGCAGACGGAGACGTCGCCGGTGGTGACGATGAGCGACGCGGCGGATTCGATCGAAATTCGCGTAAAAACAGTGGGACGGGCGATGCCGCAGACGGAGATCCAGATTGTTTCCACGGTGACCGGCGAGACGCTGCCGGTGGGCGAGCAGGGCGAGGTGTGCGCGCGGGGATACGCCGTGATGAAGGGATACGACGGCGACCCGGAGGGCACGGCGACAGTGATTGCCGCGAATGGATGGCTGCATACCGGCGACCTGGGCATCATGCATGAGGATGGCTGCATTCATCTGACGGGACGCTCGCGCGACGTGATTATTCGCGGCGGAGAGAATATTTATCCACGCGAGGTGGAGGAGTTTCTGTACACGCATCCCAAGGTGGACGAGGTGCAGGTGGTGGGTATTCCCAATGCGCGGCTGGGTGAGATTGTGGCGGCGTGGGTGCGGCTGCGGCCGGGCGTGGAGGCGACGGAGGAAGAGATTCGCGAATGGTGCAAGGGACAGATTGCTTACTACAAGATTCCCGAGCACATCCGGTTTGTGGATGATTTTCCGGCGACGCTGTCGGGGAAGATTCAAAAGTACAAGATTCGTGAGTTTGAGATTGAGGCGCGCGGGCTGCAGGCTGAGGCCAACGCGGCTACGGCGTAGGCGTTAGGTTTGTTCTGTCCCAGGTACAAAACGCGGGACCTGGTACCTCCATTGTTGGTAGCATCGGCTCCGTTGGATTAGATTTGGTGCATGAAATCTCGATGGGTAACCGGTGGACTCTCGTTCATACTCGTGTTCGCTGGAGCCTTCGCAGGGGTCCCCGGACTAGACGCGGCGCAAACTGCCGGGACACAGAAGGCTGACTCTGTATTAATTCTGAAAAAAGATCATGTGCTTGAACTGCTGGCCGGGGGCAAGGTCATCAAAACCTACAAGGTCGCATTGGGGCGAGGCGGTCTTGCGGCTAAGCAGCAGGAGGGCGATGGCCGTACGCCGGAAGGACACTATGTGATCGATTCGCGCAATGCGGAGAGCCACTATCATCGGGCGCTACATGTCTCCTATCCGAATGCGGACGACAGACAGCGGGCGGCAAGGCTGGGAGTCTCGCCCGGCGGAGCCATCATGATTCATGGGCTGCCAAACGGCATGGGTTTGCTGGGCGCATCGCATCGCCTTTACGACTGGACGCTTGGGTGCGTTGCCGTCACCGACGGCGGCGCGGGTGATGGTGACGACGGTGATGTCGTCTTCCTGGCCAAACTTTTTTGCAGCCTCAGCAATCGCCGCGGCCGGCTGCGTTGAAAGTTCGCGGCCGCGATCGAAGCCGAAGAGTTCGCCTTTCCGGTTCTGGGCCTCGATCACGCCGTCGGAGTAGAAGGTGAGACGGCTGCCCTGCTCAATACGGAAATGGGTCGTCTCGTAGCGTAACCCCGCCGCCACACCTAGCGGCAGCGCGCCGGGCGACTCCATTTCCTTCCCGTCGAGATAGGGCGACAGGTGCCCGGCGTTGGCGAGGGTCACGCGTCCATCCGCGGCAATGTGCGCAGCAAGGGCCGTGGAAAAACCTCCGCCGGAACGGCCGACGAGCCGCTCATTCAGTCCGACCAGCAATTCGGCGGGGTCCTGCGTGTACTCGCTCAGACCGCAAATCGCTCCCACGAGCACGGAAACCAGCATGGCGGCGGGAAGCCCCTTGCCCGCCACATCCCCGACCACGATCACCATGCCGCCTTCGTCCGCCGGCAAGATCTGGAAGAAGTCTCCGCCGATCTGTTGCGCCGGTTCGTAGACGGACTCGATTGTGAACCCTGGGACAATGCCGCGGTGCTCGGGCACCAAAACCTTCTGCACCTCATGCGCGGCCTCGAGTTCGCTATCGAGTTGCGCCTGCCGGCGGCTCATGTTGGCGGAGCGCAGCAGCATGATGATGGCCAGGGAAAGCGTCGACAGTATCCCCGAAAGATCGTTGAGCGAGAACGAGAATGGGCCGGCAGGAAACCGGTCGATGAAATCGAGGCCGCGGAGCGCGAAGACGCGCGAGGCGGGGAACTGAAACATCGTCGCGAAAGCGACTTCAGCATAGATATAGAGGCTGAACAGGACCACGGGAATGAGGAGAATACCCGCTTCGCGATTACCGCGGCGCATATGAACGGCAAGAACGGTGGGCACGACAATCGAGAGAAGGATGATGAAGGGGAGGTTGCCAATCAACTGAAGCGGCAGTGGAACGGCGAACAGGTATGCGGCCGCCAATCCGCTATAGGCGTTGGCGAGGCCGGCAACGGCCAAACAGACTCGCCATCGCCAGCCAATACGCTGATGGACGAAAGAGAAGTAAAACGAAACCCAGATGAAAGGGGAGACAAGGCGGAAAGGGACCATTACAAGGTTCCAAATCGCCGGATAGTTGTGGAATACCGAGATGAAGGGTATGACGCTTTCTCCGAGTTGGAGAGCGCCCAATGCGAAGATCCATAGGTACTGGGTTTGGCTGCGCTGCGCGGAGAACAATAGAAGAGCCACGATGCCCAGTCCAATCAACAAAAGGCGGTCGGTCCAGTCGAAGGTATTTTGACCGATGATGGCAAGCCAGTCATCGCGGTAGAGTGTGCTGTGCTGGCCGATGGTGAGATTGGTGACATAGTAGCCTGGATTCTGGCCGCTGATCCAATCGACTCTGGAGATGTGGACACGCATTGCGATCACTATGAATCCCGAAGCCAGCAGGCGATCAGGGATTCCCTCCAGGATTTTTGAGCCGGAGGTGTAAGCGACATACGGTGCAATCTGTCCCGAGAAAATAAGCCGTTCGCCATTTACATACACTTCAAAGGCGCTGGAGAGATTCATCTCTCTCAATGCAAGGCCGGTTTGATCGGGGCTGACCTTGACGCGAAGGCGATACCAGATGACCTCCGGACGGCTACGGGGAAAGAGCGTGGTAATCGAACCGCGGGGATCGAAGGATGTCCATTTCGAGTCGTCGAAGTCCACACCGGCAAAGGCCAGGTCGTCGCCGGCGTGGACGCGCCAGTTGGTGGCAAGATCGGCAGGCTCTCGCAGACTTGTGGCGTCGAAGATTGCGCTGGCATTTTGCGCATGGGCGCTCGGCACAATCTCGAGAATGAGCAGCAAGAAAAACGCAGCCGCCAAGGTGGGACACACGTAACGGCGCACAGCGGTGAAGAAAGCCATGGGTTCGAGCCGTCTCCTCGTTCGATTCACTCTAGCATCCAACCGACGGGAACCCGGAACGAAAACAAATCAGGCGGCGTTGGCGATGGCAGCCTGGCGGGTGATGGCAACGACGGTGATGTCGTCCGACTGGCCGAATTCCTTCGCGGCTTCCGCAATCACGGCTGCTGGGTTTGTGGAAATGGCGCGTCCGCGCTCGAAGCCGAACAGCTCGCCTTCCGCGTTCTGGGCTTCTACCACGCCATCGGAGTAAAACGTCAGCCGGCTACCGGGAGCCAAGTGAAAGTGGATGGTTTCATAGTGCGCGCCAGTCTTGACGCCCAGAGGCAGCGCGCCCGGCAACTCTACTTCTCTGCCGTCGAGATATGGGGAAAGATGCCCCGCATTGGCTACGGAGACGTTGCCCGTTGCGCTGATGTGTGCCACCAGCGCGGTGGAGAAGCTGGCGCCGGCGCGGCCTACGAGCCGATCATTCAGGTTGGCGAGCAGCTCCGCGGGTTCGGAGGTGTACTCAGCCACGCCGCGGATGGCTCCCACCAGCACGGAAACCAACATGGCGGCAGGTAGCCCCTTGCCGGCAACGTCGCCGACTACGAGCAGCAAGCCGCCTTGGCCCGCGGGAAGAACCTGGAAGAAGTCGCCGCCTACCTGCTGCGCGGGCTGGTAGGCGCTCTCAACGCTGAAGCCGGCGACTGTCTCAATCTCGTCGGGCAGAATGACCTGCTGCACCTCGCGGGCCGCAGCCATTTCGCCCTCAAGAAGCGCCTGCTGCCGGCTGACGCGCGTGGAGCGCAGCACCATGATGATGGCCAGAGAAAGCTGATAGGACAACTCGGTGAACTGGTATAGATTCAGTTGGAATGGTCCAGCTGGAAACTGAAAAAGAAACGCGTTCACCCGGTCCACGGAAGGAACCATCGCCGGAATCTGCGACAGAAAGAACATGCCAACCTGCACATAAATCGCTAAACTCTGCAGGATGCATGGAATCAGAAGAATCCCGGCCTCCCGGTTGCCCTTGCGCCAATGCACAATAAGCAGCGCAGGAACTACGCCAGCAATAAGAAACAAAAGCGGGAAGAGGGCTAAGACGGTCCACAGGCGCGAGACGCCTCCGTGCAACTGACCAATCTGCGAGAGCACCTGTCCAACCATGGCAACCGCGCAAATTATCTGAATCCAACGCCCGAACCGCAGGCGCAGAAATGCAAAATACATCAGGATGGTGAAGATGCCGCCCGCAATCGAAAGCGGCTGGCGCAGCAGATCCCAGTTGGCCGGAACATTGTGGAAGTACTCATACCAGATGAGCGGCAGTACACAGGTTGCGGCGAAAAACTGAAGAAAAATCCACAAGTATTCCCAATGATTGCGCTGGGCGGAAAACAGCGCCAAAGCGACAATTCCCAGCCCCAGCCCAAATACATCGGTCATCCACGAGGATGCGTTTTGACCAATTACGGTCAGCCAATTGTGCTCTTGAAGCGCGGACTCCTGCCCGAGCGTGAGGTTATACGAATAGAGGCCGGGATGAGCGTCTCCCCATTCGCCTTTCGAGACATGCAAGCGTACTGCTATCACCACTGCCCCGGTGGCAATTTCCTTGTCTGGAATCCGGGACAGGAGACGGCCGCCAAGGGTGTTGGCCGCGAACGGCTTCACGCGTCCGCTGGCGAGGATCTTTTGACCGTTGGCGTAAACCTCGAAGGCGCTGGAAAGGTAGAACTCCGACAGGCCCAGGCCGACCTGCGTGGGCTGCACCTTCACATGCAGCCGGTACCACACCACTTCCGGCCGGCCGTCCCCCAGCGCGCTCTTCAAAGAACCGTTGGAATCGAAGTGTGTCCAGCTGCTGTCATCGAACCCCGGCTCGGCGTAGGACGGATCATCGCCGCCATGAACCAGCCACGTGGCGGCAAGGTCAGTGGGCTGGCGAAGATTGGTGGCGTCGAATGTCTGAGCCGGCACAGTGGCCGCGGGAAGGACGAGCAAGAGGATTAAGGCGGCCAGCACTGCAAGCCGGAAAGCACCCCGCCTTGGTGTGCGGGGCCGGCATTCGAACGGTCTTGACGGTAAAACAGTGGACACACGGCCTCCATTGGATTTGCTTTCACCCTACCATCCCACAAGCGACGGATTCCAGAGGATTTTGCGATAGATGGAGGAACGAAAGTGCTGTGTATCTTAGCGTCTTCGCCAGCGACGCCAGACGATCAGGCTCACCACCAGCACGAAGACAGTGGTTGCGGTAATGCGGACCAGTTCGGCTGAGGCCATGGGCAATTCCTTCAAGATGGCTCGCAGCGCCCTATCCGTCTAGCGGCGCTCTATCGAGCCTGCGGCGCGGTGAATGTGCTCGACCTTCTTGTTGTAGCGTCCCAGAAAGGCATTCCAGCGAATAATGGCGATCTCTTCCAGCATTTTCATGCCATCTTTCAGGTAGCTCATGCGCGTGCGCTCGTCGTGGGCCCAGCTTACGGGCACTTCATCCACACGGTATCCGCGCTTGACTGCGATGAAGAGAATCTCCGGATCGAAGCCCCATCCCTCGATGGTCTGCAACTGGAAGACGGTCTGCGCGGCGGCACGGGTAAAGGCCTTGAAGCCGCATTGCGTATCGGCAAAACGGAGGCCCATGACGGCGCGGGTGACGGCGTTGAAGCAGCGACCAAAAAACTGGCGATAAAACGGCTGGCGATGGGTTTGGCGGCCTTTTTCAAGCCAGCGCGAGCCGATGGCGATATCCGCACCGTCGGCAATGGCGGCAAACAGGCGATCGGCCTCTTCGATGGGGGCTGAAAGGTCGGAGTCGGTGAACATCACCACTTCTCCCAGGGCCTGCAGCAGGCCGTTGCGCACGCTGTAGCCTTTGCCGTGGTTGCCTGGATTTTCAACCAGGCGGACTTCCGGGTTAGTCCTAGCGAAATCGACAACCACCTGGGCGGTATTGTCGCTGGAACCGTCGTTGACGACGATGACTTCCGCAGTCCAGCCTTGCGCACGGATATGATGCACCACCGAGCGCAGCGTCGCGGGGATGCGCGTGCTCTCGTTGTACGCCGGAATCACGATGCTGTACTTCGGATATTGGGTCACGATGCCGATCGCCGTCAGGGAAGCGTTTACAACCCACGACTTGATTTCCAAAGAGACTCTCGCCATCATATACTTCAGCGGCGCTCAAGGTGGGCGCAAAATCTTGCCTGGAATCACGGCCTCGCTTCCATTTTCTTCAGATTGAAGGGATGGCGGGGTTCCGACTCCCATAGAGAATCGTTCTTTTTCACACGCTGATGAGCCGATTGCGGTTATGCTGTGAGCGGAGGCTTGAAGGAAATGACAAAAGCAGATCTGGTGGAAAAGGTAACCGGACTCGGCGACCTGACCCGCCGCGATGGTGAAGTCATTGTGGAGACGATTTTCGATTCCGTGATCGGCGCTCTGCAAGGCGGAGACAAGATTGAGATTCGCGGCTTCGGGTCGTTCCGCATCCGCCAGCGCAATCCCCGCATTGGACGTAATCCCAAGACCGGCGAGCGGGTCGAGGTTCCGGCCAAGCGCGTGCCCTACTTCAAGCCATCCAAGGAACTCCGCGATCTGGTAAACCCAGACGAAGCCGCCGCTGCTTCCTGAGCGAAACGGCCATGCCCAATGTGCCGCGAATTCATTCCGAATCCCCCGGAATTTAGCAGCCTTTCAAAGATTTGTTGAGAGTTGCCGTCAGGTCTTGCTGGCCTGACGGCCATTCATGCCGGATCCCTTCCCCGACTCCCAGCGATCAAGCCCCTTCAGCAGGAAGGCTGCGGCCAGCAGCGGCAAGAGCCAGATGACGCGGCAGCCGTAGCGGTCGTCGACGACTGATAGAACGCCGGAGACGAATGCGTTCGCAAGGACAATGGAAATCAAAATCAGGGTGAGGCCGACGAGGTGAATCGAGTAGCGCCGCCATAGCAGCGGAATCGATACCGCAATGATCACCAGTGAGGCGAGCACCGTCCAGAACTGTATGTCGGTTAGAAGATCGAGCGGGAGCACACCCTTTGCCTGGCGGCTGACAATGTAACTGCCACGCGCGCTGGGGATGGTTGTGGCGAAGTTGTCAAGAATCCACGGGCTGGGGTCGAAGCCGTAGATGCCGAAGGCCTTCAACTGGCCCCAAAAGTTGGCTGCGGAGGCCGCCAGTTGTTCGCGGGGGTAGGCGCGCACTGTGGCCAGCACAAGGGGCATCTCCTGCTGAGACATCAATTGCTGGTCTTCGTCCGATGCGGATGCGAAGGCTCCATCGGGCCCCCAGAGAAAATCGTCGGAGTCGTCGGATAGCTGCGAGAGATGGTTGCAGATAGCCCACTTCACCAGGGGACAGTGTTGCTCGAGATATTTGCGTCCGGTGCCATCGCCGAGGATGCGGGCCATCAGGTAGGGTGGGTGCTCGCCGTTGAGCGAGGGCTTGCCGTAGAGGTATCCGTGCAAGGCCATTTGCGCTCCGGCCGCTATGGCAAGGAGTGCCGCAACCTCAGCCAGGGAGCGCAGGCGGCGCAGAAAATGGCGGCGCTCGATGGCCGCAAAGAGGAGAAGTAGGAGAAGGAGTCCGCTGGCCAGCATGAAATGGGTGGTATGGGCGGTTATGCCCCAGACGGCAATGGGATAGAGGGAAATGCGCTCGGCGCGGGAGAGGGTTTCCGGAACAAAGACGAGAAGGTAGATGGAGAGATAGACCAGGGGCCCGAGGATATCCGGCATGATGAACGCGGCGTACCAACTAACGCCGGTGAGGAGACTGAGGAGGCACACTGTTGCGAGGTAATTTCGGACGATGTGCCGCGGCGTGACCGATCGCAGGACAAGCCAGAGGATCCAGGCGACGAGCAGCGATTGCAGGAACACGATGGGCCAGGGTGAGATGTTCCAGTGGAACGGAAGAATCCCCAGGCTGTAAAAGAATGACCGCATGCCGTAGTAGGCCGAGAGCTGGTGCAGGAAGATAGCGCGAGCCACAGTGCGGCCGTCGTCGAGGTAGGTCATTGAATCCGGATAGAGCAGCGGAAAGCCGTTATAGAAGGCGGGCCATGCCAGCATGAGCGCGCCGAGGAGGAGCGCGGCGGCGTTACCGATGACGCCGCGGGATGTCGCTTTCCTGGCTTGCTCGTCCTTCGGGGCCCTGGCATTTCTCACGGCAGGTTACCTTTCCGTTGTTGCGGGCGGATGCCGATGACGCTCATCATGCGTCCGGCGCGCCCCTTGGAGGCGCGATGGGAGAAGAATAGGTCGGTATGGCAGTTGGTGCAGCCGCCGGTGATGCGGATGGAACCCGGTTTGAGTCCAGCATCGAGCAACTGACGGCGGTTGGCTTCAACCAGGTCGAGGTGAGTTCTGGGGCCGATGGGCGAGTGGCCGGGGGCGCGCTGGGTGAGAAACAGCATGGGGTATCTGGTCCGCACGGCGTCGGCGGAATAGACCTCGCGGAACAATTCGCGGCCATAGGTAAACTGCGATTCGAATTCGGAGAGCAAGTCTTCTCCCACGGCATAGCAGCAGACGCCGATTCCGGGTCCGATGGCGGCAACCAGGTCCTCGGGGCGGGAACTGAACTCGAGGCGCATACGGCCCACACCGGATTCGACAATCCGCTTCGCCGTGCCGCGCCAACCGGCGTGGAAGGCTGCCACCGCGCGCCGTTTGCGATCGGCGACCAGGACGGGAATGCAATCGGCCGTCTGGACGGCGAGGAGGACGCCGGGCTGGTCGGTCATGAGGCCGTCGCCCTTACAGGGATTATCCCGCGCCGCGTCCGCTGAGCCGAGGTGTACCAGTACGCTGGAGTGAATCTGGCGAATGGTTACAAGGGGGGTGTCTGGGTTGCCGCTTACGGCTTCGGCAAGCAGCCTGCGATTCGCTGCTACCAAATTGCGGTCGTCGTCGGCTGTAAATCCAAGATTCAGCTCTCCGGGCGCGTCTTCGGCACAGTAGGCCCGGCTTAATCCTCCGCGGCGGGAGCTGAATCCGTGCCAAAGCCAGTCATTGATTCGATTACCAGGGATCCGACTACCTGGGATTCGATTGCTCTGCGGTTTTTCCTGCGGCTCTTTGCCCGAATTCTTCCACGCGGAAACCGTAAGCAACTGCACACCATTCGGGGCGATGTGCGGGACCGGAGGCTGCGGCAACTCGTCCGGCTCGCCGCGTTCCGGCCGGTTGTGGTTGCGCAGCGGAGCGGCGCCGGCCTTTCCACGCAAACTGCGAACCAGGCCCGCATGCTGAAAAAGAGAGTCGATGGCGGCGAATTCCGGGTCTGCGGAAGAGTCTAGGGTGGAGGTTTTAGGCATCTAGAAAGAATTTTAGCTGGCGGGGCACTTAACGGAGGCTTAAATTCCATTTGCTCGGGGGAGCAAATGGGCCTGCCTTCCGGCAGGCCCGCTCGAGAGGCGTTTTAGGGAGGGGGTCCAGGGGGGATGTTTGAGAAGAGATCCAAAAAGGATCTTCAAAAAGGAATGGATACCTTCTTTGGCGGGACTGAAATTCGAGGAAGCCTCTGCTTGTTATTAAGTGAGATGCGAATTCCAGAAAAAGGTTGCGAGGTCCCCAAAAAGGTTTGCGATTTTTGATGACGCCCGGAGTTTTTCGGTCAGTCCTGCTGGGTTCACTTTTGGGGCCGGCCGCCCACATGCCCTGAACTGGCTTGGGTGACGCACCCGGCTTCCAGGGTGTATTCTCAAACCCGTCTATGAGCACCCCACTTTCTCGCCTCCTCGCATTGGCAGCCATGGCTTTAATGGCCGCCGCAGTTTCCGCGCAACAGCCGGAAAAACCCAAACCGGAAGAAACCGAAGTATGGACGCCTGTACCCGCAATCGTAACTCCGGGCGCGACCGAAGCGGCACCGCCCTCGGACGCGATCGTCCTTTTCAACGGCAGCAATCAAGACGAATGGGTCTCGGCCCAGGACCACACCCCTGCTCAATGGGTGGTTCATGATGGCATTCTGACCGTGTCAAAGGTGCACGGCGTAGGCAACATCGAGACGAAACGGAAGTTCAAGGATTACCAGCTCCACGTGGAGTGGCGCATCCCGGAGAACATTACCGGCAGCGGCCAGGGGCGGGGAAACAGCGGCGTTTTCCTGGCATCTACCGGCCCGGGCGACGACGGCTACGAAATGCAGGTGCTTGACTCCTACAACAACACGACTTATGTAAACGGCCAGGCTGCAAGTATTTACAAGCAGGGCGCGCCGCTGGTGAATCCCAACCGCAAGCCGGGCGAGTGGCAGACTTACGACATTGTGTGGACCGCTCCGCGGTTCAACGAGGACGGCTCCCTGAAGACGCCGGCGTACGTGACCGCTTTCTTCAACGGAGTGCTGGTGCAGAACCATTTCGAGCTGAAAGGGCAGACCTTGTACATCGGCAAGCCGTTCTACAAGGCCTACGACCGTGCCCCCATCAAGCTGCAGGCGCATGGCGACAAGAGCGAGCCGCTCAGCTTCAGGAATATCTGGGTGCGGGAGCTGGATTAAAGCAGATTTCAGGTTACAGATGACAGTTCAAGTGCCCGGTGGGGATTGGCTGCGCTGTTATGCGGAGTAGGCGGCTTTGCGGGCGGATTTTTCCACCATGTAAGTGATGAAGCCATTGGGTAGCAAACGCACCAGCAGCGACGTAAACCATCCACTGAAATAAGGCACGATTGTGCGCTGTCCGCGGGCCAGGGCGGCGACGCCGAGGCGCGCCACATCTTCCGCGGACTGGACGCCGCTGGTTTTGAAGCTTTCGGCTCGGGCCACCTGGAAGAATTCGCTTTCGGTGGGTCCCGGGCAGAGCGCCGTGACCTTTACACTGAAGCGGGCCACCTCCTCGGCAAGGCCAAGCGCGAACATGCGGTCGAACGCCTTGGTGGCCGCGTAGGTGCTGATGTAGGGGACGGGCTGAAAGCTGGCGGTTGAGGCCAAGATCATGATCCAGCCACGCTTGCGGTCGACCATCCGCGGGACGAAGAGACGCGTGAGGCGCACCATGGCTTCGCAGTTGACGCGGACCTGGCTCAATTCCTGTTCGATCTCACTCTGGGCGAAGACGCCAAACTGGCCAAGGCCCGCGTTGTTGATCAGGATATCGACGGCGAGGCCTGCACCCTCCGTGGCGTCGAAAACCTGCTGCGGAGCGGCGGGATCGTTGAGATCGGCGACCACGGTGCGGACTTCGATTTCCTTCGCGGTGAGTTCGGCGGCCAGGGATGCCAGTCGATCTTTGCGCCGCGCGGTGAGGATGAGGTTTGCGCCGTGGCGGGCCAATTCCCTTGCCAGAGCCGCGCCGATGCCCGCGCTGGCTCCGGTGACCAGTGCCCATTTGCCTTTGAAGTCCGTAACGTCTGCCATGGGTCCATGGTAGCGGATAAACCGCTGCAGGTTTATTAACGAAAGACTTGGCGACGGTTACCGATGCGGACCACAAGGATGCAAACAAGCTTGTCTTCAATTTGGGCAATGATGCGGTAATCGCCGACTCGGTATTTCCAGAGCTCGCCGAGTTCCGAGCCTTTCAACGCTTCGCCGAGGCTGCGCGGGTCGTCAAGAGGAGCGACGCGTTCAAACAAGAAGCGATTGATTCTGCGGGCAATCTGCGGATCAAGACGGTCCAATTCGCGCTCCGCCTTGCGGTCGAACTTAATCGACCATGCCATAGCGCTCCATCACTTCGTCAAGAGAAACAGTCGTGCTCTTGCCGGCGCGAATGTCAGCCAGCCTCTGTTCGGCCAGGTAAATGTCTTCGAGGTCGTCGAGATGTTCAAGGATCGCTTCGCGCACGTAAAAGCTTTTCGTACGGCCAGTTTCCTTCGCCAATGCGTCAAGCCGTTTTTCAATTTCTTCTGGCAGGCGAATTGCGAGCATAATGGGCATCCCTCGGAAGCGCTATACAAGTATAGCGCGAATTGCACTCAGGCACTGCGCTCGCCGGGCGAAGATATCCTCTTTGCTGGTTGTCGCTCTCCCGACTGACTCTTCTTCTTTCCTGATTTGCTGTTCTTCTCAACGCGCAGCTTCCACGCGGTATGCAGCGCACCGGTCAGGGTGTCTTCATCGGCCGCGGCAAGACGGAAGTGGGTCGCGCCCATCCTGCCCCAACCGCCGGCGATGGGCAGGAAGATCTTCGGCTGCTCATCGACGAAGGCTGCCTGGTGCTCCGGTGTCAGCATCAGGTTGCCGTAGCCCTCGCTGATGGAGGCAAGCGTGGCGAAGATTCGGCCGCCGACGCGAAAATCGGTGGCGCCGAAATGCGAACCTTGTTCCGCGCCTTCAAAGCTGAGCGCGATGCGGCGAAAATCGGCTTCGGTCATCATTGCACTGCGAGAATCTCCGCTTCAAACTCCTCATTCAGCCAATCGCTGAAAGCTGAAAACTCTTCGTCCCGGCCGAGGAAATCGCGGACCATTTGCCGCCCTGGTTTTGACCCGCCCTGCTCGAGAACCGTTTTGCGATAACGTGTGCCGGCGGCGCAGCCGGTGAGGTCGTCGGGATCGAACTGGGCGAAGAAATCGAGGGCTATGACCTTGTCGAAGGCATACGTGTAGTAGTTGGAGGAGTAGCCGGTGAGGTGGCCGAAGCTGGCGTACATGCGGTTGCCTGCAAGCCAGGTCCAGGGCTGCAGGGTCTTGTATAGCCGCTCGGTGAGCGCATCCAGGTCGAGGTCGGCGGGATCCTGGTCGTGCAGGTCGAGCGAGAGGGTGGTGTAGTAAAGCTGCGCGCGCACCCAGTCTGCGCGGCCAAACGCTCCGGCCAGCTTCATTTTCCTTATGGTTTCCGAGGAAAGAACTTCGCCGGTTTGATAATGCTTCGCGAAGGCCTGTAACAGTTTCTCGGAGCGGAAAAACTCCTCGAGCATTTGTGAAGGGACCTCGATGAAGTCGCCCTCGGTGGCGAAGCCGGAGAGCCCGGCCCATTCAGTCTGGCCGCCGAGGATGGCGTGCATCAGGTGGCCGAACTCGTGAAAGAACGTGACCACGTCGTTGTATTGCAGCAGGCCGGGATCGTTCGAGGAGCCATCGGGGTCCCCAACGCCGGGTCCATGGCGCTGGGGTGATCCGGCGGGGAAATTGCAGATCAGAGCGGCCTCGGGCAGGGCGCGGCCGTGAGAGCCGGTGACGATGGGTGCAGCGGAGAACCACTTGTCCTTGCCTTCGCGCGGGTGCATATCGAGATAGAAATGGCCCACTACGCGGCCTCCGTCGAGAACATCGAACGTGGAAACGTCGGCGTGCCAGGCAGCAACGGTGGAAGGACGGAATTCAACCTTGAAGAGCTGGGCAGCGGTTTTGAGGACCCCGGCTTCCACCTGCGCGTAGGGGAAATAGGGCCGCACCGATTGCGAGTCGAAGTCGAAGGCCGAGCGGCGGAACTGCTCGTACCAATAGCCGCGGCTGGTAATGTCGATTGCTGTCAGCTCCGGATGGCGCTCGCGCGCGAACCCGACGATCAAGGCATGCTCGCGTTTGGCGCCCTCGCGGCTGGCCTCGTCGAGCTTGGCCAGGAAGGTGCGGACATTTGCTGCAGAGCCCATCATCTGGTCGGCCGTGGCGAGGTCTGCCCAACTGCGGAAGCCGAGCACCGTGGCAATCTCCTGGCGGGTCGACAGCAGGTCGAGAAGAATCTTCTGGTTGGCGGGATAGGCGCGGGTGTTGTAGGCAAGGAACATGCGTTCGCGCAGGGCTGCGTTGGCGGCAAAGGTCATGATCGGTTGCATGTCGGGAGGGTCGGTTGTGATGGTGACGCGGCCTTCGTCGTTCGCCGGATGGCGCGCGAGGTAGTCGGCAGGCAAACCGTCCAGTTCTTCAGCGGTTGCCTCGATGGTTTTGCCGCCCTCCTGAATGTTGCGGCTGAATTCGAGCGACAACATGGTGGCCTTTTCCTGCAGCGCCTGCAGTTGGTCGCGCGTAGCCTGGTCCTTGTCCACACCAGCCAGGCGGTAGCCGAGTAGCGTCCGCTGCACAAAGTGTTGGGTAGCCGGGCTGGCGCCGGTGAGATCGATAGCCGCCAATGCCTCGTACACTGCCCGATTCAGGCTCAGAGCACTGCCGGCCATGGCGATCCGCTGGGCTTCGTTTTGCGCCTGATCGCGAACGCCTTTGTCCGGAGCCACGGAATTGAGCACGCCTGACTGCGCACCGGCCAGGCCAAGATGTTCGATAGCCTCGTCGAATAGGCGCAGCGAATTCTCCGGCGTGCGCGGGCCTTCGACAGCGAGAAGAGCGGCCAGGGCGGACTCATGGGCTGCCAGACGCGCGCTGACCCAGGCGGAAAGTGCTTCGGCGGATTCGGCGCCGCCGGCATCCCAGGCGTGAAGGGTTTCGGTTACGGCAACGGCGGATGGATTCTCAGCAGGCATGATGGGCAGACTCCTTCAACCTTCTAGGTTGCCACAGCGGGGCGGGTTTGCGCTTATGTCCTGTTGCGTCTAACTGAGCGCGGAACTTATGCGAAACTGCAAGCGTAACGGATCAAAGGCGCGTCGGCATTTCTCTGGGCGGAGGATCACAAATGGGTAATTTGGGACAAAACGTCAGGTTTGCCTTGCGGCAACTTGGCCGTAATCGTGGTTTCGCATTCACTGTGATCTTCACACTTGCCCTGTCAATTGGAGCAAATACCGCCATTTTTTCCATTGTGAATGCGTTGATGTTGCGAAACCTGCCTTACCCGCAACCGGAGCGCATGGGAGCCATTTTTGCCCGCATCCAGGGTTCGGAGCCATTCGATGGGCGGACCTGGATCGATGGGGAGCAGTGGGAGCTTCTTCGCGATAATGCGCCTTCGCTGGTCTCCGCCGTATCCGGTGGTTTGGCTTCGGGCGTAAATCTGAAGGCCGGCGAACGAGTGGAATATCTGCACGCGGGACGCATTTCGGCGCATTACCTGGATGTGCTTGGAATTCAACCGGTAGCAGGACGCAACTTCAGCGAGGTTGAAGATCGTCCCCATGGGCCGAAGACGGTCATCGTGAGCTACAGCCTATGGCGCAATACCTTCGCCGCCGACCGCAATCTGCTGGGTCAGACGATCTTGCTGAAGGGCGAGCCGCACACCGTCATTGGAATTCTGCCCGAGGGCGCATCGACTCCTTTGAACGCCGACGTTTACACGGCCTTGCAGCCCAGCCGCGACGGCGAGGGTGGCGGCACAAACTTCGCCGTGATTACCCGCCTTCGGGACGGAGCCACGTGGCAGCAGGCGGACGCCGAGATCAATCGCGCCTGGGCTGCGTGGGCAGCGCGACGGAACCAGCGGCACCCCGGCACACAGACCACGTACTACTCCGTCCCGTTGCAGCAAGGCCAGGCGGCTGAGCTGCGACCCAAGGCGCTGGTGCTGCTGCTTTCGGCGGGTTTCATTCTGCTGATAGCCTGCGCCAATCTTGCGGCGCTCACGCTGGTGCGCGTGGCGCGGCGCATACCGGAGTTCGCAACGCGCCTGGCCCTGGGTGCTTCGCACTGGCAGATTCAAAAGCAGCTCTGGATCGAGAATCTTCTGCTCGGCTGCATGGGAGGCGTTGCGGGAATCGGTGTCGCGTTTGCGGCATTGCGCGGACTGTTGTCGCTGTTGCCCGAGAATTATCTGCCAGTAACAGGCGTCCCTCTGGACGGTCGCGTGCTGGCGTTTACTTTGGGTGCGTCGCTGCTGACCAGCGTGCTTTTCGGCATGCTGCCTGCCCTGGCGGTTCGCAAGGTCGACTTGCGTTCCTCGATGGCCACACGCTCCGTGGCAGGCGGAGATCGCCTGCGTATTCGACAGGCACTGATCGCGTCCGAGGTTGCTCTGGCTGTGGTTTTGCTCGCCGGCAGCGGCCTTCTGATTCGCACGCTCATTCACCTGCAGACGCTTCCTCCGGGATTCAACGCCAACGGTGTGATGACCGCGAAGGCGTCGCTCGACGATGCCCGCTATCACGATCTGGCCGCGTTCAACAGGCTGCTTACTGACAGCGTCACGGCTATGCGCCGGATCCCCGGCGTCCAGAACGCCGCGGTGGGCCTTTCGCTGCCCTATGAGCGCGCGCTGAACGATGGCGTGATCCTGCCCGATGGCCGCGTGGTGGGGGCGGATGCGCTTTATGTCACACCCGGGTACTTTGAGACTCTCCAGATGCCGCTGCTTGCAGGCCGCACTTTCACCGACGGCGACCGCACCAATACCCAGCGCGTCGCGGTGGTAAACCGCACTTTCGTGCAGAAGTTTTTCCCCGGTCAGGACCCGGTAGGCCGCACGATCGATAAGAATATGGTCATCGTGGGCGTTGTTTCGGATATTCAGCTCGCGTCGGGCCTTAATCCCACAGCGCCCTTACAGACCGAGGAAACCATTTACGTCCCCGCTACGCAGGTTGACCCCAGACTTCTGGCTGTTGTGCATGCCTGGTTCCAGCCGAGTTGGATCGTGCGGACAGCCGGTCCGGTGGAGGGGCTAACGGCGCAAATGCAGCGCGGGCTCACCAATGTCGATCCGAGCCTGCCTTTCTCCGGCTTCTACAGCATGGCCGGCCTGCAGGCAAAAACACTATCTACCCAGCGGATCGAAGTTGCCTTATTGAGCGCGATGGCGGCCCTGGCCCTGCTGCTGAGCGCAGTGGGTATTTTCGCGCTGGTAGCGAATATGGTGACTCAGCGGACGCGCGAGATCGGCATTCGCATTGCGCTGGGGTCAAGTGTGCGCCAAGCCATGGTGCATGTGGGCTCGCCGGGAGTGCGTGCTTCGATAATTGGGCTGGTGGCGGGGCTGATTCTGTGCGTGGGGGCGCTTCGCGCCATGCGCAGCGTGCTGTATGGCGTCGGCGTTTACGATGCGCCGACTGTGATCGGGGTGGTGCTGACACTATTCACTGTCACGCTGGTCGCGGCGACCGTGCCGACGCTGCGCATTGTGAATATCGAACCGGCAAGGACGTTGCGGGATGAGTAAACGGGCGCGGCTGGAGCGATTGTTCTCGATGGTTGTTGCATCCGCCGCGCATCCCCATTAAGATGCGTCAATCGATGCCGAAGCTCCATGAGGCCCCTCCCGCGATTCATTCCGTTCCCGCGCCATCCGTTCAACGGTTGCGGGTGGGGAAGCTGTGCGTAGCCATTCAGGGTGGGTCGCCGGGCGAAATGCTGGAGCGGGCTGAAGCCGCTCTCCGGGATTCGAAGTTTCTGGAATTCCGGCTGGATTCGCTTGCCAAACCCGCTGCCGCGCTGCCGATTGTCAAGGACTTTCTGGCCGCGCATCGCGACGTGACGGCCATTGCCACCTGTCGACGGAAGGCGTTCGGCGGCAACTTTGGCGGAACGCTGGCTTCCGAGCTTGACGTTCTGTCGGCTGCTGCTGAGGCCGGCTGTCAGATTGTTGACCTTGAAGTGGAGTCGGCAGAGGAGGCGCGCCCGTCGCAGTTGGCGAAACTTCGCTCGGCCGGCGCGGCGCTGCTGGTGAGCTTTCACGATTTCACGCGGACCAAGGGCCTGGAGCAGGCCGCCACGCGCATCGAGGCGTTTGCTCCCGACTTCGTCAAAGTGGTATCAACGGCAAGAACGCTGACCGATAACCTGGCCGTGCTGCGCCTGATCGAAGACCGCTCGCTTTCAGCGCGGATTGTGGGCATTGCCATGGGCGAAGAAGGCCTGCTGAGCCGCGTGCTTGGACCGAGGGCCGGTGCTGCCTTTACCTTCGCTGCATCTTCCGAGGCGGGCGCAACCGCTCCCGGGCAAGCCACCGCACGCAGCCTGCACGACCTGTATCGCATTGAGCATCTTGATCAGGCAACACGCATTTTTGGCGTGGCCGGCAATCCCATTGGCCACTCGCTTTCTCCCCTGATGCAAAATACAGCATTTCGCCGCGAGAGCGTCAACGCCGTCCTGCTGCCGTTGAAGGTTCGCGCCCTGAACGACTTGTTGAGCGTGGTGCGCGAACTGCCACTGAGCGGTGTGGCTGTGACCATGCCGCTCAAACAAGAAGTACTTCCGCACCTGGCCAACATGGACCCACTAACCGCCCGCATCAAGGCCTGCAACACGCTGCGCACCGGCGCCGACGGCAAGCTTTACGGTTTCAACACCGATGTGGCCGGGGTGGTGCGGCCACTGGAGAAGCGATTGCGGTTGAAAGGGGCACGGGTTGCCGTGCTGGGCGCGGGCGGCGCGGCGCGGGCGGCGGTGTTTGGCCTGTTCGACCAGGGCGCGGAAGTGTTTGTCGTCAATCGCACGCATGAAAAAGCAGTCGCGCTGGCCAAAGAGGCGAAGGCAAAGGCGCTAAAGCATGAGCAGTTCGCGAAGCAGCACTTTGATGTGCTGCTTAACTCCACCCCTTGCGGCATGGCGGGGAACAAACAGGCGCTGCCGATTGCGGAGAACGAACTGAACGCCGGACTCGTGTTCGACATGGTTTATAACCCACTGGAAACGCCGCTATTGAAGCTGGCCAGAACGCGCGGCATCCCCGTGGTAACCGGGCTGGAAATGTTTGTGCAGCAGGGTGCGCGGCAGTTCGAGATCTGGACCGGCAAGCCCGCACCCGAAGCGGAAATGCTGCGGGTGGTGGAACTGGAGCTGCGCCGGCGTGGGTGAGTTGGCGAAACAACCGGGCGTATTCCTGACCGCGGAGTGGAGCAACCTTCTAATGCTCAATTACGCAGTTCACCCATCTCTGCTTGAGCGATTCGTCCCGACGGGAACAGACCTTGACGAATTCGAAGGAAAAACATATGTGAGCCTGGTCGGCTTCGGGTTCAATCGCACGCGTGTTTTTGGAATTCCGGCGCCGTTTCATCAGGCCTTCGAAGAGGTGAACCTTCGATTTTATGTGCGGCGGTCATCGAAGCGCGGCGTGGTGTTTATTCGCGAGCTCGTTCCCAAACTTGCTGTTGCGGCCATCGCGCGTTTCGCCTTCAATGAAAACTATTCGAGCGTTCCCATGTCGCATCGGATCGAAAGCGGTGCGGATGGCGCCGTGGCGATGGCTGAATCTGCGTGGAGGTGGGGTAAGGATCGGTTCACGATGCGGATCGAAACCCAGGGCGCCGGCTTTCTTCCGCCCGATGGTTCGGATAGTCAGTTCATCACTGAGCACTATTGGGGCTACGCGGCGCAGTCGGACGGCGGGTGCCTCGAATATGAAGTTCAGCATCCGCGATGGAACGTGTGGAACGCGGAAACGGCTGGTTTTACAGGAAATGCGGCTCAACTCTACGGCGAGGAGATCGCGCAGGCCCTTAGGAGCGAGCCGGATTCGGCTTTCCTGGCGGAAGGGTCACCGGTGACGGTGTTCAGAGGTCGGCGAATTTAGCCGTTGGGAAGCGCATCGAATAGCAATTGCAAGCATCCAACGTTGGAACTACCATCAATGCGCTTGTCGCGTCCCCTCGGCAGGCTCGCTCAAAAGCTGTGTTCAGCACGGTTGAAACACACTTCCTCAACCCTCACCGCTATCGAAAGGAAATCCTCATGGGACATCTCAGGAAAGCTGTTCTCCTGGCGGCGTTGGCGTCCGCTGCGATATCTCAAGCCGAAGTCGCATCAAAACTCAAAACAGTAGTCGTGCTACAGCCACGGGATCTTCCCCAGGCTGCCCAGATCACCGGCCAATCGATGGCGCTCCATGTGCTGGAAAACGGGCTAACTTATCTCTACATCGAGCAGCAAGAAATCGGGCAACTCGCGATTCTGGATGTCACTGATCCCGCTCACATCCGGCCGGTTGGCCAAGTAAGGCTCGATGTACCTGGGGCCTTCGACTTCGGCGAAACGGTGAACGATTCCGCAATTCTGGTCAGCTTCAGGGACGGATCGGGCGCGGCGCTGCTGGACCTGCATAAACCGAAGACTCCTGTTCTTTCGCCGGCAGCCGCCTTCCTCGAAGGGACACGAGCCGAAAAGCTGGGCAGGTTTGGGCTGGTAATGGCGAATGAAACGAAGTTCGCCGGTGTGCCTGTCGCGCGGGACTACAGCATTGTCGACACGTCGGACCCCGGCTCGCCGCGGCTGCTGGACACGGTGAAACATGTGAAGAAGGAACTGGTGAACGAAACCATGGGCACCACGTATCTTCTGGGAGAGGACGGACTGACGGTGGTTCGGCGGCCCTCCGTGGAGTTGACCGAGCGGCAACAAAGCAGCTATTCGAACTAAGGCCTGTTCCCACTGCGGAAGGCGGGAAGCCTTAGCGGCCCTTTTTCTTGCCAGCTTTGGCCGGCTTTGGCTTCTCGCCTTCCACATGGCCCACTTGAATGGGTCCCATGTCGGGACCAATGCGCTTTACCACGGTGTCGAGCATCTCGTAGTTGATGGTACGGGGAGAAACGGGCCGGGTGATGCCCGTTGCCGGATCGGTGCTCACATTGGGTCCGCTGGCAAGTTGGAAACTGAACGCCGGCACGCTGGCGTCCTTCAACGTCTGCGTGGAAACCCTCACCGGCAGGTAACCCTGGATGGGGTGAAGGCGGAAGGCCGTCTCGTAGCGATGGCGCTTGAGGCTCCAGGTGAAGACGCGCACCTGGTCGAAATCAAAGGGCAGCCCGGACTGGTTGGGGCTCAGCACAGTGACGAACTCGGGAACCTGGTGATCCGGTGTGGTGGCTTCATCGTCGTGAACCTTGGTCAACACGTAAGCGCCCACGATTCGCTGGCCTTCAGCATATTGCGCAATCTCATCCGGCGCATCCACATCCACCCGACCGGCAAGCAACCAACCGGCATGGCCTTCGCTGTCGCGAATGAGCCACCAATCTTCCATGGGGATGGGCGGCGTGGCCTCCGTCACCGGCGCGCTTGCCGGCTTGGCCGCGGGCTTTGAAGCGTTAGGAACCGTTCCGCCGGCAGGGCTCTTGGGGGCTGGTTTGGTCTCGGCTGGCTTCGGGCGCATTGATCCGGGAGCGGCTGCTTTGGGAACCGAGGCGCGGATGAGAAGCTGCACTTTCGCATTGCCGAGCAGAAGATAAAAGCGCTCCGTCTCGCGGCCGGGGAGCAGGTGCAGGTAAATGTCGTCGCGGATAACGCCGGTGGCCACCACCGGATCCTCCTTGTGCGCGTTGGCAAGCTGCGCAAATGCTTGATAACTCTGGGCATCGATCACGGCGCGGTCTTCGATCCAGCCGATCTCGTTCTTTTCGGTCTTGACCTTTAGAAATCGATGCCCGTGTTCCAGCACTTCGAGAGGCTGTCCGTTCACCACCTCCGCCACGCGATTGGAAACGGCGGCTACTCGGTCATGCAGGTACATCTGGCGTGCGGACACATACACCGTATCGTGCTGCTCATGGTGGAACCGCTTGCACCCGCAACTGAATGCAACAAGACTCAGCAGGAGCAAAGACGGAAGAGTGGCCCCGAAGCGCCGGAAGGATGGGACGAGAGGGATGGGAGATTGCGTGAGCACAGCCAGTGGCGGTCTTCTTGAGAATACCATTGTGCCGGGTTCGCGGACGGCGGAGGAACAATAAGCCCGCATCGTGCGCGCAAAGGGTAACTCGAAGGCTAGGCCCGAGGGTCGAAATGTCGGCTTAAATGGTGAGAAATCGGCTGAAATGTCGGCTTAGAAGGTGAGATTAAGACGAGATCATTGGCGTACATGGTGAGGTTTCCTTCCGTTTCGAACCTTCAAAATGAATGCGTGGCGTGGTTTGTTTGTCCGCAACTACCGAAATCAAGAAGAAATAAACCACGACGCTGGATTGAAGTGACCCCCAAAAGTGAGACAACTTAAAATGAGCGCATTTGCAGGGAAGGGAGAACTGCAAATGGGTAAGAGAAGTTCTGGTTGGCATCCTGAGTGGTTTCGTGCGATGGCTGTGGA
>JBEKRU010000105.1:0-20811 GCA_049518435.1 Occallatibacter sp. | reverse complement strand
TTCCACGGCATCCAACTCCGCCTGTACGCATGGCTGCTTCGCCGCGTTCCAAATGACCGCCAGCGCACCTTGGCCATCACCATCGTCGCCGGAGGCCTCTGCGGACTGGCCGCCGTTGCCTTTCACCTCAGCATCGCCTGGCTTGAAGTGCTCTTCATCGATCGCGCCAACAACGCCCCCGGCTACAGTTGGATCTGGTGGACCATCCTCACGCCCGCGCTGGGCGGCCTGGTTGTCGGCATCGGCCTCACTTACTTCGTTCCCGCCGCCGCAGGCAGCGGCATTCCCCAGGTCGAGGTCGCGTATTCCCTGCGCTACGGCTACATCACCGTTCGCGAAACCATCGGCAAATTCATCCTCTGCGCCCTCCAGATCGGCGCCGGCGCTTCGCTTGGACTGGAAGGTCCCACCGTCCAAATCTGCGCCGGCGTCAGCAGCATGCTCGCCCGGCTCTTTCGCCTCAGTCCGCAAAACAGCCGCCGCATGGCCTCTGTCGGCATGGCCGCCGGCATCGCCGCCGCCTTCAATGCGCCCATCGCCGCCGTCACCTTTACGCTCGAGGAGTTAATCGGCGACCTCGATCACACCATCCTCGCCGGAGTCATCGTCGCCGCTGCCCTCGCCGCCGTCGTCGAGCATTCCATCCTCGGCGACAACCCCGTCTTCCACGTCCAGCGCGCCTACACCTTCGAGAGCAAAGAATGGCAATCTCTCTTGTGGTACGCGCTGCTCGGTGTCCTGGCAGCCGTCGTCTCCGTCACTTTCACTGACTCGCTTCTAAATCTGCGCGCCCGGTTCAAGAGCTTCACCCGCGTACCCAAATGGGTCCATCCCGCCATCGGTGGCCTCGCCACCGGCGTCCTTGCCGCAATTGCCCTCTATTTCTTTCACCTCAACGGCATTGCCGGCGACCCCTACAAGACCCTCACCCTCGCGCTCACCGGAACCATGGCGCCGGTACTCATGATCTCGTTCTGCGTGCTCAAGCTGGCCGCCACCGTGTGCTCCTATTCCAGCGGCGGCTCCGGCGGCATATTTGCCCCGGCGCTTTTTATCGGCGCTATGCTCGGCGGCGCGGTCGGCTATCTCGACGTCACCGTCTTCCATCACTCCAACGACGCCATCGGTGCCTTCGCCGTCGTGGGTATGGGAGCAGTCTTCGCCGGCATCATCCGCGCCCCCATGACGTCCATCCTCATCATCTTTGAGATGACCGCCGGCTACGGCCTCGTCTTACCCCTCATGATCGCCAACATGAGCGCCTTCGCCATCGCACGCCACTGGCGTCCCGTCTCGATTTACGAAGCCCTGCTCGCCCAGGACGGCATCCACCTGCCGCACGGCGACGGCCCCCACGACCTACCCCCTCAAGAACCCCACGACGCAACCGCATTACCCGTCGACGCCAGTTCCTAGCGTCCTTTGTCCAAAGTTAATAACAATCAAAAGTCGATAACAAAAAGAGGCTTGTCATCCTGAGCGAAAGGGGCCCCGAGCGTCTTTCAGCTCGGGGGTGGTGAGTCGAAGGATCTGCTTTTGCTCCTTCGGGTGCAAACAACCCCAAGGCAGGTCTCTGCTACCGCGGCCTTCCAAAAAACAAAACATACCCATCCGGATCGGAAATCTCAAACCCCCGCAACCCGTCATGCGTATCCTCAAGCGGCTTGCTGAATACCGCTCCCTGTGCCGCGAATTCCGCCGCCAGCCTATCCGGATCCGACGCATAAACAAACGCGTCCAACCGCAGATGCGGATGCCGCGTATGGTTCGGCACCGGCGTCACGCCACCTTCCGCCTTAATGAATATCTGCGCCCCATCGCGTCCGATAATCGCGAAAAATGGACCCTCCTCAGGCGCGATGAGCCGCGTCTCAAAGCCAAGCTTTTCACCATAAAAAGCGACCGTCTTCTCAACGTCGCTCACAATAAAGCACGCTGAAATCGCCTCTGTCTTCGCATGATTTACAACCATCGCCTCTCCCTCCGCCAAATAATCCGCAGAATACCAGTTGCTGAACCGATCTGCCCTGGCATCACTCCACTTCACATGGCAAGCGCATGCACGTGTTTGATCCACTTCAGAGGTTTCTGAGGGTCCGCTCTTGCACCTCTCGGGCTTTCCGTCCCGGAGGGATGAGTCGAAAGTAGCCGATGGGTGGAGCGCAGCGGAACCCTGGGACGGCCGCAACAGCGGCGGTTCGCGCCCCGTAGGGCCGCGGCGAGACATCGCCAGTTCCGAATCCACATTCATGCGATTGCCATGCTTCACTGCATCAGGCGACGGGAAAAGGAAGCTCTTCTTTGCTGGTATGAAATAGTCATACTCGTGGTAACCTTGTCTGAAGAAGGAAATCTCCTGTGGCTCCCATGCATTGTGAAAAGCGAACCATAAGCCTCCCAAGTGAGCAGGGCCGTTATATTGACCGGCTTGTCGACTCGGGAGCCTACGCCTCGGTCAGTGAAGTTGTTCGCGCCGGACTGCGTGCTCTCGAAGAACGGGACGCAGCAGTCGAACGCTGGCTGCGGACAGAAGTTGTGCAGGCGTACGATCAGCTGGAGGCCGACCCAGGCAGCGCTGTTCCGGCTGAAGAGGTCTTTGCGGAGCTTCGGAAGCATATTGCCAATAGATCCGCCAACCGGCAGTGACATACCGCGTCGCTTTCACGCGAGGTGCTCAAGCCGATCTGCACAGCCTCTTCGACTATCTCGCGCACCGCTTCAGTTTTCCCAATGCCCAGCGTTATGTGGAGCAAATTGAGAAGACCTGTCTAAGTCTGGGCATCATGCCGAACAGGGGCACGGAGCGTTCGGACTTGAGACCGGGATTGCGGACAATGGGATTCCGGCGCAGGGTCACGATTGCCTTTCGAGTAAAAGAGGACTCAGTGACAATCCTGCGTATTCTTTACGGCGGCCGCAGTGCGGAATCTGCACTTGAGGACGAAGAGGAGTGAGTGAGCAGTCATTTCCCGGTTCTGAGACTTGGTAACCTGCGCGCAGCCCGGTGCCCCTGGTCCCTCGCACTTGGGGACCAGGGAGACAATGCCGCTACCCCCGCCCTCGATCCATCACCACGAATCCGCCCCCGCCCGCACCCTTGGCCCCACCGTACTCATATCGATCTGCTGAAACCCGCCCTTCAGCGCCGGCGACTCCGGCCTCAACCGGAAATCAAAATTCTCCGCGTTCACAAACAGCGGATCCACAATCATCGACCCCACATCCTGCCCCATAGCCTGCCATTCAACAAATGACTTGCCCGCGAAGCGCATCTCACCACCCCGCGTGTCGTAATAGAAATTATGCCGCATCGTAAACTTCCCATCCGCCCAATTGCTGCCCAGAACTGTGCCTGCATCGAAATAAACAATGTTGTTTTCAATCGTGAAGGCATTGAAAGCTTCAGCCCGCGTGCGCATCAACTCATGTTCGTGGTTCAACGCGAAAATGTTATTCCGCACAATATTATCCCGGCCATAGTGCTGATGAAAACCCGCGCTCTTGCAGTTATAAACAATGTTGTTTTCAATCAGGATGTTACTGGACCCCTCATCCGGATAAATGCCCCAACCGCCATAAGTAAATGACGAAACGTTGTAAATTAGATTGTTCTCGATCCTACTTCCCGGCTGCTCGCCAAGCGTATAAATCCCTCCCATATCGCTCAGCATATCTTTCCCCACATCGTGAATCCTGTTAAACGCAATCGTATTCTCATGCGACTGATTCGGCCCATAACCCCACGTCCACCCCACCGAAATTGCCGTGTAGAAAAGATCATGCACATGGTTATGGACAATCTCATTCCGCCCACTTTCGAGCACCCAGATTCCTACCGCCGATGCAAACACCAGCCCCAGGTCATGCATTTCATTGTCCGCGACAACATTGCCATAATTCTGGTCCGCGTCATTCGCGCTCCTCGCGGGCTCGCCAATCCTGATCCCGCCCCCGCCCATATCGAACACTTCGCTCGCAAGCACACTGTTGTTTTTTGAGCCGCGGCCCAGAGCTAGCGCGTATCCTCCCGAATGCGCAATCGTGCAGCGTTCCATCTTGAAGCCAACCGCTCCCACCGCCGTTATCGCTGAAGGCGCACCAATCGCCGCCTGCGTGTCCGCATACCCCTTTGCGTCCACCCGCCACTCCGCATGCGCAAAGGTCAGCCCGCGGAACACAACATCGCGCACCAGCGCACCCGCTTGTGCATCTCCCTCCAACGACACCAATCGTTCCAGCGTCGGCGCCACCACAACAGCCCGCGTCATATCTTCGCCGGTAACCGGCATGTAAAAAACCGTATGCTTCACCCGATCCAGATACCACTCCCCTTGAGAATCCAGTGCGTCGGGCGCGTTCTCGATGTAGTACCGCGCATCCACTTCCTTGTTCGACGGCCGCGGGTCCGAACCCAGCGTGGCCGTATGATTCGCTTCATCCACCTTCACAATCGGCATGCGAATATCCGCCCACGCCAAATAAGCAACCACCTCCACATCGCCCCGGTCTGCCCATTCCTTCTTGATATCGTTGCCGCGATAGTGAAGTTGATAGGGCTTATCCTGCGAGCTCGGACCATCCGCACGAAAGAACCCGTAATTCGGAGTACGCGCCCGCGTAGCTCGCCGCCCATCCACAAAAAGTTGATTGAAGGCGTCGCCGGGAGCACTGGCCGACCAAACCCCGCCGGCTCCCTTTGTCCATCCGGAGATCGCGCGCCCACCACTGATTACCGGATGTTCGCCGTGCGCAGCTTGCCAAACTGTATCGCTGTCTTCCGGGCCCAGAACCAGCGTCTCGGGAAGAATATATGTCCCTGCGCGCACTGTAATGGGGATGCTGCCCGTCCGCCCGGAGCGGCGCTCCGCACGCGCAGCATCGCGCGCTTCCGTTAGAGTCTTGATTGGTCCGTTCGGGGAGACAACAATGTCCTGGGCGCAGGCTGACGCGGCCACCAACAAAACGGCAACCGCCAAAAGCCTCATCGGCCTACTTCTGCGCGCCGTAAACAAACTTCGCCCGCAGCTCCATGTATGGCCCATGGAACCCCTCCGGCAGCGCCGGGAACTTCGAATCCGCAACAGCCTTCCACGCCGCCCGATCCATCGCCACATCGCCCGAGCGTCCGTCCAGCACCATTCCGCCATCCATCAAATGCCCGTCAGGCAGAATCTTGAACCGAAGCACAACCGTTCCCGACTTCGACGTCGGCGGCTTCACCTCATCGGGAACCAGCGGCTCCCACTTCGCCTGTGTAATGCGGCTCCATTCGCGCAGATACGGCCCAAAGTCCACGCCCTCCGTATCGGAAAGCAGCTCAACGCCCCCGCTCCCCACCACCGCCCCGCCCTTGTCGGACGCCTGTTTTTCAGCTGCCGTGCCTGAACCCGTTTGCCCCGCGGGATCAGACGCCGCAGTCTGCGCCCCAGCCGCCACGCCAAAACACAAAATCGCCGAAACAGCCATCAGAACAGAAACTCGCATCAGAAATGACCCTCCGACCAACCGTCAACGCCACATACCGGGGAAGCAACGCCGCCGATCTGCCAACCCCGCAGCTTCACTGCGGCTGCATGTTATACATAAACAGCGCCCGCAGCTCCAGGTACGGCCCATGAAAATCCTTCGGCAGCGGCGGATAGTTCGAACCCTGCAGCGCGCCCCACGCCGCCCGATCCAGCGCCGTATCGCCCGACCGCCCCTCCAGCAGCATGCTTCCATCCATAATGCGCCCATCCGGCAGCACCTTGAAGTGGATCAGCACCTGGCCCTTCTTCAAAATCGGCGGGTTCACCTCGTCCGGAATCAGCGGGTCCCACGTCTTCTGCGTCTCAAAGTGCCAGCGTCGCAGCCACGGACCAAAGTCCACACCCTGCGTATCGCTCAGCACCTCCACGCCGCCCGTTCCCGCTCCCGGATGCATCGCCAGTCCGCCTCCGCCTCCCAGGTTGCTCGAGCTTCCTGAAGTGGGATTTCGCGAAGCGCCACGCATCGCCTGCTGCAACTGATCCAGCGGATTTTGCGATCCCATCGCGAAACTCGGCCGCGCCGGCACAGCAGCCGGCCGCGGCGCCTCCACCTGAGCCTGCTGCTGTTGCGGCGGAGGCGGAGTCGGCGCAGGTGGCACCGGTGCCGGAGCAGCCTGCTGCGGCGTTGGCTGCGGCTGCGGCGGAGGCGGAGTCGCCTTGTTCATCGCCTCCAGCGTCTTCCTGTCAATCTGCGGCTTCACAGGGGTCGTCAATGTCGGCTTTTGCGATGGCAGTTTCGGCCGCACAATCGGCGAATCCAGGTAGGTCCAATCCTTCTGCGTCTTCGTGCTGGGCTCGATGACCCGCGGCTGAAATATGTATCTGGGGAGCAAAAACAATGCCAGGATAATCGACGCGTGCACAATCACTGCCCACAGCGCACCTTCCCGCAGCCGCGCCCAGCGCCGCTCATCCTCGAGCTCGCTGATCATCTCCAGCAGTTCGTGCGTGTCGTAGTCTACCCAGCGCGAGCCCCGCACCACCGGCGACGCCGGCTCCAGATCGCGAACCTCCCCGATCTTCGCAATCGGAGCGTCGGCCTGGGGTGGATCCGCCTCGTTCTCGTCAATGGGTGCTTTTATTGAGAGCATGCAATGTG
Source organism: Occallatibacter sp. (assembly GCA_049518435.1). Lineage (GTDB taxonomy): Bacteria > Acidobacteriota > Terriglobia > Terriglobales > Acidobacteriaceae > Telmatobacter. The sequence goes on along the minus strand of JBEKRU010000105.1, from coordinate 14,184 downwards.
CGGCAGCCATCCGGAGCGCACACGCGCCCCACAGCTCCGCTTCGAGTCCTTTCCTTCTATTCTCTCATTCCCGCTATATCCGCGCCCAACGCCACATCCCGTCCCACCGGCGCACCACGCCCCGTACAATAAGGCCTATAGGTAAGACGGCTTACCGGGTGGAAGGGGACCCCGTTTGAAGCAGTTTTTCGTTCATTGGATGGCCAAACTCAATCTCGTACTGCTGCCCTTCCTGGCCAAATTCGGCATTTGGGGCATGGGCGCCCTCGCCCTGCTCGATTCCTCCACACTCCCCATTCCTATGGATGCACTTTTAGCCCTCTCCGTCTGGAATGACAAGCCCCGTTTCTGGCTCTATATCCTCATGGCCTCCATCGGCTCCGCCATCGGTGGGCTGCTTCCCTATGGCCTCGGCCGCGCCGGCGGCGAGCTGTTCCTTCTCAAGCGCGTCAACCGCGAGCGCTACGAGCGCATGCGCACCCGTTTCGAGCGCCAGGAGTTCCTGGCCATGATGATTCCCTCCATGCTGCCCCCGCCCACTCCATGGAAGGCCTTCGTCTTTGCCGCCGGCGTCTTTGAAATGCGCGTCGTCCCCTTCATGCTCGCCGTCTTCTGCGGCCGCATGGTCCGCTGGCTCATCCTCTCGCTATTAGTTCTCAAGCTAGGCCCCGGCGCAGTCCAGGTAGTCGCCCACCACTCCCTCACGGTAGTAGCAATCGTAACCGCGCTAGCCGTGATCGGCTTCGCCTGGTGGTGGATAAAAAGAAAGCGCTCCGGCAAGTCGCTCACAGACTAATCAGGCCTCAACCCAGCACAACCGAGGCTACCCCATCGGACGGGCCGACACGCTCGCACTGCGCAAACCGAGTGCAGCGCCAAGTGCCGGTTTCCCTACTGTTCGGTATACACGTAGTCGATATACTGCCAGGCTCCGTTCAGGTAGGAGTAGAGCCGTGCATACACCTTCGCTCCGTTTGCCGGCAGCGTGAGCGCGGTCGCGCTAGTGGCCGTACCCTTGTACAAGAACAGCTCGCTGTCACCCGCTGCAACCGCACTCAGATTGAGCTGGTAATCGGTGACGGCTGTTCCGGCGGTCCACTGAAAGACCACATCGCTGGCGCCAAGGATGGTGCTCAATCCCGGCGTGGGAGATATCAGCGCGGCTGGAGTGGCTGTGCCGCCTTCGGTATACACATAGTCGTTGTACTGCCAGGCTCCATTCACATACGAATAGAGCCGTGCATACACCTTCACGCCGTTTGCCGGCAGGCTAAGCACGGTCGCGCTGGTGGCCGTGCCCTTATACAGGAACAGCTCGCTGTCACCGGCCGCAATGGCGCTCAGGTTCAACTGGTAGTCGGTGACGGCAACCCCGGCGGTCCACTCGAACATCACACCGCTGGTGCCGAGAATGGTGCTCAATCCAGGCGTGGGCGTTGTGAGCGTGGCCGCGGTGGGCGTACCGCTTTCGGTATACGCATAGTCGTTGTACTGCCAGGCCCCATTGACATAGGAATAGAGCCGTGCGTACACCTTGACGCCGTTTGCCGGCAGGCTAAGCACGGTCGCGCCAGTGGCCGTGCCCTTGTACAGGAACAGATCGCTGTCACCAGCCGCAATGGCGCTCAGGTTGAGCTGGTATTCGGAGACCTCAGCCCCCGTAGTCCACTGAAAGATGACACTGCTGGTGCCGAGAATGGTGCCCAGGCCCGGCGTGGGAGATGTCAGCGCAGCCAGGCGCGGACCGCTTTCGTAATACACGTAGCTGTTGGATTGCCAGACTCCATTGACATGGGAATAGAGCGTTGCGTAAACCTCTGCGCCGTTTGCGGGGAGAGTTGCGGTCGCGGTAGTGGCCGTGCCCTTGTATAAGAACAGCTCGCTCTGGCCTGGCCCAATGGCGCTCAGGTTGAGCTGGTAGTCGGTCGCTCCGGCGGCCGAGGTCCACTGGAAGATCACACCGGTGGTGCCCAGTGTAGTGCCCAATCCTGGCGTGGGCGACAGGAGAACCGCGATAGTCGAAGGATTGACTACGATGCTTTGCGTCACCTGGGCCGCGGGGGCGTAGTCCGTATTGCCTGCCTGGTTCGCGGCCACCACGACCGTGCCCGCGTTGGTGATGGTGAGCGTTGTGCCATTGGTGCCGCTCACTGTTCCGGGACCGGAAACAACGCTGAAAGTGACTGGATTCCCCGACGCTCCCCCCGTCGCGCTCAATGTGATGGGCGAGATCGGGAATGTAACCGGAGAGGTTGGCGGCGTGAAAGTAATCGATTGGGTGGCCTGGTTCACTGTCAACGTCGCAGTCGCCGTCGCAGTTACATAGTCCGTCGTATCGGTTGGCGTAAATGTCGCTGTGATTGTTTGCGACCCTGCAGTCAACACCGTTCCCGCCGCGGGAGAATAGCTGAACGTCCCCGCTACCGTCGAGCTCGCATTCAACTGCGCAGTGCCCAGTGCGGTGCCATACGTAATCGCAGCAGGAGTCGCCCACGTAATCGCCGGCGTTGCCTGCTTCACAGTCACCGTCACACTATCCGTTGCGGTCGAGTAGTCCGTCGTGTCCGTCGGTGTAAACGTCACCGTCACCGTGTGCGGCCCTAGGGTCAACACCGTCCCCGCCGCAGGAGAATAGCTGAAGCTCCCGGCCACCGTCGAACTTGCATTCAACTGCGCAGCGCTCAGCGCCGTCCCATACGGAATCGCCGCCGGCGTCGCCCAGGTAATCGATGGCGTCGCCTGCGTCACCGTCACCGTCACATTGGCTATGCCACCGTCGTAATCCGTCGTGTCGGTCGGCGTGAAGTTTGCCGTAACTGTGTGCTGTCCCACACTCAGCACCGTCCCTGCACCAGGAGAATAAGTAAAGCTCCCGGGCACCGGAGCGGTGGCATCCAGTTGCGTCGCGCTCAGCGCCGTGCCATATGTGATCGCGGCAGGTGTCGACCAGGAAAGAGTCGGCGCCACACGGTTTACCACCAGCGTTACGCTCGCTGTTGCCCCCGTATAGTCCACACTATCCGTGGGCGTAAACGTCGCGGTCAGCGTATACGACCCCGCGGTCAAAACCGTCCCCGCCGCCGGAGAATAGCTAAAGCTCCCAGCCACCGGCGAGCTCGCATTCAACTGCCCGGCTCCAAGTGCGGCGCCATAGATAATTGCAACTGGCGGGGGCCACGTAATCGCTGGCGTCGCCTGGTTCACCGTCAGCGTCGCGGTAGCCATCGCGCTCGTATAATCCGTCGTATCGGTCGGCGTAAATGTCACTTTCAGCGCCTGCAAACCGGCGCCCAACACCGTCCCAGCCGCAGGAGAATAGCTGAAACTCCCAGCCACCGGCGAACTCGCATTCAGTTGCGCAGCTCCAAGTGCGGTGCCATATGTGATCGCGACCGGCATCCACGTTATCGCCGGCGTAGCCTGGTTCACCGTCACCGTCACGCTTGCCGTCCCACTCGTATAGTCGGCTGGATAAGTGGGTGTAAAAGTCGCTGTAATCGTGTGCGAACCTGCGGTCAACACAGTCCCAGCCGAAGGAGAATAGCTGAAGCTCCCAGTCGCCGTCGTGCTCGCATTCAACTGTGCGAACCCCAGCGGGGTGCCATACGTCATCGCAGCCGGCGTCGCCCAGGTAATCGTTGGCGTCGCCTGGTTCACCGTCACCGTCACGCTAGCCGTCGCGTTCGTATAATCCGTCGTATCGGTCGGCGTAAAAGTAGTGGCAATCGTTTGCAATCCTCCACTCAACACTGTTCCCGCCGCAGGAGAATAGAAGAAGCTTCCAGCTATCGAAGAGCTGGCATTCAATTGCGCGGCCCCCAGCGCGGTGCCATATGTTATCGCAGCCGGCGTCGCCCACGTAATCACCGGCGTAGCCTGGTTCACCGTGAGCTCTACTGTCGATGTCACGGTCGCATAGTCTGTCGAATTCGTCGGCGTAAAAGTTGCCGTGATCGTGTACGATCCCGCGCCCAGCACCGTCCCCGACGCAGGAGAATAGCTGAAGCTCCCAGCCACGGAGGCGCTGGCATTCAGCTGCCCAGCCCCCAGCGCTGTGCCGTAGATAATCGCAGCCGGCGTCGCCCAGGTGATCTGTGGTGTCGCCTGAATCGCCGTGCCGTTCAGCGCAATGCTTTGCGAAGCGTAGACTGGCGCGGCGGCGTTCAAATTGTTGTCTGTCAACACCAGCGAACCGCTAAGCGTACCCACCGTCTCCGGCGCAAAGCTGATGGACAACTCGCAGGAGGCGTTCGCCGCCAGCGTCTCCGGAGTCAACGTTCCGGAATCTTCCACCTGGCAAGCCGAAACTCCTCCGCTGTTCAACGTAAAATTCGCCGCGATGCTCGGATTGTTTCCAGTCGCTGGTATTGAAAAGCTCAACGCGGCGTTACCCACGTTCTCTACCGTCACCGTTTTCGGGCTGTCCGTGCTGATCGCCCCATATGCTGTCGTCGCGAAACTCAGGCTTGGCCCATCGGCCGAATCCAGTTTCAACACCCGGTCATTGTTGTAATCGGCAATATAGACGTTGCCCTTTCCATCCACTGCGACCCCAAATGGACCATTCAGGCCGTTATTGGCAGCGTTCGCGATCACGCTCTGGGTATAGCTACCTGCCGAAAGCGTCTCCTTGAATACACTGTTTTTGCCGTAATCGGCAATAAAGACGTTGCCGCTCCCGTCCACCGCCACTCCTCGGGGAGAGGAAAGCCCGTCGCTGGCAGCGTTTGCAACAACGCTCTGGATATAGCTCCCCGCCGAAAGCGTCTCCTTCAACACACGGCTATTGTTGCCATCGGCAATATAGACGTTGCCGCTCCCGTCCACCGCGATTGAACGGGGGTACGACAGACCGTTGTTGGCAGCGTTTGCCACAACGCTCTGCGTGTAGCTCCCCGCCGAAAACGTCTCCTTTAAAACCTCGTTGTTGAGGAAATCTCCGATATAGACGTTGCCGCTCCCGTCCACCGCCAGTCCATAGGGGGCGGAAAGGCCGTTGTTATAATTTGCGACAATGCTCTGCGTGTAGCTACTCAACAAAGGTGTCTCCTTCAACACCGCGCGAGCGTCAGTATCGGCAATATAGATGTTGCCGCTGCCATCCACCGCGACCCCGAAGGGATAGGCCAGTTCGTTGTAAACAATAGACTGGGTGTAACCGCCCGCCGAAGGCGTCTCCTTGTACACCGAGCTATTCCCGTAGTCGACGATATAAACATTGCCGCTCTCGTCCACTGCGACATCATCGGGATAAATGATATCGGATGTATCGACGCCGCCTGCCACAACGCTCTGGACTCCGGGCAGAAAGTTCACCTGCGGCCCCACGCCCGTGCCTTGCATATAGCCTGTTGCAAGCTGATGCCCATTCCCAACTATCAGCTCCACCGCGCCATACCTTGTCCCGGAGGCCGTCGGCGAAAAATTCACATCGACTGTGCATGTATCTCGGGCAGCATAGGCAATGTCAAGCTGGCAACTTCCGGTACCGGCATTGGTAAAGTCCAGGCCCAGGGCGCCCTGTGTCTGCACATCGATGGCGCTCAACGGATATCCCTGGACGAATGTAAAGACCATGGAGATCGGAGTCGCGCTTGTGCTCCCCGCGTTCACCGCCCCGAAGTTCGCGCCCGACGGATTCTCCTCTAAGACCTTCCCGTTGTTGTAATCGGAAATGTAGACGTTGCCGCTCCCATCTACCGCGACGCCCCAGGGATCAGACAGGCCATTGGTTGCAGCGTTTGCGACAACGCTCTGCGTATAGGCGCCCGCCGAATACGTCTCCTTCAACACCCGGTAATTGTTTGGATCGGAAATATAGACGTTTCCGGCGCTGTCCACTGCCACCCCATAGGGATAACCCAGGCCGTTGACGGAGGTGTTTGCGACAACGCTCTGCGTGTAGCTGCCCGCCGAAAGTGTCTCCTTAACTACCTGGATATTGCTGCCCCACCCGGCAATATAGACGTTGCCGCTGTTGTCCACCGCGACCGCATAGGGATAATCCAGACCGGTGCCTATCGTGCTCTGCGTGTAGCTGCCCGCCGAAAGCGTCTCCTTCAACGCCCGGTTATTGTCGGTATCGGCTATATAAACGTTGCCGCTGCTGTCAACCGCGACTCCATCGGGGTTGGATAGGCCGTTGTTGGCAAGGTTTGCCACAACGCTTTGGGTGTAGCTGCCCGCCGACAGCGTCTCCTTCAACACCCGGTTATTAAGCGAATCGGCTATATAGACGTTCCCGCTCCCATCTACCGCGATCGCACAGGCATTAGACAGGCCGTTGGTTACGCCATTTGCTACAACACTCTGAATGTAGCTTCCCGCCGACAGCGTCTCCTTCAACACTTCGTTATTACCGGCATTCGCAATATAGACGCTGCCGCTGCCGTCAACAGCCACCCCGCAGGGCTGGTTGAGGTCGTTGTTCGCAAAGTTCGCAACAACGCTCTGCGCCCAACTGAATTCGGCTAGTGTCTGCGCAAAGCTGGAACGCCACGCGCCGCAACTCAGCGCGGCCAGCAAGCCGAAATGCATCGCGAACCGCCCGCATCTCCGCGAACGTCTGACAACTCGAGAAAAGGCAACTGCAACAACTGCAGACTGAAAAACCTGAAAATTTCGCATCATGGCAACGGAACTCCCGAACAAAGCTGAGGATTGTCACCTGTCGCCGCATCGTTGCACAAAACGCGGCCAGCCACAGGTTCCGGACGCCTGAGAACTCCGCATACGTCAGGAAATATCTTTAATTGGATCGCATCAGGAGAATATCACCGATCTTTCCGCAGGCAAGATGACGGTTCAAAGAAAAACCGAAGAGTGCTCCGCCTGTTACCAATTGTTCAAAGTCGAATATCTCGGAGGGAGCCGGAGGCTTCAGCCTCCGGAGAAAGACCAAATCCCAGTGGCCTTCAGGCCCGGACTCTCGCCCTCTTCCCCCAGGGCGGGTGGCGCATCCTGCCTCTTTAAGCTCCAACCACTCCCACCACTGAGGGTGCCCCATCCTGCGCGGCTTTTGCGAAGGGTGGGCGAGCACAATCTCCACAAGCGGCCCTGATTGAGACATACCCCACAACGGCCGGGCGTCCCGTTCCCTCGCCCGTGGGGACCGGGAATCGAGCCAACCTGCCCCAAGCCCAGCCGCGATCCGGCATACCCAGGTTTGCTGACCCCTGACCCCTGCCCCCTGTGCAAGCTACACTTCACTTCTTACTTAACCATTGGCCAATTTGAACCGCCCGGAACTGCTCCAGCCGGCCCGAATCGTAGTCCCGGCATAAATTCAAGTGTTCTGGGAAGTTACAGACACTCCCGGCCCCGTAAGCCGCTATTGCGGAGCGCACCTGCACAGACAACATCATCCAAATAAACAACTAGTAATCAATAAGTTAAGCCGTTATCTCGTGCGCAATCAGCACGTTTTTAAAGAAAATGGGAAGCCCGAAGCCGACTTGCTGCTCCAAATATCCAGACCCGAACAGACAAAACGCGTATTTCCTCACCCTCTGAGGTAATTATTTGTAGGAAATCTAACCTCATCGGGGTATGTTTCGGCCAGTTTCCTCACCTCATAAGCAGACTTTTACCTGTGTAGCTCACCCTCTCGAGTGAGCTTTTCCTGCTTTAAAACTGACCACAGGTCGTCCCTGGTCCCTGTTTCCTAGTCGCTGGTCCCTGCGGGAACAGCCGCCGCCACCGGCGCAGCGGAGAACCGCCGCACCAGCGCCGGAACCCCAAACGCCAGCCCGGCCACCATCGCCGTTGACAGCAAGTCATTGCGGTAGAAAGGGATAGCCGCCACGTAGCACGCCATCAATCCACTCAGCGTGTGCGGGTACAGCACGATGCCGCTCGCCCAAACCGCATAGTTCGACACCACGAAAAACGAGGTCGGCCCCAGAATCACTCCCACCGCGACCCGCACAAAATTCGTCTTCGCCTTCAGCAGGATCAACCCCAGCGCCATCGCCATCCCATACCACGCCCAGGTCGTCACATACCCCTGAAAATGAAAGGGATAGTGGTAGACATAGGTGGTCAGGTAGTAGTCCGTCGCCATCAAAACGGTCAACGGAATCAGCATCTCCCGCCACGACCGCCGCGCCCCAAAGTAAAGCAGCGCCCCCCCCACCGCAGTGAAGTTCATCCACCCCGGATGCGGCAAAACACGCGTCAAAACTGCCAGCAGAACCAGAACATAAGCAAACATATAAACCTCAATCTCTTCCGTTTCAGGAGCTTACCAAACATCGGGGAATACTGTTCTTCACAACCAGGTCCGGAGTCCCCGCCGACGGGTGTCGGTCCGCGGAGCGGTTAAGTCTCTTTTCATTCTGCGGTCCACGTCTCCCACGGTCAACCCGAATCCTTTCATCCAGCGAACAATTATTTCTATTCCGCGCAAAACAGCTCCCGATCTCCCACCCCATGATCGAAATCCCAGGAATAAACAATATTTGCTTGCAATCACTGTACTATCTGTTATAGTACACACGTGATTCCCTTCCGCGTCACATTCCGACCCGGCGTATCTCTTTTCGAACAAATCGTTTACGCCTCGAAGCGCGCCATGGTCTCCGGTCAGTTGCGCCCCGGTGATCCCTACCCCTCCGTCCGCGCCCTCAGCAAAGAGCTCAAAATCAACCCCAACACCGCGCACAAAATCGTCGCCCACCTGGTCAGCGAAGGCCTGCTTGAAACCCGCCCCGGCATCGGCACCGTCGTCGCCGTCCTTCCCGATTCCACCCAGAAAGACCGCACTCAGCTCCTCGGCCACGAGATCGAAGAACTCGTCGTCGAAGCCAAGCGCCTCGGAATCGAGCAAGACGAAATGCTCTCCTCCATCTCCGCCCACTGGGACCGCCTTTCCGCCAACGACTCAACCCAACCCGCCGAGCCCAACGTTGGAGGCACCAAAGAGCCATGACCGACGCCATCCGCACCGAAGGCCTCACCCGAAAATTCGGACGCACCCTGGCCATCGACAGCCTCAACCTCACCGTCGCTGAAGGCGCCATCTACGCCCTCGTCGGGGCCAACGGCGCCGGTAAAACCACCGCCATCAAGGTCCTCATGAACATCTTCGGCCCCACCGCCGGACGCGCGCAGGTGCTCGGCATCGAGTCCCGCCGCCTCGCCGGCAAAGCCTTCGAGCGAATCGGCTACGTCTCGGAAAACCAGGAGATGCCCGACTGGATGACCGTCGGCGCCCTGCTCGATTACTACCGTCCCTTCTATCCTCGCTGGGACCGCGCCCTCGAGCAGCAGCTCGTCCGCCAATTCGATCTCCCTCTCAAGCGCCAGCTCAAGCACCTCTCCCGCGGCATGAAGATGAAAGCCGCCTTCGCCAGCTCTCTTTCCTACCGTCCTTCGCTCATCATCCTCGACGAGCCATTCTCCGGCCTCGATCCCCTGGTCCGTGACGAGCTCATTGAAGGCCTCATCGAACGCGCCCCCGAAACCACAATCTTCCTCTCCTCCCACGACCTTGCCGAGATTGAGAGCTTCTCCAGCCACGTCGGCTATCTCGAACAAGGCCGCCTCCTCTTCTCTGAAGAAATGTCCGTCCTCACCGGCCGGTTCCGCGATGTAACCGTCACGCTAGAAAACCCCCAGCCGCTCCCCGGCAATCTCCCCCCAACCTGGCTCCAACCCCAACTCACCGACCGCGTCATCCACTTCGTCCACAGCGGCTATCAGGACCAGGCATCCGAAATCGAGCTCGCAAGCCTTTTCCCCACAGCCCGCGACATCACCTTCGACCCCATGCCCTTGCGCCAGATCTTTCTCGCCGTCGCCAAGTCCGGACGCCTCCGTACTTCTTCTCAACACCACAACCCAGCCGAAGGGACCGCGGCATGAAACAGATTCTGCACATCTTCGCCAAAGACGTCCGCCGCTTCTGGGGAGAGATTTTTCTCTCCGTCGCCATTACCGCCGCCTTTGCCTTGTTCTATCCCCAGCAATGGGTCAGCCCCGATAACGTTCACAGCGTGATGGGAAACCATTCAACCATCGGATACCAGTTTGTGCTCGCGGGGTATATTCTTCGCACCCTTGTCCCTGTCAGTTGGGGCCTGCTCATCATCCGCGCCGTCCACGCGGAGACACTGGTGGGCGACCGCCAGTTCTGGCTCACCCGTCCCTATGAATGGCCGAAGCTTCTTGCCGCAAAGTTGCTCTTCCTGCTGGCTTTTATCTACGTGCCCATCTTCATCGCCCAGTGCGCAGTGCTCGCAGAGACCGGCTTCAATCCTTCCGTGTACATTCCGGGACTGCTCTACAACCTGCTCCTGCTCACCATCGTTGTCGTTCTGCCCCTCTTCGCTATTTCCGTTGTCACTTCCACCTTCGCTCAGATGATGCTCGTCCTGCTCGAAGTTTTTCTGGGAGCTTTCGCTCTCCAGGCCCTGGTACAGCGGTTTATGCCCAAACACTTCACCGGCATTGAAGGTACGTCCTACACCGCGCAGGGTCTCTTGATTCTGATGTTTTGCCTGTGCGCCGTTGTCACTGTGCTGCAGTATGTCCGGCGCCGCGCCCTTCCAGCCCGCATACTGCTGTTTGGCATTCCCGCGCTGCTCATCCTCTGCGCGCCCCTCAGCGCCCGTATCGAACAGCAACACAGCCGCATTGAAGCAAACTATCCTGCCGCCTCAACCCCGCCCGTTCATCTCGCCTACCGCCCAATTGACCCAGGTCTTTCGCAAATTGAAAGCTATTCCGACAACGGAGAAGTCCTCATCGACACTCCGCTCGAAGGCACCGGCGTCGCTTCTGGAACTGTACTTATCCCCGACGCGGTCAAGCTTGAGGTGGAAGCCCCCAACGGCTTACGCTGGGCCTCCCGCTGGCAACACACCGCCGCGCCCAAATTCTACGTCGGAGCAGACGGCAGCGATGCTGAGGTTGCCATGCCTCGCGCCATTTATGAGCAGTTCAAAGCCATGCCGCTTACACTCCGCGTCACCTTCGCCCTCACCCAGGCAAGGGTAACGAGCGTCTCGCAAATCCCTTTGCCACGCGCAGACTTCTCTGTCCCCGGCTTCGGCGTCTGCTCTCCTTTGACAGGCTTCCTCACTCCCTTCAGCCAGGCTACAGGCCTTATCTGCCGATCGGCTCTGCGCGATCCGCCGCTGACCTACATCCACGTTGTCTGGTCCGATACCCCCTGCAATCTTGATAACTCAAACCCGGATCCTGGCCCCGGCGTGCAAGGCGCGGGATGGGCTGGCTCCCTCGACCGCGCTCCTGCCGATATGAACATCAGCCCGGTTCAGCAGGTGAACTTCAATCTCACAAATGGAGGAACAGTGGGGCGAGACGGACATTCCCGATACCTCTGCCCAGGGTCCCCGGTCATCTTCACCCAATACGAGCGCGTGGGGCGCACTCGGGCCGGCATCACCATCCAGGACTACCGTCTTCCCAGCGTCACCATCACCAACGGCAAAACCCACCTCGCCACGACTACAACGAGCACAACCGGGACCGGTCAAGAATAGTGAAAGCTCTCACTTCTGCTCCCGCCCGTTCATCTCTTCACCCGCGTCTTCATGCCCATCCACAATATAGACCGCGCCGCCCAGCGTGTTACGCCCGCTCGTCCGTCCCGCGCCCAAATACGAATACCCAAACCGCAGATCCGTAAACTCCACCGTAGTCCATGTCCGGTTCGGTGGCAGCTTCGGCGGGTCCATCCCCGGCTCAGCAACCTGCCCCACATCCCGCACCACGGCCCACGTTCCCCAATCCAGATACGCCTGTCCCAGAGGCGTCCGCTTGGCGGCCTCTGTCGCCTCTGTCACTGGCGGCTTGAAAAGCACATCCGTCTGCGCATCGCTGTCGATCACCCCGGTCCGCGTATTGATCTCCGCAGTCTGGTAATAACCATCCGTCTCCAGGATCGCGTGCCACTTGAACGGAGTCACCGGATAAGGCTCCAGTCCCACCCGGATCACCGGCGCCGTCGCAACCTGCGTCTGCCCCACCATCGCGACTCCCCGCTCATGCTCGGTCCATCGCCAACCCCACAGCGCCACCATGCCGATCAGCGCAAAAATGGCCCACCCGCGCCCGCGAAACACCTGCCGTCGCACGCCCATTTCCCTGTCCGCCAACCCAAACAGCCACGGCATGGCCAGCGCCAGAAAGAACAGCGCCCAAAGCACCGGCTCGGCAATAAACATGAAACTCCCCGCATACCAACGCGGGTTGAACGGGAAAAACGGCCGCACTCCGTAGTTGTTCGTCCAGTCCAGCAGCAGGTGGCTCAGCGCCGCGATCAGCGCCGTGGCGTATAGCCACACCCAGTTAACCGGCTGCTGCTGCAACCGCAGCGGCACCGGCGCGCCCGGGTTGCGCTCCGTGAACGCCTGCAATTTCGGTCTACGCCGCCCCTCGCGCCACCGGTGCAGCAGCCATACAGTCCCCACCACCACGCCTGCCACCACCGGTACGGCGATGAAGGTATGCGTAATCCCGCGGTGGTGCTTCAGCTCGTCCACCTGGCCCCGCAGACCCCAGAAGATGTCCATGTCCGCGGCCTCAGCAGCCAGCACCGCCGCAAGCGTGGCATACGCCGTCTTGCGATTCAACCCCGCCCGGCCAATGCATGCTCCGGTTAGAAAATGAGTTACAGGTTCCATAGGACTCCGCCAACCATACTACGTCCTTTGACTGCCTGACCTCGCATCCATTTGGCTGCCCCCGGTCCCTCGCTTTTGGGGACCGGGGAGGGCGGTAAGCCTCAGTTCCTGAAATTACGCAGTCACAGAACTACCCCTGGGTTGCAGCCCCCTATAATTCACCCCATGGGCGACGCCAAACACCCCCACCCGGATCCCGCCAAACGCGCGGAAGAACTTCGCGCCGAACTTCGCCATCACGAGCACCTCTACTACGTTCTCGACGCCCCCAGAATCACAGACGCCGAGTACGACGCACTCATGAACGAGCTCAAGCACATTGAGGCCGCGCATCCCGATCTGCTCGCCCCCGATTCGCCCACCCAGCGCGTCGGCGGCAAACCGGCCGAAGGTTTCCAAAAGGTCCGCCATTCCCGCGCCATGCTCTCGCTCGACAACGCCTACAACTCCGAAGAGCTGGCCGACTGGGACCGCCGCGTTCACGACCTCGCGGGCAATTCTCCCGTCGAGTACACCGCCGAGCTCAAACTCGATGGCCTCAGCGCCGCCATCCGCTATGAAGCCGCAGACGACGGCGGCTCTCGCCTCGCCTACGGCATCACCCGCGGCGACGGCCAGATCGGCGAAGACGTCACCTCCAACATCCGCACCATCCGCAGCATTCCCCTCTCGATTCCCGCAGCCACGCTGAAGAAGCTCGGCCTCCCGCAAGCCTTTGAAGTCCGCGGCGAAACCGTGATGCCGGAAGCTGCCTTCCTGCGCCTCAACGAAGAGCGTGAACAGCAGGGCCTTCCGCCCGCCGTCAACCCCCGCAACGCCGCCGCCGGAACGCTGCGCACCCTCGAGCCCAGCATCGTCGCCAACCGACGCCTCGTCTTCTTTGCCTACTTCCTCCTCATCGAAGGCGAGTATCTTGCGCAAGGCCAGACCGCCACGCTCGATGCCCTGACCGCACTCGGCTTCCGCGTCAATCCCCACCGCGGACGTGTCAAGACCGTCGAAGCCATGATGCAATTCATCGACGCGGCCGAGGCTCGGCGCGCCACGCTCGGCTACGAAATCGACGGTGTCGTCCTCAAGGTCGATTCGCACGCAACCCAGCTTCGCCTCGGCTACACCGGCCGCGCCCCACGCTGGGCCATCGCCTACAAATTCACCGCCAAGTCCGGCATAACTCACCTCGACGACATCATGATCACGGTCGGTCGCACCGGCAAGCTCACGCCCACCGCCATGCTCAAGCCGGTCTTCATCGGCGGCACAACCGTCAGTCGCGCCACGCTCCACAACGCCGAATTCATTGAGCGCATGGGCCTCCTCATCGGCGACTGGGTCAAGGTCGAACGCGGCGGCGACGTCATCCCCAAAGTCGTCGAAGTCATTGAGGACGCCGATCATCCGCGCGGAACCAGGCGATTCTCCTACCCTGCAGACTGTCCCGAGTGCGGCAACCCGGTCGTCCGCGAAGAAGGCGAAGTCGACTGGCGCTGCGTCAACGCCGATTGCCCCGCCAAGCTGCGCGAGTCCCTGCTTC
>JBEKRU010000104.1:0-21234 GCA_049518435.1 Occallatibacter sp. | reverse complement strand
AAAACGTCGTTTTACTCACTTTGTGTGCTCTGTTCCGTAAAGAAACCTCACCTCGAAGGGTGAGGTTCCGCCTGTTTATTCACCTCAAAGGCAGACAAATTGCCCTGTTTTTCACCCTCCAGATGGAGATTTGAGGCCTCAAAACTGATCACTGACCACTGAGAACTGGCCAGGAGTCCCTCGTCCCTTAGTCCCCCTCTTCGCCCTCTGTCGTACCATTGAATCGAGAGCCCATGGCCGACGCAGACGACAAAAAACCCAAACCGCGCGACGAAGATCCCGTCGGCAAAGTCTATGATGGGCGCCTGGTCCGCCGCCTCACACATTACCTGCGCCCCTACTGGATCCAGGCCACCGTTTCCGCGCTTTCAGTCACCCTCAAATCGCTCTCCGACGTCACCGGCCCCTACCTCGTCAAAGTTGCCATCGACCGCTATCTCACCGGCACTCCCGGACCCGCCACCAACTGGCTCACCCGCCGTCTTCCCGCCGATCCCTACGCCGGAATTACCCGTCTTGCCGCCATCTACCTGGTCGCGCTGCTCTCCGCCTATCTCTTTGAATTCATTCAGGTTTACCTCATGCAGTGGACCGGACAGAAGATCATGTTCGACCTCCGTCGAGACATCTTCCGCCACATGCAGCGCATGCACATCGGCTTCTTTGACACCCACGCCGTAGGCCGTCTGGTCACCCGCCTCACCTCCGACGTCGATGCCATCAACGAGATGTTCACCGCCGGCGTCCTCGCCATCGTCGACGACTTCTTCAACCTCACCATCATGGCCGCCGTCATGCTCACCATCAACTGGTGGCTGGCCCTCATCGCCTTCGCCGTCCTGCCGGTCATCTTCATCGTCACGCGCCTGTTCCGCAACAGCGTCCGCGAAAGCTACCGCCGCGTCCGCGCCGCCATCGCCCGCATCAACAGCTTCACCCAGGAACACATCTCCGGCATGGCCGTCGTCCAGCTCTTTAACCGCGAACAGCGCGCCTACGACGACTTCGAAGCCGTCAACAAGCTCCACATGATCGCCTTTAAAGACACCATCTTTGCCTACGCCCTCTACTACCCAGCCGTCGAAATTCTCTCCTCAATTGCCATCGCCCTCGTCATCTGGCGCGGCGGCTTCGGCGTCCTCAACGGAGCCGTCACCATCGGCGTTTTGGCAATGTTTATCCAGTATTCGCAGCGCTTCTGGCGCCCCATCCAGGACCTCAGCGACAAATACAACATCCTGCAAGCCGCCATGGCCGCCTGCGAGCGCATCTTCAAGCTCCTCGATACCGCGCCGGAGATCGTGAACCCTGCCCATCCCATTGCCGGAGACGGCAGCAACCGCGTCGAATTCCGCCATGTCTGGTTCACCTACCAGCCACTGACGGATGAACAGAAAGCCGCCATCGCCGCAGCGGCCAAATCCACTGAGACCGCACTGAAACTCGGCGCAATCAAAGACATCGAGTGGATTCTGAAAGACGTCTCGTTCACCGTCGAGCCCGGTCAAACCGTGGCTATCGTCGGCCACACCGGCGCGGGGAAAACCACTCTCACCAGCCTCATGATGCGCTTTTACGACATCACCGCCGGCCAGATTCTCCTTGACGGCGTCGACCTCCGCCAACAGGATCTCAACGCGCTCCGCAAGCACTTCGCCGTGGTCCTGCAGGATCCCTTTCTCTTCACCGGCACACTCGCCGAAAACATTCGCCTCGGCAACGAAGACATCACAGCCGATGGCCTGCGCCAAGCCGCCCGCGACGTCAACGTGCTCGACTTCATCGAGACCCTGCCAAAGCAGTTCGACGAGCCGGTCCAGGAACGCGGCAACTCCCTCTCAACGGGCCAGAAGCAGCTCATCAACTTCGCTCGCGCCCTGGCCTACAATCCCCGCATTTTGATTCTCGACGAGGCCACATCCAGCGTGGACACCGACACCGAACTGCGCATTCGCGGCGCGCTTGAGCGCATGGTCGAAGGCCGTACCAGCGTTCTCATCGCCCATCGCCTCTCCACCGTGCAACGCGCCGATACCATCCTGGTGATGCACAAGGGCCAGTTGCGCGAGATGGGGACCCACCAGCAACTGCTTGCCAACCGCAGCCTTTACTGGAAGCTCTACCAGCTCCAGTACCAGGACCAGGAGCAACACATTCTCGCCCCACCCTCGCCTGAGCCCTCGGTCGCGCCCGCGGTTTAACCCGCACCCGTACTCGTTCCGCATCACAACCCAAACGCAAAAATGCAGCCCATTCTGAGCTGCATTCTTGCCGATCTATCCAGGCGCATTCAATTCCGGGTCAGCGTGACTAATTCTTACGACTCCGAATCGCAACAGCCTCTTTCGCTTCCGCCGGACCCGTTGCAGGAACTTCTGGCACATCCGCCTTCACCGCGCCGATGTTCAGTTTCTTTCTCAACTCCGCATCCATCTTGGCGAAAATGTCTTTGTTTTCCTTCAGGAAACCTCGCGTATTTTCGCGACCCTGCCCAATACGTTCGCCGGAATAGCTGTACCATGCGCCCGACTTTTCAACGATGTTGCTAGCCACCGCCATGTCCAGCACGTCTCCTTCACGGCTGATGCCTTCGCCGTACAGAATGTCGAACTCGGCCTCGCGGAACGGCGCTGCCACCTTGTTCTTGACGATCTTCACCTTCGTCCGCGATCCCGTCACCACATCGCCTTCTTTGACAGCCGCTATCCGTCGAATATCCACGCGAACCGACGAGTAGAACTTCAGTGCCCGCCCGCCCGTCGTCGTCTCTGGATTCCCGAACATCACTCCGATTTTTTCCCGAATTTGGTTGATGAAAATCAGCGCTGTCCGCGACTTTGAAACCGAGCCGGTCAACTTGCGCAGCGCTTGCGACATGAGACGAGCCTGCAATCCCATGTGCGAGTCACCCATTTCGCCGTCCAGTTCGGCCTTGGGTACCAGCGCAGCTACCGAGTCCACCACCAACACGTCAATCGCGCCGGACTTTACCAGCGCCTCGGTGATCTCCAGTGCCTGTTCGCCGCTATCCGGTTGAGATACCAGAAGGTTGTCTACATCGACACCGAGCTTCTTCGCATAGCCAGGATCCAGCGCATGCTCCGCATCCACGAATGCGGCCAACCCTCCAAGCCGTTGCGCCTCCGCGATAATCTGCAGGGTGATGGTCGTCTTGCCCGACGACTCAGGACCAAACACCTCCGTGACGCGACCACGGGGAATTCCACCCACACCCAGAGCGGCATCAAAGCTGATTGAACCCGTTGATATTACAGCAATTGGGAGCAAAGCCTCCTTCGAACCGAGGCGAACAATCGACCCCTTGCCGAACTGCTTTTCGATCTGTGCAAGTGCTAGTTCTACAGCTTTTGTACGGTCGTCTGCGATGGCCATTGGAAGGGCTCCTTCAAAATGCTCACATTAAACGAGTCTTTCCAGTTTCTTCACAGGAAATACGCGGCGAGCTGAAAATAGTTTTCGATCGGATTGTAGCAGGCTGAAGGTGACATTGGCACCGCAAAATGGCGAAGAAATGGAGAAAGTTTAGTGACGGCGGGTACGACTGTTGATTCTCATAGGTTTGGCGGGGCAACAATAAATGCGCCAATACGCGTTTCGCGGCCCGTTAGGTCATCGCACACGCGGTCCAGTGACTCGTATTCCGGATCGTGCTCCCTCCGGAATGCACGAAAACCCTCTTCGCTGGCCCAACGGTCAATTGTCAGATAAGTGCCGGGAATGTAAGCGTCGCGCAACAACTCTGTTCCCAGATATTGCGGTGAAATCCGGAAAAGTTGTGCCCAGGCGCCCGCAGGACCATAGGAAGCCTCAAAGGCGGCAACCTTCTCTTCGGCAATCTCAAACTGCCACACGACAACAAACATGGAGTACTCCGATTCCGTGTCCTTATGGTAGCTCAGGATGCAGGTGTCAGGGACCAGGGGACGACAACGCACAGGTTACGCGGCTTCTTTCCACGCGACTGTCACAATTTGCCTCTGTGCGCTACATATTTGCAGTCAGTGTCATGCATTTGGGCATTCCAGGCGGCGGGGATCGCAATCCGTACCGGACAACGATTCGGCGAAAGGTTCCATCGGATGAGTTACCTAACTAAACCTAAACTCACCAGGAGCGGACCACGCCGACCTCTGCGTGAGTTTGTCTCGCAAGTTCACAGCGCGCAGAGCGCCCAGAAGAACCCAGAGCCGCGGTTTGGACTTTTCAACCTTGCGCAGTTCGTCCTCGGCCACATCACGGTGCCAGCGGCCCGTCATACCCCGGAATCGAAACGCCGGCCTCAAACCGCGATCAAATGGTCAGGCCAGCTAGTTTCGAGTCGCCTGATCGTCAGCAGGATTCTTTGCCGTATTCAAAATCAATTCCAGGCCATGTGGTCACTTCCGCCGGGGGGATCTCTCCAGTTCTCCCGCGAAGACGTTGGTTACCAGGCCAACGATTAGCGCGCAAAAAGCTGATTAACGCTGCAAAAGATCGATGGGCAGCGTGAAGTCAGTTACACGGATGTGTTTGGCAAGCAATGGGTGCTGCCGCTCAAGGGACAGAAACATCTCCCAGGCCACGCGCCTGTAGCTGAAGTGGCCTGCGGGACCGGAGCGAAGTTCAGAAATGTACTGGGCTTCGGCAAGGTCCATCTTGAAGAGGCTTCGGATTCTGGTGGCAAGGGGAAGCAAATAGAGGGCGGATTGAGCGGCCTCCGGCGCACTGCTGGCCGCAATCTGCACGCTGGCACGGTGAGCTTGATCAATCGCGCCTCGGTAGTCATCGAGGATGTTGGCTTCGGCCAGCAGGTTGACGCCGGCTCCCAGATCGCCATTCGTCGGGGTCTCGTAGCCGTGCAGAGCCGTAAACGGCTGGATGATCTGCGTGCATCGCCGATGCCGATGCATATCCCGAAATCCGCCAATGTCCATGAGGATGTCGAACCGCAGTGCCGCGCCGGCATGGAAGGCTCGCAAAGCTTCGTCGTGACGGCCGCGATGGCGGAATCCCAACTCGATGATTTCGGTGACGCGTGACTCGGGAAAATCAGCAACGAGGTCACGGATCTGGCGGTAGGGGTGGTGCGAAGCGGAGTATAGAAGCGTGGCAGCAAGTTCGACTTCAAGGGATTCCGTTCGTTCGACGAGGTCGACCAGCGGAGCCTCTGCGATCCGTTGGTTGGCGAGGATTTCGGCGGCAGCCTGCGTAAGTTCAGCTTCGCTTTGAAGCTGATAGTTATTGGGCTGCGCGTATTTCACCAGGGTAGGAGCGGTTCGAACTTCGCGAGTGAGAAGCTGAGCGGCCTCCGCTGCGAGAGCTGAACCTTTGTCGATATCGATGGCTGAGAGTTTATCTACCAAGGTTGCCGCGGATTGAGCATTCACGTTCCAGGCGGGTCCTGTGGCTGCTTCACGCAGTTTCAAACCGAGGTCGCGAATCTCAGCCATCGGATGGGAGAGCAGCCGCGAGACCTGGGTTTCAAGGGTCCGGGCGTTTACAATCTGGCCGAGCGAGGTGTTGGTGGCCAGGGGAAGCAAGTAGCGGGCCACATCGAAGGCGCGGGCTTTCAGAGTGCGTTCATATGCCTCGGGCTTCAGGGTCTCCGGGCAGGGTACACGGCGGCGCAGCACTTCCAGAACTCCCGCTGTGGTGCACTGATAGCTCTCGAAGAGCTTCGATATGGTATTGGTGAAAATCTGGGCGGAGTCGGAATCCGATCCAAATTCAGGCAAATACCAGCCCGATTTAAGGAAATTCTGATAGCGGGTTGAACGCTCCTGGCCATCCCACCGCTGCTCGTCAACCAGCACAATGGCGGCCAGGAGTGAAAGCCGCTCGACCGCGAAGGCGATGTGCGCAAGGTCGGCAATGGAGCGGTGGCCATATTGGAAATAAAACGTATTGAGGAATTCCTCAGCGCGTTGGGCGCTGATTTCAGTAAGGGACTGCCGCATGGAGAGAGCGGAGCGAGAGTACTTGGCCATCGCGTACGCCAGCACCTCGGGATCCGCTCCGTGGACGGCATAAACATCGGTTTGATTTCGGGCGCCGGGAGATAAAAAAGTTTCGCTGGACATGAAAGAGGGCTCGCGAACAGAATACGGCATGAGGGCGACGTTGCGATTGTGCATCCGGAACGGGTCACCGCACGTCGAAATATCAGCAGTTTCCGCTGAAGGTTGTTCGAGGATCAGGCCATGCAGGAGTATCTCGTAAGAACGTCGCACAGGCCGCGGCCATTGCCTTCAGGGCGCTGGGCTATGACCCAACGGTGGAACGACCTGCTTTTTGCACACTGGCCGGTGCCGGTGGCGCAAGTGGCTGCGCTGTTGCCGGAAGGTCTGCAGGTGGATACCTTTCAGGGGTCGGCGTGGCTCGGCGTGGTGCCGTTCTGGATGGATCGAATCAAGATCCGTGGAGTACCTCCGGTGCCTGGGGTCCGCAGTTTCCCGGAGCTGAACCTGCGCACTTATGTGATCGACCCGAGGTCTCGAGTGCGTGGCTTGTATTTCTTCTCGCTGGATGCAAGCAACCTGCTCGCGGTGGCAGTGGCGAGGACTTTCTATAATCTGCCCTGCTACTGGGCGGAGATGCGGCTGGAACAGCGGACGGAGCGGGAGTTTGCGTTCTATAGCCGGCGCCATTGGACCAAAAAGCCGGTGATCTTCAAGGCCAGATACCGAGGGCTGGGCCCAACACGCAAGCTGGTGGAGAGCAAGAACGGGACGCTGGAGTACTTCTTGTTGGAGCGTTATTGCCTGTTTACCCAAAACCGGGCGGGCGAGACAGTCCGCGCCAATATTCACCATGTTCCCTCGCCTTTGGAAGAGGCCGAGGCGGAGATTGAGTGCAATGGTTTGACGGAGGCAATTGGGATCCATTTGCCGGATGTTGAGCCAGTGCTTCACTACTCTCGCCGGCTCGCGGTGTATGTCTGGCCTGCGGAATTAGTCCGGCCGGCAACGGCCAGGCGCCCGGTCGCCGCTGCGGTCACGCCGTACGGATCATGACTGGTGACAACTCTTCTTAGGTGAGAACCGCAAGCCCTCCGCCAATGAGGGCCGTAAAGGAGCAGTCGGCCCATTCCACGCCGGTTCTCACTAAGACAGCTCTCAAGGTCGTCTTAGGCGGTCTGGGACGTTGGATATAAGCTGGAAATGACGATGGTCCCCTCTCCCCAAACAGCGCCAAAGCGCGGCATGGAGGCTTTTGCCTCTCGTGATTTCAAGAGATATCAATTGGCGCGGGTCGCGGCGATTTTGGGTGCCGAGGCGCAGACAGTCGCCGTGGCGTGGCAGGTGTATTCCATCACGCACCGCGCGCTGGACCTCGGTTTTACAGGCTTGGCACTGTTTTTGCCGGGGCTCCTGTTCCTGTTGCCTGCAGGACATGTGGCCGACCGCTTCGATCGCCGCGAGATTATCCTGGTTTGTTACGGGTTGCAGGTGCTGGCTACAACGGCGCTGCTCGTGTTGACCCACGTTGGCACGAAAGGCGTATTCCCCATCTACCTGGTTCTTTTCTTCATTGGTACCGCGAGGGCATTCTCAGGACCCGCTAGTTCAGCGTTGATCCCTCACCTTGTTCCGGAAGAGCACTTTGTAAACGCAGTCACCTGGGGCGGGGCCATCTGGCAGTTCAGCAACATCACTGGCCCGGCCTTGGGCGGCTTGCTTTTCACGCTTCCGCTTCTCAGTTGGCTTCCAGACACAAAGTTGCAAGGTGCCGGCATCGTATACGTCTTCAACCTGGGGACCCTCGGCTGGTTTCTTGTGCTGATTGCAAGCCTTCACGTCCGGCCTGGCAGAATGGAGCACCGTGCCGCCTCCATCAAGGTAGTGCTGGCCGGGTTCCACTACATGCGTCGTTCGTCACTGCTTCTCGGGGCCAGTTCGCTGGACCTGTTTGTAGTGCTGCTGGGCGGCGCAACGGCGCTGATGCCCATCTTTGCGCACGAAATCTTGCATCAGGGGCCTCGAGGATTGGGCATTCTGCGGGCAGCCCCGGCGGCGGGAGCACTGACCGTGAGCCTGTTGATGACACGATTCCCCTTCAAACGCCGGGCCGGCTTGCGGCTCTTTGTTTGCGTGGCGATCTATGGCGCTTCCACCGTAGTTTTCGGGCTGTCGCGCAACCTTTGGCTCTCGCTGGCAGCACTAATGCTCGCCGGGGGTGCGGACGCCATAAGCGTGATCATTCGTGGGTCTCTGTTGCAACTCGGAACACCGCCGGAGATGCGCGGACGGGTGAGCGCTGTCAATTCGCTGTTCATTGGAGCGTCGAACGAACTTGGAGAATTCGAAAGCGGGTTGACAGCGCAGTGGTGGGGAGCAGTACGCGCCACCGTTGCTGGCGGCATTGGCGCATTGGCAGTGGCGGGAATTTGGGCATCCCTGTTCCCCGGCTTGCGACAGGCCGACGAATTGACCGCGGAAGCTTTGCGATCGCAAGTGCCACCGGACGAAATTCCGAGGAGTACGACCGGCGGATAGTCTCTGCTTTCTCAGCATCCAATCATCTTGCCGCCTGCAGCGGTATTTGAACGAATGTATTCGTAACGGACTTGCAAGCAAATGCCGCTTTCAATTGCGGGAGGAGAATCCATGAAGACCCTGAAGTTGATCCTGATCATGACCGTGATCACACTGGCCATCGGCGGCATCTATTTGTACGTGGTGTTCAAGCACCGGCAGGATCCCGGCGTCGTCCGAAAAGCCGATCCCAGCGAAACACTGAGCAAGGACGATTTGGCTGTTGTCCGCACCTTCTTCCCCGCTCATTTCGAAGATACGCAGCGGTTGGAAGGCACCAGCGTCTGGATGAAAAACGGATACACGATTCCCTATTTTCCCTATTCGGAAGGAAAAGTGGATTTTTCCAAACGAATCGACCTGATTCCCGCCGACGCGCAACTCGACGTCAAGAAGATCGTGAAGGCCGCGGTCCCGGCCAAGGTGGACGACGGCATAGAACACGGCAACCGCCAGGCTTTGGCGGTCTTCACGCTGCCAGGCGGCAAAGACCAGTTTGCCACGCCAATTGGTTTCATGGAGGGCGATCAGGAAGCGTACTATACCGATCTTCTCTTCTATTACGATGACCCGCACAAGATTTACGACTATTGGCCCGCGGACGTATGGGCCGCCATTGAGGCGCACCAGGTGAAGCAGGGCATGAGCGAACTGGAAACCCGCATGTCGATTGGTCAGAAAATGCATCCGGACGGCGAGAAAGAAGGCGATCGCACCGTGACGTACGACCAGGACGGAAAACAGTGGACGATTACATTTGTAAAAAATCGAGCGACGAACATCTCGACCTCGGCAGAGAAGCCTGGCTCCGGAAACACGTCTAAGTAAAAAGGCCGGCCCCCATTACCACTTGATACATTCGATCGCACAAAAAGGTCGGGCGGCGCCAGTGGCGCCGCCCGGAAGTGAATCTTGAATCTTAGATCAGGAGACCCATTCAGGAGGTCACACTCAGAGTATCGCGATCCCAATAGCACGTCTTGGGTCTATGGAGTGAGCCCTGCTTCCATCAAAAGGTGGAGATCGGCCTCCCGATTGGTGCGTTAGTCTGTTCGCACTACCGTGCATGCCTTGAAAATCCCGGCTAAAGTTGAGGTGTGTGACTTTCAAGCAATCTGATCTCTGTCTAATGGAAGTTGCCCACGCTTCAGTGGACCAAAATCATGCCAATTCGCACGACGCAGGAATAGTAGGCATCCAGCGCGAGACCATCCGTCTTGAAGCCACGATTGGATGGCCTTTTCAGCGTGCCGTTCTTGCCCTGTTAATGCTCAGTTGCGCAATCACAGCCTCGGCGCTGGAGCCCACCACACCCCTTGCCAACTTCAGCCGCCAGGCGTGGGGCCTGGAGAACGGCCTTCCGCAAAACACCGTGCAGGCCCTGGTCCAATCGCAGGACGGCTTTATCTGGCTGGGAACCGAGTTCGGGCTTGTTCGCTTTGACGGGAACAGCTTTCAGGTCTTCGACAAGAACTCGAAGCCCGCGCTACCGGGAAACGATGTCCGCTGCTTGCTGGCCACCAAGGATGGCTCGCTGTGGATCGGAACCAGCGAGGGTCTTGCCCGGTCGAAAGATGGAATCATAACCTCGTTTACCACCAAAGATGGACTGCCGGGAAACGGGATTCGCGCACTGGCTGAGGCGAGCGACGGCGCTCTGTGGGCCTACACGGACGCAGGACTTGCACGGCAGACGGGGACACAGTTTAAGGCAAAGAGCTTCTGGATTCCGGGATCGACGATCACAACCACATCGAAGAGCGGGCAAATCAATGCCTGGTTGGACTCGGGGCCGAATGCCGGCAATGACTGGAATCAACCTGCTCCGGTGGCCGGGGTTCCGGTCAACGCGTTCGAGTTTTTCGCAGACCTGCAAAAGAGAGGAATCGCTGTCGGGTCCAAAAGTGAGGTGACCCTAATAACCCAGCGGCCGCCGACCGATATGAAACTGTCTGCCGGCAAGGAACTTCCCGGCAGCAAGATTCAAGCCCTTTTTGCAGACCGCGAAGGGAGCTTATGGATCGGCACCAATGTAGGCATAGCCCGTTGGGCCGACGGCAAACTGCAAACCCTCCCCGTGACCGATCCGCTAGCCCATGCCTCAGTCCTCTCCATCATCGAAGATCGCGAAGGAAACCTCTGGGTGGGCACCGAAGCCGACGGCCTGCACATCCTGCGCGACCAGCGTTTCAAGACCATTGGCGTGCGTGAGGGGCTGAGCACCGATGCAACCACCACCGTAGTCGAAGACCTGCTTGGAAAGCTATGGGTCGGAACCAGCGGCGGCGGCCTGAATGTTGTACGACGCACCGGAATTGAGCCGGGCACCGCGAGCACCTACGCAGTGCCCGATGTCCTGTTGAGTAATGTGATTCTTTCCCTGGCGGCCGCGCCGAACGGCGACCTCTGGGTGGGAACACCCGACGGGTTGAACCGGATTCGCGGCAGTGCCGTTGATTCATTTACCTCCGCCGATGGATTGCCGGACGACTTCATCCGATCGCTGCTGGTGGACGCGGATGGATCACTGTGGATTGGTACGCGGCGAGGCCTTGCGCACGGGAGATTCCCCAAAGGGAGAACGGGCGCGATTCATTCCGGGGCAAATATAAAGACTTTCACGCAAGCCGATGGCCTCGGCAGCGACCTGGTGGGCGCCATGACTCACGACAAAAACGGCGACCTGTGGGTAGCTACGTTTGCCGGTTTATCGCGTCTCCACGGCGGCAAGATTCAGAACTACACAACGGCCAATGGCCTCTCCAGCAACGTCGTGACCGCGCTTCAGGCTCGCCCCAACGGAACCCTGATCGTAGGAACGCAAGACCACGGCTGGGACCTTTGGGATGGATCGAAATTCACTGCGACAGGAATAAACGGTCTGGGACAAACAACGATCCATGCGATTCTGGACGACGGCAGCGGACATCTCTGGTTCGCGACAGGAAACAGCATCGCACGCGCCGACTGCCCCATGATGCGTACCGACTCGCTCGGCGAAACGCCGGGAGGCTGCTCCCACTGGATCGACTTCGGCGCTGGCGATGGCTTGAGAAGCCGCGAAACTGCCACCAATAGCCACCCTTCCGCATGGCGCTCGCAGGATGGTCACTTGTGGTTTGCTACACCGAAGGGCCTGGTTGAAATCGATCCGGCGCACTTCCCCGTCAATTCTGTTCCACCCCCCGTCTCATTGGAGCGGGTCACCGTGGACGACATACCTCAGGCTCTACGCGGGGCGGCCACTGCCTTGAAGATTCCCGCCGGCCACGTTCATTTCGAATTCGATTACGCGGGACTCAGCTTCGTTTCGCCCCAGAAAATTCGCTACCGCTATAAGCTGGATGGCTTCGATCACGAGTGGACCGATGCGGGAGCGCGCCGCACTGCTTACTACACCAACATTCCACCGGGCCACTACACCTTCAGGGTGCAGGCGGCGAACAACGATGGTGTTTGGAACACGGAAGGCGCGCAGCTCGCGTTCGAACTGAGCCCCCACTTCTATCAAACCATCTGGTTCTATGCGCTGCTGGTCGCATTTGCTGTCGGAATGATCCTGCTTCTCCAGAAACGACGATTGATGCGGGCAGAGCGAGAGTTCAATGCAGTGCTGGGCGAACGCAACCGCATAGCGCGCGAAATTCATGACACGCTGGCGCAAGGCTACGTGGGAATCAGCGTGCAGCTCGAGGTGCTTGCAGAGTTGCTGCGGCTCAACAAGTCAGAAGCCGCGGCAAAGCATTTGGATTTGACCCGCGGCTTTGTGCGCGAAGGGCTGGCAGATGCGCGGCAATCCATCTGGGCGCTGCGATCGCAGGACTCCGGCGAGACAACGTTGCCGGTCCGCCTCCGGCGAATCGTCGAAACCGAGAATGGAAATGGGCTCGAGGCCAGCTTCAGCATCTTTGGAGCCTACAGGTCGCTGTCCCCAGGAACCGAACAAGAAATTCTGCGGATAGCCCAGGAAGCCATCCAGAATGTAAAAAAACACGCCGGCGCAACGCACCTGTTTGTCCAGTTGGAATATCGACCGGACGCGATTGCACTCGATGTGCGGGACGATGGGCGCGGGTTTGTGCAATCCGCCGTTTCTACCATAGGACATTATGGATTAACCGGCATGCGCGAGCGCGCTGCCGCAATTGGCGGGACAATTGAGGTGACGAGCGAGCCGGGAACTGGGACTACAGTACGGCTGCGTGCAGAACCTCGGGAGGCAAAGAATTCGTGAGTACTGTGGGTTCTCATCTTTTTGGAAACGAAAGAGAAATCAGACCCAGCATCGCACTGTCAGATACGGATGGCGCATTGCCCGAACAGGAGAGCAATAATGACGAAAGAATCGATTCGCGTCTTGGTTGTTGAGGACCATCACGTGGTAAGACAGGGACTGGTGGCGCTGCTAAACGTGGCAGAAGGCCTTGAGGTTGTCGGCGAAGCTGCAGATGGCGTAGAGGCCATTACACAGTTCAGGAAGCATCTTCCGGATATCACTCTGGTGGACTTGCGTCTCCCGCGAATGGGTGGAGTGGACGTGATCCAGCGGCTCAGAATGGAGACGCCCCACGCGCGTTTTATTGTGTTGACCACCTATGACGGTGATGAGGACATCTTTCGCGCCCTGCAGGCGGGGGCGCGCGCCTACCTCCTGAAGGGCATGACCAGCGAGGAACTGATTACAACCATTCGAGCAGTTCATGCGGGCAAATCGCATATCCCGCCTGCGATTGCCCAAAGGCTGGCGGAGCGCATGGGCACCGAGGAATTGACTCCGCGGGAGTTCGACGTGCTTGAACAGATCGTGCGTGGAAAGAGCAACAAGGAGATCGGGACTGAGCTCGAAATCTCTGAAGCGACCGTGAAAACGCACATCAACAGTTTGCTCGGCAAATTGGGCGTGACCGACAGGACACAAGCTGCGACAGCGGCAATACAACGCGGAATTGTTCCGCTCGAATCGTTAAGGAAACCGAATCAATGAAACTCCTGACTGGTCTTGCAGTCGCCCTGCTAATGGCGTCGACAATCACGCATGCGCAAAAAGCCGCATGGCGGCAGGCGACAGATGCGGAACTTGCCTCCCTGTTGCCGGCACGCGCCCCAGTAGAAAAGGAACATATCGAAACCGAGATGCGCACAGCATCCGGCATCGTCAACAGTCATGGCCGATTTATCGCAGGCGTCGTACTCCTGACAGCCGGGTATTCGGCTGATGGCAAATACTCGCACTATCTGTTGGTACAGGTTCCGGTGAGAATTGGCGGGATTGCCCTGAAGCCCGGAGAATACGTATTTGGATGGACGCGGGCGCAGATGAATGAAGCCCTGAGCGTGCATATCCATGTCGCATCGACGGGTGAGTTGATCGGAACCACGGATGCGCATCTGATCACCGGGTCGAACCGGATCACAAGCCTGCACATTTGGCCGCCGGAAACAAAGGGCCTGATTCAAATCGGAAGGTTCGGGATTCCCTACGAGATTGGGGAGGAATAACAGGCAGAGATTTGAATTCATTTGTGTCTCACAGGCTCAAGAAGCGAACCCTCAAGACCTGAATGCATTCGAACCATAAGATGAAGGCCCGCTAAATTCGTGCCTTTATTGTTTGCGGGGCCTCGTCGACTCGAGCTCTACTTCTTCGCAGTAAGCACAGCCTTTTGCGCGCCCTGCGCCTGCGGGTTCACCTGCGCATTCAGGAAATCGGCAAGGTCCTCGACATCTTGCTTGCTGCCAACCATTGGCGGCATGAATCGCCGATAAGGAGAATTCGCTTGGTTTTCATGGAGCATATTGATGAAGTTGCCGATGTTCGCGCGGTCGCGACCTGTAAGCAACGTATTGAGCGATCGGTAGCCCTGTAGCGTGTGGCACGAGCCGCATTCGCCGCGGAAGATGGCTTCGCCGCGGGAATAGCTGGAAGCGGCCCCCAGGTCACCCGCGCCTGATTCATGCCAAACCCATTCGGACTTTGTCAGGTATCCCTGCTCGTTCAGCCGGCTAACGTTGTTCACGCGCACTCCGTTTGAATACATCCAGCGGCCGATGACGTAGGGCTTGCGGAGCATCTCGCGTGCATATTCCCCGGAGCCGGTCGCCATCAGAGCCAGCAACAGCACCGCCATCGCATGTGACAAGTTGAAGTCTCTTGGACTTCGATAAGCAAGAAAATACGCGACGCCAACAATGGTGGCCGAGGTGACAATGATTATCAGCGCAATTCGCGTGATGATTGAAAATGTCCCGGCGCCGATGGTATCAATACCCAGTGAGAGCAGCGCGCGCTGCGACTCGGGTACCACCCACAGATACCAGATCATGAGGAACGGTATAGCAACGAAGGACGGGACCAGCCACTTGACGCTCCACTTGACGAGCGAAGTCTTGAGTGCCGTGTGCTTGTCGCCGTCGATCCGGCTGGCGGTGATGAGCGCCCAGATTCCGGCTAGCGACGTGCAAACACATACCCGCAAAAAGAGACTCGGCCAATATGTAGGATTGAAGAACGCAAACCAGAATTTGCTCGCTTCATGGCCAGTGCCGGCAACGGCAAGCCATGTGTCGCCCGGAGTCAGCATGAACGTTAGGATGCCGTTGATGATGATGAGAGTGCACAGCGACGCACCGGCGTACACCCACCCCACAACCAGATGAAGCTTCTCGTCGATCCTATTCCAGGTGTAGTAGTAAACCGCGGCTGTTGAAAGCTCCACCATGAAGAAGACCCATTCAATCGCCCAACCGAATACGAAGTTGTGAATGAGAGTGCTGGTCGCTTCAGGATGGGTGAGGCCAATAGCGAACCAGATGCCTACACCCGACACCGTGCCGAAGACTCCCGTAAGGATAAGGAAAAACTTCGAGTGCCTCACCAACTGCTCAAACCATACAAAACGCATCTTCGGGTCGGTCATTTGCAGGGCCTTGCGCTCCGCCAACGGCAGATAGAAGCCGCCGCCTACCGCGAATTGCGAGATCATTACGTGGAAGATCGCGATGATGCCGATCACCCAACCCGAGCCGAGATAGGGAATATTCCAGAATGGATAGTTCATCGTTTTTCTCTTTCTCGCTTCTTACCGGATCGTCCAATATCCAATAACTGTTGTCGCCAGTAGTGCAAAAATCGCAAGCAGGCCAAAGTAATGTGCCGCGCGCCCCCGCTGACCCGATTCCATCTTCACGTCATAGAAAGGAATCAAAACCCAAAGCCCGATACCGAGAGTGAATAGAAGAATCCCCACGATTTCACCAGACTCACCCGGCAGCACATTCCCCAACAACTTGAGCATTTCAAAGGGGCTCATGAAATACCATTCGGGATGAATTCCCGCCGGTGCGGGGACTAGCGAATCCGCCTGTTTACCAAGAGCCCATGGAAACACCGATGCAAGCAGCGCAAGAACGTTAAGCGAAATCAGCCACATCGCCAGATCCTTGCGCAGAAAATTGGGCATGAAGGGAATGCTCTTGCGCTCGTATTTCGGTTTCGCTTCTTCACTCGGCGGCACCGCGTTGCCATAACGCTGAACAAGCCAGAGGTGAAAGCCGAGTAACGGCAGGAAGAGCGCTGGCAGAACCACAACATGCAGCGCAAAGAATCGCTGCACCGTAAATTCACTCACCTCGGGGCCGCCGCGCAACATACTGGCAACCACCGGCCCAATCCATGGGATCGCCATCGGAATCTGCAGTCCAACCTTGGTGGCAAAGTAGCTGAGTTCATCCATCGGCAACAGGTATCCTGAAAAGCCGAAAACCGAGGCCAGCCCCAGCAAAGCCATTCCGCTAAGCCATCCAAATTCGCGCGGCTTTCGGTAGGCCTTCATGAAGTAAACCGAAAACATGTGCACCAGGATGGCGAAGATCATGAGGTTCGCTGACCATGCATGAGCCGACCGAATGAGCCAGCCAAAGTGCATCACAAAGGTGATCTGGCGGACTGACTCGTAAGCCTCCACACCGGGCCGGTAATAAACCAGCAGCAAAACACCGGTGAAGCACTGGACAAGAAAGAGGAACAGCGAAATTCCGCCCCAGTAATACCAGAACGACTGGGAGTGCACAGGAACCTTCTTGTGGCGCGCAAATGCGGCCAGATCGCTCAGTCCCAGGCGCTCATCGACCCAATCGTAAACTTTACCGGCGGCGGTCTTTGGGGGTGCTGCAACGGTTTTCGTGGTCATGCGGCAATCCTTTTCGAGATGACAACTCGGAAGTAATAGCTTTTGTTAGGTGCGCGACACTTGCACGCCGGTATCGTTGACTGCAACCTTAAAGAGGGTGAGCGGCTTAGGCGGCGGCCCGCTGACATTGGCGCCCGTGTAGGCGTTGTAGACCCCGCCGTGGCAGGCGCAATGAATGCGGTCAGCCTGAGCCTCATATTGCACGGTGCAGCCCAGGTGCGTGCAAACCGCGCTGAGCCCAACCCATCGGCCGTCCGCGTGATGAATGAGCATTGACGGGGCCGGGCCGAATCGGAACATCAGCACCGATCCCGGCGGAAGCTTTTGCGCATCTTTAAGCGTCACCTCGGTGATGGCTGTTGCGCTCAGCGCCATCTCTTCCGGCGACGCAAGGTAACGGTAGATGGGATACGCAAGCGCCGCGGTATATAAAACGCCCGCGGCTCCTGCCGCTGCCAGAAATGCGCGACGAGTGTTTCTCTCCCCCGCGCCTTCCGCCAGGGGTGCAATCTTGCCTTCATCGGCTAAAACCACCTGATCGCTCATTGCAGGTTCTCCAGGGGGGATTGAGGTACGCTTTCCATTGTTTTTTGCGCGCGCGCCACGACGGATATGAGCCATCCAACAACGCCCAGGCCCGCAATAAACAGGACCAGAAACAGCCCAACCACGCCCCAATTGGTCACCACGACACGGTCCCAGACGTCGTAGCCCTTGCTTAGCAGGGTCAGGTCGCGCACCCCGTCGCGGTAAACGGTGAATGTGATTTCCACCAGCACGGCGAGCAGAACAGCCGACCAGGCAAGCAGCCCTGAAAGGCCGGCGGAGACTTTGGCGAAACCGGCAAACGCAGCCAGAAGCACGGCAATCAGCACCAGAATGCCCCAACCGTAGCCGGCGAACCCGGCGAATTTATAAAGCGGATGCGCAACCAGTCCCGTCTTCACAGCGTCCGGTTGCACTGAGGAAGCCCAAAACCCGGCTGCCAGGTAAACAAGCCCAAACCCCGCGCCAACCTTGCCTCCCAGACGGGCGATAAACTGCTTTTCATCCGCGGTGAAGGTGCTGCGTCCTGAGAGGTACACAAGCCAAAGCCCGCCGATGAACAGCCCCCCAGCCATCATCAGAAGCCAGCGTGGCGTCAGCGTGGAATCACCCGTGGGTAGATACGCGCCCATCGAAGAAGCGGAGTACATGTCGCGCCACACTTCGGGGCGCAACATCAACGTCATGTTGGTCGAAAGCAGGCGCGCGACGCTACCGGCCAGAAGCCATGCAATCAATCCCACCCACCAGGCGGACTTGCCCGCTTCAAGCCGTGCGGAGAACCGATACAGGAGCCAGTAGGCAAGTGTGAGGATGCCTATGATCGAAATCCAGTAGATTCCGATCAGCACGCTGCTGGTATAAAGCGCCCTCCCATAAAGCACCTGTGCGAACAAGAGCGGCGGAACGCCAAGATTGATGACGTATGTCATCACCACGGTGAGCCGGCGGGCCAATGCCCGCGCGGTGACTGTTGCCAGCGGTGAGTTGCTGAACAAACTCAGCAGTACCGCCAGAAGCAGCCCACCCAGCAGCATTTCAACCGCGACGAAATGCAATGCCAGCGTCACGATATGGAGCAGTTTGAGCAGCCAAATCGGAGCCGGTAGAGGAATTGGATCGACAGCAGGATAAAGTGGCATGGCGCTCTAAGAGTTCCTTTCGCTCTCCACGTGAACTAAGGGAAAAGGAGGCATTTTGGACTGTTTTTCTCCAATTTCGATTTGAAAAAAAACTTATCGTTTTGGCCAATTGGCGGTCTGTGATGGGAAACACATTCGTTCGTGACACACTCGACTACTCTGCTGGCGAGCGCCGTCTCTTCTACACAGGCTCGCCCCATGAAAAGAACCAACTCGTCAATGCAACTCACCCGCGCAGCCGACTACGCGGTTCGTGTGATGATTCATCTGGCGGCGCTGCCTGCTCATGAGCGCGCATCACTCCCGGCTCTGGCCTTGGCCACTGGCGCCCCAGAGAGCTTTCTGTCAAAGGTCTTGCAGGCTTTGTCGAAAGCCTCCCTGATTACGTCCCTACGTGGTCAGACAGGAGGATTTGAGATCTTGCCCAGCGGCCGCCGCGCCTCCATGCGCCAGGTGATTGAAGCCATCGATGGTCCTGTCCATCTGAATGTCTGCCTCATCTCGCAACGGTCCTGCGGCCGATCGAAAACTTGCACGGCACATCATGTTTGGGTTGAGGCTCAACAAGCCATGCTTGATGTTCTTTCCAACGCTGTCATCGCCGAATTGGCGTCGCTTAAACCGGGCCAGTTCGCTGCCTGCGCCGCCCCCCATTTGCGCAACTGAAGACCTCAGGAAGCCAACCCGATGCTGCGGCTGGGCCGGGCTAAGCTCCACCTTTTGGTCGATACCTGGGCCAACCCTGCCCCGTATACTGCTCCCTATGTTTCAGGTACTGCGTACGACCACTTTCCTTGGACTGCTGGCGGCAGGAATTCCCGCCTTTGTTTCTGCACAAGCCACAGCTCCAGGCGCCCTTTCTCCAGTCCAGCAAGCCGACAAGCCCGCAAGTAGTCCTGAGGCCGGCTCACCGCATCCCCGGCTTTTTGATGCGCAGCATAGGCCCATCACCGCAGGCGGTTTCGTAAAGACCGGCCCGATTGTATTTGAAGACATCAGCGAGAAGGCGGGGCTGGCCCATTGGACCCACAAAATGGGCACCCCGGCCAAGAGCTACATTGTGGAAACCAAGGGCTCAGGCGTTGGCCTCATCGACTACGACCATAGCGGCTGGCTCTCCATCTACGTGGTCAGCGGCTCGACCGTAGACGCGCTCACGGGTAAGGCCACTCCACCGCATGCCGCTCTGTTTCGCAACAACCACGATGGAACATTTACTGACGTGGCAGCGCAGGCGGGTGTCACGAATGATCGCTGGGGCACAGGCGTGGCCATCGCCGACTATGACAACGATGGCTGGCCCGACATTTTTGTGTCGAACGTAGGCAAGAACCGCCTCTACCGCAATAATCACGACGGGACTTTTAGTGATGTGGCAGAAAAGGCCGGCGTGCAATTGAGCAACTGGTCCAGCGGAGCAACCTGGGGCGACTACGATGGCGACGGGCGCCTGGATCTCTTTGTCGCCGGCTACCTTCACTGGGACTGGAACAACCTGCCCGATGGCAAGGAAAGCGGAGGCAACAACGCCTTCTGCACCTTCCGTGGCGAGTCCGTTGCATGTGGCCCAAGAGGACTCAAAGGTGAGCCGGACCATTTGTTTCACAACAACGGCGATGGAACCTTTTCGGATGTAAGCGTCAAGGCCGGCGTCGATGACAAGCCCGGCTACTACGGTCTCGGCGCCGTATTCGTTGACATCAACAACGACGGCAAAGTGGACCTGCTCGTGGGCAACGATTCAACGCCGAATTACATGTACATCAACAAAGGCGACGGGACATTCGACGACGTAAGCTACGCCTCGGGATTCGCGCTCAATCAGGCGGGTCGCGAGACAGCCTCCATGGGAATTGCCGTTGGCGACTACCAGAACAATGGGCAACTGGCCGTCTTCGATACGACTTTCTCCGACGACTACAAGCCGTTCTATCGCAACGAAGGCGACGGCAACCTGACCGATATCAGCTACCAGTTGGGTATTGCCGAGGTTTCCGTTCCCTTCCTCAGTTGGGGCGACGCATTCATCGACTACGACAACGACGGTTGGAAAGATCTGCTCATGTCCGACGGGCATGTCTACCCTGAGGCCGACAAGTATAACTGGGGCACAAGCTGGGCCGAGCGCCCCATGCTCTTTCACAACCTTGAAGGCAAAAAGTTTGATGCGGTTCCGGCAGTTGAAGGTTCAGGACTTGCCGATGTGATTGCCGGCCGCGGCATGGCCGTGGGAGACCTCTTCAATGACGGCAAGATCGATGCGGTAATCAACGTGATCGACGGTCACCCAGTGCTGTTGCGGAACGTGAACGCAGACAAGAATCACTGGCTCGAACTTAAGTTTCTCGGTGGGCCGAAGAGCCCGCGTGACGCGGTGGGAACAACGGTGTATGTAACCGCAAATGGCATGAAGCAGCGCGGCGATGTAATCAGCGGGGGAAGCTACCTCTCAACTAATGATCCCAGGCCTCACTTCGGTTTGGGGCAAGCCACGACGGTGGATGCGATTGAGGTGCGCTGGCCCAGCGGCAAGGTGGAAAACTTTACCGTGCCCGGCGTGGATCGCATCGTAACCTTCACTGAAGGAACAGGGAAGTAAGTTGGACAATTAGCCCTGTGCACACCAACTAAGACGGGCCGCGTTTGCAGATGATTTCTTCTCCAGGGCGCATGATTGTCGCAGGAGAAAGCTCGTGCAAGCCCATTCGATCCAGCCGCGCCCCCTTCAAAATGCCCGGTATCTGGCTCGTTTATACCCCGATTTAAATAAATACCCACCCCTCCCCCCCCGGAAACGCCTGTTTTTCTTCGTAAAACATTCGC
>JBEKRU010000103.1:0-21681 GCA_049518435.1 Occallatibacter sp. | reverse complement strand
AGGCCGCCGGTGTTCTTCAAGAGGACGATGCCTTCCGTTGCGCCCTGGCGGGCGATGACCTGCTGGGCGGGGGTATCGACTTCTGCGCCGCCGGGCTGGGGATGGTCGAAGAGGCCGCTCTCGAAGATGACGCGGAGGATGCGGGTGACGTTGTTGTTGAGGGTGGACTCGGTAATGGTTCCGGCTTTTACTTCGGCGAGCACTTTGTCGGCTGTGAGCCAGCCTGCGCCGTTGCCCGCGGCCTGGGTCTGGCCGGTAGCGAGCCAGGCTTGCATGGGCGGACCGCCGGGCATCTCGAGGTCCATGCCGGCGTTGACGGTTGGGGCTGTCGAATAGGTGCTGCCCCAGTCGGAAACGACGAAGCCTTTGAAGCCGAATTCTTTTTGCAGAATGCCGGTGAGTAGATCGGAATTCTCCGCACAATAGACGCCGTTCAGCTTGTTATATGCGGACATGACGGTCCAGACGCCGGCCTCCTGAGCGCCGGCTTTGAATGCGGGGAGATAGATTTCGTGGAGGGTGCGTTCGTCGACGTGTGCGTCGATGCGGTGACGCTCGAACTCTTCGTTGTTGGCGGCAAAATGCTTGAGTGAGGGGATGACGCCCTCGCTCTGCACGCCCTTGATATAAGCGACGGCGAGCCTTGAGGTCAGGTAGGGGTCTTCGCCGTAGCCTTCGAAATTGCGACCCCAGAGGGGAACCCTGTTGATGTTGACGGTGGGACCGAGAATCATGTCTCTTCCCAGCGCCTTCACCTCCTGGCCGATGGCCTGGCCTTCGCTCTGCACGAGCGCAGTGTCCCAGGTGGCGGCCATGGCGACGCCGGAGGGAAAGCTGGTGGTGAGGACTTTTACCGGATTGCCGGCGGCATTGGTGATGGCGGAGCTGCCGGCCCAGGAGCGAACACCCAGGGGACCATCGGCCATCTTGATGGCTGGAATTCCGAGGCGGGGAATCGGAGTGGATTCCATCCAACCGGAGCCGGCGAGCATGGAGGCCTTCTCTTCGAGGGTCATGCGACTGAGCAGGTCGGCCACGCGCTTTTCGGTGGGAGTATTGGCATTCTTGTAGGGTGCATTGGCTGGCGGAGCTTGTTGCGCGAAGGCGCCAGTGGCCAGGAGCGGGCTGATTGCGAGAAGGAGGATCATCGAAATGCGGAAGATTGGACGGGGCATGAGCATCATGAAACTCCAGGGGACTGAGACGTCGATCTTCAAGAGCACGGGGTGAACGTCAGATGCAACCTCGACGCGCGATTTGCCGCTTTTCTCAGTCGTTGGAATTGTATAGGCCGGACCGGCAGAGTCATTTATTGGGAATAACCAGATTGCGAAAGATCTTCCAGCTCTGGTCGGGCTGTTGCTGCCAGACAGTCAGGTATTTGTCGATGAGCTTTTTGTCGCCAGCGTATGTTGCCTCGGCCTGCCCCCACTCATAGGCAAAGCTTCCCTGCTGGCTCGATCCCCACGTTGTAACTACGGCCGCACGGGCTTGACCGAGACTCGCGAGTTGGGTCTTCATGTGCTGCGCAATTTGAAGCTTCCCTTTGAAGCACTCTCCGGAGGGCCCGCAGTCCACGGCATCCTTTGTATAGGTGGCCAGGATCATGTCGATGTTGGCGGTCTTGACGCCATCGATCCATGCCTGATTTCCCGCGTCAATTCCGGCCCTCGCAGAAGCAGAGACTGGACCGCTCTGGGCAATGGTTGTGGTGGAGAAAAGAGCGCCGGCGGCAAGCAGCATAATGATCGATTTCATTTTCGGAATTCTCCTGTTCGCGATTGTGCTGAACGATTGACGAGATTGTCTAATCGCGGTTCAGATTCAGGGGCAGCGAAGGACTGTCCGTCAATTCGTCGGGGGCGAGCAGGAGCCAACCTGCTCCGGCGGCTATCAGCACGAACCCGAGGATGTCGCGGAGACTCACTTCCGGGCGGAAGAAAGCAATGCCGAACAGGGTTGCGATGAATGGCGCGATGACGAAGCGCGTGGTCATGCGTGCGGCGGACATGCGCGGGAAGAGCCAAAAGAGCAGGAGCAATCCGGGGAGCCCCACCGCGACCGACCATACCAATTCGGGTCCTAGTCCCTCTACCCTCCAAACTTCCCTTTCCAGGAGCAGGCCGAACCCGGCAAACGCCGCAAAGGCTGTGACGCCGGAAATGGCCGCCATGGTTGCGATGGGCGTTTGGTCGAATTGGGAAGCCGCCACCCTTACCGCAAAACAATTGGCAGCGCCGCTGCATGCCGCGGCCAGCACGACTGCGGAGAATGCGGCCGCAGTGGCGATTGAGTTGGGAGCCGGCGCTGGAAAAATGCAGAAGGTTCCTCCCACGGCCAGCAGAGCGGCGATGAGAGCACCCTTTCGCTGCTGTCCGGTGAGGCCTGAGATGTGCGGTTCAAAGACGACGGTGAATACAGGGACAAGAGAGAAAAGGGCGACGCGCGCGAGTTCAGAAATCCATTGACTGGAGAAGAACACGAGCATGGCTGGGGCGACAAACAAGGCCAGTCCAATGAAGATGGAAGCGCGGATCTGGGGACCTTTCGGCCATTCTTTACTCTCGGCAACGGCGAAGAGAGACGCCGTAAATGCCAGCCACGCGAAGGGTAACGCGTCCCTTTGCATGGGCGGGAGAGAAACTGAAGCATGTGCCGGAAGAAGATCGATGCGGAGCGAGCCGAGAGACCATAAGAAGCAAAGAATGAGCAACGCCGCCAACGGGGACCGTTTGACTGCGCGCATGCGAAAACCCTTCTCTGCCATGCTCTCGATGAGAACACATTGTGTCAGGGTGGTCATGATGGAATTGCCGGTCTGTCCTTTTCAATTGATTCGTTCGCCGCGTAGACTGGCCGCATGGCATTGGAGTTTACGACTTCGTACATTCAGGATTCGGTGGCGATCTTCCGCTATTACAAGCGGCTGGCGGAGCGCGCCATGGAGCAGGTGAGCGATGCACAGTTGTTCGAAGCGCTGGACGACGAGGCGAATTCGATTGCCGTGATCGTGAAGCACATGACGGGCAATATGCGCTCGCGCTGGACGGATTTTCTGACCACCGATGGAGAAAAACCGGACCGCGATCGCGACAGCGAATTTGAGGACCCGCCAGAGACGCGGGCAGCGCTGATGGAAGCGTGGGAGGGTGGCTGGCGGTGTGTCTTTGGGGCGATTGAGCCGCTTACCGATGCCGATCTGGGGCGCACTGTGACGATTCGCGGTGAAGCCCACTCGGTGATGCAGGCGATCAACCGGCAAGTGGCGCATTACCCGCATCATGTTGGGCAGATTGTGCTGCTGGCCAAGCATTTTTGCTGCGGTGAATGGAAATCGCTCAGCGTGCCGCGCAAGGGGTCGGCGGAGTTTAACCAGAAGGTGGCGGCGGGCGAGGCAAGCCAGAGGTAACCGCCCCTAAGCTACAATGGATGATGGGCCAAGGCCAACACACTTTGCGCACTGAGCGCAACAAAAGCAAGGAGCTTCAAATCTTATGGCGATTCCCGCCACTCAAATGCGTCCGGGCATGATCATTAAACACAACGACCAACTGCACCTGGTTTTCAAGGTGGAACACCGGACCCCCGGCAACCTGCGCGCCTTTATCCAGGCCAAACTGCGCAACATTCGCACCGGGGCCATGTTCGAGCATCGCTTCCGCTCCGCGGACGCGATTGAAAAGGTTGTGGTCGACGAAGTCTCGATGGATTTTCTCTATGCCGATGGCGACGACTACTACTTCATGAATCCCGTGGACTACGAACAGACCGTGCTGAAGGGATCGACGCTGGGCGATGCGGTGGAGTACCTGACGCCGAACCTGCAGATCAAGGTGAGCTATCACGACGGGAACGCCGTGGGCATTGAGTTGCCATCGGCGGTGGAACTGGAAGTTGTTGAGACCGAGCCGGGGCTGAAGTCGGCAACCGCATCAAGTGTGACCAAGCCAGCCAAGCTGGAAACCGGCCTCGTTGTGCAGGTGCCGTCGTTCATCAACGAAGGCGAAAAGATTCGCGTAGATACGAGTGAAGGGGCTTATCTGAGCCGGGCGTAGAGCTGGATTGAGTTTTGAGGAATAAGGAACGGGGCGGCGCACTTCTGACGAGGTGCGCCGCTTTTCTTTGCGGCGATCGTCGGAAAGAAATTCTTCATATGCGCAGCGATTCACGCGTAAGACTTGAGGCGCACCCGCTTCACTGCTAAGGAGACGATTCAAATGCCAGTTGCAAGCTGCATTGCCGGGGCCGCGTACAGTTACAAGATAAATAATGAGGGAATTAAGAAGGCTGTCGAAGGCCTGACGGACGAGGAATGGCTGCGACGGCCGAGCGAGACGTCGAACCACCTGCTGTGGATCGCCTGCCACATGATATGGGCGCGTGGGAATACGCTGGGGTTTCTGGGGTCCCCGTGGTCGAAGCCATGGTGGCCACTTTTTGGCCGTGGCGCGAAGCTGACGGATTCGGCGGACTATCCAAAGCCGGGAGAGGTGGTGCAGGCATTCGGCGAGGTGAGCGCACTGCTGGCAACAGCGCTTGACGGGCTTTCAGAAGAGGCCCTGGCCGAGCCGACGACGCTGAAGGTGCCGAACTGCGATGGCAAACTGAGCGGCGTGATCAACTTCATGGCGTACCACGATACGTATCACGCCGGGCAGGTTTCGTTTATGAGGTGCTGGCTGGGGCACAGCCGGGTTGCGGGCTAAAGGAGCCTGCTTTTAAAGGGGGCGTTAGAACTTGCCTTCGGGCAGGCTGACGGGCTTTGCTTCGAGCATGGCTTCGATTTT
The DNA here is from genome assembly GCA_049518435.1 of Occallatibacter sp. Classification (GTDB taxonomy): domain Bacteria; phylum Acidobacteriota; class Terriglobia; order Terriglobales; family Acidobacteriaceae; genus Telmatobacter. The sequence goes on along the minus strand of JBEKRU010000103.1, from coordinate 16,894 downwards.
TACCAGGTCTTCGAGGACTGCGGCGGAGACAGGCGCATCGACCTGAACGACGGCGAGGGCCTTCACCGGTTTGTGACCGGAGCGCTCGCGGCCCAGGGCGAAGTTTGCGATGTTGACGCCGTGCTCGCCGAGGATGGAGCCGATGCGGCCGATGACGCCGGGCACGTCCATGTTGCGGCAGACGAGCAGGTCGCCTTCGAGTGGGGTCTCGATGTCGATGCCGTCGAACTCAAGCAGGCGCGGTTGTTCGCCATGGATCACTGTAGCGCTGGCGTGGCTGGTTCCGGCGGCGGTATGCAGCTCGACCGTGATGACGCTGGCCGCTCCGCCACGATGGGTTTCCTGCTTCTCCTCGTGCACACGGATGCCGCGCTCCTGGGCGACGGCTGCAGCATTGATGCGGTTCACGTTCTCAGAGCCTTGCAGCAATCCGGCGATGGCTGCGTTGCGGATGAGTTCTGTTTTGGCCTCGGTGAGCGCACCGCCATAGGTGAGTTCGATGGCTTCGATGCCGCCCTTGCCGGCTTGCGCAAGGAAGGAGCCGAGACGGCCGGCGAGGTCAATGTATGGCGCGAGTACGACGTATTCTTCGTGGCTTAGCGATGGAAGGTTGACCGCGTTCTGCACGACGCCGAGCTTGAGATAGTCGCGGACCTGGCGGGCGATTTGGATGCCTACGGCTTCCTGCGCCTCGCCTGTGGAGCCGGCAATGTGGGGCGTGAGAATCACGTTGTCCAGGCCGAAGTAGGGCGAATCCTTGGGCGGCTCGACGGCAAACACGTCGAGCGCGGCACCACCGACCTGGCCGCTCTTGAGCGCGGCAACCAGCGCTGCGTCGTCAATGAGCTCGCCGCGTGCGCAGTTGATGATGCGCACGCCTTTCTTCATGGCTGCGAGATTTTTCGCATTGATGACCCCGGCGGTTTGCGTGGTGAGGCCGACGTGGAGAGTGAGGTAGTCGGAGCCGACGATTAATTCTTCGAGGGTCACGAGCTTGATTCCGTTTTCTCGGGCGACCGCTGCGGAAACAAACGGGTCGCTGCCGAGGATTTCGAGGCCGAAACCTCTGGCGCGCTTTGCGACTTCAAGGCCGATGCGGCCGAGGCCGAGAATGCCGAGCGTCTTGCCGCGCAGTTCGGAGCCCTGCAGGCTCTTCTTCTCCCATTTACCGGCGTGCATGGTGGCGTTGGCCACGGGGAGTTTGCGCGCGAGGGCAAGCATGAGACCGATGGTCAGCTCGGCGACAGCTACAGCGTTCGCGCCCGGTGTGTTCATGACGACGATGCCGCGCCGCGTGGCGGCATCCGCGTCAATGTTGTCGACGCCGACGCCGGCTCGTCCAATGACGCGGAGCTTTGGTGCGTGCTCCATGAGGGCATCGTCGGCCTGGACGGCGGAGCGGACCACCAGCGCATCGGCATCGGCTAACGCTGCGGGCAGGCCGCCGGGTAGCTGGTCGTGCGTTAGGACTTCCCACCCGGGCTCTGCCGCAAATACGGCCAGCGTGGCCGGCGATACTTTCTCTGCCAGAACAATCTTCATTGCGTCTCCCTTGCTTGCTTGCGCTGGTTCATATTCATCGAAACGGATGTTGTGTTTTTCGCACAGAAGGTCAAACATGCGCACTACGGCTGCGTGCGGTTTGCCTTCGCCGCGCTCGTACTTGGTGATGGAGTTGGGATGCACTCCCAACCGATCGGCCATCTCGTATTGATAGAGATCAAGCTGCTTGCGAGCGATGAGCAGCTTTTCTCCGAAACTTAGATCAGGCATAAATGCCTTTCAGATTACAGATGACAGTTAAGAGCAGATTTCAGATTGCAGATGACAGTTAAGAGCAAACTTGCGGGCATCGGGAAACTGTCACCTGTCATCTGTAACCTGTCATCTAGCCTTTTACCGCTTCCGCATACACTTTTTGCGCAGCGGCTACTGCTTGTCCGTATTCGACTGGAAGGCCGAGGGTGTCCTTGGCGATGTGCTCCATGGCGCCGAGTAACGCGACTGTGTCGAGGTAATCGAAAAAGCCGAGGTGAGCGACGCGGAAGATTTTGCCTTGCATTTCGCCCTGGCCGTTGGCCGTGACAAGAGCAAACCTGGTCTTCAGCGCTTTGACTACGTCGCCGGAGTTCATGCCTTCGGGAACCGAGACTGCTGTTGCTGCTGCGGCGGGTGCAGTGGGCGCGAAGAGCGTGAAGCCGAGTGCGACCAGACCGGCGCGCGTTGCGGCGGCGTTTACCTGCGCGTTGTCGACCAGAGCGATGCGACCCTTCTCGAGGTCGCCGCCTGCTTGGCCGGCGATGTAGTCGAGAGCTGCACCAAGGCCAGCGATGAGCGCGACCGCGGGGGTGTAGGCGCTTTCGCCCTTCGCGGCGTTCTTGCGTTCCTTGCGGAGGTCGAAGTAGTAGCGGGGATTCTTCGACTTCTCCATCGCTGCCCAGGCCTTCTCGCTCACGCTCAAATAGCTGAGGCCGGGAGGAATCATGACGGCTTTCTGCGATCCGCCAATGAGGACATCGATGCCCCAGGCGTCCACGTCGAAGTGGGTGGTTCCGAGGCCGGTGATGGCATCGACCACCAGCAGGGCGTCAGTTCCCTTCACCAGCCTGGCGATGGCTTCGACGTCGTGGCGGACGGCGGTGGAGGTTTCCGTGGCCTGTAGATAGACGGCTTTGTGCTCGGGTTTGAGAGCTGCCTTCACTGCTTCGAGGTCGAATGTTTGGCCATAAGGAGCGGTGACGACGTCGGGCTCGCAGCCGAAGGCTTTGGCCAGCCCTACCCAGCGCTCGCCGAATTTTCCGGCGGAGAGCACCAGGACGCGGTCGCCGGGCGAGGTCAGATTCGAGACGGAGGCTTCCATGGCGCCGGTTCCTGAGGACGAGAGCAGGAGGACGTCATTCTGCGTGCCGACGAAGACCTTCAACTGCGCCAGAACTTTCAGGAAGAGGGCGCGAAACTCCGGGGTGCGGTGGTGGATGTCCGCAGCAGCCATCGCGAACTGGGCGGCAGGCAGCAGCGGGGTTGGACCGGGTGTAAAGAGGCGCGTCTTGCGAATCATGGAGTCTCCTTTGGGATCGGGGCGGGGCCAGGTTCGACCCCGGCGATCCCGATCAGCGACAATCACAGAATACACATATTTGTGGTTTATGTGAAATATTTCCTCGTCGAAATCAGCAAAATTCCCGCTCCTGGGACAGTTCCCCGTCCACTGTGCCATTCTGGATTCACAGCGTGCCCCATGATCCAAGTTGACCTCGCGTTTCCCCATAACTATGAGATCCAAGAGCCGCCCGAGCTTCCCGGCTCTGGCCGCAGTTCCCTGCCTCTCTACTACTTCCCGCGCCTTGGAGCACGGCCTGAGCGCGACGGATATTGGATTCACGTCGTTCCCGCCAGCGGCAAGCCTTGGCTAGGTGTCTTCGGAGGTAACGGGGGCACCAACTTCACTCGGGTCTTCAGCACGCCAGATCCGGACCGATTCTGCGTCATCGCACAGGGCGAGGCATTTCTGGTCCGCGCCGCCTCGCCGGATGAGTGGAAAAAGATTTGGCGGAACCTCGTCACCTACGCTTGCCCTGTCGCCGAGTGCGGTCTGATTGTACTGGCGACCTTTGATGGTTTAGCAGCCCTGGACAGCTCTGGCGTGGCCTGGGAGAACAGGTCTTTATGCTGCGACGACCTGCGCGTCATCCACGCAGATGCCGAGCGGATCGAGGGCACAGGATACGATCCGATGAACGAGAGCACAGATATACACTTTTCGTTAGATACTAAGACTGGAAACTCTCTTACCTAAGAGCCACGCTCCTCCATGGATGGCAAGCCATTATGGTCAGTTCTCGCTGGCGGCGCTTTCGCTAATCTTCATACGAATACCGGAGGGTAAATTCAATGGCAACCAAGTGGAAAGATATTCGTGTGACGCACTCACCCGAAGTTGAGGCTAAGATCGCCCGCCAAGCTCGTGAGGCCCCTGAGGTTATGAGGCTGTACAAGCTTTGCGAGGCGGAATGGCAGGCCGCGCATCCCAATTCCGAGCCCACAGGCGTCGAGATAGACGAATTTGAGAAGCTGGCGACCGCTAACATGGTCGGTAGCACTGCAGCGCGAGCCCTGGAAAGTTACACTTAAGTGAAGAAGGAACTCACGATGGACGCAGGAGCACTGGAAGCACTGATTACACAACAGACTGTAACTGCCATGAAGGCGCACGACGCGGTACGCACGGGGACGCTGCGGCTGATCAAGAATGCGCTGAAGAACAAGGCGATTGAAAAGCGCGAGCCGCTGACGCCGGCGGAGGAGCAGCAGGCGCTGGCTACCATGATCAAGCAGCGGCGCGATTCGATTGAGCAGTTCACCAAGGGCAACCGGCCTGAACTGGCGGCGATTGAAGCGGCGGAGATTGTGGTGATTGAGGAGTTTCTGCCCAAGGCGCTCGACGAAGCCGGGCTGCTGGCGCTGGTTAACGAGGCCATCGCTGAGATTACGGCCTCGACGGGCAAAGCGCCTACGCCGAAGGAGATCGGAGTAGTGATCAAGGCTGTGCAGGCCAAGCTGCAGGCTGGCGGGCTGCGCGCGGAAGGCCGGCTGGTGAGTGAGGCTGTTAAAAGCGCGCTGGCGGGCTGAGGGCCCGGAGGCCCTCAGGACAGCCGATCTGGAGACCGGCGGCTACGACCGGTCCCGATGCTTACGGTTTGGCGGCGCGGACCAGCAGCACGCGGCTTGCGGTGTCGACGAAGTCCGGCGACTCAGGACGGGCAGCTTCGTTTCCGGAGTGGAAGTCAAAGATGGCCGCAGAGCCGGGCTTGCTGGTGGATTCCTGTGATGTCCACTGACGCGTGCAGGAAAGGTGAATCAGTTCCGTCGCCACATGGACTTCATTGGCGGCCTGGCCGAGCTCGTCAACAGCGGAGGGGCAAAATGCCTTGCCGGATTTTGTCTTATCGAATAACGCCGTCACTTCGGATAGGGTGGGCAGGCGCCAGTCGGTGTAGCCGCCTGTGCGAGCGGTCGTGGCGTAGGCCTTGGCTCCCGGCCAGCTGAGACCGCTACCGTTGTCCCGCACTGTCCACATCAAGTTGGTTTTTGTATCGAGTACGGTTCCGTCCTGATAGGCGGTGAACTGGCCGTCTTTTCCGGTCTCCTTGGGTGGAGTTTTGACAGGATTGGCATCGGCTCCGGATGCGGTTGTCGGGGGCAGTTTGGGAGCGGGAAGGTCCTGTCCGCCGTGCTGACGCAGCAGGTCCTCGGTGCCCTTTTGGCCCCATGTCACCGCCGAATGCAGAGGCGACCAGCCGTCATGATCCGTGGCATCGATGTTTGCCTTGCTGGCCAGGAGCAATTCAACCATGTCCTTGTTTCCTTTTGCCGCGGCAAGGTGGAGAGGGGTTGCGCCATTGTTGGCCTGGGCATTGACGTCCGCCTTGTCGGCGATGAGAAGTTTCGCGACCTCGATGCGGTCGTTAAACGCCGCTATGTGAAGCGGGGTCTGGCCGTATTTTTCTTCCTTGCTGGAAACCAGATCCGGATGCTCTTTGAGCAGGGCTTCAACGGTTTTGATATCGCCGCTCCGGGCCGCTTCATGGATTGGGCCGCAGAAGGCCTGTAGGCCTGAAGCCAGCACCGCCACCAGGAGCAGAACCGCGGCGATAGGACGGGAAACGGAGGGTTGGAACCGGTTGGACGGAGAGAAACAGAAGGAATTCATTGTGGACACGGAGCTCCCTTTCAACGTTGATTCGGCAACAGATTAACACGCTTGAGGCGTAGGCAAAACCGTCTCGACCGGCGGGGGCGCGACCGCCCGCCAGGCTCAATCGGATGGTTCAGAATCCCGGTTGGCCGACGCGCGCGGCGCCGCTGGCTTTCGCCCTGCAAGATGCGGATGAACGGCAGATTCCAGGATCCGCACCAAATCGGGCTCCATGTACTTGTAGTTGTCTGGAATTCCGAGCACGATGACTCGCTTGGCCCGGAGCGGGGACCCGAATTTCTCCTGTAGCCTGCGCTGGTGAACGCGCTCCATGGCGAACACCAGGTCGGCCCATTCGATGAGATCCGCGGAGACCGGATTGGCCGCATCCGGACTGGTGCCCGCAGAGAGCGCTTCAATCCCCTCATAGGCGGAGAAGATGGCTTCCGCCGTGGGACTGCGGAGCCGGTTCCTGCTACAGACAAAGAGGAGATTCATGGTGATTCTCCTCTGGAGACAGGAGCTGTTAACACTACGTTAGTTGCCCGGTTTGGACGGGTCCGCCGCTGGAGCTGCCGTTGGAGCGGGTGTTGCTTGTCCCTTGGCGAATCCGCGAATGTAGATGATGAGGTTCCAAAGCTCGGTGTCCTTGGCGCGGCCGTCTTCCTCGGCGGGCATTTTGTCCTTGCCGGTGCGGATGATATGGAACAATTCCTTGTCCGACCGGTTTCCGAGAGATTTCGGGTCGGTCCAGTCCAGGAGAACGAGTTGCATATCTTTGGCCAGATCGGTTTTGCCGCTGCCGTCTTCCCCATGACAAAGGGCGCAATCGCGCGCGTAGATATTCTTGGCCTGTGCCTGGGACGCGGGCGTCGATTTTGCGGGATTGGTTGGGTCCTGCTGTGGCGTGGCTGCCATAGCAATGGTGGATGCGGGAACTGCGCTGACCGCAAAAAGGACCGCGGCAGAGAACATGAAAATCGGTTTCAACAAATCAGCCTCCCCAGTTGCATGTGTCTGGAACGGCATCGTGCAGCTGATTGGATGTACGGTCAGGATTATAAGCCAATATCGTGAGCGATTGCTTGTGAGCCTGCTCACCGCGCCTATGTTTAGAACACCTCCGCGTAGCCATCAGGGACCGGGGTGTGCTTGAGCAGGCCCAATTCGCCAGCCAGGCGCTCCAATTTGGCATGAACGGCGGACGATGGAGGCACCAAGGGAAGGCGTACATGATCGGAACAGCGGCCCATGAGATTGAGCACGGCTTTGACGGGGCAGGGATTGGAGTCCCAGAAGTTGGCCTCGATGAGGCGGGCGTAGCGCCGTTCGAGATTTCGAGCCTCGCCCCAGTTGTTGCCTAGCGCGGCGCGAATCATCTGGCTCATTTCGGCCGGAATTTCGTTTGCGGCGACGCTGATGAGGCCGTGTGCGCCGATGCCAATGGCGGCGAGAGCGAGATTGTCGTCGCCGGAAAAGATTTTGAAATCGCGCGGCATGTTGTGCACGAGCTCGGCGACCTGCGGCAGCTTGCCGCTGGCTTCCTTGATGGCCTGAATGTTGGGTGCTGCTTCGACGAGGCGGAGCGCGGTCGCGGGATCCAGATTCGCGGCGGTGCGGCCGGGCACGTTGTAGAGGACAACGGGAAGCGGGGCAACGGTTTTGGCGAGAGCGAGAAAGTGCTGGAACTGCCCCTCCTGCGAGGGCTTGTTGTAATAGGGATTGGCCGACAACACCGCATCGACGCCGCGAATCTGCTTGAGGAGTGAAGCGTTGCGGAGCAGGGTGCGGGTGGAGTTGTGGGTGCAGCCGGCCCACACGGGAACGCGGCCCGCTGCGGCATCGGCCACGATGCAAACCGCAAGCAGCCACTCCTCTTCATCGAGCGTGGCCGCTTCGCCCGTGGACCCGCAGGCTACCAGGAAATCGATGCCTGCGTCGATCTGCCAGTTGACCAGTGCACGGAGCGCCTGCTCATCAATCGAACCATCCGCCCGGAAGGGCGTAACTATTGCCGTACCGCAACCCGTAGTTTGCATGACAGGGCTGATTATAACGGCGACGTCAGCCGGATGGATTCCTGGCGGAGAATTTCCCGGCGGCTGCGAATTGGGAACGGCGTGGGCAGGGGTGATGGCGTTGCTGTTGTTCGCGCTGACTTTTTTGGACTACCATTGGCTTCGATCTGAAGTCCAAGTTGTAACTACCTGAGGAAATTCACGATGCGTCGTACGAATCTATTGGCCTGCATAGGCTGTGCTTGCTCTCTGCTGATTTGTGGGGTGGATGGTCAAACTGTCTCCCCGGCTCCCAAACAGGATTCAGCACCGGTCAAGGCTGGTGGCGGCAATGATGTATTCGACTTCGAGAGCGACTCAGCGGGAAGCGCGCCAGCGGGATGGTGGGGCGGGCCGAGTGGGACAGTTCAGGTGGACGGCGGTGTCGCCCATTCGGGGCAGCGCTCGGTTCGAATCGAGCCGAAAGCGGAGGGTGATCGGACCTTTTCAACGCTGACGAAAACACTGCCCATGGACTTTTCCGGAGACAACATTGAGTGGCGTGGGTTTCTGAAGACAGAGGATGTGTCGGGCTTTGCGGGGCTGTGGATGCGCGAGGACAAGGACGGCGCGGCGGCGGAGTTCGACAACATGCAGAAGCGCAACATCAATGGCACGACGGGGTGGACCGAGTACTCGATTACGCTGCCTGTTCATGCGGGCGCGCAGCGGCTGGTGGTGGGCGCGCTTGTTTCGGGAACCGGCAAGGCGTGGGTGGATGACCTGGAATTGCTGGTGGATGGCAAGCCGATTTCGCAGGCGCCGAAGGTGGAGGTTGCGAAGAGCGTGCTGGACAGCGACCACCAGTTCGATGGAGGGTCGGGAGTTACTCTCTCGGAACTAACTCCGATTCAGATTGAGAACCTTGCGTTGCTGGGAAAGGTGTGGGGATTTCTGAAGTATTATCATCCGCGAGTTACAGCGGGAAAACTGCAATGGGACTATGAGTTGTTCCGCATTCTGCCGGCGGTGCTTGCAGCGCCGGATCGCGTTTCCCTGCGCGCAGTGCTATTGAAGTGGATTGATGGATTGGGACCGGTGGAGGCTTGCAAGCGCTGCGAAACACTGGACCTGGTGGACCTTGAACTGCGGCCGGATCTGGATTGGATTGGGGACCAGGTTTTGCTGGGCAGCGATCTGAGCAAGGCTCTGCTTTCGATTCAACAAAACCGTGCGAACGCTAATCAGTTTTATGTTTCGCTTGCGCCGGGCGTGGGGAATCCTTCGTTCGAACATGAACTGAGTTATGGCAACATCAAGTACCCGGATGCGGGGTTCCAGATCCTCGCACTCTTTCGGCTGTGGAACATGATTGAGTATTGGGCACCCTATAGAGATATTGTGGGCGAGGATTGGAATGGTGTGCTGCGCGAGTTTCTGCCGCGGATTGCGCTGGCCAAGACTTCCGACGAATATCAGCGGGAGCTGATGGCGCTGATTGCAATGATCCATGATACGCACGCGAATCTTTGGAGTTCGCTTAAGGTAAGGCCGCCAGTGGGTGAGTGCCGACTTCCGCTCAGCATGCGTTTTATAGGCACAAGCGCGGTGGTGACGGGGTTTGCGTCGGCAGATGCGGGAGCGAAGAGCGGGATCAAGGTGGGCGATGTGGTGACGGATCTGGATGGACAACCGGTGGATAAACTGGTTGCGAGCTGGACTCCGTATTATGCGGATTCGAACGAAGCAGCGCGGTTGCGAGATATTGCTCGGACCATGACGAGCGGCGCGTGCGGTGCGGTAACTGTGGGAGTGCGGCGGGGGAACGACCCGGTGACGGTACAGGCGCAGCGGCTTCCAGCTACGGGCATGGGACCCGTCAGTTTTACGCACGACTTACCCGGAGATACATTCCGGTTGCTATCGCCCGATGTTGCTTATCTGAAGTTATCTTCAGTGAAGGCTGCGGAGATAGATCACTATCTAACTCTTGCCGCCAAGACCAGGGGCCTGATTGTGGATATTCGTAACTACCCGTCGGAGTTTGTTGTATTTGCTCTTGGATCGCACTTTGTCGATAAGTCACGTGAGTTTGTTAAATTCACGAATGGCGATTTATCGAACCCCGGGGCGTTTCACTGGGGCGTTCCATTGTCCCTGACGCCCGCTTCGCCGCACTACGAGGGAAAAATCGTGGTGCTGGTGGATGAAGTCACGCAGAGTCAGGCCGAGTACACGACGATGGCTTTTCGTGCATCGCCGCAAACCGTGGTGGTTGGCAGTACGACGGCAGGAGCCGATGGCAACGTCTCGTCCATCCCGCTGCCCGGCGGATTTCACAGCCAGATAAGCGGAATTGGAGTTTTCTATCCGGATGGGAAACCGACGCAGCAGATTGGAATTGTTCCGGACAAGACAGTTCGGCCTACGGTTGAGGGGATTCGAGACGGGCGGGACGAGGTGCTGGAAGAAGGCGTGCGGCAGATATTGGGGAAGGATGCGCCGGAGGATTTGGTGCGGAAGGTTGCGAAGCCGTAGGGGCGGGACCCTGTCATTCGGAACTACTGCACCGGAACAAACCGCATCGTCACTTTCCCGGACCCTGCCAGCGGCACGTGTACCTCGACCCGCGTAAACGGGTTCCGGTACTCGTCCACCTTAGTCTCGGTGATGGTGATCGCAACCGACGCCTCAATCGTCACCTTCACCTGCGCGCCTTCATAACTGAACAGTAGCGTGTTGTCGTCCACCTTTGTCCATGTTCCATGCGTGGGAAGCGACTCGATGATCTCGGTGCCCCTGGTCAGGTCAAACGCGTCAGTGACTTCGACCGAACCATTGCCGGCGCGGCTGTGCGTGAGGGTGCGCGTCACCTTCTTCAGTTCCGGAACGCTATAGGCGTTGGTCATATCGATGGTGATGCTGTCCCCGGCATCGCTGAACTGATTGTCGGTGACCGACACATGCACCCTGGTCGCGTCGAGCTGCAGTTGGCCGCCGATCTCCGGCACCGGATGCCCAAACGAGTTCAGCAACTTCGAGTCCAAACGGTGCGGGCCAAACGTTGCCGCGTTATAGAAGGCCGGACCGCCCGGTTCGCCCAGCGGCTGCGTGCTGCCCATGCCGATGACCCACGAACCAATGTCGTTGTGGCTGTGTGTGGTATTGCCCCCGGCCTTGATAGTCACGGCAAAGTTCTGTCCCGGCGCACCGCGTGAAACCAGGATGCCTTCATCTGCGTAATACGTACACAGTTGCGGTTTGCCCAGCTCGCGCGCCGTCTGTGACTGCATTACGTCGTCCTGGATCGGAAACAAATCGAGCGCAATTGAGGTCAGCGCCGCAGGCTGAGACCCCGCGTTTTCCGGCGGCAGCGGACCCGATGACAGCCCGAAGATGTGGCTGATGACCGCTACCAGATGCGCGTCGGCTTTGGGCATGCGGCCGGCATCGCCATACGCGGCGGAGTTGTTGGGCAGCATGGGAAACTGGAGCCCGAACATCGACACGTTCTGCATTTTTGGGTCGGCCAGCAGGTCGATTTTGCCGCCCGTTGCGCGAAGCAGGTTCTCCCTCAGTTCGATGAAGTGCGAGAATCCGTAGTTCCAGTAGCTCAGGCCCTCGGTGTCATATCCGTCGTTCGAGAATCCTTTGTCGTAGTGCAGGATGTAATGCTCGGCCGCAGCTGCAAACAGCGCGCGGTCCTCCACGCTGGGCAGCATCGCGAGTGCCGCCCCGGTCACGCCCTTCACGCACACCGCGTTCCAGTTCATGTCCGCATAGAGCCACCAGTTGCCGCCGCGGTCCTCGACGCTGTTGCCGTGGAGGAACGATGCGCGCATCGGCCCAAAGACATGCTTCTCTATTCCTGCCACGACATGCGCTCGCGTATCGGAGGGGATCCGGTCGCCCAGCAAGTAGAGCGTCTCGGCCAGAGCGTCGCCCATATCCGCGGCGTTCAGGTCAACATAGTAGCGGGTGCCGTGGAAGTTGAGAAGCTGTGCATCGTGAGCGGAGAGCGTCCAGGAGGGCATGGCCACCAAGCTGTCCATCACCTCGGCGATTGCGGGGATGAAACGGCCCTTGCCTTCAAGGCACTCGGCCAGCACCAGCGGCGCAAGGCGGTTTTCCCGCGATGCCAGATTTTTCTGCATAGGTTCGCGGTCGCCGGTTTTGGTGAATGCGAGATACGCCTCCGGATCAAAGGGCGGCAGCGGCGTAGCCATGGCCTTTTCCGCCTGCGGAATGACCCCCTTGAGTTGCGGCTCGACGGCAGCCCAGGCAGTGCGATCGGAACATGGCTTGCCAAACCCAGAGGGCTGAGCAGGAAGCATGGCGGCAATCTGCTGGATGCGGCTGGAATCGAGCTCGGCATATTTCTGCTGCGAGGGAGCGGGCATGGCAACGACAAGACCGATTAGCGCGGCAAGATAGTGCAAAGCCGGCGTGGCTGGCCGGCGGCTGCCTGCGGTCATCGAAATCGTTTTCATGTTTTCCACTTTTTGCGACGGAAGCGAGGCGCAACTTCTCCGCGCGCCATGTTCTCAGACGCAGCCGTTGGATTGCAAGACGCCTAGAGCTGGTCGAAGATTTCGCGGAATTCCCAGGCGCCCGATTTGCCGTTGAGCCACTCCGCGGCGCGGACAGCGCCTAGCGCGAAACCCTTGCGGCTGTACGCATCATGGCGGAGTTCCAGGATGTCGTCGGGGCCGGTGGCGGTGACGATGTGCTCGCCTTTGGCGTCGCCGACGCGGTGGGAAGTGACTTCGATGTTGGTGTCGGGCTGAGCGGTCTTGATAATCTCTTTTAGTGTGAGGGCTGTGCCGGAAGGGGCGTCGAGCTTGGACTCGTGGTGGGTCTCGCTGATGGAAAAGGCGTAGCCTTCCAGCCTGGCGAGTTCCGCGGTGAGGCGAAAAAGCTTCTGCACGCCGATGGAAAAGTTGGTTCCATAGAGCAGTGCTCCGCCGCGCTTGATTGCCAGCGCTTTCATGTCAGCCAAATGTGCGTACCAGCCGGTAGAGCCAACGACGATGCTGCGGCCGAGGGCGAGGACTGCGCGCATGTTTTCAAGGGCAGCTTCCGCGTTGGTGAAGTCGATGACCACGTCGACGCCGGCCAACGCGGCCGCAGTGAGCGCTGAGGCGGCCTGGTTTTCATGAATGTCGAGCGCGCGCACGCCGTGGCCGCGTTCGCGGGCGACCTGCGCGACCAGACTGCCGGTCTTTCCTTTGCCGAGGACGAGAATGAGCATAAGAGCAGGTTATAGATTACAGATGACAGATTACAGTAGGCCCCGTACGGCTGACCTGCGCCGAGTAAATAATCTTTCGGAAAGTGGTTGCGGCATGGAATCCCGGGTAAGTCTTTCGCCGAGGCTGCTACGGGCTATTGAGCGGGGGGGTGGCTGTCATCTGTAACCTGTCATCCGTAGCCTGTCATCTCGCTTCTACGTCGAAGATGGCGGGGTCAGGGTCTTTGAAGAAGGCGGCGTGGAGGGAGCGCACGGCCTCGTCGGCGTCGTCTTCTTCAATCATGAAGCTCATATTGATTTCGCTGGCACCCTGCGAAATCATGCGCACGTTGATGTGGCGGATGGCGTTGAAGACCTGTGCCGCCATGCCGTTTTGTCCGCGAATATCCTCGCCCACCAGGCAAATGAGCGCCTTGCGGCCCTCGTACTTGACGTCGGCAAGCTTGCTGAGATCGGCGGCGATGGCGGGCAGCTTGTCGTTCGAGTCAACGGTGAGCGAGACACTGACTTCACTGGTGGACACCATGTCGACGGCGCACTGGTGCTTGTCGAAGATGGCGAAGATTTCGCTGAGATAGCCGTGGGTCATCAACATGCGGCTGGCCACGACGTCGATGATGGAAAGCTTCTTTTTGACGGCAATGGATTTGAAGGGGCTGCGGCAATGGGGCGCAAGGGACGCGATGCGCGTGCCTTCGCAAGTGGCATTGCGACTGTTGAGCACATACACGGGGATGTTCTTTTTGACGGCGGGAAGAATGGTGGCCGGGTGCAGGACCTTTGCGCCGAAATAGGCAAGCTCGGCGGCTTCTTCAAAGCTGATTACTTTCACGCGCAGCGCGTCCGGACAGACGCGCGGGTCGGTGGTCATGATGCCGTCGACGTCGGTCCAGATTTCGATTGCATCCGCCGTGAGCGCGCCGCCGATGAGTGCGCCGGTGAAGTCAGAACCGCCGCGGCCGAGGGTGGTGGTGATGCCGGCCTCGTTGGAGGCGATGAAGCCGCCCATCACGGGAACCTTGCCTACGGCGGTCAGCGGGAGCAGTTTCTCCTGGGCGCGCAATTCTATGGCCGAGTCAATGGGAACGGCCCTCTGGAACTGCGAGTCGGTGATGATGATCTGGCGGGCGTCGACGTGAACGGCATCAACACCCAGTTCACAAAATGCATCGGCAACAATGCTGCTGGAGATGCGTTCGCCGTAGCTGACGATGCGGTCGGAGATGCGTGGAGAGAGTTCGAGCAGGGCCGAAAGGCCGCGCAGCATTTCATCGAGCGCATCGAATTTCTGGTCGATGAGGTGCTGGAGCGGAGCGATGGTGTCCGGGTTCTTGACCAGGGCGGCAGCAGTATCGCGATGGCGGGAGCGGAGGCGCGAACTGATGGCGAGAGCCCCGGTGCGGTCGCCTGCGGCGGCACAGGTCGCGGCCCGCAATAACTGGTCGGTGACCTTAGCCATGGCGCTGACGATGACAACCGGGCTGTGGCCTTTGGCTACGCGACCGGCAACAATGGCTGCGGTGCGCCTGATGGCGACCGGGTCCTCGACCGACGTGCCGCCAAACTTCATGACTACCAAACTCATGCGAATCTTCCCAACTGTTGAACGCGGTTCATGCGCGCGCGACAGCCTCTGCCACGGCTTGTTCACCCCATCGACCAAGACCTGTCGCTGAGGACCCCGAATCAAATTTGCCGAGACTGGCGAGCAGTTCAGCGTTGAGGATCGTCGCGCCGGCGGCGCCGCGAATGGTGTTATGCGAGAGCACGGTGAATTTCCAGTCAAGCACCGGGCAGGGGCGCAAGCGGCCGACGGTGACAGCCATACCGTTGCCGCGATTGCGGTCGAGGCGGGGCTGCGGGCGGTCGTTTTGCGGCGCCCACTGGACGGGCTGATCGGGCGCGGTGGGCAGTCCCTGACCGGCGAGCGGGCGGAACTCTGCCCATGCAGCGAGCAGCTGCTCGTGCGTGGCCGGCTTCCTCAGCTTGATGGAGACGCTGACGGTATGGCCGTCGATGACCGCGACGCGGTTGCAACTGGCGCTCATGCGGGCCGCCAAAGGCCTGACGGTGTGGCCTTCCAGCTTGCCGAGCAGCTTGAGCGTTTCCTCTTCCATCTTCTCTTCTTCGTTTCCGATGTAGGGGATGACGTTGTCAAGAACGTCCATGGAAGGCACACCGGGATAGCCTGCGCCGCTGACGGCTTGCATGGAAGTGGCGAAGATCTGCTCGACGCCGAAGAGGTCGTCAATGGGCTTGAGCGCAAGAACCGGGCCCATGGCCGTGCAGTTGGAGTTGGTAACAATGTAGCCGCCCGACTCCTTGCGCCAGGACTGCTCCTCGATGAGGTGGAGGTGGTCGGCGTTGACTTCAGGAAGCACCAACGGCACATTGGGCGCCATGCGGAAGGCGCTGGAGTTGGAGACGACCGCGCATCCGGCGGCGGCAAACCGCGGCTCCATTTCGCGGGCAAAGGCTGCGTCGATGGAGGCAAAGATGACTTTGGGAGCGCCTTCGGGATCGGCCGGCGAAACGGTCATGCGGGCGATGCGGTCGGGCAGCGGAGTGTCGAGGCGCCACTTGGCAGCCTCGCCGTAGGTTTTGCCGCTGGAACGGTCGCTGGCGGCAAGCCATGCAACCTCAAACCAGGGATGGTTTTCAAGGAGCTGAATATAGCGTTGGCCTACCATTCCGGTGGCGCCGAGGATACCGATTGGTTGTCTATTTCTCATGGCAGCTGATACTTCAGTGTACAGGAGGATGGGTTCCGGCAGCCGGAAAAACCGGTCGCGGACGGGGAATGGGACCCTTCGGGGTTATATCTCGCGGGAGGGCGGGTTTGGGCGGATCGGCGCGGCGGCGCATTCTCCAGCGACCGTCGTCCATTCCCGCACGTACCACCGTTTCACAAGGCCGCTGGTCACGTAGGGATCGGCGCGGGCAAAGTCTTCAGCCACCTTGGGCGAGTCGCCGTTGAAGAGCAGGACTGCGCCGTCGACGGGATTGGCGAACGCTCCGCCCAGGAGGAGTTCGCCCCGGTCGCTTGCTTTCCACGCGAGTTCCAGGTGGACGCCGCGGAATTCCGCGCGCCGGGCGACGTAATCTTCGGCTGCTTCGTAGAACAAGAGGTAATGCATTGGGCAACCCCATTTCCTTCTCCGGACATTGTTCTGCCGAATGACGATGATTGTGGGTTCAGAGTCGCAAGCACGTCAAGACGGCAATCGGAGGCGAGGGTTTTCAGCGGAATCCGGTCAATTCTCGAAGCCTAACCGTGTCCGGGAAAAATCAGTCTAACCAAGAGGAAGATCGCAAAGGCTGAAGCAGTATGGAGAGTCGCGTGATCCGGTTTGGAGCGCGGTTGCGGAAGTGCTGTGGTAATCTTTCGGGGTTCGAGAGGCGTTGGAGTGAATCGCTTTATTCCGAATATGATCCTTGGTGGTTTGCTGGCTGCAGCTCCGCTGTGGGCGCAAGACAGTGCACCGGACGCGAGCGCCCCGGAGACGACACTGCGCATTACCAGCCGCGCGGTGCTGGTGGATGTGACCGTGACCGACCATGACGGCAAACCTGTGACCGGATTGAAGCAGGATGCGTTCACGGTTCTGGACCAGGGCAAGCCGCAGGCCATCTCTTACTTCGAGGAGCACAGCCAGGCGGAAGAAGCGCAGAAAAACAAGGGAGTGGTGTTCCCTACCCAACCACCCAACGTGTTTACCAACTTCTCCCCGATCGCGCCACCGGCTGCGGTGAACCTGTTGCTGCTGGATACACTGAACACGCCGATGGATAGCCAAATGGTGGTGCGGGAGCAGGCAAAAAGCTATCTGAAGAACCTGAAGCCGGGCTCGCGGATCGGCATATTTATCATGTCGCTGCGGTTGAGTTTTGTGCAGGGATTTGCGGACGATCCGGCGGTTCTGGCGGCTGCGCTGGGTTACAAAAAAAACG
>JBEKRU010000102.1:0-21802 GCA_049518435.1 Occallatibacter sp. | reverse complement strand
TGTGGAGAAACTCGACCTGAAGGAGATCGCCATGGTGGGCCACTCGACAGGCGGAGGTGAAGTCGCACGATACATTGGGCGGCACGGATCCGAGCGGGTGTCCAAAGCGGTTCTGATCGCGTCTGTGCCGCCGATCATGGTAAAGACCGAGAGCAATCCTGGCGGTTTGCCAAAATCAGTGTTTAATGACATTCGCGCCGGAGTCAGCAACAATCGTGCGCAGTTCTTCAGGGACCTGAGCCTCTCCTTTTACGGGTATAACAAACCGGATGTAGAGGCGTCTGAAGGAGTTCGGGACTCATTCTGGCAGCAGGGAATGCAGTCTTCTATCCTCGCGTCGTACGACTGCATTGAGGCGTTTTCGGAGACTGACTTCACAGAAGACCTCAAGAAAATGAACTTCCCTACATTGATCCTGCAAGGGGATGCCGACCAGATTGTGCCGATAGACGATGCTTCGATCCTCTCCGCAAAGCTCATCAAAGGTTCGGTTCTGAAGGTAATCCCGGGTGCGCCTCACGGTCTTTGCACCACACATGCGGACCAGGTAAATGCAGAGCTACTCGCATTTTTGAAGACCTGGCAGACTGCCGAAAGGCTGTCGCACAATGATGGTTCTACGCCGATCAGAAAACAGCATTGACAGAATCAATCGGAAAGGACGACGAAATGAGTGAGGTGCCCCACATCCACGAATCCGTCGCCGGATTTTGCGGCGCTCTGGACAGCGACGAAAAACTCGTACAGTCCGCAAAGTCCGGCAATAAAACTGCGTTTGTCGAGCTATGGCGTCGCCACTCATCGACGGTCTTCCGCGCGGCGTATCGAATTGTGAAGAACCGCGAGGACGCCGAAGATCTCGCTCAGGAGACATTCCTCAAGGCGTTCGCCCACCTGCAAAGCTTCAATGGCGCTTCAAAGTTTTCGACATGGCTTGTGCGCATTGGTATCAACGCAGCGCTTGGCGAACTGCGCAGAAGGCGATCTCGCCCCGAAGCATCCTTCGAGGGCCTGAATAATGACGACTCCCAGTGGCATTGGGAGATTCCGGATAAAGCCATTGATATCGAAGCCGACCTTTTAAGGTCCGAAATGATCGACTGGATGAATATGGCGATCGGTCGTCTCAATCCTGGTCTGCGCACCGTCATCGAGATGCAGCAGAGACATGATTACTCGCATACTGAGATCGCATTACTAGCCAATCTATCCGTACCGGCAGTGAAGTCCCGGCTATCCCGAGCGAGACGAGCGTTGCGCGAACTGTATGTCTGAAGGGCGACCGGGATTTTGCAGTCCTGTGGCCGCGTGGCGACTGCATATGTCCTAGTCAGAAGCACATCAAAGGTGCGTGCTTGAAGTGCGCCTAGGTTCGTTGCTCTTCCGAGTCGTTGAACGCTCCGCCGCTCCCTGCGATTTGTTTAGCACTATTGAATGAATGCGAAATGCCCCCAAAGACAACTACTCCAGGGCGAAGTCGGTTGAAATACTCAGTTCCTTCCACTCTCTTTCGGAATTCAACTTCGCGAGGTCGTTCTGTTCTATCGCCTGGAAGGCATCGCTGCCGAGAATCAATCTAAGCGGAGGGTTGTCGATGCCGGTAATGCGGAGCACGGCAGCGGCGGCTTTTGCCGGATCTCCCGGTTGCTTTCCATTGAAGTCGCGTTGAAACCGTGCAATCTTCCCTACTGTCGCGTCATACTCAGGACGCCCTTCTCGGATTGAAGTCGACGAGCCTGCAAAGTCGGTGCGAAAGCCTCCTGGCTCAATGAGCGTTACTTTTACACCTAGGGGACCGACTTCTTTCGATAGAACTTCCGAGAACCCTTCCACTCCCCATTTCGCGGCAGCGTAGGCTGCACGTCCAATTGGCCCTATTCGACCGCCGACCGAGGAGAATTGGAGAATGTGGCCACTTCCTTGCTCGCGCATAAACGGAAGTGCCGCTTTCGTGACATGAACGACGCCGAAGAGGTTCGTCTCTATCTGCGCTCGAAACTCATCCATGCTCATGTCTTCAATTGGGCAGACGTCACCATAGCCGGCATTGTTGGCAACCACATCCAACCGCCCGAAAGCCTTGATTGTTTCGACAACGGCATTAGTCGCCGCTTGCTCGCTTGTCACATCGAGAGCTACGGCGCGAACCTGATCGCCGTAGAGCACCACCAGGTCCGAGAGTTTTCCCGGATCACGTCCAGTCGCCAAAAGTTTGTGCCCGGCAGCCAGCACGGCTTCCGCGAGTGCCCGTCCCAATCCGCGCGTACTTCCGGTGATGAGCCATACCTTTGTTGCGGGTATTTTAATGTCAGCCATATGCGTGCTCTCCTTCTTCGATCATTGATCCGTTCGCGAATTCACTTTGTCCCGCCGAAGACAACCGGTCTACCGTTCCGGCTCAGCCCACATCCAGCACGATCTTCCCAGGTTTCTTGCCGCCGTTGCGCAGTGCCAACTGCGCTCTTGCCGCATCTTCGAGCGGATAGGTTGCCGCAACCTCGACTGTTAGGCTCCCCGCTTCGACAAACTCAACAAGCCTTAATAGATCTGCCTGGTTCATGCGCGCAAACACCGTTGCTACACCAGTCGCGCTGTCGGCGACGGAGCAGGAACGGTATTCGGCGCGGCCCAACTGAGGATTGAGCGCAAGGACCCCACGCCCAACACAGTCCAGGATGGCATCCACACCTTCTGGAATTATTGCGCGCACGTCGCGAACTAGATGATCACCGTAGAGGACAGGTTCCACGGCAATCGAACGCAGGTAGCTGTGATTGGCGGTTGACCCCGAACCTATAACGCGCGCCCCGCTTTTGACCGCAATCTGCGCGGCCAAGGACCCCACACCACCTGAAGCTCCGTGAATTAGAACAGTCTCGCCCTTCGTCAGCTTGAGCGTGTGAACGATTGCCTGGTATGCCGTCAGCCCTGCCAACGGCAGGCCGGCTGCTTGCGCCCACGTCGCGTTGCGCGGCTTGCGAACCAGGGTAGACGCTGGGGCAGAGATCTTTTCGGCGTACGTGCCATGGCGAAGAATCTCCTCACGCACAAAGCCGATCACTTCGTCTCCAGCGGCGAACTCGGTCACTCCCGCACCTGCACGTTCGACTATGCCCGCAGCATCCCAGCCTGGGATCACTGGAAACCATGCGTCCATGATCGAGTCTCCAAGACCCGCCTGCAATGCAAGGTCTGCTGGGTTGAGTGCGGCCGCCTTCACCCTGATAAGCACGCTGTTCTGTGCCAGCTTAGGGTCGGGGACATCCGCAAGTTCAAGTACCTCAGGCCCACCATACCGCCGGTAAATAATCGCTCTCACGGTTAGCTCCCTATTGCCCGGGAAAGGCCAACGGAAGATTCATCACGATGCGGAGCGTATCGATCTTCCATACGCCGTCCACCCTTCGCAAGATCGGCCGATAGTAGCCCGCTTCGATTGGAGTCACTGTGCCCTGAACTCCGAACGCTCCGTCGGGCCATCCCGTGGCGGGCCGCTCTTTGCCACGAACCTCGAAGACGATAAATTGAGCGTCGATCGTCGCGATGTCACCATTCACTTCAATAATGTGGTCATGAGTTGTGTGGTGGCTCCAACCATGCGCCGGGTGTGGTCGCATCATCTGCGATACGGCGGCAGCGATCGCCTCCTGCCCCACCAATTCGCCAATGGGCTCCAATCTGCCCGAGTTGTTATAGGAAATCTCCACGCGGCCCAGTTCGGTGAACTGCGCTGCCACTGCGGCTCCATCTCTCGCATCCGATCCACGTACATACTTCGCAAGCACTTGCTGAACGGCTCGTTCCTCACTCATCGTTTTCTTCTCCTTAAGTCTTCACCTGGAGTTCTCCAACATTTCTTTTTCGGCACTTCGTCCGGATACGGGGGGTTTCCATTCGTTCCCGCCAGGTTGATCATCTTCGAAGAGCGCCGCGTTGTGATGAGACGGGTTCCAGAGCTTCGTATTCCATGGACTTGTCTCAACTCCGGTACTCCTAGCGAGTCATTGAAAGAGAATCTTGGCCATCATTCCCTTGTCTTCATGTTTGAGCAAGTGGCAATGAAACACGGACATCCCACGGATAATCGGGTCGGTAAAGTCCATAATCAGATCGACAGAGCCCTCCGCCGCGACGTTCACTGTGTCCAGCCATTCAGGCCGAGCAACCTTCTTCCCGTTCTCTTCGTAAACAAGAAAATGTGCCTGATGGATATGAAACGCGTGGATTTCGTGAGAATCGTTAACAACACGCCAATGGACGTAGTGTCCAACCTTCACACGACAAGAAGGCTCGGCCCGTCCTGGAGTGAGAGGATACGTTTGGTTGCCGCCACGTCATCTTTGAAAGATGTCTCTGGCTCCTGAACTATGCTCGCCTTGTACCCATCCTTAGTGAGAATGTCGTAGACGCCCTTCCAGCCAGAGCCATCTGCCCACGCGCCGTGAACCAAGACGATATTGTGAACACGATGCGCTTCGACTTGTGCGCTGGAACCGGTTGGAATGCTCATGAGGCCGCCGACCAATGCGACGCTCAACGCGACGGATTTAATGGGGTTGATCATATGCATAGGCCTTTCTGTGAGTGGCCGCCAATTCATTCCGCTTACCACCTGTTGTTAGAGTCCCGCGTGATCGATTCATACCATTGAGTTTTCATGGCGCCCAAACTATCGTGAGATGGGCTGCCAACTCAGGGGATAGATGGTCAAATCGGCGCCATCGTCAGCGCCTTCTTGTTTTGCATCTCCTTTCAGAGCCATTGATGGGTCGGGCGGCAGGCGTGTTTAGACACCTTGCTGTACAGGTCGTTCCTCACCCATCACTGTCTTCTCCTTAACTCTTGGCCTTGGCTGCTCCAACATGTATATACCCGCGCCCCTTGCAATTTGAGACCGGCTAGCGGGCCAAAGTATGTATATTATGGATGCTGAATTCTCATCCAGGCTCTCGATATTTTGTGACAGCCTGCAATTCTTGATGTATCCATCATGGATAGCCAAATTGTGTTGCTTTCTGCTAATAGTGTTCCCTCAGCCGAGACCCGACAAAAGTCTCCCCTGCATACACCGTTGATTCGCGCTGGAGAAATCGAGCCGAGTTCGCCAACGGGCGTCAAGAGATCGTCGCGTTGCTCACGCGGAAGTGGACCCGAGAGCTGGACTACAGACTTGTCAAGGAAATCTGGGCATTTTTGGACAACCGGATTGCCGTCCGGTTTGCCTACGAGTATCACGATGACTCGGGCAATTGGTTTCGAGCCTATGGCAATGAAAACTGGGAATTCGACTCGGAAGGGCTGATGCATACGAGACACGCAAGCATCAATGAACTCCGGATCAATGAGGATCAACGAAAGTTCCATTGGCCCCTCGGACGACGCCCCGATGATCATCCAGGGTTGACCGACTTGGGCCTATAAGAGCCAGGATTGATGCTTCCCAAGAGGAGACCGCTAGAGCGGGTAGTTCAGGCAGAGACCAAAAGCCCGCAATGCAAATGGACACAGATTCGTGTCCATTTGCATTGCACGAATTCCCGTTTCAATCCAGGTTATTACCGGCTTCCGGCCGATGTCGCGGCTTGCTCGATAAACTCTGCAACTTTGTGTGGCTCCTGAAGCATTGCGAGATGGCAGGTTGGCAATGTGATCGTTGCGGCCCCAATTCTATCTGCCATCCACTCTTCAAGACCTCCAGTGATCGCCTTATCTTGAGAGGCGACGATGAACCATGAAGGCTTCGTTCGCCAAGCGGGTATGACTGTAGGCGTCGCCGCGAGGACTGCAACGGACGCAGGACCTTGCGTAGACGTCAACTGCCCCTGCTCACGCTTCGATAAGTCTTGAGCGAAGGCCTCGGCCACACCCTGTGGAGAGATTGTTACGAATTGTCCGGCCGCGTCGAATACAAGAAACGGCGTGATCGGAGAAGGGGTTTTAAGCGTCCCCAGCAGTGAGAGCGCGGATTCACCGCTGTCGGGAGCAAACGCGGCAACATAAACCAAGCCTGCGACATTTGGATCATTGCCGGGCGTGTCCCCTATCACAACGCCTCCATATGAGTGTCCGACGAGCAGCACGGGCCCCGGATATGCCGTTGTAATGCGCGTGATTGCACGCTGCGCTACGGCGTCATCGTCTGTTAAAGAAGTAAGAGGAAGCTGCACCGCGACAACATGGTATCCATCGGCCTCCAACTGAGGAATCACGCCGGACCAGCTCGAGCCATCAGCCCAGGCTCCGTGAACCAGAACGATGTTTCTGACACCGTGCTTCAAACTGTCTTGCGAGGATTGTGGCGCCTGTTGGGCGAAGCCAACGCTATGGAATCCTGCCGTCAGCAGAAGTCCGACACTCAAAACTGATTGGAAAGTTGTTCCTGTTCTCATGAATTGTCCTCTCATCCTGTCCCCTTTGCTACGTGTGCCCAAAATTTTCTGGCCATTCTCGCACACGCTTTCCCGATACATGTGAGCCTAGTTCTGGATGAGGGGAGGCATCTAGGCGAAAGCCATCAGGAGTTGGCCATTCCTGATGAATGAGTCGCGTGTTCGCATGTCATGCAGGCATTTGCCAGAATGGACCAGCGTCATTGCCACTTGAACTGCCAGATCCGATGGGGCCACGAGTCGTCGTCCGCCGCCATATTCCAGGAGCTACCCCGTGAAGTCGCTTGAAGGTGCGGTTCAGTGCAGATTGATCGGCGAATCCGGACTGAATGGCGATGTCGGCAAGGGGTAGGCGAGAATTCGTCATGAGGTCTCTGGCTCTATCCACGCGCCGTTCAGTTAACCACTTGTGAGGCGGCTTGCGAAAGGTTTGCCTGAAGGCCCGAGCAAAATGGCCTACCGACAAGTCACACGCTTCTGCAACCTGCTGGAGGGCTATCTTGCCATCCAGATTGGCCTCCAATAGTTCTGTTGCTCTTCGCTTCTGAAAGGAAGAAAGCCCACCACGAAATTGCGGGCCCAACATTTTCACACCGCCATAAGTGCAGACAAAATGACAGTTCAAGGCATGCAAAACATGGTCGACGACAAGCTTTGAAGTGTGATGGGGTTGCTCAAGCGAGGAGAGAAGGGTCTTTCCAAGATGGTAAACGACGGGGTCGAAATGCCCAAGCGGCCAAGCCAATTGCTCCACGCGTCGCGCCCCGTGAGCATAGGCAACTTCGTCCAGGGAAACCTGAGTGACATACAGCACCAATGCATCGAAGGGGTGTGGGAGCAGAACCGCGGGCTCTTCCCGTAAGTCGATTGCACTAACTCCACCGATAGGATAAGAACCACTCGATACCTTCGTCCTTCCGAAGAATTGCTCGATAAATGGTATGCCTTTGAGTTGCAAGGCAACGATGAAACCCTCCTCTTTAACGATCGGACGTGCAATTTCCGGCAGAGCTTTGCTGCTCTGAACCCTCGCAAACGGGGACGAGGCATGTTCGGATAAGGTGACCTGAGCTGTGAGCGAATCCTTAAGATACATGGCCACGGCGAGTTGATTCCAGACAGTGGGGACTTGGTTGGCTGTATTCATGTGTGCGAGGCCTCCACCTTGTATTGAATGAAACATGGGGATAGTTGTCGATCAGCGAGTCTTGCCGATGCTGCGGTCGTAATGCAACGAAAGTCTGAAACTCCTGGTCTTGCTGGCCAGTTCAGACACTCCAGCTCTTCGATCCACTCCTCAACGGACACGCGTGCCTGTTCGGAGCCAAACGACTCTCTCACCGCTCTTGAAAAAGCCGCCAATTCGCGTTCCGCCAGGATGATCAGGTTCGCATCACAAAATGCGATCTCTTCCAGCTGCCAACGATTCCGCTTCGATTCCCGATGACGCATTTGGTCCTCAATTCTTCACCATGGGGAGATAGTGCCGAAGATTCACCATTTGCTATGCTTTAGGGGGCGCGTGCTTTACCACTGCCACTCTACCTACACGATAGAGATATCCCAGGACGCGCAACACACTCGGAACTATAGAAAATACCCTGCCTTTTTCTGTAGGTGTGATTCTTTCATTTTGAAAGAAAATACGAGAAAACCTAGAACAGGTCACGATTTCGAGTGGCGCGATGATAGAGGCTGCGAACCCTGGAGATTATGCCCCCGTCGGGATGCAAGAAGCTCACAGTGCCGGGCACAATCACGGAAACATCAGTTCCAGAATCAGCGGAACTGACTATAGTCAATCTTCCCTGAATGCGGGCAGCACGCTCACGCATGCCCTGCAGCCCGTGATGGCCCTCCTTTCCACTCATGGCATAGCCTGGATCAATGCCGACCCCATTGTCTCTTACATGCAGCACGAGATCGTGACCATAGGCCAAGTCGATACCCAGGAGACTTCCGTGAGAGTGCGCCTTTGCATTCTGAATCGCCTCGTGTCCGATCCGATACAGCTCGTCGCGAACAATCGGATGCAACTCTCTTGCATCTCCAATCACAGACACCGACACTGTCATTCCATCGGGGACAACTCCACCTTCGGCTGCCCGCCGCAGCGCCGGCCCGAGGTCGTTTTTCAATGTCGTCGAGGACCGCAGCGAATTAAGAGCCGCGCGGCCTTCCGCAATCGCCTGTTCGAGCCAACCAGAGACCTGACCCAATGCACGGTGCATCTTCTCCGGATTCAGTGGCTCCTCAAGGCCATCGTCGACGACGAATTTGCTGCCTTGAATCGTCTGAAGAAACGTATCGTGGAGTTCTCTTGCCATGCGCGTGCGCTCGGAGAGCCGCTCGTCGAAGCGCGCTCCAATGGCCCTTGCTACCTGCCGCACTCGAAGGTGATAGACCGCCCAGATGAAAACAATCGCTGCGGCCATGCATGCGGCCAAGAAAGTACGGGTTTGGTACCAAGAGGGAAGGACTTCAAAATTCAAGCTCGCACCCTGGGTGTTCCACACCCCATCACTGTTGCAGGCGATCACTTGAAACGTGTATTTACCCGGCGGAAGATTGTCGTAGAACGCCTGCCGCCGCGAGCCAGCGTCGTGCCAGATATTCTCCCATCCATGCAACATATATCGAAAATGTATCTTTTGCGGCATAGCGAAGCTGGGTGCGGTGTAGTCGACTTCCAGTTCGCTCTTGATTGAAGGAAGACGCAGGTCATTCTCGATTGCATAAGCCTGCCGGTCTACAACCACGTCCTCGACATGCACCGGCGGCACCACATCACTCATCCTCTTCGCTGGATCGACACTCTGTAATACAGCTCCGTTCGCAAACCAAAGCCGTCCGTCCAGAGACTTGGCAGCTCCGTTGAAGGGAGCATAACCAGTCTGCGCGCCGTCCAGGGCATCCAATAGTCGAAACTGCAGTTTACTGTCAGGCTTAGCCCACCATTCTTCCAGCTCAATCCGTGGAATATCTATGAGGCCGCACTGCGCGTACAACCATAGGTCACCACGATCATCCGTAATCAAGGCCTGGATATCGTCACAGGGAAGACCGTTCTGCACGGTCATTGTCTGCTGCTTCCCGTTCTTCCACGCGATGACTCCGGAGGAGGTAGCCCCCATGACGGAACCATCTGATCCAACGGAAAGTTGTTTAACGTACGAGACATCGCTAAAACTTTCACTGTGCCTGAAATGAAAAACGTCTAATTTGCCGTCAGCGTATCTTCCAAGGTCGCCGCTTATTAGGCCTAACCAGAGAGCGCCGTCGGGCGTAGCCGCAACTTTGCGTGCAGCCGGCATCTGCGGTACAGGAAATTCCTGTTGTACAGTATCGTTCTTAATCCGAACGAGCCTTCGCGGAGTACCGCTGATCTCAGCCCAAACAGTGTGTGTCGTATCCTCTGCCAATCCCACGACGAAGCCAAGAGAAGAACCGTCGGGCTTGTTGATGCGGCGGAACCTGCCGTTCTCGTAAATATTCAAAGTGTTGTCGATTCCCACCCACAGCCTGCCCCGGTCGTCTTCAAGAAGAGATGTCACCTGGTCGCCGGGCAGGCCCTGCTTAGCTTGCAAGGAAGAGATTTTCCCATTGCGTATAAACCCCAGGGCAAACGAGCCTCCTGCCCAGATCGTTCCATCATGTGTGGCAAGAACGGAGTCAACCTCATCCGTCCCTAACCCTCCGAGGCCTGGAACGCTTGTTACGCGGAGGTCACGGAAGCAATCAAGCCCCTTGGTAGTCGTAACCCAAACATCACCATCATTGTCCTCGTAGAGCGCCAGGATCTCGTCGCCCGAAAGACCATCAGAAGTTCGAAATCGATCTACTTTGCCATTATGAATTCGGTAGATGCCCTCCGCCCCCGTGCCAACCCACAAGCTGCCCTGCCTATCGAACAACAAAGCGGTCACAACCAAAGAGCTACCGTCTAGATCCGGGGCAAGAAACGGCTTCAACACACCGTGGACCACTTGTTCGAGTCCAAGCCCAGGGCCGCCCCGAGCAATTCCTGCCAGGATTACACCATTGGGTTCAGCGACGATTGCCACCACGCCATCAGTGACGTCCCCTCGCTGTCCTGTTAGCCGCAAGACACTGGTTGAGCCTGGAAGCCATCGCATGAGCGAGGCATTGTCCCCGGCCCAAAGGGAACCGGACGCATCCTCCTTGAAGACGGCGCCCCCTTTGAGGGCGACTCCATCTTCCTGGCCGTAGCATTGGGTTCCCAGACCCACTACCCGGCAGAACGCGACCTCGCTCGCGCCGTCCATTTGAGAACGCACGAACCATACTTCCCCGTTGCGTCGTTCGATGATTGAATCAATGCGACCAGCCGAGCCCGGATACTGCAGGATTTTATGATCTACCCAATGCACCAGTCCGGAAAATGTACCAATCCAGAGACTCCCATCACGGGCCCCAAGCAGGGATTGGATCCTGAGGGAGAGGGGCTGATCTCCTGGCCTCGGCACCCACGGAACGAACCTCACACCATCAAAACGCACGAGTCCGTTCTGCGTTCCGATCCACAGGTACCCATCCGTTGTCTGCGCGATTGCGTAGGGACGACCATTGAGGAATCCATCCTGCAACCTCCAGACAGAATGGCCATACTGCGACATCTGCCGGCTGGGATCGACCGCCCGGGCGGTGCAGGTTGCCCAGAGCAGAAAAAGACATAGTCGGAGCAAATGCGAGGTCTTCAACTTGGCCACCTTGGCGATTCTAAGCGCACTACTCCTGAGTTAACCTACAGGGCTGAACCGATTCCTGCGGACAAATCTTATGTCGTTGCGGGGAAGCACCTGCATCCATCAAGGGAATCCCTGGCATTCGCATCAACTAACACTCACTTCAGCGTTTCACGATAGCGCATTCCAGGCATTTGCGGAATATCATAATCTGCTGCCAGAGGGCTGTAGTTTTCTGCAGCGCACAATCAGATTTCGAGTAAGCCCCGTCGCACTGCAATGGTGACAGCATGAGTTCTGTCGTTTGCCTGCAATTTGTCCACAAGGTTTTTGATGTGGAAATTGACCGTAGTCTCGGCGATGGCGAGTTGATCGGCAATTTGCTTATTTCGATGGCCGTCTCGGATGAGCCGGAGCACCTGCAGTTCCCGGTCGGTGAGATCGTCTTCGCCGAAATGCTCCGAGAGGCGCGCCGCAACCTCCGGGGGCAGATACCGCCGACCTGCGTGGACCGTGCGGATCACCCCGAGCAATTCGTTCTTCGGCATGCTCTTCAGAATGTAACCAGACGCCCCGGCACGCATAGCCCTCTGGATCTCGCCATCACCGTCAGACGTGGTCAGCATGACAATACGCGCCTGCGGGTATTCTCCGCGAATCGCGACCAGAACGTCTATACCATTCGTGCCAGGAAGTCGAAGATCCATGAGAGTGATATCGGGGCGCAGACGGCGGAACTCCGACAACGCTTCAGCGGCATCGGTTGCCTGTGAAACGAGAATCATGTCAGTCTGAGAAGCAATGATCGTGCTCAAGCCTTCCCGGAAAACGGGGTGATCTTCGACGCTCAAGATGCGAATTGGCTGGCTACCCATCCCGAGACCCTCAATGTGATGATTGTAAAAGTGTGACCTATCGAGCGTCTGTCAGACTATAGAAAAATGCAGGATCGGCTCCACCGCGACAGAGGCGATACCTGGCGACTCACAATGATTATTTAGTTCATTATTCCACTCCATGGCTCGCAGACGAGTTATCAATAATGCATCTATTGCCGGCCAACGAAGGGGCCTTCTTCGTAACCGCGAAAATCAAGTGATCCAGAGTGATCGGTCCCGGGATTTTCGAACCAGAGGAAATGCTAGCCTTCCCCTGGATAGGACCGAATCTTCACCGCATAGACCATAATCTGAGAACGCGACAGCTGCTTCCTGACCGCTATCTTCTTATGGATTTGGCGCTACGGCGTCAATTCGCGTTCAGGTGATCTCGAAGGACGGACGATACCAGTGATACCAAATTCTTGCGGAATTTTGTCCATTGGTGAGAAAATTGGGAAATAAGGGAACGCCAGAGAATTCAAGTAAGTCCCTGGTGCAGCGATGTTTTGCTGTTGAATCCAACAAAGAAAACGGCATAGTGGACACTTGGGAACGAGGCTTCGAATCCCTCGGCCCCGAACATTCCAGACGGAACTGACCATCTACACCGGAGGCTTCAGCCGCTTCGTTACCTCCACGACTGCTCCGATTGTTACCGGCTGGAACGAAAGTTGCCGGGCGGAATTCGCACCCGCTGGAAGACTGTGCCTTTTCACGGCGCACACGATATTGTCCGTTATCGCTGGCTATCCACTTTTACGCTGAGCCTCGACAACCGCCCATAGAAAGGTCGCGACAATATAGGTGGAGTCTGAGCAGCCAGGGCTAGCCGATCATAATCCAAGGAAGAGCTGTCCATTGTTAGGAATTCTCCGGATGTTCCTGAAGTCAGTCGGGCCAAGGGCTGGATTCGAACACGCAACCATTCGGTTAACAGCAACCAGCCCGGCCCGTGCCAGGGCAATGCGGTAAGGAACTTGCCTTCAGCGGCGTTTTGGCAGCGCCCTGGATAGGGTTGAGAGATGACAATTTCGATAATCAACAAGTTAGGTATGACGTCAAAGCCGAAGTAATCACCGTGGTTCAGTCAAAGCGTTCAATAGCGAATGTCGAGTCAGAGAGGCGATAGACTCCTAAGCTGAATTCGGCTTCGCGACGTAAACCAGCATCATGCAGTCCCACGTGGAACAGACCGCGCATTTCGAGAGAAGAGTCTCAGAGCAGCCCTCCGAAGTGTGAGCTTCGGAAGGCTGCCCCACCCCTCTTAATCAACCGTCAGGGTGAGTTGCGTTGAGTGCGTCAGCGTGCCCGCCGTAACGGTTACCGTCACGTTGTAGGTTTGCGCCTTGCTCGAACTGCCGCCACAGCCTGTCATGCCGGCAACCACCGCCATGCCCGTCGCAACCAACGCGATACACAGCCACCTGTTCATCCGCTTCCCAGCGGTGCGCCACTTGCGCGCAAGGGGCAGCAGCAGGATTCCTAGAGCGACGAACGGGAGCTTGCTTACCGGACCATTGTTTGGCGCAACAGCTGCCGTTTGCTCTGGCAGCTGGAACACGAGCGAGACATTGCCTAAAGGCTGGTTTGCCGGCAGGGTCCACGAGGTGGGTGTTCGCTGTGTCCACCCCTCTGCGTTCAGGGTTGCCGTTGCGCCCGATGGAAGGCCGGTAACAGTCAACGTTATTGCGCTGGGGAACGTGGTACCCGCGCTGGGAACGATTGGCACCGTGTAGCTGGCCGATCCACCAGGTGTCGTGGTCTGCGATGACCCAGAACCCCCGCTGCCACCGGTGCTGCCCACCGAGAGATCGACCACCGTGAGTGAAAGCGCGCTGCTGATCGATCCGCTGAAGCTCCCGGTTGTTGTATAGATCGCCGTGATGGAATGCACACCGGCGGTCAGAGTTGAAGTAGTTAAGGAAGCCACGCCGCTCGATAGAGCAGCCAATCCGAGCGGCGTTGTGCCGTCAAGGAATGTCACCTGGCCTGTCGGTGTTCCCGCGATTGAGCTGATCGTAATAGTCAGGGTGACTGCGTTCGAGTACACAGCCGGATTCGCGCTTGATGTAACACTCGCCGCGGATATGGCTGTGCCGATATCAAGCGTTCCACTTGCCGAGCCGGTGTAGTTCGTGTCGTTGATCGTACCGACCACGGCGTAGCTACCCGCTGCGGTCGGTGCCGTTGAACTTCCGCTGTAGGTGAACGAGACACTCAGGCCGGCCGGCGTCGTCGTGGCTGTCGCAGCCAGCGGAGATCCGGTGTAGGTCTGGTTGAGACTGCCCAGCGTGACCGTGGCCGAGGCCTTCGAGATCGTCAGTGTCCCGGGTGCCGAGCCGGTGTAGTTCGTGTCGTTGATCGTGCCGACCACGGCGTAGCTACCCGCTGCCGTCGGTACTGTTGAACTGCCGTTGTAGGTGAACGAGACACTCAGGCCGGCTGGCGTCGTCGTGGCTGTCGCAGCCAGCGGAGATCCGGTGTAGGTCTGGTTGAAGCCGCCCAGCGTGACCGTGGCCGAGGCCTTCGAGATCGTCAGTGTCCCGGGTGCCGAGCCGGTGTAGTTCGTGTCGTTGATCGTGCCGACCACGGCGTAGCTACCCGCTGCGGTCGGTGCCGTTGAACTTCCGTTGTAGGTGAACGAGACACTCAGGCCGGTCGGCGTCGTCGTGGCTGTCGCAACCAGCGGAGATCCGCTGTAGGTCTGGTTGAGGCTGCCCAGCGTGACCGTGGCCGAGGCCTTCGAGATCGTCAGTGTCCCGGGTGCCGAGCCGGTGTGGTTCGTGTCGTTGATCGTACCGACCACGGCGTAGCTACCCGCTGCGGTCGGTGCCGTTGAACTTCCGCTGTAGGTGAACGAGACACTCAGGCCGGACGGCGTCGTCGTGGCTGTCGCAACCAGCGGAGATCCGGTGTAGGTCTGGTTGAGGCTGCCCAGCGTGACCGTGGCCGCGGCTTGGCTCACTGTCACGTCTACCGTACCAATAACTGCGCTGTAGTCTGCTGAATCTGAGGGAGAAAAGGTCACGCTTTGCGACACTATGCCAGCGCTCGGTGCCGTGCCTGGCGTCGTGAAAGCGAAGGTTCCGTCTACCGAAGAACTGCTGCCACTCAGCGTGGACGAAGCCAGCGTTTGGCCATAAGTGATCGCGCTCGCCGTCGGCCAGGTCACAGTGGGCGTGCCTTGATTGGCCGTACCGCTCAAAGAAATGTTCTGCGCGACCAAATTCGCGCTGGTGGTAAGCGTCAGATTTTCACTCTTGGATCCGACTGTTGCGGGTGTGAAGTCAATGGGAAGCGTGCAGCGGGCTCCCGCCGGCAGCGACGTGGTTGAAGTACAAACATTCGGCACGGAACTGTCCAGAGGAAAGTCAGCCGCGACGCCTAATCCGTTAAAGGTCAATGTTGCATTTCCAATATTCTCAACCGTCACCGATTGCGGACTATCACTACTCTTCACGCCAACGGCCGTCAAGAGGTAGCTCAACGCCGGAGTCTGCGAACGCTGCAACTCGACCACGCGGCTGTTGCCATGATCCGCGATGAACATGTCGCCCGCACCGTCCACAACAATGCCGTTTGGGTGTACCAGAGTTACCCCATTCACCGTCGTGGCAAAAGCCGTGGCCGCACTGCCATCACCTGGCACCTCCACCATTCGGCTATTCAAGGTATCCGCGATAAATAAGTCGCCAGCACCGTCCACGGCGATGCCGCTAGGATAATTCAAAGTCGTGGTATTCACAGTCGGGGCGATGGCTGTTGCCGGGCCGCCGTTGGCCGGCACTTCTACCACGCGGTTGTGCAAGGTATCCGCGATAAATAAATCGCCTGCACCATCCACGGCGATGCCGGATGGGTAACTCAACGACGTACC
Organism: Occallatibacter sp.; assembly: GCA_049518435.1. Taxonomy (GTDB): domain Bacteria; phylum Acidobacteriota; class Terriglobia; order Terriglobales; family Acidobacteriaceae; genus Telmatobacter. The sequence continues at coordinate 5,949 of JBEKRU010000102.1, read as the reverse complement.
ATTCACCGTGGGAGCGATGGCTGCTATGGCGCCGCTTGCTGAAATCTCCACCACGCGGTTATTCCATGTGTCTGAAATGAACAGATTGCCTGCGCCGTCCACGGCGACGTCAACTGGGTTATTCAGATGCGTGCCATTCACCGTCGGGGCGATAGCGACCGCCGCGCCGCCGCCAGCCGGCACCTCCACCACGCGCCAATTGAAGACATCCGCAATAAACAAATTGCCCGCGCCGTCGACGGCGATTCCGGCTGGATTATTTAAAGCTATGCCATTCACCGTCGGGGAGATAGCTTGCGCCGCACCACCGCCGGTTGGCATCTCTATAACGCGGCTGTTTCTGATATCTGCGATGAAAAGATCGCCTGCTCCATCCATAGCAATACCTGTGGGATTGCTCAATGCGACGGAATTTGCCGTCGGAGCGATGGCCGTTGCTGGAGCCGTGCCGCCGCCGAACGCGGTCTGCGGCGCGGTGCCGATTCCACTGATAAATGCGCTGGCCAGTACATTGCCTGAGACGTCTTCGAGCACCACTGCGCCATAGCGCGGACCTGCGAACGCCGGCGTAAAGATCACATTCACCGTGCAGGTGTCGCCGCCGCTGTGGATTCCGGAGCAGTTGTCTCCAAATGCCAATTCTGCAAAGTCCAGACCTTGCGCACCCTGGGTGAGCACGTTGACGCTGCTCACCGTGCCCGCTGCCGTGAAGGTCAGCGTCACCGGATAGGAAGAGGTGGCGAGCCCCACATTCGAACTGGGATTGACCGTCGCCGAACCGGTTCCAGTGCTGCTCTGGAAGTCTGCGCCGCCGTTGCCGTCGGAATAGGTAGCCGTGATGGTGTGCGTTCCCAATCCGCTCAACGTGACACTCGGCAAGGTAGCTACGCCCGACGCGAGGCCGACCGATGTGCCGTTGTTTAACGTTGTCGTCGTCGAGCCAACTGTATCGGTAAAGGTCACACTTCCGGATGGCGCTGTGACACTGTTGGTCAGATCCGTTACCGTCGCAGTGATCGACACCGTCTGACCCAAAGTGAGCGAAGCAGAGCTTAGGGTCACCGCCGTCGCTGTTGTGTCAGGCACTGGCACCGCTGCCGTCGATGTGCCATGAACACCAATGATTTGCGTCGCTGAAGAATTGTTGAGACTGTTGTCGTAGAGGACAATCGCTTCGTTGAGCAGGGTCGGCTGGCCCAGAGAGTTTTGCACTGGCGCGAACTGGATGCTCAGGTTGCACCTGGCGCCTGCGTCCACCGTACCATTGTCAGAGCAATCGACGGGAGATCCGCTGCCCGCGGTCTGACCAAAATCCTCGGTCGCAAACGGATCGGGAAGAAAGGTCAGCGTCGCGTTACCGATGTTCGCCACCGTCACCGACAGTGGACCATCGGTTGTATCGATTGTGTTCACAGGGGTGGGCGCCGAGAAGGTCAGGTTTGGCGGAATGGCGCGCGTGACCTCCTTTACCGCATTGTTATTTCCATCGGCGACATAAACGTTGCCGCTGCTGTCTACCGTCACGCCACGAACAACGCTGAAGCCGCTGGCCAGCGTGGTCACGCAACTCGAACTCGAGCATCCGGCGGGCATCTCCTTTACCGCCTGCTCATCGCCAACATAGACGTTGCCGCTGCCGTCCACTGCAACTCCTTCGGGATAATTGAAACCGCCGCCCAGCGTGGTCACGCAGCTCGCATTCGGGCAGCCTGCGGGCATCACTTTCACCATGTAGATATTTTGATCGACCACATAGATGTTGCCGCTGCCGTCTACAGCCACTCCATCGGGATCGCTGAAACCACCGCCCAAAGTGACCACGCAGCTCGCATCCGCGCAGCCTGCGGGCATCTCTTTTACCTTAGAGCTCACACCATCGGCGACATAGACGTTGCCGCTGCTGTCCACAGCAACTCCCATGGGACTGCTGAAGCCGCCACCCAGCGTGGTCACGCAGCTCGAACTCGCGCACCCGGCGGGCATCTCCTTCACCGCATCGTTTCCGTTATCGGCGACATAGACGTTGCCGCCACCGTCGACAGCCACTCCATCGGGATGCCAGAAGCCGCCGCCCATAGCGGTCATGCAGCCCGCATTCGCGCACCCGGCGGGCACTCTCGTCACCACCGTAGGGTATGTGTAATCGACGACATAAGCATTACCGCTGCCGTCCACTGCAACTCCCATGGGGCTACTGAAGCCGCCGCCCAGCGTAACCTGCGCCGAGGGGCTGAAGACTGCCTGCGGTCCCGTGCCCGTGCCGTAGAGATAGTTGGTGCCCAGCACGTTGCCAATTTCATCGGTGACGACCAGCGCTCCGGTGCGCAGGCCTGGCGCCTTGGGCGTAAAAGTCACCTCGACGGTGCAGCTCTGCGAAGCCGAATAGGAGGCTCCCGTGCAGGTGCCACCCACGACACGAAAGTCACGCGTGTACGCGCCTTGCGTGGTGGCGTTGAAGCCGTCTGCAATGACTGCGCTCATAAAGTCTACGGTCAGCGTGACCGTGGGAGCCGGCGTGCCCACGGGGTAAGTGCCCAGGTTGTGGGGCGGAGTGCCGCCGGTCCAGACCACCGCCTTGTCAAGGCCGGCATCCTGGTACCCGAAGCCGTAGACCTTGCCGGCGCTGTTGACCGTGAGCGTGCGGATTTGGCTGATCGATTGGAAGGAGATCTGGTGGTAGCCGCCCGAGCCGTTAGGCATCAGCGTGTAGATCTCGTTGGCGCCCAGATCGGCCACCCATATATTGCCCGCCGCATCGGCCGCCGTCGCCGTTGGGCTCGTCAAGCCGGAATCGATTTGCGTGAGCGCGCACGTGCCGCCACCTGAACCGGTTACCTTGAAGACCCCGGTCGTCGAAGCCTGTCCCGGCGATTCCATGCCGTAGTTGTAGGTGAAGCCGGCGACGGCGCTGACGCTGCTGGAGGCCACATAGAAGTTGCCCGAACCGTCGATCGACAGCCCGGTCGTGTTGAGCAGACCGGTGCTTGAGCACACTTCATTTTTCGCGTAGCCCGAACCCGGCATGAGCTTATAAATTGCCCCGGCGGTCCCGGAGTCAATCCCGGCGTCGAGCACGTAAAGGTTCGAGCTGGCGTCGACCGCGACTGAACTGGGAGCGCTCCAGGTTCCATCGTCGATAACCGAAAGGGTGCAATAGGTGGAACTCCCTCCGATAAGGGCGATCTCTTCCACAGAAGGCACAGTAAAACCGCTCGGCCCGGTGAGATCGGCCCGGTAAAGGATGTGGTTCGTCGTGTCGATGGCCATGCCCATCACTGCGCCGCTGCCGGGCGAACAGCTCACGTTGGTGTTGCTGGTGGGATTACCGTTGGCGTCGACCGGCATGTAGACCAATGCGTGAGCGCCGGAGACGTAAAGGTTCCCGCTGGCGTCGGTCACCAGCCCCTGCGCGTAGGCAGCCCCGTTTTGGCCGTAGGACTGGAAGGATCCAAAGAACTGGACTTGAGCCGCCACCGGCACAGCGCCAACAGCAACCAACAGCGCCGTAAGCGCAAGCACCGAAGGCACGCCAAATACGGCGGCGGGCAGGCCGAAAACCCTACGAAAGATTGAAGCTGCGAAATTGAATGTGGAGGCGGTAAGAAAAGAGCGGACAGTTCCTTCTTCTGATCTCTTTGCTGCAGAGTCCATTGCGGTCGATCTCCCTTGCATAGATGGAGAGCTCTACTCATTGAGCCCGACCGCACACTGCATGTCCCACGTTTACGCCGAGCAAGCTGTTTGTGGAGCACCTACGGAAGAGCGCACTCCGAGAAGCGCCTTCGCGAGTTTCACTGTCAGTATCGGCTGCTGGGACAGCATTATGAATGTTGGGTGCGAAATCGTCGGAAGCTGGAGTCCTGTGCTGAAACGCTTCTCTACGGCTGTCCTGATTCGGGACAATGCGATTTAAGTTCGCTTCAAAGATTTGTACTGGGGAACGCACGGCTCTGCTGCCATTACCCCGGTGGAATCGCAAAGTGCATCTTTCGTTCTCTTCCTTTGCAATAGCAGCCTTCCCCGATATCACGACGGGGCGGCTTCCACATTAAGGCTTTCGAGGCCTGCTCAGCGTTCACTCACGTTACGGCCTGCATACTCGCGGACTCACTTTCATGACCTTCCACACCGGAGGCTTCAGCCTTTTCGTTACCTCCAGGACTGCTCCGATTGCTACCGCCTGGACCGAAAGTTGCCTGGCGGGATTTGCACCCGCTGAAAGACCGTGCCTTGGCAAAGCGCGCGCGATAAGGTCCTTTGTCGTCAGTAGTTCAACCGTTTGATTTGTAACGACTGGGCTGTTTGGATTCAACGCTACGCTCTATCAATAAGGGAAACAGGCTCGCGCTATTCATGAGCAGATTTGTTAATCGTTTGCACGATGGGACGATCACCGCAACTTGATTTTGCTGGCAATCTCTTTGGTGGATTTTCGCGATACATCTGCCTGTCTCGCGTAGCGGGGCCAGTCGGCCACTGCCCTTTTAACCTCCGCCAGAATCGCTGGCGAGTTCTTTAACCCATGCTGTTTTCCTAATGCCAGAAGTTGGGCTATGCCGGGATTCTTTCCCTCGCCCATAACCAGCATGCTTTGCTCGCCTCCGGGGCCATAAGAAAAGACCAGGTCATAAGCGGGCGAGAGTATCCACTCGTTTTTGTCGTTGAGAAGGAACGAGAAGTTCTTCACATGATCGTCTCGATTATGAGCAAGGACATTGAAACAGGCGAGCGCATAGGCCCTTTCAGCATCTTTGATATTCCTGGTCAACGCCAGGGTCACGCGCAGGACCATCTCGTAATCGACGCTGGGACTGCGATGATCAGCATGTATCAGGCCTCCAAGGCTATGCATATGGATGCGGGCATCGCCCTCCCGATCGAAGCGCTTCGTCCCAAAGTATTTATTCCTTTTCGTGGAGAATAGGTGGGTTTCACACATCTCGACCCCTGCATCCTTTGCCATCAGGCTGTAGGCGTATTCGATGGCGCCCACGTCCCGCGCGGCAATGTCTTGAACTTCCGGGGAAGAGGGGAATTTGATAATCCAGTGCGCGAAGCCAGGTTGCAACTCCTGCTCGCCATGAATGATTTCTTTCTTGTTGGCGCTCACCTGCGCCACGATTTTGGGCCGAGCACCCGAGGAAGATCCATTGTGCCGGAGCAACGTCGGTGTGCAGAAACTGGTCCGCCGTCACAACTTCGTCCTCGCCACGGAAGCCGGTCGGAAAATACACACCCGCGTGACGCTTAGATGGAAATGTTCGCATGAAGCTGCTGAGCACAGCACCGACCATCGCGCCTGAAGCGGGTAAGTGGATTCGCGCTTCCAAGCCCAGCTTGTCGCGTAAAGAAAGGAGGACGTTTTCCAGCAAGCTAGATTGTGCACCTGCAAGACTTCCGTTGGCTACGCGTCTCTTGAATGCCAAATGCCATCCTGGATCAGAGGTTGGAGTTACATATGCTGGTTCAAGAGCAATGTCGTCTGCCTCTAAACTCGGATGCCAGTGGAACCCGGTGACCTGGGAGAGCAGACCGACCAATTCATATGCCAGAAGTATAAGGGTGTGATCAGTTCTGCTCTGAGTTTGAGTGTTACCCAGCCAGGAATGTGTCTCAAGGCTCTCAACTGGTTCTCGCTGCCAGTCACAAAGTGCCCCGAGATCGAGAAATGGAACTTTGACAATTTTCCGGTGTGGAGGAAGGCCCAGGCACTAACTGTTAGCGGCACTGTGCATTGATGATTCTGCAGATCCGCTGCTCACAACGACACATCCCAGCCGTTGGGCTTTACGCCACCTGAAAAGCAGGCTTCGATGAAGGAATCATCGAGGGTCGCTGATCAAGGAATTCCATTTCAAATGCGGTGAAGTTTACTTAGTGGATTGCTGTAAGTTATTGATTTATTGGCTCCTCAGGTAGGACTCGAACCTACAACCCTTCGGTTAACAG
>JBEKRU010000101.1:0-24608 GCA_049518435.1 Occallatibacter sp. | reverse complement strand
GCATCCCAGATGCACTCGCGCACTATCTTGTTCGTCGATGAAATTCACCGCTTCAACAAGGCCCAGCAGGACGCCTTCCTTCCCTACGTCGAACGCGGCACCATCCGCCTCATCGGCGCCACAACAGAGAATCCCTCCTTCGAAATCATCTCCGCGCTCCTCTCCCGCTGCCGCGTCTACGTCCTCGAGCCCCTCAGCGAAGAGCGCATCACCGCCCTGCTCCGCCGTGCCCTTGAAGATCGCGAACGCGGCCTGGGAGCACAGGAAATTACCGCCGACGACGATGCCCTGCAACTCATCGCCAGTTACTCAAGCGGCGACTGCCGCTCTGCCTACAACACCCTCGAAGTCGCCGCGCAGCTTGCCAACGAAGGCACCAAACATATCGACCGCCCCATCGCCGTTGAAGCCGTCCAGCAGCGCGTCCTCATGTACGACAAGTCCGGCGAAGAGCACTACAACCTCATCTCCGCCCTCCACAAAAGCGTCCGCAACAGCGATCCCGACGCCTCTCTCTACTGGCTCGCGAGGATGTTCGCCGCCGGCGAAGATCCGCTCTATCTTGCCCGCCGCGTCGTCCGTATGGCCGTCGAAGACATCGGCCTGGCTGCACCCGAGGCCCTCAACCTCTGCCTCAGCGCCAAGCAGGCAATGGAATTCCTCGGCTCGCCCGAAGGCGACCTCGCCCTCGCCGAAGCCGTCGTCTACCTTGCGCTCGCCCCCAAGTCCAACTCCGTCTACACCGCCTACGCCGCAGTCCAGTCTGAGATCGAAAACACCCGCCAGGAGCCCGTCCCGCTCCACCTGCGCAACGCCCCCACCAAGCTGATGAAAGAGCTCGACTACGGCAAAGGCTACCTCTACGCCCACGACGAAGCAGGCCGCGTAGCCGACATGGATTGCCTCCCCGACTCACTCAAAGGCCGCAGCTACTACCAGCCCACCCAGGAAGGCCGCGAAAAGCTCTTAGCCCAGCGCCTGGAAGAAATCCGGAAGATCCGCTCCGCTAAACACGGCTGAGCGTGGTTTTCAAGATGTTCTTGTACGCTCCGTGCTAGAATTTCAACTTTCAACTCGCATCGAGGGAATCAGGATGAAACTCTGCAAATGCATCAGAGTCATTCGGAGGCGGCAGGTCCTTTTGGGGCTCGTTGCCTTAATCGGAACTGCAAACGGTCAGTACACGCAGCACAAGGCCGCTAGCCCACTAATGGGATCACTATCTGGCCGGGTCTTTGCGATTACAAAGAGTGGAGACCTTAAGCCCGCAAGGATGGCGGATGTGTACATACTTTACTCTTCAGGCGTGGCAAGAGACGGCAAATCCGTCGATGTTGGAGAAACGCCTGAACTCGTTTTTTTGAAAGAACAAAACCATGCTCAAGCACTCTACGTTGGAGAGATCGGGAAGAACACTCAATGGTCAGAGAAGGAAACCTGCATGCATGATTTAGCCACTTTTCGCCCTTCAATGATCAAGGCATTGGGGTGGGTGGTGGACCACAAAAAGAAGAATCAAATTGTTACAACACAGACCGATGAGGACGGCAATTTTGCTGCACCTCTACCAGTGGGAAAGTATCATGTATACGTTCGAGGTCGGGCGGGATTCAATGAGTCTCTTTGGGACACGGACCTGGACTACGTTTCGATTCAACCGGGCGCTCATGTCGTGTTGAAGCTTTCGTCGCCCTCAACATCTTGCCTTGATGTTCCAGAAAGAGAAAGTGTCGAATAATGGTGAAAACCAAAGCGCACAAGACGATCAGAGTCTACGGAGTATACGACGGTCCTCAATGGGCTGTTAATTACGGCGAACTTCTCCCCGGTTCAGGAACAGGCGAAGAAGTACCACGGCTATTTCAAGCTTTGGGAGAAAAACTTCCGTTTGAGGCTCTAGCCGAGGTTCGAAAGCATTTGAAGAAAGAAGGCATTCGTCGAACGGGAGTTTATATCGCACACGATTCTATGACCTATGCTCGTTATATCGGGCGCGGGAATATCTTCCAGAGACTTGCAGCCCACAAAAACTCTCTAGAGCTAAAATATTTCTCCTTTTACGTGGTCGAAGAAAAGACGCAAGAACGGGAAATTGAGACCCTACTAATTCGTGCCGCCGGACCGCTGCTCCAGTTCAACACCAAGAAGAAAAGGCTCACTCTCAGTGTGGGCAATATCTCCGACTATGAGGCTGGGACATTATTCTTTGAGCGTCGCTACAAAAGAGGAGCAAAACGCAGGCATGCATAAATTGCCAAGTGCCCCGTTCCTGCCTTTGGGACCTGGGAGACCACAACCTCAAACCAACCGCCCTTTCCTGTCTCCAGCGACGCAGCCGCTAGCCCTTCTCCCACGGATTCACCACCGACCCCTTTATGTCTTCGAAGTGTTTAACATTCCGCGTCGCCAGCGTCGCATGAGACGCCAGCACGATCCCCGCAATCATCGTGTCACGCGCATCCACCGGACGGCCTCGCCTGCGGCGATCAGCGCATAACTCCGCTGCTCGAAGGGCCGAATCGGAATCGAAATGCAGAACCCTTCCTTGAAGTGCGCTCTCAAGAAGCTGTTCAAATCTCACCTCAAGCGCGCCGCGCCTTTTCCCGGCCTGCATTGCCAACAGGCCGGAGCGAATCTCGTATACATTAATCGACGTCGTCCAAATCGAAGAGCGGGGTTGGAGATCCAGCCACCGTGCAACCTGCTGCCCTGGGGCAGGCCCCATGAACTCCGAGATCACGTTCGTGTCGAGCAGGATCATGACTCAAAGTCCGGAATCTCCATGCGCATGCCGCGAATTCCATGCGCATGCCGCGAATTTCCGCAATCGGCTCGTCGAGATAGACGCCACTGCCGCTGAAGAGCGCCACCATCTCCGTCCCCAACCCGCCCTTCGGAGCCTCTTCCTCACGCAGCGCATCACGCAGAATCTCACGCGCCTCCGCCTCCATGCTGCGCCCATTCCGCTTTGCACGGCGCTGCAGGCGGCTCTTCAGCCGGTCTTCCATGTTGCGAACCAGAATCTGTGCCATCGCGCCCTCCGTTGCTATCATGATAGCATGGTCGGAAAATGCCGCTTGTGATAACTTGACCTCGGAGTCCCCGTCGATGCGCCTGCTATCCGCAGCGATCCTCGCGCTGCTTCTCGGCCTCGCCGGCCAGCAATCCCAGCAGCCCCCCGATTCCCCTCCCAAAACCATCGCCGAGCAACCGTTCTTTGTCGCCGGCTACCAGGTCCGCACCAACAACGCCAACGAAATGACCGGCCACGGCGAAATCGGCAAGCTCTGGCAGCGCTACCTTCAGGAAACCCTCAGCGCACAAATTCCCAATCGCGCCGATCCCGCAACCATCGTCGTCTATTCCCGTTATGCCAGTGACGAAAAAGGCGACTACGACTATCTCCTTGGCGCGCGAGTCACCTCCGTCGATCATCTGCCCGCCGGAACGGCATTCACCAGAATTGCGCCCGGACCCTACGCCGTCCTGACCACATCGCAAGGCCCGCTTGTCGATGTATTGCAAGCGGAATGGAAGAAAATCTGGGCCATGCAGCCTGCCGAGCTTGGCGGCAAGCGCGCATTCCTCACCGATTACGAGGTCTACGATGCCCGCAGCGCCAATCCGCAACAGGCCCAGGTGGAAATCCACATCGGCCTGCAACCAACTTCCCATTGAGCGCGAGCAATATTGGACAGATGAAACCGAGCCGCAAGCTTAAGAATCGAGTTCGGGCAAATCTTCGCAACAGCATCCGCCCATCGGTTCAAAGGTCGGTCACGGCTTCTCCATTTTCTTCCGTTCGCGGACTGGCAACAGCACTGCGCCGAATGCATCAAACCATAAGGTCTGTTCACGCTCTTAAGCGAAAAGGAAAAACAATGCTCCTGAAAAAACTCCACTTCTGCTTGTTAGGCGCCGCATTGGCGACATCTGTTTTAACCACCGGCTGCCAACCCGCGCCCCAGACCGAAGTTACCACCCAACCAGCGCAACCCGCCCAGCCCGCCCAGCCCGAGACCGTGATTTACAACCGGTGGGAAAGCGAAACCCACCGCCCCCACAAGGAAATTGCTCAGCGGCCCCAGGAGGAGCAGAAAGCTTACCACGACTGGCGCCAGCAGCATCCCGAAATTCACTAACTGCATCTCGGAACCGCAGATGCCCCGGCCTCAGGAACTCGATCCTGAGGCTGGCTTTCTAGTCCCTGTACCCGATCCCTATTCCCTGCCTCACTGGTATTTCACTGAGCAGCCATACGGCCGCGTAAACGCCGGATTCACCGGCTTCCCCGCCATCGCCGCAGTCAGCGCATCGCTCACATAATTATTCGCGCCGTGTACGTCGTCAGGATCGGGCGTCGGCCGGTCGTCAATCGCACCGTCATAAATCACCTTGCCCCCGGGGTCAATCACAATCATCTGTGGCGTCGTCCTGGCATTGTAGAGCCGCGCCAGTTTGCCTTCCGAATCCATCAACGCCGCCGTCGGCGCCGCATGCATCTTGTCCATATAAGCATTCTCCTGGCCCGGTGTCACGTAACCCTGCTCGCCGGGAGCCGAAGAAATCACCGTGAACCATGCAACGCCCTTCGCGGTCCACTCCTTCTGCAGTGCCTGCATGTTGCCTGAAACATAATGCTTTCGGGTAAACGGGCAACCCTGGTTATGCCACTCAAGCACCACGTATTTGCCGCGATACTGCACCAGCGATTCGGTCTGCCCGCGCGAGTCGGTTGCGGTAAACGCCGGAGCCGCCCCGCCCACACGCACTTCCTGTGCGGAACAGAGCGGAAGCAGTGCAACCGCAATCGCTACACATCCAGGAAGACGAAAACTGAGCTTCATGAGTGTCAACCTCCTGATGGGGATTTCAGATGATTAACCGGCAGTCTTGCCCAATCCTGCTTCAAATTTAGACGAATTCGAGCGTCGCAGGTCATGTTCGCCCAGCCGTCGCCGCTTCCATTTCGACAGAATCGGGCCGATCTCGCCGTGCTCCCAGCCCATTCGCATCCAGGCTCCCGCTATCCGCAAGTAAGTGAAGCACTACGGCGCTTTCTCCGTCGAAGCACTCACTGGCCCCCACGGCAGCACCACCGAGGGCAGACAATGCGGTCCCTCCGCGCTCGCCTTCAGCGTACCCTGCGCCAAGCCCGGCACATACGGAAAACCAGCCATCACCGCGTGCCCATTTGAGTCCGTAGCCAGCACCGCACTGGTCGTCTTGCCTCCTGATTCCAGCACCACCGAAACCTTGGCCTTCGCCGGCAACCGATCGGTGATAATCAGCACCGCAGTTGCATCGGACTCCGCAATGCGCACTTCCAACGTGCATGAATTATCCTCTGATACCAGCGGATGAGGTACTAGCGTGCCAAAAATCTGCAACTTCCCATCCAGGCTGAACAATAAATAACGCACCGGCTCGGCATTGCCCGCAACCGGCGTCGCCTCAAACTCATCTCCCGCCGCGCTGAAACTCATTTCCTGCTCCGGCTTCGGCTTGTGAATCATCAACAATCCTTGCCCATTCACATAAATGTCCTGCGGATCGGGCACAATCTCCTTGCCCACCCTCCAGATTCGCAGCCCGAATACCGTATTCTCAGGAGCCCCGGCAGCAAACACCCGATAGCGCGCTGCCACGCCGCTCTCCTCTTTCGGCCGCTCATCGATCTTCTGGAACCGCAATTGGATTCCTGTCGAATTGTCCGCATTGGTTCTCACATCGTCCCACAGAACCTCGCGCTCCAGCTTTCCGAGCAACATCTTCGACGGCGGTGGCTGACCCTCAAAGCTGGCGTAGGCCAGCTTATCCCACTGCTTCGTCGAGTGGCCGGGGCCTTCTGATTTCTTGAAAATCTGTCCATACAGCACGGCTTGCGAGGCAAGCAACACACTAAAGAAAAGGCAGGAAACGGAGCGAATCGAAACCAACATGGATATAGTCTCTGCGATGTCCATCACAAACACAACCGCGTCCCGCCTCACATTCACCCACCGCCGGTGCCAGTTGACACCACCCCCCGCCGCATCGTGTAATCAAATCAATCGTTGTGGCGATGGAGTTCGCCGTCAACCGCTGGCCGCGCCCTTCCGGCAACGCCAGATGATGACTCCTGGCAGGGTATCCTGTCGGGTAGTCCATTCCCGGCACGATCCCCAAATACAATCTGAGTGGCACAAGTCCAACCGGCATAAGCAGGTCATCTCTTGCTCTTGCCCAAAGTTGCTTGCGCATGAATGCAACCCTGTTTTGCTGTGGTATCGAAAGAGGGGTAAGCCTTGCAGAAATACCTGCTCATCGCCATCGGCGGCGCCCTCGGCTCCATCGCGCGCTTCTGGGTCGGTTCCACCATCGCCGGACGCATGGGAATCCGCTTCCCCTATGGCACCCTGATCGTCAACATCACCGCCTGCATCATCATCGGGTTCTCACTTACTTACATGGCCCGCCGCGCCGACCTGAATCCCGCCTGGAGATACTTCTTCCCCATCGGCTTCATCGGCGCCTACTCCACCTTCTCCACCTATGAATGGGAAACCCTCACCACGCTCCGCTCAGGCGCATTCTTCCTGGCCGCTCTCTACGCCGGCGGCAGCTTTGTACTCGGCCTCATCGCCGTATGGGGAGGTTCGTGGCTCGCCGAAGCCATCTCCTAAGCCGCCCCTATTCCCTGTTCCCTATTCCCTGTACTTCTGATCCCTATTCCCTATTCCCTGTTCCCTGTTCCCTGTACTTCTGATCCCTGTTCCCTATTCCCTATTCCCTGTTCCCTGCTTTTGTCACTCCGCCGAAGTAAACGGCGAAGCCGGCAGTCCCTCTCCGTTAAACAGGTTGCACTGCGGGCTATTGGCCCATCCATAGCGCACAAACCGCGGCTCCGCCACCGCGTCGCTTTCAACCACCACTTCGTTTCCATCAATTTTTGCCGTCGCGGGCACAAACTTCCCATCCGCCCCCGCAACTTCGAACCCCGTCAACTCCCCGCCCTTCGCCACCAACCCCTTCGCATGATGATCCAGCCATACCCGGATCGCATTCCCCTCCGGCGTCGCCTGCCTGAATATCGGCCCTGAGTAGTTGATATCCTCGCCATACGCAATCGCACGCGCCGCCAGCGCCAGCCTGTGCCCCACATCCACCTTGTCTTTCGGATGCACGTCGTCCGGATTCCCAATATCGATCGTTACCGCCATCGCTGTATCCCTCAGCTCCAGCGTCTTCAACTGCTGTTCCCGCAGCTCTGCCCAATCCTCGCCAGGCCCCGATTTGAAATTCGAAATCTGCACAAACAGGAATGGAAAATCCCCCTCCCCCCACTCGTGCCGCCAGTCTTCAATCATGGTGCTGAACACCTGCTTATAAAGCGGAGCACGCGCCAGCGCGCTGTTGCTTTCCCCCTGGTACCAGATCACCCCGCGAATCGGAAACGGCGTCAACGGCGCAATCATCCCATTCCACAGCATCCCCGGCCCCCAGCTCGTCAACTGCGGATGCCACGGGAACTGCGGCATCGGCTTGCCCTGCGCCCTTGCTTCCGCGCGTTGCCGCTGCTCATCCTTGGCCCGCAGCAGTTCGTTCTCCTCGCGCTCCGTCATCTTGCCCCATTCCAAAAACACCGGCGCCAGCGCAGCATTTGCGCCCAGAGCAGCTGCCCGCGTCCAAGTGTCCGCCACCGTCCCGCCCCACACCGAGTCAATCACCCCCACCGGCACATGTTCCCGCTGCTGAATCTCCCGCGCAAAATACCACGCCACCGCCGAGAAGTTCTTTGCCGTCTCCGGCGTCGAAGCCGTCCATCCCGGCCAAATGTCGGTATCGATATCGTCTCTCGCATACTCGCTGGCCAGCTTCTTAACAATCAGCAACCTGATCTGCGGAATGTCGGCCTTCGGCAAGTCCTCCGCCGCCGTGGTGGCCCCGCCAAATCCGCCGCCCATCGAAAACTCCATGTTCGATTGCCCTGACGCCACCCACACATCCCCCACCAGCACATCATCCAGCGTGATCGTGTCGGCCGCAGCGGCAGCAGCATCGCCTCCCGTCGCCGGCGTAGCGGGCACACCCTTCACCGTCAGCTCAAACGGACCACCCGCCGCCCCCGGCTTCAGGTACACGCTCCACCGGCCCAGGTTTCCCGCCTTCGTCGTGCGCGTCTCGCCACGAAACGTTACGTTCACGTCCTCGCCCGCCGTAGCCCATCCCCACACATGCACCGGCAGGTCCCGCTGCACCACCATGTGGCTCGACAAAATCTTCGGCAGCGTAACTTCCGCCTTCGCCAACGCACCTGACAACAGCCCAACCACCAAAACAACTCGTAGATTCACGCCAGATCCTCGCAAGAGACTGAATGTCCGAAATCTTTCGCCACGTCGCGCAACCACCCAATTCCGGAAAGCAAAAACTAACAGAGTGAACCCCCAGCCGTCAGCCTCGTCGTCTCAACAGCTTGGTGAAAAACTCAAGCGGGACAGAGATGTGTGCAGGGGCACAACTTTCACAGTTCGGTGAAAACTACATCCGGAGAGCCATGTGTGAAGGGGCACGACTTTAGTCGTGCCATAAGACCCGGCCTGAAATGAACGTCGGCTTCAGCCGCTGAGGGATGTCTCTCGCAGAATCAGAGCAAACGCAGGGTTTTTCAGCAGCCTGTTTAGCCCAAGGGACGCATCTTCAGCCCCAGCCTCGATGTTCGAATTTTTCACCAAACCATCAAATCATGCCGAATCTCCAAATCGCAAGAAACGTCAAGAATCCAGAAGGAACTTCGGTAAACTCAGTTGCATGGGCTCGGTCGTCGCGTCCCGAAACTCGTTTCAGGCAATGATTCCCCTGCTCATCCAGATCCAGCAGAACCTGGATCGCGATCTCGATCTGCACTCGCTCGCCTCGAAATACGGCTACTCCCCGTATCACTTCCAGCGCATGTTCTCCCATGCCGTGGGCGAAACGCCGAAGAAGTATGTCGAAAGGCTGCGCCTCGAAAAGGCCGCCTACAAGCTCCAAATCACCGATGAACCCATCTTTGATATTTGCCTCTCGGTCGGCTTCACAAACCATGAAACCTTCACCCGCGCCTTCCGCCGATGCTTTGGCGTCTCGCCGCGCGATTGCCGCAAGAACGCCAAAGTCCTGCAAATTCGCAGACTCCACGCCAACCGCTCATTCCGTGGCGATGGCTGCTCTCTTTCCGATGTCAAATTCGAATCGCTCCGCTCCATGCACCTCCTTTCCATCCTGCATGTGGGAGCCTATTCCGACATTCCCGCAGCCTTCACCAAAGACGATCGGATTTGGAACACACTCGTTGATTGGGCCACGCGTCACAACATCCCCTACCGTCCAATTCCGCTGAGCTTCTATCACGACGATCCGACTGTCACGCCGCCGGCAGCGCAACGTACCGACGCGTCGATTCCCATCGACACCGTCGCCAAAGCAACGCGAACCATTCGATGCATCGAGTTTGCGGGCGGGCAATACGCTATGGCGGAACACATCGGGCCATACTCCACACTGATCCAGGGCTTTCGCCATGTGGCCGACGGCGTTCGCGCGTCCGCAAAGTATGCCTTTCGAACCGACCCCGCCCTTGCCATCGCCCGGGGAGTTCACGTCGACAAAGACTCCGCGCTCAATCGGACAGACCTGTATTTGCCCGTGCGGAAAGTAGCAAAGAAATTCAAGCCATCAACTTAGCGCGCACAAGAGGAGATCCAATGATTCGCAGCATCCTGGCGGTCGTCGCAGGGCTTTTAACGCTCACCATTCTTTCATTCGCAATCGAGGCAGCCGCCGATCCGCTCCTCATGCACCTGTTTCCCGCGGCTCTCCCTGACTCGGCAGCCCTCGCCGCCAGTCTTCCGGCCCGGCTATTCATGGTGGCCTATACAACATTCGCCATCGCCGTTGGCGGCTACGTCACTGCCTGGATCGCACGCCGCTCCCGTCTAACTCACGCCACAATCATGGGCGCCATCGAAGTAGCCTTCACGCTGTATGTAATGACCGCCGCGCCCTTTCATGAAGCGCACCCCGCGCCCCGATGGGTCTTCATCACAGGAATCATAATCATGATTCCCGCTGCATACTTCGGCGCAGCCATCAAGACCATGCAGACGCCTCCATCCAACCATTCACATTGAGTCGGCTCGCGTTATGGTCAGAGTTTCCCAACCACCACCGCCAATTCGCGAACTTGATCCTTCTCAAGCCCATCAACCTCGGGCAAAACCACGTCAACGTTAAGCCCATAGCCATCGAAGGAGCGATCATCCCCATAGAAATTGCTTCTGCCCAGGGCCATTCGGTATTTGAGTTGGGTATGAGGAAGCACCGAATACCCCGGCTGGATAAACTGCCCCACTCCAAATGTGTTTGCCCCTGCAACCAGCGTTTCTCGTAGTGAAGCCAACTCGGCCGTAATCAACTCACAGTCAGA
This sequence comes from Occallatibacter sp., assembly GCA_049518435.1. Lineage (GTDB taxonomy): Bacteria > Acidobacteriota > Terriglobia > Terriglobales > Acidobacteriaceae > Telmatobacter. Next base: position 14,158 of record JBEKRU010000101.1, on the reverse strand, counting down.
CCCGCATCCGGAGTTCACGAGTACGACGATCCGCATATCGCCCGGCTTTGGCTCGAATCGATGTTGCACATATGTCCAGTGTGCAGGCTTCACTTCCGTGGTGCGCGGGCAACCGGCAGGATACGCCTGCGCCATGCGGTCGAGCAGTCCTTGAAGAAATTCCTTTTGACCGGGAAGTATCGAGCCAGCGCTTTCCATCGCCTGATTCCACCTGAGCGGAGCATAAAGGCACGATGATGCGAGTGTCCTCCCAAATTGATCCCATGGAACCATTCGCTGTTCGTCGATCCAACCGTTCAGCGTGGATAGCCCGTATCCCGCTGCGCCCCCCTCGTTATCACGCAGGTCAACAACGAGAACGCGATCTCCAGGCTTGCGCGCGGGCCAGCCTTGCCGCGAAATGTTCTCGTAATTATCTGGTGAGAACGTCGGGAGCCGAGCATACACAACGCCTTCTCCAAGGCGCTCGATGCGCGGAGAATCCGCTTTCCGTGCGACAAGCATTCGCAACCTGGAGAAGGTGTCTGGACGGTGCGACACTGGCTCAAGGCGAATCCAATTTATCCCGCAATGCACAACCTGCGGCGTTCCCATCGACGTTGGCATCGCAAGGTAATGGACATTTGCTAGGACGTTTGTACCTGTCCTCCACACCTCTGCACTTCGCACTTGCTGAGCAGGATCGTCAATATGAATTGGGAAAGTACGGTCTCCAGCGCGAATCCCATCACAGGGCCCATCGGGCGTGGTAGCTAACAGCGCAGTCCGCGATCCGTCGGATGTTGAATGGCGGCTCAACGGGATCTGCGTGTGATTATCGCGTTGGAATGCGATGAGCGCGTCCACGGGAGCGAAAGCTTCATTGAACGAAACTTCGGCGCTTCCCCTTGAGGCAAGCATCCTGCGCCACCCCGCAAACCAGGCTTCCCAGTTCCATCCACGCGCCGCCGCGCTATCCCAACCTCCATAGACTCGCTCCATCACCTGCTGCAGCGTATCCAGATCCGCGAGCAGTAGGTCGCCTCTCACGCTCGACTGGCGCGAGTCCAACAGTTTCCTGATGCCTGGTTCGCGGGACCAATCGTGTGGCGCCAGCAGCGAATGCGAAGTCCACGGCGGCTCGAATGGGTGCTCCTTCAAGAAGACGCCATCCGGGACGACCAAGCCCGCATTCTTTAGATACGCGTCTTCGGCGCTTATCTCAGCCGCCGTCAGCGTGCCATGTACGGACGATGGACGGTGTGCGATCCTCACCAAAAGAACGACAACTCCCAGGAGCAGCAGAACAAACAAGGCCGCTCCGCCGGCAAGCGCCCTCGTCCAAATTCTCCGTCCGAGTATCGAAGCAGGATTCGTCGCAGGGGATGTAAGTTTTCCAGCCATCGGAGATCTCTTCGTATTCGAATAATCTACTACGACTTCAAATTTCAACGGCCCGGTTGAGCGAGACCTCCAGCAACATCTCGCCCCATTTCGTGTTTGCATCCAATGAGACGGGCCCTTGAACAAGACCCCTCAATAGATCGAGTTGTTCGCACAAGGAGATTTGTTTATGCGTACTTGCGGAATTTGGAACAGATTGGGTTTCAGGCGCGCCGACTGGCTGCGTCCCGTTTCTTTCATGATGGCATTTGCTTTGTTCGTCTCGGCCGGCGTAACCCAGGCCCACGGCCAGTACCCTCCGCCGCCACCCCAACCGGGGCAGGACCAGGCGCCGCCACCACCGCCTCCTCCCCCAGACCAGGGCTATCCGCAACAGGGTCCGCCCGAGCAACCGCAGCCTCCCGCCCCGTACTTGCCGCCGCAGCAGTTAGATCAACTCGTTCAACGCATCGCCCTCTATCCTGATTCGTTGCTGGCGCAAACGCTGGCAGCCGCCTCAGTCTGGGAACAGGTTCCCGAAGCCGCCGGTTGGGCTGATCAGCATGCCAACCTGCACGGCGACGCACTGGCTCAGGCCATAACCGCCGACAACCTGCAATGGGACCCCAGCGTGATGGCCCTCCTGCCCTTTCCCCAGGTTCTCGACATGATGGCTCAGGACCCCGGCTGGACGCAGCAACTCGGCGGCGCCGTACTCGCGCAGCGCGGCGATGTGATGGATGCCGTGCAGCGCGACCGGCAGCAAGCCTATGCCTATGGCTACTTGAGAACCAACCCCTATGACACGGTCGTCAACAACGGCGAATACGTCGAAATTCTCCCCGTGAATCCGGCGTATGTTTACGTGCCGTACTATTCCCCCGGCGTAGTCTTTGCAGCACCGCGGCCGGGCTTTGTTCTTGGGGCCGGAATCCGCTTCGGCCCCGCCATCGTTGTCGGCGGCGCGTTTGCTCCCTGGGGCTGGGGCACCGTCGGCTTTGCATGGGGCGCCCACTCCATCCTCATCGACCACACCCCCTGGAACCGCACATGGGCCAATCGGCGCTACTACGTCCACTCCTACGCGCGTCCCTATGCGCACGGCCCCGGTCCCCGCGTAGAACATCATGAAGTACGCCGCGATGAACGCCGGTAATCAAGCTCTAACCTGAAACGACCCCGCCAACTAAGAAGTCGGCGGGGTCGTTTTTTATCGGCCAATCCAGAATTGCAAATGGCCTGAAGGTTTGGCGAAGAGCGCGTTACGGGATGCGGACCACGGTGCGAATCTGGAAGTTCGAGCTGTTCACCAGAACATATTGGCCGTCAACCATGCGCCATTCGTACCCCGCCGGCGGGGCGTTCAGATGATATTGATGGTAGTCGACTTTCTCGGCGCGATCCCAGTCTTCATGCTTGATCACTGCGCCTCTCTTCCATTCCTTGTGTTCAACGTACGAGTGGTTGTCGTGGTGATCGTCCAGGGCCTGGGCAATTGGGGCGACGCCCATAAGGCTTGCGGAAAGGATTGTCATTGCTAAAACTGTGTTCAATTTTTTCATTGAATACACCTCAGCCAGTAGGATGCTCCGAGGGCAAATCCCGTTGTTCGCGGTTCGGTGAGCCAACCAGCAATTTGCGAAGTCTTAATCGCAGCTTAACGGCTCACCCTAATCTTAAATAAGGAACCTGCTTCGATTTAACCTGACACGCCTCTCGCGCTGTCGCTCATCGTCTCGATTGAGGAATCCGCCCCAGTCGCGGATCATGCCTCAGCAGTAAATCGCACGCATGAAGCGTCTCCGTCTCGAAGCCGGGACTGTCACTCGGGATAAGCAGCCAATGCCCGATCACACCTCCCAGAAGTTCGATTTTTCGTAGAGAAGGAAACTCCCGGCGCAGCCCGCGATCTCCAGGGTCAATGCCTTCAGAAAGCACAAGCCAAACCCCATTGTCCCGCGGAGATTTGGGACTGTCCCGAAGCATGCAAACCAGATGGTCTCCCAGGTAAACCGCAAACCCCGAAAACATGCGCCGCACCTCGGGATTCAAAGGCATCAGCGCCTCCAAAACAAAACCGTGCGGAACCTTCGGCTTTGGTTTCTCAGGGCGAGGCATAATCTTCAGATTCTCTCAGAAAGCACCATAACAGGTCAGATCTGATTGTTGATGACGAGGCAATCTCGATACTTGCCGCTCTTGCATTGACAACCTCCGCGCGGCTCCCGCAAGATTTTCACAGCACGGAAAACCAGGCCCCCGTCGCAACTGGCATCGAAACTGCGGAAAAGCAGACCATCCAGGCAGATCCCTGGGCCAAGAGAATCGAGAGTTTTTCATGAGCACGACCTCGCCCCAAAACTTCAAGAACCATGGCCGCTTCGATCCGCCGTTTCACTTCGTCCTTGGAACTATCCTGGCTGTCAACCTCTACATGGTTGCTCTCTTCGCATTCAGGCATCCCAGCCCATTCACCTGGTGGCTTGTAGTCCTCTCCATCGCCGTTTGGATCCCCGTCCTCAAAACCCGCTCGTATGCCCTGAAAGTCCAGGACCGCGTCATCCGCCTCGAAGAGCGCCTCCGCCTGCAGGCACTGGCGCCGGCAGAATGGCATACGCAGATCTACAAACTCTCTGAAGACCAGTTGATCGGCCTCCGCTTTGCCTCCGACGACGAAGTTGTAACACTGGCGAAAGAAGCCCTTGAGCAGAACCTGACCCGCAAGCAGATCAAGCAGCGCATCAAGTCCTGGTGCCCCGATTACTTCCGTGTCTGACCCTTCTCGCCACTCCGAAATTCAACACTCGGGGTAAATCCAGCCACACCGTTTTATCGCGAATGATTCCGCGAAGCGCAATCGGCAATCAGACCTTTGTTTCCCTCACTTCATCGGCGGGGCTTGGTCCGTTGCGCATTCAATTTCGCAGTGCTCCAAAACGTCTGCGCCTTGTGATCCATCAGAGCAAGTAGCCTCCAATGTCCGAGAGCCCAGCTCGCTCCGATGCTTGGAGTCGAGTCCGGACCCGGGACCGGCTGATAGGTGAAGTAAGGAATGAATTGACCGTCGAAGGCGGTAATCCTCGTGGTTCCAAGACTCACATGCAAGGCGGGCTGATCCAATCCAACGTCGATCACCGAGCCCCAGGCCGAATCAAGGTTGGCCGCCGAAAAGCCGCGCCAACCACAATGAATCGGAGCGCCGTTTCCCGCCATTGTAAAATCAAACGGAAAAAGCGAACTGCCAGCCCCGACTCCCGCCCCCACGAACGCGAAGAGGCATGTGGCGCAGGCATCCCGGCTCTGGAAGAAAAATAGCCAACCCGTTCCGACCAGGCTCCCGCCGACTTCGGCATTGCCTATTGACCTCACCTTCCAGTCACGCGCAGTCCTATCCCACGGCAGAATGCTGACCTTTGGCACGAAGATCATCGATAACCTCTCTCCGAATCTCATTTCGCCGTAGAAGTCCGCGGGGCGACGCCACTGAAGGTCTAAAAGAGTTCCTTTTTTGCGACGCCGCCCCCACATAACTCCATTGCGTGAGTCATGGCCTTGGCTACGCGGTTGGCCGTGACCTCATCGCGAATGGTGATGCCACCTGTTTTGCTCGTCACGTCCTTCTCGACTGGTGCCTGCTTTCCCTTTGTTGTTGAAGTATGAGCACTAAAGACGGCATCTGTCGCCCACAGCTTCACATAGAAAACAGTGGGGGTGAGCGTCACTTTGATCTCAGGGTGAGCGGCCTCCGCAAACGCCTGATTCCCCAAATCTTCTAACTTCTCTACGGTAATCTTCTCGACTTGCTTGAACGAAATTGTATCGGTCTCCAAGGTGTGAGTATGCAAGTCGTCAAGAGTAGCTCCCGGCTTCAGCACTCTGCCTTTTGGTAAATCCATAGTCGAGTCAACGGTCTCGGTAGTGTAGAGAGTGCAGGTGGCAGGGTCCGCCATGATGTCGGAGACCTGAGCCAGCCTGTGCTGGATCACACCATTACTGCTAAGGGTTTCCGCCCAGCCGACCTGGCCTTGTTCGCTCAATTTCTGCTGAATGAACTGCATTGTCTGTGCCAGCGTCGGCCCGCTGTCTGCGGGCTTTGCCAGCTGTGGAGCGCTTTGCTGTCCAAGCGCCGCAACGGCAAATCCAAGAGCAAAAATCCAACTAGTTGGAAACTTCATCCTCACCGTTCCACCCTTTTCTATGGGTTGCAGGTTTCCCTATCTACCCAAGCCCCGCAGGCTCTATTCCACGTTGCTGACCTTCCCGTTCAAAAAAGTCACTTTCATATCCTTGTAGTAGAAGATATCCTTCGCGCCAATCTTTGCCGCCTTCAAAGGTTGTCCAAAGGCAGCCGTTACCTGGTCTTTGGTCTGCCCAACAGAAAGGGTTGGTGGTGGCGCGTCCGGCGGCGGGGGCGGCGGAGCAATGGTAGCCATTGGCTGCGGCGTTGCAGGAGCCTCCGGTGCGTCACCGGTCCGAGCCCACTTCTGAAGCGTATTCAAATCCACCAGGCTCCCGCTCTGAATCTTGAAATGCTGAGCAAAACCCGTAGCGGTGAAGGTGAGCGTCACGTTATCCCCATCGACGGCGTATTGCCCTTGGCCCTGCCCTCCTCCCACAAACTTCGTGAATGAACCGTCGGAAAGAAGAAGCAGCCGAGAGCCTCCCGACGTGGAGTATTGGCCGGGAACTGTTGGTGACTGGCCATCCTGGACTGGACTCGTCGACGGACCTTCCACTGGAGCCCCGCCTTGCTGTCCACCCTGATCTTCTGTAGGCGCAACCGTCAAGACCTCCGCCACCATCTGCAAGGCGGCGTCTACTGAAGGAACCTCTTTCTTATTGGGAAAGGGAATCTTCAGATTTCCATAGTAACGGACATCGTCGTAAGGATCGCTGTAAAGTTGGATTAGTATTCCATCCTTCTGGACTACAAGCCCTAGCAAAAAGCACTTCTCTTCTGCTACGAACTTCCGCTGCGGGTAGCTTGCGGAAGTGCCTCCGCCTGGAGTCAACATCGAGATTGCAAGGTCTCTCCCAAAACCGCTTCCACCTTGAACGATCTTCCCATTCTTATAGGTGTTCGAAGGAGGCAATGGAGACATGGAACCGTACATCATCATGCCTTCTTTGTGAAGAACTACAATCGAACCCGCCGTCACAATATCCGAACGATCAGCTGTGAGCCTAGTTGCTGTGAACACGGTACTGAATTTCTGCTGTATAGCCGCAGTGTCACCTGTCTGCGCGGCCAGACTCAAGCCGAAAACAAATACGATAGCGGCCAATTCGAACGCACCGAACCAACGAATCTGCTTCATAGGCCTCTTCCAATTCAAAGGTTTTCAGGGGAGTTTTCGCCGGAAGAAACACTCTAGGCCACGGCCGCGGAGAAGTCAAGTCAATTAACTTAAGACCGGCGTCGTGCGATTCCTTCGACGTTCACGCTCTTAGCCTGCATCCCCGCGCGGCTCAATCGTTTGATTGTGGCTCTCCGCCAACTATAGGTGTCTCGCCCGAGCATTGTGCAGCGTTCCCCTCAGCCTCCGCCAACGCATCCGTATCCAGTCCGTGCTCGTGTTTATACTGCTCCACCGGCATCTTTCCGTCCCACCACGCCCAGTTCATCGGATACACATCCGGATCGAAAAACACCTGGTAGAAATGCCACACCACAATCGCCAACGTAGCCAGGATCGCCTCGTAAAAGTGCACCGCCGTCGCTACGTCCACCCACCACCGCGCCAGCAGGTTTCCCACCCAAACCTTGGCCCAAAGCATCACGCCGGTCACGCCCATCAGCGCCGTGCCCCACACCAGCGCCCAATACTCCGCCCTCTCGGCGTAGTTGAATCGCCCAAACTGCGGCTTCACCTTGCTCAGCCCCAGGTAATAACGCATCGTCCCGAACGCGTCGAAGGCATCCTTCGGCCTCGGCACAAAATCCCACACCAGCTTGCGCCCCTCGCGCGTCACAATCAGGTAGAAGATGTGATAAATGCCCGCCGCTATCAGAATCACGCCCGCAACCCGATGCGTAATACTACGCAACCGCTCGCTCATCCCCAGCAGTTCCGCAAACCACGAGTTGGGAAATTTCAGCGCAAACCCCGTGATCACCAGCACAATGAAACTCGTCAGCAGAATCAGGTGCTGCCAGCGCTGGTTCGTCGTCATTCGCGTCATGCTTGGATTCATCATCCGTCGCCGCGTCACCGCCTTGCTCCGCCAGATAATCGCGTTGTGCAGGAACATCGCGCCAATCACGGCAAGAATCAGCAGAATATAAATCCACCGTACCCACCGCACCACGACTGTGCCAATTTCGCTGGCATGTCCACCATCCTCGAAGTGAACCCGCGTCAGCGTAAACTTCTGCGTTACGCCCTTGTGGCATTTCCCGCAGGTCGCATCCAGATTCGCCTTGTTGATCGTCGAATTCGGATCGCTCGATGGCAAAATGTTATGCACGCCATGGCAGCTTGAGCAGTTGGCCGCCACCATCGATCCACCCTGCGCCGCCAGACCGTGATAGCTGTCGAAGTACGACGTCACACGGTTTCCCGGCACGCCAAACTCCTGGCTTAGCCGCACGCCCTCGTGGCACCGCGCGCAAATATCACGCGACACATTCTGCTCCGCCGCTGGAGAATTCGCATTCCCATGCGACTTGATCGTGTGAATCCCGTGACAGTCTGTGCACACCGGCGCAAGCCCATTGCCCTTCGCAATGCCCTGTCCATGAATGCTCTGCATGAATGTCGTTTCCACCGCCGCGTGACACTTGCCGCAGGTCGACGGCACATTGAACTTGTAAATCGGCGACTTCGCATCGTTCGCCGGCAGTATCTCGTGCGCGCCATGGCAATCCGTGCACACCGCCGCCTTCTTCGATCCCTTTTCCGTAGCAAGCCCGTGCACGCTCCCCTGGTACGACGCAAACGCCTGCGAACTCTGCCCCGCCCCATCCATCAGGAACTTCTGCCCATGGCAACGTCCGCATGTGTACGGAATGTTGTTGTGATTCACCGGCGAATTTGCGTCGCCCGCACCAACAATCTCATGCGCCCCGCCGTGGCAGTCCTGGCAATTCGCCGCCGCCGCCCCGCCAGCCTTTACCGGCTTTGCATGCAGGCTGTGCGAATACGCCTCCTGCGCATCCGCGTGACACTGAGCGCATGTAATCTTTTGCGGCGGAGTCTCATGGATGAAGCCCTTGACGTCCTTGTGGCAATCTACGCAGCTGAACCCCGCCCCATTGGGGCCGGTACCGTGGATCGAATGATTCAACTTCGCTGGATCAACGTAGACGCTGACCGTCTTGCCGTTCACCTGCGTAGTCAGCGTTGGACTCGCGTGGCAGCCAAGACAGTCTTTGTCCTTCAGCTTCTGCTCGGCATCTATTGAAGACGCCCGGCAAAACAACGTCGCGGCAAAAACAGCAGCAATGAAACATCCAGAAACTTTCACGGCTCCGAGGAGATGCTTCTTGAAAACTGCACGCAGTGACTGCAGTCACAAGCAACACGATGAAGCGCTAGACGTCTATCTTCGAAATCACAAAAGCATCGTTTATCCGCACTCCAAGAACGATCGGTCCATTCTCTTTCGAAAACGGACCGCCATTTAAACGCATCGATTTCCTGCACTAAAGCATTCGTACGCTTCTCTTCGATCCCCTCGTCAACTGAAATAAGCACTCAAAGTCAACACCAGCAATGTGAGCCCAATCAAAATTGCCGTGAACCCAATCACTCGTGCAAAGTTGATCCACCACGTTGCCGGCGCCGGCCCAAGTCTCGCTTCCAGCTTGCCCTGCTTTGCCAGTGCCTCAAACTCCTCCGGCCGCTTGTGCTTGAACTCCTCTTCGCTCTCCACGCCAGTAAAAATCACCATGTCCATCGGGAACGTGTCTGGCCGCAGGTGCGTATTGACAAAATGAATCGAGAAGATGAACAAGATCGCAAGCAATCCTTCTTCACTGTGCACCACCAGCACCGCATTCAGCGCCCACCCCGGAAGGAACCGCGCAAAGAATGGCGCAAACCACATCGCATAGCCTGAGAAGCCGATAATCAGCATTCCCCAGAACACCGCCCAGTAGTCGAACTTCTCCCAGTACGCGTAGCGCCCGAACGTGGGCCGTTTCCCCAGCCCAACAAACCAGCGCATATGATTCACCAGGTCCTTCACGTCCTTCCAGTTGGCCACCATCGAGTTCGGCCCCCAGAAGATTCCCTTCTCGCGATTCACAATTCCGCGCGTGAAAATGTCCTTCAGGTGGATCAGAAACGCCACTGTCAACACCAGCGCGCAAAGCTTATGGAAGAAGATGATTGCGCCGAACCCGCCCACCGCCGAGGCAAACTTGCGCGCCCAGAAACTCTGGCTGAAGCGCATCGGAAGCCCCGTCGCCGCCAGCCCCAGAAACGAACTGAACAGCACCCCATGCATGTATCTCTGCGCCGCCGTGAAGCGCGTGAAAAAACGTTGCTTCTCCACCGGTACCGCTGTCGCGAGCTCCAGATCAGGCATGATTCCCTCCTTCAGTCGACTTCCTCTTTACCTGTTCCAGACGCTGGCGAATCAGCCACAGAATGGTATGAATCAGGAAGAATGTGAGCACGCTGACCAGCAGAAGATTCATGAACAGCCCAATGTAATAAAGAGCTGGATTCAGCTTGCGGTTATGCGCGTTCGCGTGTGGTTGATATTGAACAAAGCTTTCATTGGCGCCCGCATGGCACCGTCCGCAGGTCTTCACCAGGTTCGCCTTGTTCACCGGCGAACGCGGATCCGACGCCGGCAAAATCTCATGCGCCCCATGACAGTCCCAGCAACGAGCCGTCTCCACATACCCGCCCAGCGAGCCAAGCTGCGAGTGGAATGTATCCCGATACGTCGAGAATTTTTCCTTATGGCATGACCCACAAATCGGCGTTGACTGCGAGCGGAATTCCGACTCCGTCGGCTGCAGAATCGCATGTGCCGTGTGGCAGTCCGAGCACACCGGCGCATCCTTCTTCCCCGCCGCAATTGCCTTTCCATGCACGCCCTGCGCATAATCCGTCGCAATGCCCGCATGGCACTTCCCGCACGTATCCGGAATGTTCGACTTGTACGTCGCGCTCAGCGGATCCGTGTGACGCAGAATGTGGTGCGATCCATGGCAGGTCTGGCAGTTCGCCGCCACCAGCAGCCCTTCCTTGCTCAGCGCGAATCCATGAATTGAGTCGATATAAAGCGGGTACACGCCCGCCAACCCGTGCTTCTTCGCCATCCCCTCGGTGCCGTGGCACTGCCCGCAGGTCTTCGGAATATTCAGCGGATACACCGCCGACTTGGGATCGCTCTTGGCAACAATCGCGTGCGCATCCCCATGGCAACTCGTGCACGGATGATCCTTCCCATCCGCATGAACACTGCCGGCCAGCCCCGCCGCTTCATCCGCATGGCACGTGATGCAGGCGACCGGCGTCACCTTTTCCGGATGAGGATATTCCTTGATTTGGGTATGGCAATTGCCGCACTCAAGGCTGCCGTGAATACTCGAGTGAAACTTCTGTGCATCCACGCTCACGCTGTGACCCGAACCGTCCTGCATTCCTGCATCCCCGTGGCAGGAAATACAATCCGTCTGCGCAGCCGCCAAACCCGGCCACGCCACGGCAAGCAAAAATAACACAAAGAACTTCGGCATAATGGAGCAGTCCACTTTCATCGTGTCTCCGGTCGTCGCATTGTCGGACTCACCGCAGGCGCATAGCCCACGATCATTCCGAAAACGCATTCATCCCGCCGGAACAGTTGCGGGGAAGCAGGGCTTTCACCCCGCCTCTCCCGGTTCACGCCGCACGGTCAGGATCTGCTGCGTTTTTACTTCTGCAGCGTGCGGATGTAGCCGATCACATCCTTGATCTGCGCATCGGTCAGCTTGTCTTTGTACGCCGGCATCTTGCCTTTGCCGTTCGTGGTCGAAGCGGTCAGTTCCGCATCGGTCAACTTCACTTGCGATGGGTCTTTGAACGAAACCACTTTGAAGTTCTTCGCCGTCGGCGTTGTGGCTAGTCCGTCTGCGCCATGGCACATCGCGCACTTTGCTTTGAAGGTGTCAGCACCGGGAACCTGCGCAAAAGCACTTCCCGCAAAAGAAAAAGCCAGCATAAGGAAAGCTGCATTTCTGATTGTCTTGCTCATCGTTCTGCTCCCTTGGCCCCACAACGGCCGATAGATCACAGTTACATGTGATATGCCGCTTGCTATATCGCCGTATGTGACACAGTTCACAGTTCTGACGCAGATATGAACATTTACTCCCATCTCGTGGGAGAAGCATCACACCACTTATCCACCCGGTAACCCATGCTAAGTCGTCCAGGTGATCTGGCTCACGTTGAATATCTTCGGTAACTAGCTTTATCTAATGTGAACACGTGATGTGGCTCACGTTGCCACTCCGCAATAGTCGATTATTTCTAACTCGTCAAAGTGATGTGGCTCACGTTACGCAGAAATAGGCGCCCGCCTTCTCCACGGCAAAGCCGACGCAACCACCCGCGTCGGCGCCTTCAAAAGAATATTCACGTCGAACGAAGCGCTACTGAATCCTGAGCACCGCTGGAAGCGAGAGCGTCTCCGTGATTGACTTCATGGCTTGCTCATCGCTTCCAATCTTGGCCAGCAGCTTATCTTTGAGCGCATCTCTTTGCGCATACAGGCGCAGCGGATCCGGCGGATTATGCAGCAGGTCCTTCCCCACCAGCGCGCGCACAAGGAACGGCATGTACGACGAGTAATCGCCCTGCATGCTCACCGTCTGTGTTGTATAGGTATCCGGATTCACCTTCCCCCACGACACCGCCTCTGCCGGCGGGCACGATGACAAGCTTCCATCCGTCACTGGAGAAGAAACAATCTGCACGTCGTAGTCATAGCCGCGAATGTCCCCGAGGAAGAATATCTGCGACAGCGTCGGCTCTGGTTGCAGCGAATAATTCTTCGGCACGCCGCCGCCCAGAATCAGCACCGCAAACGACTTCGCATCCGAATCAAACAATCCCCAGTGATGATAGGCGCAGCTTTCAAACACATCTTCATGCAGGTCGTAATCAAAGCCATACTTGATCTTCCCCATCCGCGCCAGCGCCCACAGCTTCACTGAATTCAGAAACAGGCTGCCATCCGCAGGCGCCCCAATAAACACAGGCAATTCAAGCTCGGCGCACGTGCTCAGCAAACCCGGCTTAATCCCCAGAGCTCTTTCCCGCAACGCAAACTGTTTGCCCAGCAGATAATTCCGCTCCGTCGTCGTCATCTTCTTCTGAAACTCAGGCCGTTGCAGGATTTCCGTCGCCACAGCGTCCTGATCAAACAGCACCTGCTCGTCGAACCCGGTATCGGCAACGCGAATCACGCCGCCCTCACGCAGCGCGCCATCGTCCCCCCACATATCCACTTCGCGAATCGGCCGCTCCGTCGTCTTGCGCAGGCAATCGTGCCCGTCGTGATAACAGATCGCGTCGGTCACCGTAATGTACGCCGTGTTTGCAGCCTTGATCAGCGGAATGAGCCACGCACGGTGCTGATCGGAAACGGTAATCGGCCCCGCACAGGTAATCACCAGCGGAATCCGCTTCTCAATCACCGCCCGCATCGCATCATAAACGCGCCGCAGGTAAGCCCCACCGAATGCCGGAAGAGAGGACATGAAAACCTCGCTCAAATCCTGGCATTCCGTCACCGGCTTCCCTGTCACTGCATTGCCCATCAGCCCATCATTCGCACACTTCGTCATATTTCTAAGAGACCTCCAATCAAGCTATATCCAGTATCCAACATCCCTGGGGCATGCGCTAAGACCAGCTCAATGCGAGTGTGAAAATGCATTCACAATTCATCGCGGAAAGGGCTGACACAGCAGGTGTAGCATGTGCTTATAAATGCATGCAAAAGTGAAATAAATATTCAAAACTACGTATGAAATGCCCTTTTTGGGGCTGAAATTCACCCTGGAATTGGACCCTTTTTGCACGAATCTTGGTTTTTCTTCGCGCGACTGGTGCACCTAAATGTGCACCCACGGACCTTGAAACGAAGATCGGAGAGCGGGATGGGAATGCATATGGCGAAGACGAACGCCCCAATCATCGAGCAAACAGCTCTCGATGATTGGAGCGGAACTTTAGTTTCCGAGGGTCGGAGTAGTGGAGGTGGGTTAGTTTTTCGAGATCACAACAAACGGCCCCGCGCTCTCCGGTCCATTCCCCGCAAACGCCGCCTGTCCCAACGCCGGAATTCCGATCTCCCACTTGGGCCCCGCCAACTCCGGCATCGGCGTAGCCTGAAACAGCTTCTTGCATTGCTTCGCCGTCCATCGCGCCCAGGCCTTCGACTTTTTCCGCCGCGCGCTGTCGGTCGAGATACCCGTCCCCGCGTACATCTGCCTATATAACTTCGACAGAAACATGAAAGCTATCCGTGAACGTAAATTAGGCGTGCATGCCGACCGCTCCCAAATCGCTCCCCACGTGTAGAACTTATCCCACACCTTCTGCGTCCGCTCGCGGATCTCATCCGAGCTCATCGTAGGATGCGGAGTAAACATCTTCGGCCTCACTTCGGTGGGAATCATCCAGTAGCGAGTTATCGGCACATCCCCAACCATGGTGGGGTCCTTCGCCTGTTCCTTCTCCCACTTCCCAAAATCCACCGTGCCCGGAAACGGCGTCATCATCACGAACTGCGCAAAGGTCACGCCCGCCTTCAGCGCCATCTCCACCGTCGCGTCAAAGGTTGCCGC
>JBEKRU010000100.1:0-22511 GCA_049518435.1 Occallatibacter sp. | reverse complement strand
GAAATCCTGGAAGAAGAGCAGAACGCCAAGCGGTCCACCACGCTCGAGCAGTTGGGCGAAGGTGCGGTCCTCACCGGCACGGTCAAGAACCTCACCGACTACGGTGCGTTCGTTGACCTCGGCGGCATCGATGGCCTGCTGCACATTACCGACATGAGCTGGGGCCGCCTCACCCACCCCCGCGACCTCGTCAATGTTGGCGACGAGATCCAGGTCAAGGTGCTCAAGTTCGACAAGGACAAGCAGCGCGTTTCGCTTGGCTTCAAGCAGCTCACGCCTGATCCGTGGCTCGATGCCACCGAGCGGTATCCGGTAGGCGCTCGCGTCCATGGCCGCGTTCTCTCGGTCACCGACTACGGTGCGTTCGTTGAACTCGAGCAGGGCATTGAAGGCCTTGTTCATCTCTCTGAGATGACCTGGTCCAAACGCCTCAAGCACCCGTCGAAGCTGGTAAAACCGGGCGACGAAGTCGAGACAGTTGTGTTGAGCGTGAATCCGGCCGACCGCCGCATCTCGCTCGGCATGAAGCAGCTCCTCGACAACCCCTGGGAGAACCTGACCGAGCGCTATCCGGCAGGCACAGTGGTTGAAGGCCGCGTGCGCAACCTTACCGACTTTGGCGCCTTCATTGAAATTGAAGACGGCATCGACGGCCTGGTGCACGTATCCAACCTCAGCTGGACCAAGCGCGTCAAGCATCCCTCTGAAGTTGTCAAGAAGGGAGAAAAGGTGAAGGCAGTTGTTCTCGGCGTTGAGCCGCAGAACCGCCGTCTTTCACTCGGAATCAAGCAGCTGCAGCCCGACGTCTGGGAGAGCTTCTTCGCCGCGCATCGCGTCGGAGACATTGTTCACGGTAAGGTGCTGCGCACGGCACAGTTCGGCGCATTCGTTGAGATTGCCGAGGGAGTGGAAGGTCTTTGCCACATCTCCGAGGCAGGCGACGAGGGCGGCGGCCCGTCCAAGCTTGAAACCGGCCTTGAGCACGACTTCAAGATCATCAAGATCAACGTGGAAGAGAAGAAGGTAGGCCTGAGCCTGCGCGCTGTCAGTGGTCACGAAGCCAGCCGTGCAGAAGTTCAGGACTACAAAGCGGAGCGCGAACCCCGCGGCGGCGGTAGCCACAAGGCTCCTGTCTCCTCATCAACCACCACCCTTGGCGACCTCATCAACTGGAAGAGCGAGCGCGAAAGCTAGTTCTCGCTTGCCGCAAAACACAACGGCCACCCGCAAGGGTGGCCGTCGTATTTCCAGCGCGCCTCGATCTCCCGCTACTCCCAGCGAAAAAACTTCGCGGAAAGCGCCGTGAAAATCAGAAACAAAGCCACCAGTGCCGCCACATCCCCCAGGTGCGGCCACCATCCATCACCGTTCCATATCCCTGTCAGCAGGTTCACGGCATAAGTCATCGGTATCACTCGCGCCACGGCCCGCAGCACCGGTGGCAGGAAAGCAACCGGTACAAACAATCCCGACAGTGCAATCATCGGATACAGAATGATCGCGCCCACTGGCTGCGCGAACCGCGCCGTCGGAACCATACTCGCAATCAGAAATCCAATCGACAAAATGCTCCATGTGCTGATCAGCAGCGCGATGGTGAACGACACCCACGGCACATGCGACCCCGGCGGAAAATACCGCTTCCCCGCCAGGAACATCAGGCAAAGCGTCACCGCAGTCAGCGTGAGCTTCACGATCACGTGAGCCGACAAAATCGTCTGCGGTCGCAGCGGTGTCGCCCGCAACCGTTTCAGGATCCCGCCTTCGCGATAAATCGAGATAATCGTCACCAGCGAAAGTACAGCGCTGATCGAGATCAGAATCGAAACCAGCACCGGGACGCCCGCACTGGGAACGCCGCTCGGAACCAGTGCGGGCATTCCGATTCGGATGTTCGGAATCCGAGCCAGCGCGACAAAAATCAGCACAGGAACCGCGATCGTCCCGATTGCCCCCATCGGTTCGCGCATGAACACCTTGATCTCGATCCAAGTCAGTTTCCAAAGCCCACGCAGCATCGGTTTCCTGTCCTATTCTCGAATCGAACGCCCGGTCAGCTTGAGAAAAACATCCTCAAGGGTTGGGAGAATCGTACGAAAATCCGTCACGCGAATCCGATTCTCCGACAGACAATGAATCACCTCGGTCACCAGATCATCGCCCCGTCCCCGAATCGTAAAACGCATCTCCACCCGAGTCACCGACTCCACCCCCGCAATCCTCTCAAACAGCTCCGCCGCCCCCGCCGCATCCGTATCCAGCACCACAGTTCGTTCCGGGCAATGCCGCCGCACCAGGCTCTCCGGCGTGTCGATATCGATGATCCGCCCATGTTCCATGATGGCAACGCGGTCGCACAACCGCTCCGCCTCCTCCATCAAATGCGTTGTCAGAAACACTGTTTTCCCGCGCTCCCGAATCCCGCGCACCAGGCCCCAAATCGCATGCCGCGCCTGCGGGTCAAGCCCCGTAGTCAGCTCGTCCAGAAACACCACTTCGGGATCGTTGATCAATGCAAGCGCTATAAACAGCCGCTGTTTCTGCCCACCGGACAGGTTCATGAACCACGCATTGCGCTTCTCCGTCAGCCCAAGTTGCTCCAGCAGATCTGCCGCATCAATCGATTTCTTCTTGTAAAGCGAAGCCCAAAGATCCACCGCCTCCCACACTTTAATCCGCTTCTGCAACTGCGCCTGCTGAAGCTGCACGCCAATCCGGTTCTGCAGCTTATAAACCTGCCGGTAAGGATCCAGACCAAGCACCGCAATCGTTCCGCGATCAGGCACGCGAAGCCCCTCAATGCACTCCATCGTCGTAGTCTTTCCCGCGCCGTTCGGTCCGATCAGTCCAAATATCTCCCCTTCGTATACAGCAAACGTTGCCTCTTCCACTGCCACGGTCTTGCCGTAAGCCTTGCGGACACCGGAGACTTCAATGACTGTGCGCATGATGGCTTTCAGAAGGACCGCAAAATGATTGGACCTGAAGCGGAGTGTATATCACCAGCCTGAATCAAGCTCCCAAAGGCCGCGGACATCCAGCGAGTTGATCGGTTTCGCCGTCAATCCCTCTGGAACTGCCGCAGGACGATAACAATGCTCAAAGCCGTCAGCACACTGATCAACGCAAAAAGGAATACGCTTGAATAGCCATATATCCCGATGACGGCTCCGGCCAGCGGACCGGTGAGGAAGAACGACACATCCGCAAATGCCGTATAGACGCCGAGTGCCGTACCGCGATTGTTTTCCGTCACGCGCTTCACCGCTTCCACGCCGAGCGCGGGAAAAACCAGTGAGAATCCAAATCCTGCCAACGCAGCGCCGGCCAGCGCAATCCAGGGCGACGGCGCTTGCCACAGCAGCACTTCTCCCACGGATTCAAAAGCAAGGCACGTCATGGCAACAGGGAACCCACCAAACCGGTCGATGGTGCGAATAAACAGCAGGCGAGCAAGGATGAAGGCGAGGCCAAAAGCTGTAAGGCAAAGCGCCGCGCCATCCCAGTGTCGGCTCACGTAAAACAGCGTGACAAATGTCGCCAGAACGCTGTAGCCGACGCCGCCGGCGGCCAGCGCCATGCCATGCGGAGCCACACGGCCAAACACGTGTGCAAAGGGAAGATGCTCCCCCGCAACAACCGGCACCGGGCTTTTTCGAAAAGCAAACGCCAGGCTGAACGCGCCTACCAGGATCGTCAGCAGACCGATTGATCCAAGGCCCCAGCGTTGATCCATAATCACGCCCAACGGAGCGCCCAGGGCCATCGCGCCGTATGTGCTGATGCCGTTGTATGAAATCACCTTGGCCGTATGCTCTGACCCTGCGCTGGTGATAGCCCAGAGTGTTGAGCCTGTAGAACCGAGGCTTTCGCCAACTCCCAGCACCAGGCGGCTCAGGATCAGAATGCCGAGGCTGATCACGGGAGTACGGTGCATGGCTGCAGCGGCCACCACCAGCGCGCCGCTCGCGGTGCACGCGGACATCCCCCACAAGACCGACACCTTTGCGCCTGCGCGGTCTGAAATGCGGCCAGCCCAGGGACGGCTCATGAGGGTCGCGATGTATTGAATGCTGATGACCAGTCCAGCCAGCGCGGCGCTGAAGCCCATCCGAAAGTGCACATACGGCGGCAGCACGGCGAGAGGCAATCCTATGGAGAGATAACAGATGAATGTGAAGTAAACGAATCCGACAATATGTCGCGTGCTGCCGTTACCGGGGATGGCAGTGGTGGCTGGACCGGTGACGTTAGCGGTGACGGCGGCGGTGTCTGGCATCAATTCAAGGAAGAGGCTGCGGATCAACTGGGCCTGCCTCCAGTATATCGAATTACTGCGCGGGCTTCATTGCCCAGACGATGCCATTTTCGATGATTCCGTAAAGGATTGGATTGGCATAGTCCTCTTTATTATGGCCAAGAGCGAGATAGAACTCGCGGCCGCCGTCAAACTGCTGATACCACGCCAGAGGCAGTGGGTTGGGGAAGCTGGCAACATCGATCTTCATCAATTCAAGTGAATTCAACTTGGAACGGTCCGTAACAAGGACGGGATGAATACCGGGATTCAGGTGATCGATGAAGTAGCATTCGTCGGTCCATTCAAACTGCGCAGGAAGATTTTTGGTCGCGGCGAACAGCGGGTCGGCCACCCACACAGTGAAAACCTGCATCTTGGGGTGTGCCGCAAATTTACCGCCGAGCACCGACCAGAAGTATGGCCAGTCGCGCTCTGACCCGGACGCGGAGTGAAGCCCCACAAAGCCTCCTCCGGATTCTATGTAATGTTTAAAGGCGTTCCGCTGCGCATCGCTCGCAAAGGCTTGATTGTTACTGTTCGAAAAAACGATGGCGGCATACTGCTTTAGATTTGTTTCACTAAAGGCGCCAGGATCCTCCGAGACGTCGACCGAAAACCCTTTTTCCGCGCCCATTTTCCTGATCGCTGCAACACTTGAAGCAATGTTGTCGTGAACGTATCCCTTGCCGTCAGGGGTGTAGTTGCGCGTGTAAACCAGAACCCGCAACTGCGCCGCGGCGCTCAGCGGGATAAAGGAAACCAGCACCAGTATCAGGAATCGGCTGATAGATGCCCTCATTGTTGCGCGGATTAAAGAGCCCAGGCACTTGGCGGATGCAAGCATTCTTCTCACGTTTCCTTTCGCTGTGATCATAAACTCAATGCGAGTCGATCTGGCAACGCGGCGCGCTCCGATGTCGCATTTACGCAGAGGCTCTAAACTTGGAATATGCCGGGATTTCATGTGGAGCATTTCGGTTGCAGGGCCGCTCGCGCGGATGGCGAGGCGGTGAGCGCGCGGCTGCGCGCGGCGGGGCATTGCTTCAATCAGGTGAGTCAAGCTGAAGCGGTGAGTTCTGGTCGTCGCCTTCGACAATGGAAGATGGCTTCTCGGACTTGCCAATTGTGAGCAGCACGGGCTTGCAGATGATCTCTCGCACGATTAGATCGGTCAAAAATCGCTCAGTGGCTGCCGCTCTCACGAGGATTGAGGTATCCGATGTCATAGATATCACATGTTCTCCCAAGCCCGCTAATCCAGCGTCAGATGCCATGAGCACGGCTTGCACACAAAGACTCATGCTCCCCCCAAAGATGCGCAAGGCATTGCCGATTAGACCGAAATCCTGTCCGAGAACGCCCTGCCCAGCATAATGTGTTCGAATCGGATCAAAGGGAAGGTGTGCACGTACTATCGGAATCTTGTTTTCGGCTAGAATTCGAGCGACGTCCACTGAAATACTGTGTTCCGACGGATCGCCCGCGGTGAATTGAGATTGGCTTGGGAATGTGACGGCTATCAACTCAATGTGGGCGTATTGTTTCTGTGAACGATATGATTCCAACGCCATCAAAACACCCTGTCCAGCAGATGTGAATATAACCACCTTTTCAACTTGATGCGCCAGCGCGGCAGAAAACGTCACATCCAAACAGCGGGCAAGGTTCTCCTTGCCTTCTCGCAGGAAGTACTCGGTCTGGTATTGGAAACTGGACATCATTTTGGGGTACTCACCTTAAATCCTAGTATCTCGGGGAGCGGTTTCGTCGTTTGTCGGTGGATTTCCACCGCCCGAATGAAATCGAACGGGGTTATTTCATCAAAATCTAATCCCACAAGCCTTACCTCAGGAATGTGATTTTCACCACCATAGTGCGCGTGGCGTTTGGATCTTAGATCAATGTCGACTCGCAAAACACAATCGTCTTCTTTCGTCGGAAATCCATCTTCGTCCCGATCCGCACTACACAGTCCATAGTGGTAGGAAAAGAATTGGAGCCGCCCTCCCCCGCCGTCTCTCTTTGGAAGCTCGCGGTAGTGTTCGTAAATGCGGATATACATTCCATCGTTAAAGATGATCGCAAAAAACAACGACCATGGAGGGGCAGGATCGTTAACCGCCGAGATTTTGGGATCAACAACGGAAAAGCCTGGCCGCAGAACGATAGCATTGCACTCGTCCTGGAACCAGGCTTGATACTCGTCGAACGTGCAGTTATCAGGCCGCAAGTTCGATCAATGTGTCCGATGAGTTTTCCAGTTCCTTCGACGGAGCTTTCGTCCCGTAGATGGAGCGCAGGGAATACGGAATGGCGCAATCGTTAACAACTCGGGGATTGCGCCGTCTGACGGACTTGAGCTGATCGCATAACGATAGCCACTTCTGGGCGTCGAAATCCGACATCTGATCAGCATCTGACTCGTCGTAGCAATCGTTCGGCAGGTGGTAGCGATTAGCGAGAGCATCCAATGCCCCCTTCACTTGCACTTCCGATAGCAACCTACGCTTAACAGTGATCATGTCAGATACTCCTTCTTGAATTTGCAAGTTTCGCATTTTGCCGCGTATTACAGCTGTGATTTACGACGCATACGATACGAGAAATTCGCCATGCAAGTTCCAATGCAATCGATTATCCACTTCTCTTGGGTAATCTTTTGCAACATTCTTAGATGCGCAAAGCTGCCTAGGGACCCGTGGACAGCAATTGTATCGGCAAAATTGCGCTTCCCGCTAGGTCCATTATGAATGACACAGCCCCTATAAGTCCCGGATGGAGCTACATGAAACAGGGTATCTAGCTTAATACGTTAGTGTTAGCTCCTTTGTGCGCTCGGCTGCGAGTCTTTATTGGGGTCAAGGTTTCTTCACGGCGCCCTTCCACTTCCCTGCAATATTAGGGGATTTTCGCTTTGGACCACGGAACACCCCCGTAGGCACCTTCCCCCTGCCGCCTTGACGGTAAGGACGGTCTCTCTCCTTCATTCAGACGAATTCCATCTAAACTTGGAATATGCCGGGATTTCATGTGGAGCATTTCGGTTGCAGGGCCGCTCGCGCGGATGGCGAGGCGGTGAGCGCGCGGCTGCGCGCGGCCGGGCATTCCATCCAGCAGGCCGGCTTGGCCGATGTGGTCATCGTCAATACCTGCAGTGTTACGGCGGAGGCTGACCGCGCGGCACGAGCTTTTATTCGCCGGGCGCACCGCTTGAACCCCGATGCGCAAATCCTGGTCACCGGGTGCTATGCGCAGCGGGCGCCTCAAGAGTTGGCCGCCCTCAAGGGAGTGGCTGCCGTGGTCGGAAACAGCCATAAGGCATTCGCGCCGGAGATCGCACTGCGCTTGGCTGTGCAGACTTCTTCGAATGCAGTTGCCCGTTTCGCGCCAGGTGGTGGGCTCATTCAAATCCAGGGGGCGCAACGCGCGTCTGCGCCACCGCAGTTGGTTTTGGCGGATGACCGATTTGCGCACTCGTTCCTTGAAGAGGCGCAACTTGTTCCCGGCACCCAGACGCGCCCCAACCTCAAGATTCAAGAGGGATGCGGAAACAAGTGCACGTTTTGCGTCATTCCCCAGACACGCGGATCATCCAGGAGCCTTTCGGAAGCCGTCGTTCTCAGGCAAGTGGAGGGATTTGTAGCTTCCGGCGGGAACGAACTCGTGCTTTCGGGAATCAACCTCGGGCGTTGGGGGCGTGATCTGGCAAGAGATGAGTCGGCGCCGAAGTTGACCCTTGCCCTTCTCATCCGGAAAATCCTGCATCGAACATCGCTGCCTCGGCTGCGATTGAGTTCCATCGAGCCAATGGATTGGGATGAAGAACTCATTGCCCTGATGGCGGAATTCAGTGGAACACGCCTCGCACGCCATGCACATCTGCCGTTGCAGTCCGGTTCTGACGCCGTACTCCGCCGAATGCATCGGCGTTATCGGCCGTGGCACTATGCGGAAAAAGTGGGGGCGCTGCTGCAAGCCGCTGGTCCCGACCTGACATTGGGCGCCGATGTCATGGTCGGCTTTCCCGGTGAGTCGGACCGCGAATTCAACGAGACCGTGGAAATGGTCCGCGTGCTGCCATTCGGATACCTGCACCTGTTTCCATTCTCGCCACGACCGGGAACGCGAGGATGGGCACTTCATGCCGAGACGCCGGTTCTTCCCGCCGTCGCCCAGGAGCGAATGGCTGTCTTGCGCGATTTGGCCACAGCGAAGACTCGGACCCATAGGCAACGCTTCATCGGCCGGGACTTGGACGCCATCACATTGCACACACAACCCGAGCTTGAACGCAACGGACGCACCGCGGCTATTTCGGAGAATTTTCTTCCCTTGGATTTAGCCGGGCACCGGGAAGCCAACCAGCTCATCCGCGTCACCGTGATCGCGGTCAACCCTGAGGGTTCGTTGATTGCTGCAAAGGTACAGGAAAAGGAGCCTCAGTAGAGAGCCGCTACAACATCCGTCTGACTGAAATCATCGCCCTTGAAGAGCAGCTCGTCTCCGGTTTCCTTTGCAACTGCATATGCCATGCAATCGCCGAAGTTCAACTTCGCTGGATGGCGACCTTTGCCGAAACGCCGGAACGCATCCCGCGCTAACCCCGCTTGGGATTCGGTGAGTGGAACGATCTCCATTCTGCTGCGAGCCAGGTAAAGGTCAAAATCCCGCACGCCATCTTCTCCTCTGCGCGAGAGCATCAATATAGAAGTTTCAACAAGGCATGACGCGGGAAGACGGCAGACCGTGCTCCCCGCAATGGCTGTTGTCAGCCGCCGGGCCTCAGGTTCGACCATCAGAATCGCAACCAGCGCCGACGAGTCAACAATCATGACGGCAGCCCGTTTTCATCCCAGCCCATAATCTCGTCTTCCGTGCGATCATCGAGGACTGGCAGAGAAGCGCAATGGTTCGCAATTGCCATTAAATCCTCTATGAGTTGTTCCTTGCTTTCGCGTTTGCGCTTCTCCCGTTCCAATCGCTCCCGCATGGCAACAATCACTGCATCCGTGATCGTTTCTCCCGTTGTATCGGCAAGTTCGCGGGCCAGCCTGTCAGCTTCCGGTGCTTTAATGCTCAGCGGCATGGTACCTTTATACCTCTTTGTCTACCTGTATATACAATACCACCGAACCCTCCAACGGACCCAGCCATCGTTCGAACCAAGCCAAACCCGTTAACGCCCGCATTCAACAGGGCCGAGCCAATGCTATACTCAGTGTGCGTTCGTGTACCCGCGGCGATTCCGGAAAACCCCGGAGGCGGACAGGGACGACTCTTGGAGGAGCACCATCGCACTCGATAAACGTTCGGCTAAGTCCTTTATTCGCATCAACGATAGAATTCGCGCGCGCGAAATCCGCGTCATCGACGAAAACGGTGAACAACTTGGTATTCTGCCGCCCTTTGAGGCGCTGAGAATGGCCCGCGAACGCGGACTGGACCTCGTGGAGGTGTCGCCCAATGCGGTGCCCCCCGTTTGTCGTATCCAGGACTACGGTCGCTTCCTCTACGAGAAGGACAAGAGCGAGCGCGCAGCCCGGAAAAAGCAGAAGGTCATCGTCGTCAAGGAAGTCAAGTTCTCCGTGACCGTGGACGAGCACGACTACCAGACCAAGAAGAACCAGGCAGTGCGCTTCCTTGTCGATGGCGATAAGGTGAAGGCCAGCCTGCGCTTCCGCGGCCGGCAAATGGCTCACCGCGAACTGGGCTACGCCATCATCAACAAACTGATCCAGGACATCGGCGAAGCTGGGGTTGTTGAGTTCATGCCCCGCATGGAAGGCACGATTCTGCACGCAATTATTGCGCCATCCAAAAAGCAGGAAGCCCCCAAGCCCAAACCTCCCGCGCCTCCTCCCGCTGCCGGTGCACCCGCGCCGCCCCAATAAATTCCAAGGAAGTGAGTTTCACCAAAGGCCGCCCTCCCGGGGCGGCCTTTTCGCCGGATTACTGAAAAACCCACGATTGAAGTTGACGCACGAACGAACCCGACTTCACAGCCTGGTGATCACCCCATCTGATGTACCTCGGGCGCCCGGTCCCTGAGCTAAAAAACTCCAGCAGGTCGTGGGACTCCGGAACGGACCGAATCTGCTGAAGCGTCATTCCGCGAGCAACTGCACAGCTAAGAAAGTCGAAATAAACAACGCATTATGAATAGGTTAAGCCGTAAGCGCGTGCGAAATCAGCGTGTTTTCCGAAACTGCACCCAGTTTGAAGCAGACTCGCCGCTCCAAACATCCAGTTCCGAACAGAAAAAACAGGTTTTCCCTCACTTTGTGAGGTAAGTTTTTGAAAGAAATCTCACCTCAAAGGGTGATGTTTTGGCCCGTTTGCTCACCTCATAGGCAGACTTTTACCCTATGTAGCTCACCCTCCGAGTGAACTTTTGGCGGGTTGCGAAATCCGGCTGTTCTCGATGTCCATCGTCGCTCCTCTTGACAATCAAGATAAAAGAGCTTACATCTTGATAATCAAGAGGAGGCCGCGCATGGGGCCGAAACCGGGTGAAATGGTGCAGGGCACACTGGAGATGCTGATTCTAAAGACCCTGGCGCTGGAGCCGATGCATGGCTATGGCGTTGCACAACGCATTGAGCAGGTGAGTCAAGGCGTGTTTCGAGTGAATCCTGGCTCGCTGCTGCCGGCGTTGGCGCGCATGGAGCGAGCCGGTCACGTCAAGAGCGAGTGGCGTTCGACCGAAAACAATCGCCGTGCCAAGTATTACGGGCTTACTCCGAAGGGCCATAAGGCACTGAAGAATGAGACAGATGCGTGGGATCGCCAGACTGCGGCCATCGCCAGAATATTGGAAGCATAAGGTCCAGCTATTCCGTTCAGGGAGGGTGCGATGAGTTGGTTCGACAATATTTCTGCTGGCCTGCGAGCGCTCTTCCGCCGCTCCCAGGTGGAACGCGAGATGGACGAAGAACTACGCGGGTTTCTGGATGCTTCGATAGAAGCCAAGAGGCGCGCAGGGATGACGTCCGCTGATGCGGCCCAAGCGGCGCTTGTCGAGATGGGCAGCACCAATTCTGTGAAGCATCGTATTCGCTCGGCAGGTTGGGAAGCGGCAGCTGAAAATCTTTGGCAAGACCTTCGCTACAGCATGCGCATGCTTGCCAGGAGCCCAGTGTTTACGCTGGTTGCCGTGGGTTCGTTGGCGCTCGGGATTGGCGCGAATACGGCGATCTTCAGCCTGATGAACGTGGTGATGCTACGGTCGCTGCCGGTTGAAGAGCCTGGGAAGTTGGTTCTCTTTGGGAACGGCAGGGCGGCAGGCAGCACCGACAGCCTTCCACACGAGAGCTGGAACCTTTTCTCGTATCAATTTTACCGCAGCTTCAGCCAGAAGAACGAAGTCTTCTCGGGCGTGACGGCGATCAACAGCATTGAGTTTGCTACCCACGGCGCCCTGGCGGGTGGGGAGCGCGAGATGCTGCGCGCAGCGCTGGTTTCAGGAACCTACTTCTCAGTTTTGGGCGTGAATCCTGATCGGGGAAGGGTCCTGAGCGAAGCTGACGACAAGGTACCGGGCAACAGCGCGGTTGCGGTGGCAAGTTTTTCGTGGTGGCAGCGCCATGGCAGCGACCCCGCAGTGATGGGCAAGGCAGTGCACATCGAAGGAACGGATTACACCATTGTCGGCGTAGCCGCGCGAGGGTTCTTTGGCACCACGGTTGGCCAGTCGCCGGATTTCTGGATTCCGTTATCAATGGAAAAGGAAATCTCGCCTGGTTGGAATGGATTGGGCGACAAATGGTTTCAATCACTGTACTTGATTGCCCGTCTCAAGCCGGGTGTTACGCAGGCGCAGGCGACGGCCAACACCAATCTCGTTTTCAAACAGT
Organism: Occallatibacter sp.; assembly: GCA_049518435.1. Classification (GTDB taxonomy): domain Bacteria; phylum Acidobacteriota; class Terriglobia; order Terriglobales; family Acidobacteriaceae; genus Telmatobacter. The sequence goes on along the minus strand of JBEKRU010000100.1, from coordinate 10,358 downwards.
ACGTGCGCAGCGAATATCTCGCCCCATCTCCGTCGCAGAAGGACCTGGCTGATGTTGCTCATGCGCAGATTGACCTAAACCCGGGCGGGCGGGGGCTTCCACGGCTGAGCGCGCTTTTCTCTTTGCCGCTGGAAATCCTGACAGCGATCGCGGGTCTTGTCCTGCTGATTGCTTGCGCGAATCTCGCGAACTTGCTGTTGGCGCGAGGGGCTGCGCGATCCAGAGAATTTGCAATGCGGATGGCCATCGGGGCTACCCGTGCCCGCATCGTGCGCCAGTTGTTGACCGAGAGCTTTGTGCTCGCGCTCGCGGGCGCTGCCATCGGCGTTGGCTGCGCCTGGAATGCCAGCCACCTGTTGCTGACCATGGCAATACGAAGCCCTGAAGTTGCAGCGATGAGCGTGAGCCCTGACCCGCGGGTGCTCACATTTACGCTCGTGCTTACGGGATTAACGGCGGTTTTATTCGGATTGGCGCCGGCCGTTCGCGCGACGCGCCTTGATCTAACGGGGGCATTGAAACAAGGCCGTGGGATTGCCTCTCCTTCCTCGCGGATTTCGCTGGCGCGCGGGTTGATTGTGGGGCAAATCGCGCTCTCGTTGGTTCTGCTTGCGGCAGCCAGCCTGTTTCTGCGGAGCCTGGTAAAACTGACGCAGGTAGACACTGGATTCAACAAGCAGAATGTTCTCATCTTCAATCTGGACGAATACTCGGCCGGTCTTCCGCTGGATGCGCGCCTGGTTACACTGCAGCAGCAGATCGAAGAGCGTGTGCAAATGTTGCCCGGGGTGCATGCAGCCAGCTTTGCAATGTTCACTTTCAACGAGGGGCAATGGTCGACAGACGTTACGGCGCAGGGCGTTCCACGTACACCGGAGAACAGCCAGGATGTGTTTAACAACGTAGTTGGAAACCAATTCTTCTCGGCCATGGACCTGCCGATCGTGACAGGGCGAGGGTTCGATTCGCGGGACAGGATCGATTCGCCCAAGGTCGCAATCATCAACGAGACCATGGCGAATCGCTTCTTCCCCGGCGGCTCACCCATCGGCAGGCATTTCGGGTTTGGCGACGACCCGGCGCACAGCGGCGACATTGAGATCGTCGGCGTGGTAAAGAATGCCAAGTACGTCGCGTTGCAGGAGAGCCCCGAAGGCGCCATGTACTTTCCATACGCACAGCGTGTGCAGTATTTCGGCAACTTTGAAGTGCGCTATTCAGGCGACGTGGGGCAGATGATCCCCGCCGTGCGCCGCACAATTGCCGACGTCAATCCAAACGTCCTGGTAGGCAACATCTCAACCCTCACAGAGCAAGTGGACGCATCGACCGCGAATCAACGGCTCATTGCGCGCCTCTCCGCCTTCTTCGGCCTCCTGGCCGCATTGCTGGTGTGCATCGGCATTTACGGCTTGCTATCGTATGGCGTGGCCCGCCGCACCAGTGAAATCGGTGTGCGCATGGCGCTGGGAGCCAAACGGTCCAATGTTCTCTGGCTCATTCTGCGTGAAATCCTGGTACTCGTTGCAGCCGGGGTTGCGCTTGGAATTCCGCTGGCGTTGGCGGGTAATCAACTCGCCGTCAAGCTTCTATATGGGCTCACTCCCGCGGACCCAGCCAGCCTTCTCGCGGCAATCACGATGCTCGTTTCCATCGCGCTGCTTGCGGGATATCTGCCCGCACGCAAGGCATCTCGCGTGGAACCGACAGTAGCGCTGCGCTGCGAATGAAGGCGGAGACAGTCGAAAACTGATTGCGCGAAGGACGAGCAAGCGAGCCGTGTTAGACTCCCTTTCGCCATGAAACTCAAGCTTTCTGCGTTGCCAATTTTTCTTTCTTTTGCAGGCCTTCAATCTTCCATTCTCTTCGGGCAGATGAGTCCATCGGCCGCCGCACCGCCCCACCTTGAAAAGCGCGGCGCAGCGACGCAGTTGGTTGTGGACGGGAAGCCGTTCCTGATGCTTTCGGGCGAGTTGCACAATTCTTCTTCGTCGAGTTTGAACTACATGAAGCCGATTTGGCCGAAGATGGCCGCGATGGGTTTGAACACGGTGGTCACTCCGCTGAGTTGGGAACTGATCGAGCCAACGAAAGGCAAATTTGATTTCTTGCTGGTGGATGGGCTGCTGGCCCAGGCACGAAACGAACACGAAAAGATCGTCTTCCTTTGGCTGGCCTCCTGGAAGAACGGAATGTCGAGCTACCCCCCAGCTTGGGTCAAAGGCGATACACGGCGGTTTCCGCTGGAAGTGGAGCGCGGGAGTGAGGTGGAGATTCTGAGTCCGATGTCTGCGGCCACACAGGAAGCGGACGCTCGCGCGTTTGCAGCGTTGATGCGGCACATTAAGGAAGTGGATGGTCGCGACCATACAGTGCTCATGATGCAGGTTGAAAATGAGGTTGGAGTACTGGGCGATTCGCGGGACCGCTCCGAGGCTGCAAACAAGGCTTTTGCCTCCAACGTGCCGGAAGAGTTGACGCGCTATCTGAAGTCTCACCGGGAGTCGCTCTACCCGGATCTGAAGACGCTGTGGGAAGCAAACGGGGATAAGGCAGCGGGCACATGGGGGGAGGTCTTCGGCAATACAACACGGGCCGACGAGATTTTCATGGCCTGGTATTATGCGCGCTTCATCCATTCCGTGGCAGCGCGGGGCAAAGCTGAATACAACATTCCGATGTACGTAAATACCTGGCTGGCAGGAGACACCACGCCCCCCGGAGAGTATCCGAGCGGAGGACCGGAGCCGTGGGTGGTTGATGTGTGGAAAGCTGCCGGCACCGCATTGGATTTTTATGCTCCAGACCTTTATGCCTCGAATTTTGAAGAGTGGTGCAAGCGGTATCACCGTGACGGGAATCCGCTGTATATGCCTGAGACCAATGGCGGCGCGGCTGGGGCGGCGAATGTTTTTTACGCGATCGGAGAGCAGTCGGCAATGGGATTCTCGCCGTTTGGCATCGACGGTCAGCATGACGACAAAGGTGAGTTGACCGCCAGTTACAAGGCAATCTCCAGCATCTCGCCTTTGCTGCTTGAGCACCAGAGTGCCGGCGACATGCACGGGTTTGTGTTGGGCAAGGGCCAAACATCGGCGGATTTCACGATGGGCGGTTACATCTTGCATGTGACGCTCGACGAAATCTTCGGGCATGGCGCCGAGGCCGGTTTTGGACTCATTCTGGAGACTGGCCCAGATGAGTTTCTGGGAGTTGGCAAAGGGTTTCGGGTTTCGTTCACCCCCCACTCCGGCCAACGGGCGGGCATCGCTGCAGTGGATGAGGGAACCTTCGAGGACGGGAAATGGGTGGCGGGGCGCCGGCTGAACGGCGACGAGAACGATCAGGGCAGCTTCTGGCGGTTTGATTCATCGGCGGTGAAGACGGAAAAAGTGACTCTCTATCGATTCGAATGAGCGCCCTTGGAGCCGCTAAAGCAACGGCATGGCGGGGAAACGCCGCTTGCGATATACTGTTAAGAGCCTCAAGAGGGCAGGGGAGTCCCTGTCTCACGGGCTATACGGTTGGGCGGGCTGAGGTGTTTGGCTGGCCGACCGAAAAACGAGAAGACAATGCCCAAGTTGAAGACCCATACGGGCGCGGCCAAGCGCTTCAGCAAGACTGGCACCGGTAAAATCAAGCGGGGCCAGACGAAGACGCGGCACATCCTTTCTTCGAAATCGCCAAAACTGAAACGCAAGCTCGGCAAGACCGTGCTGGTTTCAGACGGCGACTACAAGAAGGTAGCGCGCATGATTCCCTACGCCTGATCGCTGTGTCTGCTCCGAACGGAGCGGGTACTTCCGGGCCCAGAGTCGAATCCGCTTAATGCGGACCGGGCCCCCGGCAAACCGATTTGACGGAATGCCGAGAGATCAAGGCTTGCTATAGCGAGTGAAGAGGTTTACCGCCGCCCTTTCGGGGCGGCCTCCTGCCTCCAGCCGCTTAACCGACACACCAAATGGAGAAGACCCATGCCACGCGTAAAACGTAGTACTAAGAGGAATGACCGCCGGAAGAAGATTCTCGACCGGGCAAGCGGCTATTTCCTTACGAAATCGAAGCTGTATCAGGCAGCGCAGGAAGCCGTCGAACGCGGCCTCAAGTTCGCCTACACCGGCCGCAAGCAGAAGAAGCGCCAGTTCCGCTCCCTGTGGATCGTGCGCATTTCGGCTGCAGCCAAGCTGAACAACTTCAGCTACTCGCAGTTGATCAATGGCCTGAAGAAGGCCGGCATTGAGCTCGACCGCAAGATCCTGGCCGACATCGCCGTGAAGGATGCGGCTGGCTTTACCGATCTGGTGGCCAAGGCCAAAGCCGCTCTGGCTGCGGAGACTAAAGCAGCAGCGTAGCAAACGGAAATTACCAAGTCAGCGAAGAGGCTCCGCTCATGCGGGGCCTTTTCTGTCAGCAAAGTCAGGGCGGATTCGATCCATATGAATATTGCAAATGGTCGGAAATGTTGCCGAGCTATGGACCACTGCGAAAAGCGCTCGATTTCACTCAAAAAGGGCATCAAAATGCCGAATTCTGTGCGAAAACCGTGCTTTTTTCGAGGGTAAAGTTTACTTATCGGTACACATGCCAATTCGTCAACGTGTTTGTTTGCAACTGATTACGGAACAGAGTGTGATGGCGGATACGGGTTTTTGAGGGGGGAGGGGTGGGGTATTTATTTAAATTCGGGCAAAAGCCTGGCATTCCGCTCTCCAAAACTTCTGAATTTGTCTTCATAAATTCGATTGTGCTCTTTCGAAAGGTATTGATCGGCAAGGTGGGATTCATTGATTGGAAAGGTTATAGCCTGTCGTTGTGAGCCGCGTTCCGCTGCTGCTTTGCAATGCCGGTGGTTTATTCTGAGCGTAACGCATGATGAACGAAGAAATACCTAATCTGACGGCATTTGATGAGGCCGCGCTGGACCAGGCGTTCGGCTCAGTAGAGCGACAGGCACGCGAAGATGCTGCCGTGCTCAGCGGCGAAGCGGACGTTGAGGCCTTTCGCCTCAAATGGCTCGGGAGCAGACAGGGACGGCTCAAAGAGATTTCGGCGCGCTGGCTGAAGGCGGCGCCACCGGAGGCCAAGAAGCCGGTTGGCGAGCGCTTCAAGGTTTTCAAGGAGCTTGTCGAAGGGATTCTTGCGTCTGCTTCCGGCGCAGGACCGAGTGACGCGGCGCTGGCGGCAGAGGCCATTGATATAACGCTGCCCGGCACGCGCAGGCTGATTGGCGCCGAGCATCCGATTACGCGGACACTGAATGAGATTACGAGCGTGTTTGCAGCGCTGGGCTATTCGGTCGGCGTAGGGCCGGAGGTCGAGACCGATTTCTACAACTTCGAGAGCATGAATTTTCCGCCCGGGCATCCGGCGCGGGATACGCAGGACACGCTGGTGGTTGCAGGGCAGGAGCGCAGACCGCAGCGGGACCGGCTTCTGCTGCGCACACACACCTCGCCGGTGCAAATGCGGACCATGGAGTCGCAGCCTCCTCCGGTGCGGATTGTGATCCCGGGAAAGGTGCATCGCAATGACGCGGCCGACGCAACGCACTCGCCGATCTTTCATCAGGTCGAGGGCCTCTGCGTCGACACGAACATCACCTTCAGCGATCTGAAGGGGACGCTGGACCACGCCATGAAGGCGCTGTTCGGATCGGCCGTGAAGACGCGGTTCTTCCCGTCATTCTTTCCGTTCACTGAGCCGAGCGCCGATGTGCAGATCAGTTGCATCTTCTGTGGTGGCAAGGGATGCCGCAAATGCAAGAGCTCGGGGTGGATTGAGCTGCTTGGCTGCGGCATGGTAGATCCGGCCGTGTTTGCGTTCGCTGCGGAAAAGCAGCCTGCCTACGATCCGAAGAAGATTTCCGGCTTCGCGTTTGGTATGGGCGTGGAACGCATTGCGATGATGAAGTATGGCATCAGTGAAATCGGCCAGTTTTACGCCGGAGATATGCGGTTTCTGGAGCAATTTGCATGAAGATTCTTACCAAATGGCTCAGAGCATACCTTCCTGCCCTTCCTGCTGATGATGCCCAACTCGCCGAAGATCTGACGCTGCGCGGCATTGCTGTTGAAGGCATCTATTCGCCAGGCGAGGGTAAGGGCTCGCTCTTCGAGATGGACATTACCACCAACCGCGTGGACGCGATGAACCACTACGGCGTAGCGCGCGAAGCAGCGGCGATCTATGGGCTAGTGCTGCCTGAGCTTGCCTATGAGGTTCCACAAGCCAGCCCGTCCTCACATCCTTTCCCTGTGCGAATTGAGGCGGAGAGCGAGTGCGGGCGGTTTACGGCGCAGGTATTACGCGGGATCACTATTGGCGAGTCGCGCGACTGGTTCCCGGGCGCGGAGGTGGCCACCTACTTTGGGCTGCTCGAACAAAAGAAGATTTCAAACGCTGTGGACGCTTCGAACTTTGCGTGGCTGGCGATGGGGCAGCCTACGCACACTTTCGATCTGGACAAGATTGAAGGCGGTATCGTGGTGCGCCGGGCCCGTAAGGGAGAACGACTGAAGACGCTGGATGGCGTTGAGCGCGTACTCGATCCCGAAGACCTTGTCGTCGCCGACCATGTAAAGCCGCTCGGTCTTGCCGGCGTCATGGGCGGGTGGGACTCCATGATTACGGCGGCAACAACCAATGTGCTGGTTGAGGCGGCATGGTTCGAGCCAACGGCCGTGCGCCGCACTGCTCGCCGCCATGGACTGCATACAGACGCCAGCCATCGGTTCGAGCGCGGAGCCGACTTCAATGCCGGCCCTGTGGCCTCCGCGTTGGTAAGCAAAATACTTCTTGCCAACGGTGGCAGGCTCGATGGCGAACTTGTGGATGTGCGCGTGGTAGCCATGGAGAAGCGCACTTCTGATCGCGCGCCCGTTGCGTTGGAATTGAGCGAAGTGAAGCGCATCCTTGGCACGACAGCCGATGAGGGCGGGATTACCGCTACGACGGTGGAGAGCGTGCTCAAGGCGCTGGGATGCAAGCTCGCGGCGCCAGCGGAGTTAGCAAAGGACAACGCTGCCTGGCGGGTGACGCTGCCGAGTTGGCGGCTTGATCTTGACCGCGAGATTGATCTGATTGAAGAGGTCGCTCGCGTTTACGGGTACAACCGCTTCGCGAATACTCTCCCAACGTTCGGCGAGGGCGTACGTGCGCTGCCCTGGGCCGAGAGCGAGTCCGCCGTTCGCAGGACACTTCTAGACGCGGGGTTCCACGAAGCGATTGCGAGCACATTCTGCTCTGCCGCGGAAGCGGCCATGACAGCTCCGCAGCCTGGATTGGTTGTGCCGCTAGGAAATCCGCTGAGCGAGGAAGCCGGCGTACTCCGTCCGTCGCTCGTCCCTGGCATGCTTGGCATGGTTGCCGGGAATTTGCACCGCGATGTCAATGATGTGCTGCTGTTCGAACTGGGAACGGTTTTTAGCGGGACAACCGACAAAGTGGAGGAACGGCCGGCGCTGGCTTTCGGCGGAGCAGGCAGCGTGCCGCAACAGTCTGCGCTTCATGCAATGCGGGCCATTGATTTTCACGACGTGAAGGGTGCGGTGGAACAGGTGCTGGCTCGATTCCAGAATCGCTCAGTTTACTTTGACCGCTTTCCTGCGGAGTCTGGATTGACGCCTGAGTGGCTGCATCCTTATCGGGCGGCGCGTGTTGCGGTCGACGGAGAAACGGTGGGATGGTTTGGACAACTCCACCCGCGCGAAGCTGCGGCGCGCAAGCTGAAGGAGCCTGTGCTGGTGGGCGAGTTGTATCTGGACCGGCTCTACAAGTTGACGCTCAGCAAACCAATCGCGCGGGAGATTTCGCGCTATCAGCCGGTCCGGCGCGATTTCTCGTTGATTCTGCATAAGACCGTGAACTGGGAGCGAATTAACCAGGCGCTGGCCGGATTGCGGATTCCGGAACTTGTTGATTGGCAAGTGCGCGAAGTGTTTCAGGATGCGCGGATGGGCGCGGGGGAGTATAGTCTGCTGGTTCGGGCCACGTTCCAGGCGCCGGATCGCACGCTTCGCGAAGAGGAACTGCAAGGCTTCCAGGCGAGGGTGGTGGAGGCCGTTGGCTCGGCGGGGGCACGGCTAAGGAGCCAGGGAGACTCTGCCTAGGCAACATCGAGGGGCGGAATCAAGCTATACTGCTTCCGATGCGGACTGGAATCCGCGGAGGTTATTCAATGACGGAGTCATTTTGGGAGTCGAGCGTGCAAGAAGCGCATGTGGATCAGCAATCGGGGGAAGAAGAGTCGGATCCGAAGACTCTGTCGCTCAGCTCTGACGATTTTTCTGCCTTGGAAGCGCGGATCATTCGCGCAGTGGAGCTGGTAAAGAAAGAGCGTCTTGCGCGAGCGGAGGCCGAGGAACGCGCGGCGCGGGCGGAATTGCAACTGCGCGAACAGGGCCCGATCGTGGAGAGTTTACAGAAGGAAGTAGTTGGACTGCGGACTGAGCGCGACTACGTGCGCCAGCGTGTGGATCGGCTTCTTGCGCAGTTCGATGCGCTCGAGGTTTAGGTAGGCCGGGGAGGCAGGCATGGCTGTGGAACAACCGGGCACCCCGTCCGGCTATGTGACTGTTGAGATTTACGACCAGACCTATCACCTTTCCGGACAGGATACGGAACATGTTCGCTCCCTGGCTGCCCGCGTAGACGCGAAGATGCGAGCTGTCGCGGCGCAGGGGCGCACCGTGGACTCGCTACGTGTGGCCGTGCTGGCTGCGCTGAATCTCGCCGATGAACTGTCGCAGACCGGCGACGCGAATGCGCGCAGCGGAGGTGCCCGCGCCGCCAGCCTGCGTGGATTGCTGGACGAAGTTCTTGAAGACGAGTGGAAAGCCGGCACTTAGACCTCTGCTCTGATTCGGAGTGCCAATTGAGACAACCCGCCAGCCAGGCTATTCAACGATATGCCAGAGGAGGCGCATGTCCGGAATTCGGAATTTCACACACATGAGGAGGGTTGGGTTCGTCGCTTTGTTTCTCTGTTCAGGTATCGGGCTGCATGCGGCTCAGACGGGCCAGCAGGGAGATGGGAGCGGGGATCCTGCCAAGGCTGACACCCCCAGCGCCGAAACGACGCGACCGACCGAACCCACCGACCCAAAAGCGCGCAAGACTTTTGCTTCGGCAAGGGATTGGGAGAAGCATGGCGACGATGGCGCTGCGTTGGACGACTTTCGCAAGGCCAACAAGCAGGATGGTGGTCAGTGCTGGGAATGCCTGCGTCGGGCCTACGGGCTGGCCATGAAACTTGACGCATTCAAAGATGCCATAGACATTGCGCGGGAATGGATGCCGCTGGCTCAGACCGATCCTGAGAAGGCCACGGTTCATTTCCGGTTGGCGATGGCCTTGCAGGAACAGGGGCTTAAAGACAGGAAGATTCAGAGCATTCAAGAGAGCGCCGGCGAGTTCAAGGCTGCTCTGCAACTGCAGCCCAAAATGTCCAGGGCGCATTATCACTACGGCGTAACGCTGGCTTATCTGCAACAGGACGATGCGGCGCGTGCACAGTTCTCCACTTTCCTTGAAGAGGATAGGAAGAATGCGACCCTGCATCCGCGTGCGGAGCGGTTTGTGGATCACATCGAATTAGCGCGGGCTCCCATGGCTCCTCCGTTTTCCGCTACCACGCTCGACGGGCAACGCATCACGCTGGACAGCCTGGCAGGCAAAGTAGTTCTCATCGACTTCTGGGCTACGTGGTGCGGGCCTTGCGTGGAGGCACTGCCGCACATGCAGAGCATTGCGCGCAAGTTTAATGGGGAGCCGCTGGTGATGCTGAGCATCAGCCTGGATTCCGACGAAGCGAAGTGGAAAAGCTTTGTTGAGAAGAACAAGATGACGTGGCTACAGGTGCGCGACGGCGGCATCAATGGCGCGGTCTCAAAGAGATTCGGCGTTACGGCGATCCCGGCCACGTTCACCATCGATGCGGACGGGGTGCTCGAAGACCAGCATGTGGGCGACGCGAGTATCGAGGGAAAGCTGAAAAAACTGGTTGCGCTTGCAGCGGATAAGAGCAAGTCAGCGCCTGCGTCGGAGACGGCGGCACAGGCGCCTGCGGGCTCGCAATAGCTTCTGAGCCGTGTTCTCCGATTCGGGAAACGGCGTCGAAATCCGGCGGTCAAAGAACCTAGCACACTGCGCCTACCTTGCACAAGACTTGCAATTCCCGCGCGAGACCCATACTATCCGCAATAGAAACCGGCCTGCAAAGCAGGTGGGTAGTCAACACAGGTTGAACCAACATTCAATGAACAGGGGCTCGACTCGACAATCGGTTCCGTGTGCCGTGTCCGCCAGTCCGGAATGCCTAACGAACCGCGGAGAGCTCCACCGTCTTAGGACGGGTTCAC
>JBEKRU010000099.1:0-23023 GCA_049518435.1 Occallatibacter sp. | reverse complement strand
TGCAGGCCGAGTATGGCGAGCACCAGTATGGGCGCATCGATCTGCATATTCCGGACGACTTGAAGAACGCGGCCATTGCGCGGGCCAAGGCACTGGAACCGGGCGATCCGGTGTTTGCGGGAATGGCGATCCATTGCCAGGAGAATCTGGACGGAGTGAAGTTCTACCTGGACAATCCGGAAGCATATACCAAGCCGAAAGCGGCGGAGACGTGGCTGCTGCTGCGGGCCAGCGGGACGGAGCCGCTGCTGCGGATCTATACGGAGAGCTGCTCGAAGGAGTCGGTGGCCATGCTGCTGGAGTCGGCGCGGAAGTTTGCGCTGGGAAGCCAAGGCTAAATCAGGCTTTTCGGCATCCAAAAGACCGAAGAGGGGCTGTTTTTCGACGAAAACCGGCTCTTTTTCGAGGGTAAAGGTTACTTATTCGTACACAGCCTATTTTATTTACCTGTTTATTTACAATTCATTAGGCAGCGGCGTGTGATAGCGGACACTCCTTTTGGAAGGGGGAGGGGGTGGGGTCTTTAATTTTTTGAAGGTGCGGACCATCTACCCGACACCAATGGCCCAGCGATTTTGAGGTTGTGATCACAATTTCAATTGTGCATTTCTAGAGGAGATTAATCGGCAAAGGACTGTAGAACCGCTCGAATCCATCGAGTACGGTCCTTTGAAATAAAGCGATTTATTTAGCTTGCGTACGACCGAAGCGGCTGTGTATAGTCTGGGTCCGAGAGAACGTTTACTTGAATCGACAGTCTGCTCCGGCCCGATTGTCAACGAAAGACGATGCTTATGAAGATGAAGCGCCATTTTCCCGAATTCACCCTCATCATTACGATCGCAGCAGGCATTCAGCTCTTTGGCCAGGTACAGACGATTGTTCCGCCCGTAGTTCCCGGAGCAAAGCCGGTAACGGCGGAGCGCATCAAAATCCACGGAGCCGCTCTCGAGGGCAATCTGGAAAACGACGCTGTCGATCGCGATGTGATCGTGTTTCTGCCGCCCAGCTATGCGACCGAGAAGCATCGCCGCTATCCGGTCGTCTACGCCTTACACGGTTATTCGATTGGCGCCGAACAGTGGTCGGGCGAGATTCACGTTCCGCAGACCATTGAGGGAGCCTTTGCGCAGGGCTCGAAGGAAATGATTGTTGTGCTCCCAGATTCGAAGACGGTGCACAACGGATCGATGTATTCAAGCTCCGCGACCACTGGTGATTTTGAAAAGTACATTTCGCATGATGTGGTGGCATACATGGACGCGCATTATCGGACGCTGGCGAAGCGGGAGAGCCGCGGACTGGTGGGGCACTCCATGGGCGGATACGGTGCGACGCGGATCGGAATGAAGCACTCGGACGTGTTCGGGAGCTTGTACATCATGAGTCCTTGTTGCTTATCGGCGCGTGCGGGTGGCCCTCCAAATCCGGAGCTTGAAAAGACTTTGGAATCCGTGAAGACGCCGGAGGATTCTGCAAAGCTGCCATTCTTTGCGCGGGCCCAATTGGCGAGTGCGGCGGCATGGTCGCCTGACCCGAAGAATCCACCACTCTACCTTGACTTGCCGATGAAGGATGGAACTCCGCAGCCGGAGGTGCTGGCGAAATGGGCGGCGAACTCGCCATTGGCATTCGTGGACCAGTACATCGGGAACCTCAGGCAGTATCACGCGATCGCAATGGATGTGGGCGACCAGGATGGCTTGCGCGTGGATGCGGGCAAGCTGCACGGGGTCTTCGATAACTATGGAATCACGAACAGTTTTGAGATCTACCCGGGCACGCATACCAGTGCAGTGGCGGACCGATTCCAGAATCACGTGATGCCGTTTTTCAGTAGAAATCTTTGCTTTGAGACAGTCTGCCCTTAGGAAGAATGATTAGCCGCTTTTAGCTAGCGCGGCTGAAAACAGGATGCAGATTCTGAGAACCATTTCTTTCCGGCCGGGTCTAATGGCGCAAACACCATATTGCCGGATAAGGAGGAGTTCGGGGAAAATCGCCTTTCCTTTGCAGGTTTCCTCTTGGGTTTGGCCATGGGTAGCCATGCCTGGGCTCAAACACCCGCGAGCGAAGCCTCCAAACCGGGTCACCCCGCGACACCGGCGCCCACTGCGCCTTCCCCTTTGCAAAGCCCACCGAAAACTGAGGCGCAAAAAATTGGCGGAGGTGCTGCACCTTCACCTTGGGCGCGCAAGCCGCCGCAACCAATCAAGGCACTCGAGGTAGGCGACCTGAGGCCAGTTAAGAAAGACGAGTTATCGCCACGGATTGTGGCGGCCAGGAGAGAAGCAGAGCAGGAGCTGGAATTGCCGCTGATTCGACGGATACCGGTCATAACCTGGGTCGATCCGGCGTCGGTCAAGCGGGGACAGGCCTTGACGGGACGGGAACTGGACGCGTTCTCTGACGTACCGGGGACGTTTGTCTTCACTCCATCTGCCGGAAACGTGCCGCCGCAGGGAATTTGCACGCTTTCGACGCAGTTCATTCCTTCGGATTCCAAGCGATACGAATTGACGACGGCGACGGTGGTCCTGGAAGTGGAATAGAGATTTGCAGGGCAGAGCGATTTAAGTTTGGGTCGGCTGCGGGAGCTCTGCCGGGCCTAGTTATTTGTTATCTTGACGCAATGTTGTAATTACATAATAATTGGTTGTGTAAATGAATCCTCTGAACCAGAAGGGTCCCGGTGAGAGCGGCTTGTATAACCGCATTGCGGTGTTGCGTGCCGAGCGCGGGATCAGCCGGCAGGAGTTGGCGGATGCGATGGATGTGAATTACCAGACGATCGGCTTTCTGGAACGCGGGGATTACTCGCCGAGTTTGAAATTGGCGTTGGCGCTGGGCGAGTATTTTGGGCTGCCGGTGGAGGCGATCTTCTCGGCGAAGCCGTTTCAGCCGTTGAGCCAGCAGGTGTATGGGACCCGGACGGGCGACGGGGAGAAATAGGCATGATCTACAGGCGAAGCTTTCTGGGGATACCTCTTAATCGCCAAGTAAACCGGCGCTGGCTGGTGGCGGGGTGGTGGCTGGCGGTGGCGCTTCTGTTTGGTTTGGCGGCCTTTATGCTGGACGCGCATGGTGGCTGGCCGCATTCCATTCTGTTTGGGTACATCTTCTTCTTTGCTTTTCTCGCGATCAACTCGCTTGGCTGGTTCGTGTGGGTGCCGCGGCCTGATGCAGAGAAGTTTTCCGCGGGCATACGGACGTTGTTCGACGCTGCATTGCGTGCGGAAATGAAGAAGAACCCTGCGACCGATGAGCGGGAAGAACGCCGATGGGATCAATCAACCCGATCGGCATACGGGTTCCTGATACTGGGGTGCCTGGTCTTCCTTGCCGTGCATTCTTTCGGATGGATGCCTCACACGGGGGTTTATCGCGAGCTTCTGATGTGGTTCGTCTTCTTCGTGATCTTGAATCTACCGAATGCCGTTTATTTGTGGACTGAACCGGATATGGAGGGCCCCAATGAGAGCTGAACTTGTGTTGATGGGCAGGCGGGTGGATATGTCGCGGCGGGCGCGGAGGCGGGCGCTGGTGGTGGGGATTTATGCCGTATTCGCCGCCTTGATTGTGGGGATGTGGTTTGTGGACCAGTGGCACTCGACGGGCACCTATATTTTCTGGGCTGCGATGCTGGCGTGCTGGCTGTTTCTTGGAGGGTATTCTCAGGGCGGGCTGCTGAAGCCGTTCAACGGGAAAGGTCCGCGGCAGGTGGATCAGGCTCCATCACTCTTGCTGTTGAAGCTTCGGATGTACCCGGCAATTACGGGGCACGAGGAGGGCGGTTACCGGAATGATGAACGCGAACTGCGCGAGCGGGACCGCGCGCACTACCAGGCGTATCAGGCAATCGCAGTAGTGGTGGTGATTGCGTGGATGGTGGCGTATGCGGGGATGGCGAACCGGCATTTTGTCGCGGTGATCCCGATGACGCCGGCGCAGGTGTTTTACGGCTTGATGCTGTTGACGTTGATGCTGATTTTTACGTTGCCGCAATGCATTCTGCTTTGGACGGAGCCGGATATGGAGGGGGAGGGATGAAGAGCCCGCGGCTAAAGCCGTCATCCAGTTGAGGCTGGTTTTCAGCAGCCTCGACCCACATTGTGGGTACCCCGCTGCTGCTCCCTCCGAAGGCTGCTGCTCCTTCCGTTTGATATCCAGCCTGTCTAGACCCATTCGCCCTGTCGCATTAGTGGTTCTACTGCGCCGGTGGCGGTGATGCCGTCGATGTCGAGCTGGCCGGAGCCGATCATCCAGTCGACGTGGATCAGGCTGTCGTTAGCGCCTTTGGCGGCCAGCTCCTCCGGAGTCAGTGTGTCGCCGTCTTTGAGGCAGGAGCTGTAGGCCTGGCCGAGCGCGATGTGCGAGGCGGCGTTCTCATCAAATAAGGTGTTGAAGAAGAGCATGCCGCTGGCGGCGATCGGCGAGGAGTGCGGGACAAGCGCTACTTCGCCGAGGCGGCGCGCGCCGTCGTCGGTATCGATGAGGCGCTGGAGGACTTCCTGCCCGCGGCTTGCCTTTGCCTCAACGATACGGCCTTCAGCGAAGCGGACCTGGATGCCTTCAATCATGGTTCCCTGGTGGGAGAGTGGCTTGGTGGCGGTGACAGTGCCGTCGGCGCGGTCCTTGTGGGGGGTGGTGAAGACTTCTTCCGTGGGCATGTTGGGGATGCAGTAGTAGCCATTGCCGGCCGTTGTGCCGCCGCCGAGCCAGAGATGATCGTCAGCCAGGCCGAGCTTGAAGTCGGTGCCGGGGGCACGGTATTGCAGGTAGGAGAAGCGCTTCTCATTCATATAGGCGGCGCGGTGGTGCAGGCCGGCGTCGTGGGTCTTCCATGCGGCAACGGGATCGGGCGTGTTGATGCGCGTGGTCTGAAAGATGGCTTCCCAGAGCTTGGCGAGAGCGGCGTCTGGACTCTCGCCCGGGAACACGGACGCGGCCCAGGCGGGGGTGGCGGAGGCAACGATGGTCCAATTGATGGCGTGGCGGGTGATGAGCTCGAGGGCGGGGCGGTAAGCCTTGGAGACGGCGCTGTTGGCGCGGCCCACTTTGCCGGGGTCTTCGTTTGAGAGCAGGGCGGGATTGCCGCCGGCGATGGCCAGGCGGGCTGCGCCACTTTTGAAGGCCGCACCCATGCCGTCGTAGAGCCACTTGGCGGCATGGTCGAAGCTTGCGTCGTCAGCGTAGCGGTAGCGCATGAGGGCGGCTTCGTCGTCGGCGTAGAGGGTGGTGACGAGCGACGCGCCTGCGCGGTAGGCCTGCTCGGTAACGCGGCGGGCGAGGGGAAGCGCGTCGAGCGAAGCGGTCATGACCAGCTCCTGGCCGGACTGGAGGCCGAGGCCGACTTTGACGGCTACTTCGGCGAGAAGGTCGAGTTTTTGTTCGTGAGGGCGGGCAACGGCGGGAAGTTCGGCGGCTACGGTCATTGGGATGTGCCTTTTCGGTTACGTCGTGTGACCGATTTCACTGTATATCGATCCTTCTCAGGATAATCTCTCTATCAAGGGTTGGATTAATTCGCGAGATCTTCTACCGACTTCGAGAAAAACTCATGAATTTTACTTTCATTCTTACCGATAGAAGATGTGCGCCGTCTTCCAGGAGGGATTGACCGACGAATTTTTTGCGGACGCCGCGCCATTTGCCGCCTGCGGGGGCGGTCGATCCCATCCATTTTCTTTTGTTGATTAAGTAGTGAATAAGAGCGGCGGGGGAGGGGATGGCGAAGGTGAATATTCGGCAAAGATTACTTTGTGTTACTAAAGTTCTTGCATTGTGCAAAAAAGTGGATAGAATCACTCTCTATCACCTTTTTCAGGGAGAAAGACCGTTTGTTAAAGAAACAAAGGCTATCTCTCTGACGTTACGGGTCGTAGACAATTGTCACACTTCTCGCCTTGGCAAAACATTAGAGCTACGGAACGGCCACTTCTTGGTAAATAGAGAATGGGGTTACCAAGCTCGGCTCCAGATGGTTAGACAGGTTGCGGCTGCCCGGCGATGATGCTGAGGCAAGCGGCGGAGGAGTTGTCATGATCTCAGACTCACCACTCAATGTCGATACGAAATACTCTGAGTATCCCGACTTCTTTGATGTCGGGACATTGTCGATCGCTCTGATCGGTCCTGACGAATCTCTTCGCAATTCCGTGGCTCGAGCTCTTGTCGACTGCCGTGCCGGGGGAGAGGTGCGCGAATTCCCCTCCTATCCGCCGAGTCTTGACGATGTCCCAAGGTTGCTGGAAGAGCGTTACAACGTCATCATTATCGACCTGGAGAGCAACCGGGAATACGCCCTTGAACTGGTGGAGAGCATCTGTGCGAACGGCGTAGCAACGGTGATGGTTTATACGTCAAAAGAGGATCCGGAACTGATTCTGCAGTGCATGCGGGCCGGCGTCCGGGATATTCTGACTCTTCCTTTCACGCAGAGCACGGTTGCGGCGGCCCTGATTCGGGCTGCGGCACGGCGTCCGGCAGTGGTTCCCCGCAAAGAGACGAGCGGCAGGATGCTTGCCTTCCTGGGCTCGAAGGGCGGCGCCGGAGTGACCACGATCGCCTGCAATTTTGCAGTCGCGCTGGCACAGGACACTTCTCAAAGCACGCTGCTGATCGATCTCGACCTCCCGCTCGGCGATGCGGCGCTAAACCTGGGGCTTGAGGCGGAATATTCGACGATCAGTGCTCTTCAGGAATATGCAAGGCTCGACCGGAGTTTTCTCGCGAAGCTGCTGGTGGAGCACAGTTCGGGATTGAAGGTGCTGGCGGCCCCAGGGAAGTTTCCTGCATATCAGGCCTCCAGCGAATCCGTCGACAAGCTTCTGACGGTTGCGCGTCAAAACTTCGATAACGTGGTGATCGACATAGGATCGAAGCTTGATTTTGCGGGCACGGCGCTGCTCAAAGACGCGCGGACGGTCTATCTGATCACCCAGGCGTCGGTTCCCGAACTGCGCAACTCGCATCGTCTGATCAACCAGTACTTCAGCGGCTCGGGCAGCAGCCTTGAGATTGTGGTCAACCGGTATCAGCCTCACAGCCTGGGTGTGAGCGATGAGCATATAACGAAAGCGCTGACGCGTCCGGTTCAATGGAAGATTCCGAACGATTTTGCGGCCGTGCGCCAGATGCAGAACACTGCGACTCCGATTGTTCTAGGCGATTCTTCGTTATCGCGCCGAATCCGCGAGATGGCTTCCGTGATTACCGGACAGCCCGTCCCGCAGGCAAAAAAGAAGGGCTTCAGTTTCAAATCTCTCGGTAGAGGCGACTCGACGAAAAATGACGCGACGAAGAGTGACATCGCCGAGGAGGTATCATCGACTCCAAGGCTGATACCCCGACTCAACGGCGCTGCAAGCACGTCGTCATCGCCGCGTCCCACAACCAATCTGAACGCGCCGGAACCGTCCGTCTACACCCCTCCCTCGCGGACCCTCATTCCGGCTGAACCGTTGACGGTTTCAGAGACTCCCGAATTCGTTGGGAGCTTTGAGGACGCCGACATTGAAAATGAAAAGGGGGATCCCGTGGATAGCAGCAGCAACAACAACCATATCGGGCCTGAAACGCGCATCTACAAGGGTTCCACCTATGTGAAGGGCGTTGACGGAAAATGGCACCTCCAGGGCGAGGAGCCCGTAGAAGCTGCTCAAGAACAGGCCACAGAGCCGGTTCTCGAATCGCCGGAGATCGATTGGCCGGCGCCGGCGCCAATCGCTTACGGCACCGCGCTCGGTGCAACGCAGCTCAATGCGACCTCGAAGGTTGCAGGAAGATTTGAGTATGCACCGGCCAAGGGATTCGCACTACCTACTGGAACTCACACGATTTGGGTAACATTCATTCCGGCGGACAGGGAAAGATACGCCACTGTCCAGGCATTCGTGTCGATCACGGTAACCATGGCGACGCCGATCATTCTGTGGCCGACGCCTGCCGCCGTGCCCTACGGTACCCCGCTGAGTAAATCAGAGCTGAATGCCACATCCCTTGTACCGGGAGTCTTCGCGTATACTCCTTCCGCCGGCGAGGTGCTGCCACCGGGAACCCACACACTCACGGTCAATTTCACGCCCGCGGACGGCACCAAGTACACCAGCAAGCAGGCTTCTGTTTCGGTGATTGTGAAGAAGACGACGCCGACTATTAACTGGCTGACACCTGAGCCAATCAGCTTCGGAACCGCGCTGAGCGCCAGGGAACTGAACGCGACGGCTTCCGTGGAGGGAAGTTTCTCGTATACTCCCGGCGTTGGCGCCGTCCTCGCGGCCGGCACGCACACACCTTCGGTGTTTTTCGTTCCGGCAGAGAGCGAGAAGTTTACCAATGCGCATGCCGCGGTATCGCTCACAGTGACCAAGGCAGAGCCAACCATTCACTGGGCGACACCGGCTGCGATTGCGTACGGTACGGCGCTGAGCGATGCTGAGCTGAATGCCACGGCATCGGTTGCGGGAACATTCACCTACTCTCCCTCCCATGGCGAAGTCCTGACAGCGGGGATGCAAACGCTCTCGGCAACATTCAATCCCGCGGATACTGTCGATTACACAACGGCAACAGCAACTGTTTCGCTCTCTATCACACAGGGGGAGCCGACCAGGATCACGTGGCCGACGCCGTCCGAAATTACCTTCGGCACCGCACTCAGCGAGGCGCAACTCAATGCCACGGCATCGGAACCGGGTACATACAATTACTCGCCTTCAGAAGGCGATCTGCTGACCCCGGGGACCCATACGCTCAAGGTGGTGTTTACTCCTACGGACAGCAATTTTCCGGCATCGGAGGCCTCGGTATCTTTGGAAGTGAGGAAGGCGACGCCGGCCATTGAATGGCCGACGCCGGCTCCGATTCCGTGTGGCACCGCGCTTGGCACAGCCGAACTGAATGCGACGGCGTCTGTGCCGGGGAGCTTCGACTACGCTCCGCCCGCAGGTGATGTACCCA
Organism: Occallatibacter sp.; assembly: GCA_049518435.1. Lineage (GTDB taxonomy): Bacteria > Acidobacteriota > Terriglobia > Terriglobales > Acidobacteriaceae > Telmatobacter. The sequence goes on along the minus strand of JBEKRU010000099.1, from coordinate 14,062 downwards.
GGGCCGGCGTGCAAACGCTCAGGGTCACATTTACGCCGAAAGAGAGCGAAAACTACACTGCGGCGGAGGCTGAAGTCAAGCTGACGGTGACAAGGGCAAAGCCGATGATCGCATGGCCGACGCCGTCTCCCATTTCTTACGGCACCCCGCTTAGCGATGCTGAGTTCAACGCCAAGGCGTCGGTTCCGGGCACGTTCGTTTTCACGCCGGCAAAGGGCACTGTACTGACGACCGGGACGCAAACGCTGGAAGCAATTTTCACTCCGGAGGACACCGGAAATTACGACACGGCGCGTGCCAGTGTGTCGCTTCTAGTAACGACTTTGGCACAAATGGAAACACTTACGCCCCCATCCAACGAAAGAGGTAGGGACGAGATTTCGGATTTGGTCTACCATGCTAACCATAAATCCAGTGGAGAGACGCGGAGGATCCAGGGGAGCTCCGCTTTTGAAGAAACGCCGGTTGCAGCGGCAATGGCCATGCGGTTCGGCCAGATTGAAAAATCGATTCGCAATGAAGACGAGGATTCGAATTCACGACCGGTGCAGTCCGGAAGCACGAACAATCAACCAGTAGAACTTGAAACACGCACTTATCGTGGTTCGACCTATGTGAAAGGAACGGACGGCCAATGGCACCTCAAACAAGACTAGAGGAAACGGTACCAACAACGCTTCCCGATGATTTCAACGAGTGGGATAGCGGGGGACCTCCGACAACACTGCCTGACGACTTCGAAGGATTCGATTCGCCTCCGGCGCCTGTCCATGAGACTGCGACGCCGAAGGCGGTAACCTTGCCTCCCGTGGTGGTCAGGGAGCCAGATTTTACGGCATTGCGATCGATGGCCGCGAGGCCGGTGCCGGCTCCGGTGGCGGCCCCTCTGCCTGTCCCGGTTAGCAAGAAGCAGGAGAACGTTGCAACGCCCTCGCCGGCAGCGGCGTATGCCAAAGAAGAGGTTTTATCGCCTCATAAGCTTTACCAGGTAAAGTCCGAGCCGGAATCGGATGATACAGACAAGGGCCCGAAATCGAAAAAGATGGTGTTCATTGGGGCAGCCGTTCTGGTAGTCCTGTTGCTGGCTGTTCTGGTTCCAATGATGCTTCGCCGGTCTCCCGCAAAAAGCAATGTAGTGGTCGTGGCCCATCCAGTCGTGACCTCTTCGGAGGCAGACTCGCAGGCGGATCAGTCTCAGACGAAGCCGGCAGCGGCAACGCCTGTGGGTCAGTCCTCGAACAAGGCGGGGGCAACGGCGCAGGAAACGGCGTCTGCAACGAACGCTTCCTCGGCAGGATCGCAGCCGGCGGTGCAGTCAGATTTGATGGACAAGCAGCTGAGCGAGCCCGCACGGATTCCGCAGAATATCAAGAATCCGGAAAAGGAAACGGCGCCGCCTACCGGCTTTGCGGCCGGAGGTTTGGAAGGCCTGGGGGCTGCTTCGAACGGTGGAATCGGGGCGAGCCTGGGAAGACAATCTTCTCCAAACGTGAGGATTGCAACGCCCAAATTCGTGTCGATCTCTTCCGGGGTTGCTCAGGGCATGCTGATTCAGAGGACAACGCCCACGTATCCGGCTATCGCCAAGTCAGCCCGGGTGGCGGGGACGGTGGTGCTGCAGGCAACGATTTCAAAATCCGGAACAATCGAATCGGTGAAGGCGGTAAGCGGCCCGGAGATGCTGCGGCAGGCTGCTGTTGATGCCGTGCGGTCGTGGCGCTACAAGCCCTACATGCTCGACAACCAGCCGATTGAAATGCAGACCTCGGTGAGCGTGGTTTTCTCATTGGCTGGCGGGCAATAGGGTTAGTTAAAAAGACCAGGCGGCAAACCCTTCGGCGCGGCGCGTAAATGAGTATTTCCGTCGTTGCTACGCGATGATTGCGACTTTCGCGCGCTTTCCGAGGCGGACAACAAGGCGTGCGGGAAGCGACGGCAACGGAATGAGCGCGTTCGTGGCCGACTCGGCAGCAATAGTCATAAACAATATTTTCCCGTCCATTGTTCAAGCACTCTTAGCCAACGAACGCATGACAAATTCAGGGTCGGCAGCTATGACCATAAGAAGCGCACGCGCAGCAGCTTCCGGCTGGCGGCGGCCAGACTCCCAATGACGAACCGCATCTACCGACAAGCCGAAATTGTCTGCGAAACGCCCCTGGCTCAGACGTAGGCGCTTACGAAGAGCCTTCACATCCACGGTCTCCGGCAGAGTGACCTTGTAACCCTTGCGCTTACCTTCCATGTAGGCGCGAGCTTCATCCGTTCCTTGTGCCATCTCTTCAAACAATTTGCTCATCGCGTCCCCCTGTAACTCACAAAGAAACTCTTCGCCATCTTGGCCAGCGCGTTCTGTTCGGCCTTGCTTAAATTGCCCTTCTCCGATTTGGCATACACGGTGATGAGGAAAATCGGCAGATCCTCACCGCCATATAGATAAACGACTCGAGCGCCGCCGCGCTTTCCCATGCCGGAACGTCCAAAGCGCAGCTTGCGATACCCGCCTGTGCCAGGCATCAAGTCTCCGGCTTCCGGATAAACGGCGATGGTTCGCACGATTTCTTCCCGGTCTGCTTCGCTATAAATTGCTTCGGCGGCTCTCAGATACATCGGTGTTTCGACCACCGTCTGCATAGTTGGACTATATGCCAATGGCATATAGTCGTCAACCTCTATCGAATGATGGCAACTTTGGCGCGCTTGCCGAGGCGAACGACGATGCGGGCGGGAAGCGCGGAAATCGGAAAAGAGGCGTCGACGGCCACTTCTCCATCCAACTTCACTGCCTTCTCGGCAATTTTGCGCGCAGCCTCAGTGCCGGAGGCAGCAAGGCCCAAGCGCACGAGCAGTCGGGGCAGGCGAACCAAGTTTGGTACCGATCCGGCTAAGTCGGCGTAGGAAATGGTGATTTCCTCGATATCTTCCGCCGTCTCCTTCTGCTGAAACATCCGAGCCCAGTTTTCATCGGCGGCCAACGCGGCGGCCTTGCCGTGGAAATCGGCGACAATGCTGCGGGCGAGGCGCTTCTTCGCTTCCATGGGATGAAGCTTGCCGGCGGCAATGTCGGCCAGCAGAGCATCAACTTCGGACTGCTTGAGATCGGTGAGGAAGACGTAGTACTTCCCCATCAGCTCGTCGCTGATGCTCATCAGCTTGCCGTACATTTCGCCGGGAGGCTCGTTGATGCCGATAGCGTTTCCGAGCGATTTTGACATCTTCTGCACGCCGTCCAGGCCTTCGATGATCGGGGTCATCAGGATGATTTGCGGCTTCTGGCCGTAGTCCCGCTGTAGCTCGCGGCCCATCAGCAGGTTGAATTTTTGGTCCGTACCGCCAAGCTCCACATCGCTGTTCAGGGCCACGGAGTCGTAGCCTTGCGCGAGAGGATAGAGGAGCTCGTGGAGACTAATGTCCTGTTCGGCGCGGAAGCGGGTCAGGAACTCCTTGCGGTCAAGCATCTGGGAGAGCGTAACCTTGGCGGAGAGACCGATTAAACCGGCATAGCCGAGCTGATCGAGCCACTCGGAATTGTAGCGGACCTCGGTTTTCTGTTCGTCGAGGATCTTGAAGACTTGCTGCTTGTAGGTTTCCGCGTTGTTCTGGATCTCCTCCCGGGTAAGCGGTTTGCGGGTGACGTTGCGGCCGGTGGGGTCGCCGATCAGCGCAGTGGAGTCGCCGATGAGGAAGATGACCTGGTGGCCAAGCTGCTGGAAATGGCGCAGCTTGCGCATGAGCACGGTGTGGCCGAGGTGGAGATCGGGTGCGGTGGGGTCAAATCCGGCTTTGACGCGGAGGGGCCGGCCGGTTTTGCGGCTGTCTTCAAGGCGCTCGCGGAGGTCGCTGACGCGGATGATTTCCGCGGCGCCTTTCTGGAGCAGGTCTAGCTGTTCGTCTACTGGCAGGAATTCTTGCATGGCAAGATCAAGTATAAAGTTCGAGGCGCAGTACCGAGGCGGCGAATTCCGACGATATACTTTCGGACATGGGACGGATACGCCGCTACTTCGACAGAATCAGCAAGGGATGGGCGCCCGGGTCCGCGGTTCTCTCGATCATTTCATTCTCGCTCCTTTGCTGTTCGGGCATAAATCATATCGTCAAGTCCCCAGAGGGAGGGAGACCAGTCCTCCTTCTACTGGGGCATAGGCCTGGTCGCAGTTTCGCTATTCTTCATCTTGTGGTGTTCGCTGGTTTTTGCCGCCATTGTTCGCCGCCACAAGGCTGAGTTGCAGCGCGATGTTTAGCCTATCCGACCCCTGAATTTGAAGGTCAATCCCGGGCGTGGCGCTTTCTTGATTTCTTCATGCATCCTCGGTCTCCTCTGGTCATCCAAAGCTGGAGGAGAAACCTAGCCCTATGCCTTCAGTGACTGGCCGTGCAATGCAGGTTCCCGCAGCGGGTGGGGCGTTTGAATTGGTGCAAAAGGAATTTCCGGAGCCGGGACCAGGTCACGTGCGAATCCGCGTGCAGGCCTGCGGTGTTTGCCACAGCGATTCGATTACGAAGTTCGGCATCTTTCCCATTCAATATCCGCGGGTGCCGGGGCATGAGGTTGCCGGAGTGGTGGATGCCGTGGGCGCGGATGTGCCGCTTTTCAAGGTTGGCCAGCGCGTAGGGCTGGGATGGCACGGCGGCCACTGCAACTACTGCACGCCCTGCCGGCGCGGCGACTTTGTTCTATGCGAGAACCAGCAAATCTCCGGCATCAGTTTTGATGGTGGTTATGCGGACTACGTGATTGCGCCGGCGAATGCGCTGGCTCTGATTCCCGACGAGTTGTCGGATGTGGACGCTGGGCCGCTGCTGTGTGCGGGGGTGACGACGTACAACAGCCTGCGGCACAGTGGGGCCAAGCCTGGAGATACGGTGGCGATTCTGGGCATCGGCGGACTGGGGCACCTGGGGGTGCAGTACGCGGCCAAAAGCGGCTACCGAACGGTGGCCATTGCGCGCGGAGCGGACAAGGCTCCGCTGGCCAAGGACCTGGGCGCGCACATTTACATCGACAGCACGACGCACGACTTTGCGGCGGAGTTGCAGAAGCTGGGTGGCGCGTCAGTGATTTTGTCCACGCTGACGGATGCGGGCACATTGGCGCAAGCAGTGAATGGATTGGGACCGAACGGCAAGCTGGTGATTGTGGGTGTGCCGGAAAAGCCCATCGATGTGAATGTCCTTCCGCTGATTATGGGGAACCGGTCGATTGCCGGCTGGGCTTCGGGGACGGGGATGGATTCGGAAGACACGCTGAACTTCAGTGCGCTGGTGGATGTGAAGCCGATGACAGAAACCTATCCGCTCCCACAGGCTGAAGAAGCGTTTGGCCGCATGATGAGCGGGAAGGCGCGTTTCCGGGTGGTGCTGACGACGGGGAAGTGATCAATCTGCGTCTGGAATTCTTGAGGGGCGCGTCAGTATCCATCCAAGAATCCTGGACAGAAAATCAGGGTGGCCGTCACGGGTCGACGTCTCAGCTTCTCCGCGGCGTCGATCGGCAAAGCTCGCGTTATTCGTGGCGAAATGGCGGCCAGCCACTGCTTGTAGATTCGCCCTCGCAGGACCTTCAATCACCCCTTCGAAGTCATGCCGGTTCAGGAATTCGTTCGTGATGCGCTCCGTTTCACTGGACATCGCGTATTTCTCCCTTGACGCTCTATGTGGCGATCAATGCTTCTCCGGGGGGAAATGGAGCCGCGAGCATACTCGGAAGATCGGACCGTGTTCCCGGTGCGTGGGCCAAGACCGGGCTTCCTTGGACATACGGTTCTCCGTTTATCCATTTTTTCGTTTCACAGCAGGAAAAACTGTACTGAATTGCACAACTTTTGAGACAAATGTGATCTTTTTTCCGCTGATCCTGTGCAGAAAGGGACCAGAATCAGAGCTTTGCCGCAGTCATGGGCCAGTTCAAGCGCCAGTACTGTCATGGGAAGATTGCGTTGAATCGACGCAACGCCGTCCGAGAATTCCTATCTGCACACATCAAGATGCGCCACAGTGAGCTCCGGTGTTGCACTTGTCAGGCTCTCCGCGCGCCACGCTATAATTCCCTCATGAAGTTGGCCGCACATCTCCGCGCCCTTGCGTCTTTGCGCTCTTTCAGCGCGGCGGCGGCACATGCTGCTGCGGCCCCGGCCGCCTAGATACCCGTACTTCCCATCCCAAAACCCAGCATGCAGTTCCGAATCAGGTCCATTCGCGCCTGATTCCTGTTCCCTGTCACTTCCAACTGCGCAGACGCGGTTGATAATGAAGTCATCTGAAATGGAGTAGAGATGGAAGAGTTCAGTCGTATTCAGCGCCTACCGCCGTATGTATTCAACATTACGGGCGAGATGAAGGTATCGGCCCGCCGCATTGGCGAGGACATTATCGACTTTGGCATGGGAAACCCCGATGGGGCGACGCCGAAGCATATCGTGGACAAGCTGGTGGAGGCGGCGCTGAAGCCGGCGACGCACCGCTACTCGGTTTCGCGTGGATTGCCGCGGCTGCGCCGGGCCATTGCCACCTGGTACAAGACGCGCTACAACGTGGATCTGGATCCGGATACGGAAGCGATTGTCACCATCGGGTCAAAGGAAGGCATTGCGCACCTGTGCCTGGCGATTCTGGATTCGCGGGACACGGTGCTGGTGCCGAACCCGAGTTATCCCATCCATATTTACGGGCCGGTGATTGCCGGGGCGCACGTGTTGAGCGTGCCGGTGCATGACCAGGGCAAGTTCCTTGCTCAGCTGGAAGACCTGATTCCGCGCATGGTTCCAAGGCCCAAGGCGCTGATTGTCAATTTCCCGTCGAATCCAACGACGGAGTGCGTGGAACTACCGTTTCTAGCGCGGCTGGTGGAACTGGCGCGGGAATATGGGTTCTACCTGATCCAGGACCTGGCCTATGCGGATATCGCTTTTGACGGATACAAGCCGCCGAGCGTGCTGGAGGTTCCGGGGGCGAAGGACGTGGCTGTGGAGTTCTTCACGCTGTCGAAGAGCTACAACATGCCGGGCTGGCGCGTGGGCTTTATGGTGGGGAACAAGACACTGGTTGCCGCGCTGGCACGGCTGAAGAGCTACTTTGACTACGGGACGTTTACGCCGATTCAGGTGGCGTCGATTGCCGCGCTCGAGGGGCCGCAGGATTGCGTGCATGAGATTTGCGAGACCTATCGCAGCAGGCGGAATGTGCTGGTGGAAGGGCTGAACAAGCTGGGCTGGCCGGTGGCGCTGCCCAAGGCGACGATGTTTGTCTGGGCGCAGATTCCAGAGCAGTACCGCAAGATGGGTTCTCTCGAGTTTTCAAAGCTGCTGCTGAATGAGGCGAAGGTTGCGGTGTCGCCGGGGATCGGGTTTGGGGATTATGGCGACGGGCATGTGCGCTTCTCGCTGATTGAGAACGAGGAGCGGACGCGGCAGGCGCTGAGGGGGATCAAGCATATGCTGACCAAGGACGTAAGGCAGGTGGCGGTGGTCAGCGGTCGGTGATTCAGGGCGACTGGGATTGCGACCTGTGCGACAATCGAAGCACCGGACATTGCTCGCGCTAATGGAGGTCACCATGCAGTCGCCGACTGAACCGGAACATTCCCTGTTGATTCCAACGTCACTGGCTGGAACTCCGCCCGCTAAGCCTCGCTTTGGCGGCGTGCTGCTTTCCATTGCCGCGCATGCTGGTGTTCTGGCACTCGCACTGTTTGTTGGCACGGCGGCTGGAAGCAGGGTGATTAAGCCTACTTCTTTCCGTGTAATTTCGCTGGTGGAGACTTCGGGCGGATCGCACGCAGTGAAGTTCCTGCTGCCGCCCATGGACACCGCCGCGCACATCCACAATCCCGACCACTCACCCGACGTGGTCCGCAAGACGAGCGTCCCGGTGGAGCATCCGCATCCCAAGGTGTCAGGCGGAGGTGCGCCCAAAATGCCGCACGCGGGCGATGGAAGCGGGCAAGCGTTGACCGGGAATGGGAGCGATGCCGAAGACGTGCATCCGGGTTTCCCGATCTTCTCGCCGCATCCGCCAGTGCATGACCGGGCATTGTTGCCGGCTAATGAACAGAAGGTTGTGGTGGATGTGAAGGTGGACGCGCAGGGGCAGGTGGTGAGCGAGACACTGGTGAAAAGCGTGAGCGCCAACCTGGACAAAATTTGCCTGGATATTGTGTGGACGTGGCGCTTTCAGCCGGCCACCGTGAATGGCAAGCCGATTCCCTCAGAAGCGGAGTTGATTTTCCCATTCACGCCGAGCTACCCGATTGTCGGCTCGTAGCGAAAGGTTCTCTTTGAATCGCCTGTAAGGTGAACGGGCTCACCGCAGTCGGTGCGAGCCGGCATTCATAGGGGCGAAGAGACACTTAGAGAGCGGCTCCAGCATTGCGGGCTGCAACGGGCGAGAACCGGAGCCTTCGGGGCTCACTTTCCGGCTAATAGTAGTAGTAAAGTTCGCCTGCCGGTACAAGGACGGACCCGAGCAGAGCCAGAGATACCGCGAATACCGTGACGACCCGCGACTTGTAGGCAATCATCACCGCCGTAATCACCTCGGTGCAGCAAAACGCATACACGGCCAGGTACGGATGTGAAAGTACAAACGATTCAAGAGATTCCATAACTCACCCGTTTCCGCATTCAAGAATGCAGAGTATTGACTCATGGAGGTCGCTTGGGGGAAGCGGTCCATTCGAGCTGAGTGTACCCCCGTTGGTAACGGTTGGCGGCAAATATCTTGTGGATAACGTGGGTTACCGATCCGATACCTTATCGGTGCCGGGAGTTCTTCCCAATATGGAGCGGACGAGGATGTGCGCCAGGTTCGGTCGACACAGCGGCGAACAACAAGAAACACTGAGTTTTACGGGCTTCCCGGCTTCAAGAGTGAAGACGCAGCAACCGGTGCTGAGCGCTATCGCGCCATTGAAATCTGCGGCTCGGGCTCAATCGGGTCCAGGCGGCGGGATGTGTACGGGAGAATCGGCGGGACCAGAGAGGGCTGGGCGGGCTGGGCGGGAACCGACGACTTGCGGTTGAGGGCTTCGGCTGCTTGCGGCAGCGCGGCGAAGCAATCGGCATCCAGCTTGCTGGGGGCGTCCTGCTTCATGATTCCGATTGCCTGTTCGTGGCTGTATCCGGCACGGTAGGGGCGATCTTCAATCAGCGCGCCGTAAATGTCGGCGACGGTGAGAATGCGCGCTTCGAGCGGAAGTTTTTCCGCGGGGAGGCGGTCAGGATATCCCGAGCCATCGAGCTTCTCGTGATGAGCTCCGGCGATGGAGGCCAGCTCGCGAAACTGCTTCACGCGGCGAAGAATTGAGGTGGTCAGGGCGGGATGCTCGCGCATGATGGACCATTCGTCGGCGTCAAGCTTGCCAGGCTTGTCGAGGATGGAATTGGGCACGCTCAGCTTTCCGAGATCGTGCAGGAGGGCCGCGCGATTCAGCAGTTGCTTCCGCTCAGGCCTGAGGCCCATCACGTCGCCAATGGCAGAGGCAATGTTGGTGACGCCGACGGAGTGGCTGAAGGTGAAGTGGGATTTGGCGTCGACCACCTCGGCGAATGCTTCACAGATGGAGTCGATGTGCGAGGGGCTGGTGCCGGCAATCTGCGGAGGCGCAAGGTCGAGTACGGCAGACCGGGCAAATCTCTCCGAGTGCGCAGGGGTTTGGATGGAGCTGGGCAGGCAATGCATCCACAAGGCGCCTTTGCGGTGCAGCGATTCGGCGGCTTTCACGGTTTCGGGATCGAACCAGCGTCCGCTGCGCTGACGTAAAACCTGCATGGCCGTGGCGGGACCGCGTTCGAGGGCGAAGACATCGAGGTGTTGCGCAACAGCCATGACCCGGGCGAGGGGAGAGATGTCGGTTCCGGTGAATTGCTCCGGATAGCCGCTGCCGTCCCAGTGTTCGTCGAGGGCGCGAACGGCCAGCGCTGTTTGCTCGCTCAATCCGATCTTGCGCACAATGCTGGCGCCGCGTTCGCAGCGCATCTCAATCATTTCCCGGTTGTTGGCGTGCTGTGTCAGCGCAATTCGGATCATGCGTCCAACCTTGCGGAATGGACCTTCATTGGGCAGGACGCTGTTCCAAAGGAGGCGCACGGCGGCAAGGCTGGGTTGATGCGGGCGGGTCCAGTCTTCGAGTTTAGCGCCGGATTTGACGCGGCGGTCGTCGCCGCCGCCGATGATCTGACACATGCGCGCGGCATTGCTGCTGCAGCCAACATCCTTCAAAAGCAGGGCGTGGTAAAGGTCGGCGAGTTCGAGATCGGAGAAGCCCAGTTCTTTGCCGATGCGCATACCGAGCAGGCAACAGCGCAGCGCGTGGCCGGGAACCGCGCCCTCGGTAAGGTCGAGCGCGAAGGACAGGGCGGAGATGATTTCCGCGAGTGAAGGGGCGAGCGAATCCACTGGAGGCGGTTCAACGATGGCGAATTGGCGGTTGGCTCCTCGCATGGACACTCCCTGAGCAGAACGATCCGCTGGCTGATCGAAACTTCAGACTAGGGAGAAATTCAGTGCAAGGCGATAGCACTTTCAGTGGCGCGGTAGCACTTTAGCGGGAGTGGCGACAAGCGTCCGTGCGCTCTTAGTGCATGCCCCCGCCACCCGGAGCGGCGCCGGGCTTGTTCTTGTTCAGCAGGAATGCCAGAAAAACCAGGAAGACGGACATATACGACAGCTCCATGTAGACGTCCTGGTAGCCTTGCACGCCAGCCTGCAGGTTGAGCTGGTTATAAATGCTGGCGATTGCCCGGCCGGCGCCGTTCTGGCCGCCGAAATTGTTGCCGAAGAAGCCGGAGAGGGTGCTCAGGTGCTGCTGGTAGCCGGGCGAGGCTGAAAGCATGTTGCTCTGCAGGTGCTGCTCGTGCCACATGGAGCGGCTGGTGACTTGCGCGTTGGTGAGCGCGATGAGGATGCTGCCGCCGATGTTCCTGGCGAAATTGATGAGGCCGGCCACCTGGTTTGAGTCCTCTTTGGGCATGCCGACGTAGGCCGCGGTGGTGATAGAGATAAAGCAGAACGGGAGCGGGATCATTTGCACGACGCGCAGCCAGGAGGCCTGCGCAAAGGTCATGTCGAGCGTGGTGACCTCGGCCGCAATGCGGAATGTGACGATGAAGAGGATGAATCCAACGGCAGTCAGGTAGCGCGCGGCCACCTTGCTGGTGGCAATGCCGGCCAGGGGCATCACGATGAGCAGGGTGAATCCGCCGCCGGTGAGCGCCAGGCCGCAGGTGGTCGCGGTCCAGCCGAGAAGCTGCTGCATGAACTGCGGCTGGAGGACGGTGTTGGCGTTGAGCACGCCGCCGACCAGCGCCATGAGGAAGCAACAGATAGCGAAATTCTTGAAGCGAAAGACCTTCAAATTGATAAGAGGGTCTTTTTGACGCCACTCCCACCACACCAGGGCGAGCAGGCAACTGACAAACATGAAGGCAAAGAAGCGAATGAAGTTGGAAGAGAACCAGTCGTTCTCCTCGCCCTTGTCCAGCATGATCTGCATGCCGCCCATGGCGAGGGTGAGGAAGGCCAGGCCGACATAGTCCATCTTGAAGAAGCGCGAGCGATCGGCTTTGATCCACGGCGGATCTTCGACCAGGCGCGTAACGAGGAAGAAGGCCAGGATGCCAACGGGGATGTTGATGTAAAAGATCCAGCGCCAGGTGTAGTTGTCGGTGATCCAGCCGCCAAGGGTGGGACCGATGGATGGGGCGAGTACAGCGACCAAGCCGTAGAGCGCGAAGGCCTGGCCCCGCTTCTGGGGTTCAAAGGAATCGGCCATGATGGCCTGGGCCATGGGCTGCAGGCCGCCGCCGCCAGCACCCTGGAGAACGCGGAAGACGAGAAGCAAGGGAAGTGTGGGCGCCGCGCCGCAAAGGAAACTGGAGACGGTAAAAATGACGATGCAGAGGACGAAGAAATTGCGGCGGCCAAGGACGCTGGAGGCCCATCCGCCAAGCGGGAGCACAATCGCGTTGGAGACAAGGTAGCTGGTGAGAACCCAGGTGCCTTCATCCGTGCTGGCGCCAAGCGAGCCGGCAATGTGGGGCAGAGCAACGTTGGCGATCGAGGTATCCAGCACCTCCATGAAAGCCGCCAGCGCGACCGTCATAGCGATGAGCCAGGGATTGACCCTTGGCTTCCAGGGCGTCTGGAGCGAGGGGTTCGGGTTGTCAACCTGCCGGACGGCGGGTGCTGCCCCGGACTGGGCTGGTGCAGCGGGTTGCGACTCGGGCAAAGGGCTCTCCTCAGGCTTTGTTGTTCTGTTTCGATGCGCGTTCCGGGTGATTCGTGACCGGGGAAGCGGTTAATCGGTCAGGGAGTTCGATGTGCTTTTATCTAGATTCGCCTGGGCCGCTTCGGGGTTCATGGATTCAGCAAGTCCCGGCGAAGAGAATCACGCATCTGATTCATATGTCGGGCAAAGTCTTCCAATTTCAGGAAAATCTTAGTATCTTCAAAAGGCGAAAGGGCTTGTCGATCGGTGCGCAAGTCGCGATTCGCTCCCCGAGAGCAGACACCGGATGAATCCTGCCAAACTTCCCGCATCCACAATGGTCGAGCGCCTGCCCTGGCCGCTGCGCGCCTTGCTGGGATGTTGCGCTGCATGCCTGGGCGCGGGCGTGGCCTATTGGATTCCGCCTTTCCGCGCCTTTCCCCTGCTGCTGGCCTTCCCCACGGTCATTTTGAGCTGCTGGTTCCTGGGAATGTGGGGCGGTGCGTTCTGCGCGTTGGCGGAAATCTTCCTGGTGGATTCATTCCTGACCAAGACGCAATTCCGGTTTGCAATTGGAAATGCGACCGAGGCAGTGCGGCTCTGTGTCTTTGTTTCGGTCACTCTCGGGTTGGGCTGGGGGATACGGCGGTTGTCGCGGGAACGGGCCCTGCTGAGCACGCAGGAACTGGAGCAACGGCTGGCGCGGGCGAATGCGGAACGGCAACTGGCGGAAGAGCGCGCCGCGGCCAGCGATGCGTTGCGCGATCGGGATGCCATGCTGCAGATTGCGCTGGAAGCCAACGGCATGGCGCTGTGGGTGTGGGATCTGAAGCAGAGCAGGATTCACTGGTCAGTGGAAAAGTACCGCATGATCGGGCTTGAGCCGGGGTCTGTGGAGCCATCGACCGAGGTCTGGCTGGCGGCGGTCCACCCGGAAGACGCGGATACCGTGAAAAGCTCTGTCATAGCGGCCCGGGACGGTGCTGCTGCGGATTACCACAATCAATATAGGGTGGTGTGGCCGGATGGCTCAGTGCACTGGCTGGAGTCGCAGGGGAAATGCCAACGCGACGATGCCGGTCAGGTAGAGCGGATTGTCGGTGTGGTGGCGGATGTGACGCGGCGCAAGCGGACCGAAGAGGCGCTGCTGCGCACGGAAAAGCTGGCCATTGCGGGGCGGCTTGCGGCCTCGATTGCTCATGAGATCAATAATCCGCTTGAGGCAGTGTCGAATCTTCTGTTCCTGGTAACGCTGGCCGAGACGGCGGAGATTGCGCAGGAGCACGCGCGCCATGCTTTGGACCAGCTGATGCGGGTTTCGCTGATTACCCAGCAGACGCTCAAGTTTCATCGCCAGGCGGGCGCGCCGAGGAGTACCCGGCTCTCAGAGGTTCTGGAATCGGTGCTTGCGCTGTTTCGCAGCAAGCTGGTGGCGTCAAATATCGCGGTGGAGGTGAGGGCCGCGCTCGAGGTCAGTGTGGACTGCATGCCAAGCGAGACGCAACAGATCTTCGCGAACCTGGTAGCGAACGCCATTGATGCGATGCCCTATAGCGGCCGGTTGGTGATACGGTTGAGGCCCTCGCGGGATTGGCGCGACCCGAGGATCGCCGGGATGCGGATCACGTTTGTCGATTCGGGTATGGGCATGAGCCGGGCAACGTTGCGGCGCATCTTTGAGCCATTTTTCACCACCAAAACCGAGACAGGTACCGGGTTGGGCATGTGGGTTGTGGCGCAACTGGTTGAACGGCATCGTGGCCAGGTGCGAGTGTGGAGCACGCAGCTGCAAGGACGCAGCGGGGCGGCGTTCTCCGTCTTTCTTCCGTTCCAGAGTGAACCGGAAACCAACGGCGA
>JBEKRU010000098.1:0-23400 GCA_049518435.1 Occallatibacter sp. | reverse complement strand
GCGTCGGTCGAAAGACCACAGGATGAACGGGAGCCGTCCGCCCGCGGGGGAGTCGATGCCTCGACTCCCCCACTGCAACAGTTTCACCGAAACTGCCGCTTATTCAGAGATACAAGGATGACTGCCGCTCTGGTTGTTATGAGATGACGGCTTTGAATGCTTCACGGGCGGCGGCGATGGTCATTTCGATTTCGGCGGGGCCGTGGGCGGTTGAGAGGAACAGGGCTTCGAATTGGCTGGGCGGGAGCCAGATGCCTTGATCCAACATGGCGCGGTGGAAGCGGCCGAAGGCGGCGGTGTCGGATTTGGCGGCTTCGTCGTAGTTGGTGACTTGGTCTACCGAGAAGAACCAGGTGCCCATGGAGCCGACGCGGTTGGTGGTCAAGGAGATACCGGCCTTCGCCGCTTCGGCGGCGACGCCTTCAAAGACGGCTTTGGATGTGGACTCGAGTTGCGCGTAGACTGCGGCGGCGTTTTCCTGGAGGTAGGAGAGCGTGGCTATGCCGGCGGCCATGGCTAAGGGATTGCCGCTGAGGGTTCCGGCCTGGTAGACGGGGCCGAGTGGGGCTAAAAGGTCCATGAACTGGCGCTTGCCGCCGAATACGCCAACGGGAAGACCGCCACCGACAATTTTGCCGAGGGTGATGAGGTCGGGGTCGAGCGAGTAAAGCTCGCAGGCGCCGCCGAGAGCGACGCGGAAACCGGTCATGACTTCATCGACGATGAGCAGGGCGCCTTCCCTTTCAGTCAGGGCACGGAGGCCGGCGAGGTAGCCGGGGGCAGGCGGGATGCAGCCGGCGTTGCCGACGACGGGCTCGAGGATGATGGCGGCGATGGAGTTGGGATGGGCGTCGAATGCGGCTTCGACGGCGGCGATGTCGTTGTAGGGCAGGGCGTAGGTGAGATGGGCAACTTGCTCAGGAACGCCGGCGCAACCGGGGATGCCGAGGGTGGCGACGCCGGAGCCGGCTTTGACCAGGAGGCCGTCGGAGTGGCCGTGGTAGCAGCCTTCAAACTTGATGATTGTGTTGCGGCAGGTTGCGGCGCGGGCCACGCGGATGGCGGACATGGTGGCTTCAGTGCCGGAGCTGACGAAGCGGAGCTTTTCAATGGCTGGATAGCAGGCAACGACGCGCTCGGCGAGGTCGGCTTCGGCGGCGGTGGAAGCGCCGAAGCTGGCGGATTTCTCGGCGGCGCGCTGGATGGCTTCGACGACGGGGGGGAAAGCGTGGCCGAGGATCATGGGGCCCCAGGAGCCGAAGTAGTCGATGTAACGATTGCCGTCGGCGTCGGTGATCCATGCGCCTTTAGCGCTCTCGACGATGGGGGGCGCACCGCCGACCGCGCGAAAGGCTCGGACCGGGGAGTTGACGCCGCCGGGGAAGAAGGTCTCGGCGCGTTGCTGGAGGGCATGGGAGCGGGTGCGGACGGGAGACTGGGTTTCGAGGCTCATGATGGGTTCAGTATAGAAGGTGGAAGGTTCCGGGTTGAGTGAATTGAATCACTCGTTCCGAGGCGGACATCTGGATGAGTGTGAGCGAACTGGACGGAATCGGGGATCGGCTGCTGGTGGTGTTTGACGGCCACTGCGGATTTTGCAACCGCACGGTGCGGTGGTTTCTGCGACGCGACCTCAAGGACCGGCTGCGGTTTGTGCCGTCGGAATCGCCGTTGGTGAGCGCGCTGCTGGCTCGGCATGGAATGAGCGCGCACTGTTCAGAACAAGGGCCGGAGACGGTAGTGGTGGTGCGGGATGCGGGTGGTGCGAAAGAGCGGGTGCTCGTTCGGTCGGATGCGGCGAAGGAGCTGCTAAGCGAATTGCCGCAACCCTGGCGGGCTGCCGGTGCGGTGTTTGGGTGGATTCCTCGGCCGGTTCGCGACATTGGCTATCGGCTGGTGGCGCGATGGCGGTACCGGATCTGGGGACGGCTGGATAGCTGTCCTGTGCCTACGGCAGAGGAGTGAGGGAGGTTCTTATGAGGGAACTGTGCTGGAATTGTGGCGGCGCGCGAGTCGGAACGCGTAGAGATTGACGACGATGGAGCAGCCCGTAAGAAGGCCGGTTAGTCCGTGGAGCCAGTTCTTTTCGACTTGGTTGACGGGATGGACGAAACTCCAAAGCAAAAGGCCAGCGACAAGGCACAGGTTGCCGATGGCGAAGAGGCGACGGGTTCGTGGGTCGGGCTGGCTGGAGGGTTCGCACATTTTCTTTCTCCTTTCGTGGCGGTTTTTGGGCTAGTCGCGGAAGCGGTACCAGGCGAAGAGGGACAGCTTGACCACGGCGAACATGGTGATGACGGCGAGCAGATCCCAACTGATCATGCGACTGGCGAAAAGGCGGTATTCAAAGAGGGCGGCGGCCAGAATGAGCGAGGCGAAGCCGGCGGTGCTTGAGGAGCGGCGCCGGTGGTCGAGGAAACGCTCGTCGACGAAGGCGCGCAGGTAAGGAATTCTGCTGAGAATGGGATGGGTCACTTTTCGTTCTCCAACTGAAAGATTTGGTCGGTGGGGCAGGAGAAGATGCGGGCGAAGGTGAGGGCGAGCTCGAGCGAGGGCACGTAGCGGTTGCGCTCGATGGAGTTGATGCTCTGACGGGAGACCCCGGCGGCTTCGGCTAGCTGCTCCTGGGTCCAGTTGCGGAGGGTGCGAAGCTCCTTGACTCGGTTTGTGATGGTGGGCGGCATGTAAAGTCGGCTTTCCAAATGAGAGTAGCGTGCATGTGACAGGATGTCAAGCTGGCTTTCCATCGGTGGATGCGTGGCTATTCGGCTCACAACAGATTTCCGCGTTTTCCTCCACGGATTGTTCACGATGAATGCTGCTAGAATCGACCTTTCCGGCTGCTCACGCCGTTCAGCAGATTCTTCTGCAGAAAGCCCTCATCGTGCCTGATCAAACCAAATCAAAACCCGTGACCTATGCCGATGCCGGTGTGGACATCAGCGGAGGAGACCGCGCCAAGGAGCGAATCAAATACCTGGCGCAGAAGACTTTCAACCGGAATGTTCTGGGTGGAATTGGCGGGTTTGGGGCGCTGTTCCGACTGGACTTGCAGAGGTGGAAAAACCCGATCCTGGTGAGTTCGGCGGACGGGGTGGGGACCAAGCTGAAGGTGGCGTTTCAACTGGGGATGCACCAGACGGTGGGCATCGACCTGGTGAATCACTGCGTGAACGATGTTGCCGTGCAGGGGGCGACACCGCTGTTCTTTCTGGATTACTTCGCCAGCGGCAAGCTTGATCCGGAGGTGACGGAAAGCGTGGTGTCGGGCCTGGCGGAAGGATGCAAGGCCAATGGGTGCGCGCTGATTGGCGGTGAAACGGCGCAGATGCCGGGGTTTTATACCGACGGCGAGTACGACCTGGCGGGATTTATTGTGGGCGCGGTGGATCGCGACAAGATGGTGACCGGCGAGGGAATCAGGCCAGGAGACGTGCTGATTGGAATGCCCTCGACCGGGCTGCACACGAACGGCTACTCGCTGGCGCGGAAGCTGCTGTTCGAGGTGGCCGGCTATAAGCCGACGCAATACGTGACTGCGCTGAAGGAGAAGGCAGGCGTGGCGCTGATGAAGACGCACCGCAGCTATCTGCATGTGATTCAGAAGCTGGTGACGGCGGGCGTGACCACGGGAATGGCGCATATAACCGGGGGAGGGATTACGGAGAACCTGCCGCGGATTCTGCCCAAGGGAACAGGAGCGCAGATTGAGATGGGGTCATGGCCGGTGCTGCCGATTTTTGAGCATTTGCGGACGCTCGGGCAGGTATCAGAAGACGAGATGATGCGCACGTTCAATATGGGCGTGGGGTTGATTGCGGCGATTCCGGCGGAGAAGTTTACGCGGACAAAAACGCTGCTGGACCGGGCCGAGGAGAAGTTTTTTGTGATTGGCCGCGTGGTGAAGGGCGACCACCGGGTGCAGTACACGTAAAAACAGTGGTCAGTTGTCAGTTGTCAGGAATCAGTGGTCAGGGGTAAGGCTAGCTGCCGATGGGAATGGATTCTCACTTTTCTGCGCATTCTCCGTTGAGGATTGGCGTTCTGCTCTCGGGAAGGGGCTCGAACTTCTTGGCCATCGCGGAGTCTATCCGGGACGGGAAGCTGAAGGGCGCTGAGATTGCGGTGGTGATTTCGAATGTGGCCGAGGCGGAGGGCATTCGCAAGGCGCGGGAGATGGGATTGCCCAGCCAGGTGTTTGTTTCGAAGGGACGGCAGCGCCAGGAACACGATGCGGAAATGATTGCGTGCCTGTGGGCGCACGGCGTGGACCTGGTTTGTCTTGCGGGGTACATGCGGCTGCTCTCGCCGGTTTTCGTCACGTCGTTTCCGAATCGGGTATTGAACATTCACCCATCGCTGCTTCCGGCGTTCCCAGGGCTCGAGGCGCAACAGCAGGCGTTTGACTATGGGGTGAAGACGGCCGGATGCACGGTTCACTTTGTGGATGACCGCCTGGATCACGGGGTGATTGTTCTGCAGCGCGCGGTCCCGGTTATGGATGGCGATGATGCGCATTCGCTGGCGGTCAGGATTCTGGCTGAGGAGCACGTTGCTTACAGTGAGGCGATTGGGATGGTGGCAAGCGGGGAGTATGAGATTCGCGGGCGGCGGTATGTGAGAAAAGCAGGGAATAGGGAATAGGGAACAGGGAATAGGGAACAGGGAATAGATTTGCGTGCGTGCAATCCTGCTGGGGCTGTCAAGCGCTTGAAGTTTGCAAATACTTATAAGCTATTTATTTACAAAAACTTATGAGAGGCATTCTCTTTGCGGAGAATATGAGACCAATTCTCTAACCTTATAGACAACCAAGTAAATGACGGAGATGCCGCGCCCGGCGAATGAGTACGCCTTTCTCTTTTGTGACCGGCACCGGGGCGCGGAACTGTCTTTGTTTGGGAGCACAGACTCCAAGCGACGAGCCTCGGCTGCAACCACGGCGAGGCTCGCGGCGGAGAGTTTGAGCGCGGCTTAAGCCTCTCCGCAGGGGCTAAAGCCCACGTTTATTTTCAGGCATTTGCGTCACGACTAAACAGGCTGCGGAAAAACTCCCTGGACTGAAGCAGACTCGCTCGATGAAGCATAGCAGGGGCTAAAGCCCGACTCATTCTATTGGCCTTTTTCGGCCCGGGGCCCAGAGGGCACCCCGCCGTGCCCTGGTTACAGAGCCTTGCATTTGAGTTCATACGAGTTTTTCAGCAGCCTGTGAAGTCGTGCCCTATTACAAAACCTGTCTGAAGCCTGGTGAATTCCTGCCAGGCGTTGCGGAGGACGCCAAGTTTTTCGCTCTTGAAAGGAGTGATTTGAATGAATTCAATTTCAAATATCTGGAACCATCCGAGGACTTCGGCAGCGGGGCTGTTGATTGCGATTGTCACGATTGCGGGCTCGCTCTCGCAGCAGGGGGTGACCCTGGGGTCTACCGGGACGGGCACGGTGGTTACGCTGGTGGGCGCGATTGCGACTGCGCTTCTGGGGTTGCTGGCACAGGATCCGGCGAGTGTGAGCGCGCCCGCCACGTCGGCCGGCGTGACGAGCTCAAAACTGGGTGCGTGGGCGCTGATCGCCTTGCTGTTGCCGCTGCCGTTCATGAGTGGCTGCTCCGGGATGACGGTTGCGCAGGAGATTGTGAACTGGACTCCGACCTTGCAGAGCGCGGTGGCCACGGTTGACTCGACTGCTTCGCTGCTGGCTCCCGCGGATGCGCCGGTTTTTGCGGCTGCGACTGTTGGTTTCGACGCGGCTTCGAATCTGCTGGTTGCGCAGGCAAAGGCTTATCTCGCAAATCCTGGAGCAAGCACGCTGGCGCAATTGCAAATCCAGGTGGTGACATTTCAGCAGCAGGTGAACGGGGCGCTTCTGTCGGCGGGAAGGATAACGAACCCGGCGGGTCAGCAGCATGCTTTGTCGGCGATTCAGGCGGTGGCTACCGTTGTGAGCGCGATGCTGTCGCTGGTTCAATCGGTGAGCAGCAAGACGGCGGTGGCGCAGATGGCGGCTCGTTCGACGGTGAAGATGGCGAGCGTTGAGCGTTTTCTGGATGCAGAGAGGGCGGCTCGCATGGTCTCCGGGCACTACGGCGAGCCGGTTGGAATGGCGCGGATTCAGGTGGCGCAGGCTGAGCAGAATGCGGTGATGGCCGGTTTCTGAGCGAGGCTTGCACGCGGGGCCGGCTCATTCCCCAGACCGGCCCACATCGCGCTAAGTGCTGGTTTCGCGAGCCTCTCCCAGGATCAGCTTCAGCGTGATCTGCTTGCGGCCGCGATAGATGGTGACGCTGATGGTGTCGCCCGCCTGGTGCTTGTCCATGAGGGCGTTGATTTCCTGGGGATCGGCCACTTCATGGCCATCGATGGCGACGATCAAGTCGCCGCCGAGCAGGATGAGGGTGTTGCCGACGTAGGCCTGTTGGCTTCCGCCGCGCAGGCCGGCACGCTCGGCCGCTCCGCCGGGGAGAACCTTCTGGATCAGGACGCCCTGTTCGGCGGCAAGGCCCATTTCGGAGGCCAGATCGGGACCAATGGGAAAGGAAACGATGCCTAGCGAGGGCCGCTTGACGCGTCCGTAGCGAGTGAGGTCGGCTAATACCGCTTTTGCGGTGTTGATGGGGATGGCAAAGCCGATGCCCGAACTCTGTTCGGCACCGTTGGACGCGATCATGGTGTTGATACCGATGACTTCGCCGCGGGAGTTGAGCAAGGGGCCACCGGAGTTGCCGGGGTTGATGGCCGCATCGGTCTGGATGGCGTCCTCAATCGCTGCGCTTTCAGAGCCTCTGGCGGAGGGCAAGGTGCGGATGGAACTGATAATGCCACGGGTCATGGTCCCTGCGAGTCCGAAAGGATTGCCGATGGCGTAGACCTTCTGACCGACATTGAGATCCGATGAGTCGGCCAGGGTGACCGGTTGCAGGTCAGGAGCGCTGATTTGCAACAGTGCCAGATCGTGCACTCGGTCGGTACCTACGACTTTGGCCGAGTAGCGATGCTTGTTGCTGAGCATGACCTCCACGCCGCGATTGGCGCCTTCCACGACGTGGAAGTTGGTGAGAACGTGGCCGGCCTTGTCGAGAATGAAGCCGGAACCCTGGCCTTGCTGGGGGACCGTTCCATAAAAGAAGTTGAAGACCAGCGTGGTGGACGTGATGTTGACCACGGAAGGCAGCACACGCTTGTAGACAGCGATATTGTTCTGCTCTTCGGCGTCGTAGGCCGGCGCTGCCTCCGCCTCAGTGAGCTGAAGCGGGGACCCGGCTCCATGCCCTTTGAAGAGCGAGATGTTGCTCAGGTGCGAAGGCAAATGCGTGGTGAGAACCCAGAAACTACCCACCAGCAGGACAACCAGGAAAAGAGGGCGAAGCTGCTTCATGGCGTTTGTGCTCGAAACCTTCCTAAGAACAGTTTTCAGTTGTCAGTTTTCAGTTGTCAGTTTTCAGTTGTCAGTTTTCAGTTGTCAGTTTCCGAAACGCCCGATGTGGCAACTGCTGACAATACGATGCCTGGCAACTGGATGCTGATTCCAGATACGGCTGGCGCCTATTCCAGTTCCCTGGGGAGGGGCGCCTGTGCCTGATCTTATTCTAAAGACAACTTTTGCTGGGAATTGTTGCTCTCGGTCGTGAGGCGCTGCCAGAGGGCTTCCACCTGCACACGCAGGGCAGCTTCATCTCCCGTGTTGTCAAGGACATAATCGGCGCGACAGGCCTTCTCCGCATCTGGGATCTGGTGAGCGAGGCGGACACGGGCATCTTCCTGGGCGACGGCGAGGCCGGCGGGAGACTGGCTGACGCGAGCAGCATAGCGCGCGATCTTGAGCTCATCGGGAGCAATGACCACGACGATGCGGTCGATGCGCCGTCGCCAATCCGCGAGAATCGTCTCGCTTTCGCCGCGGGCGCGGGCATCGCGCTCGACTTCAAAGATCAGAGCTGACTCGATAACGGCTACGGCTGCCGGATCTTTGGCGAAGACGGACTTCGTCCACTGGCGCTGTGCGGCGATGACGGCCGGATGGACGATGGCGTTGAGTTCGTTGAGGCGTCCGCCGTGGAAGGCGAGAGTGGCGAGTTGGGCACGGTCGAGGCGGCCGTCGGGTGCGACGACGCCGGGGCCGAAAGTGCGAACGATATCGGCATAGACCTGCTGGCCCGGTTCCATGAGGGTGCGGCCCAGATTGTCGGCTTCAATGACCTGCGCTCCCAGCGAACGCAACAAGGCTGCGACGGTGCTTTTGCCGCTGCCGAGACCGCCGGTGAGGCCAACACGCAGCACGCTTAAAGACCCCGGCGCATTTTGGCGGCTTGAACGGTATTGGCCATGAGCATGGCGATGGTGAGCTTGCCCACCCCTCCCGGAACGGGCGTGTAGGCTCCGGCCAGCTCAAAGGCTTTGGGGTGGATATCGCCCACGATCGTCGAGCCATTTTTAGCAAAACTGGCCTCGCGTTTGGCATTGCCGGCGAAGTATAGATCGAATTCATGGCGAGTCGTGATGCGATTGATGCCGACATCGATGAGCGTGGCTCCGGGCTTGACCATGTCCGCGGTGATGAAGCCGGGGCGGCCGATGGCGGCAACCAGGATGTCGGCCTGGCGTGTGATGGCGCCCAGGTCGTGGGTCTTCGAGTGGCAGATTGTAACGGTCGCATTTTGATGCAGCAGAAGCAGCGCGGCCGGCTTGCCGACCGTATCGCTGCGGCCCACGACGACCGTGTGGCTGCCCGCGATGGGGATGTTGCTGCGCATGAGGATTTCGATGATTCCGGCCGGGGTGCATGGGGCAAGCGTCGGCCTTCCAGCTTGCAGGCGGCCCGCGCTGATGGGGTGAAAACCGTCCACGTCCTTGTCCGGGGAAACCGCATCGAGCAGCGCCTTGGCATCCACCTGCTTTGGTAGCGGCAACTGAATCAGGATGCCGTCGATGTCGTCGCGGTCGTTGAGTCCTGTGACCAGGTCAAACATTTCCTCGGTGGTCACGGTGTCGGGCGGCGTGATGAGGTCGCTATAGATGCCGAGTTCGGCACAGGTCTGCACCTTGCTGCGGACATAAATCTGCGACGCGGGATCATGGCCGACCAGTACTGCTGCGAGGCCCGGGCGGACACCCTGGACGGCGAGCAGTTCTACTTCTTCGGCGACTTCCTGCTTGATTGTGGCGGCAATCGCCGCACCGTCGAGAACCGTTGGCATCGTTTGCTCTCCATGATTATGTTATCGTTCCGGGGCCGTCGCCTGCCGGTGCGGAATCGGGGCCCATTCGCAAATTCTTCTTTACTTGCAACATCGTCGGCGGGGTATGCTTGCGGCATGCTTCGAAATACCCTTCCGCAGATCGCTTCCCTGATTGCAATTTCACTCACACTGGCGCACGCAGCGGCGCCTGGCGCAGGTGCGCCGGCCGTTTCCACGCTGGATCTGGAAGGGCTGGGCAAAGGCTCGGCGAGGTTGGATGGCCCGTGGCAGTTCAAGACCGGCGATGACGTGAGCTGGGCTGCGCCGGGCCTGGACGATTCCAGGTGGGAACAGATCAGTGCGGACAAGCCGTGGGGTTCGCAGACTCATCCGAACTACACAGGATTGGCGTGGTATCGGCGGCACATTCACATTGCGTCGGCGCCGGGGGCCGCGCCGGATGTAGCGATGTATCTGCCGCCGGTGCAGGACGCTTGCGAGATATATTGGAACGGCGTTCTGGTGGCACAATACGGCAGGATTTTTCCGCGTCCTCTCTGGTATTACTCGCCGCCACCGCAAACGTTTGGCCTGGGACCGGTGCGGGATGGGGTGCTCGCATTCCGGATGTGGAAGGCTCCGCCGGTTTCGTTCGACTCGGGCGACCTGGGCGGATTTACAGCGCCACCGATCGTTGGGAGCCCCGACGCGATTGCCGCACTGAAGGCAGTGAGCGATTACCGCTGGATGCGGAGCCGTCAATTCATCTGGGGAGTCGATCTGCTTTCGCTCCTGATTCTGGTGCTGGCGCTCTTTACATGGCTGCGGAACCGCACACAGTGGGTGCTGTTCTGGATCGCCGGTTTTTTTCTGGGACCGCTGGCGGTCACGTTCTTTCTGGGATTCCGAATTCCATGGTCATTTAGTTTCGCGATAGGCGCGGCGCAACCATGCTTTGGAATTACCGACGTTTCATTGTGGTTCGTTCTGATCTGGATGCTCGATCTGCACGAAAATCGAGGATTAGTTCGCTTTGCCCGAGGGCTCGCAATTCTGAATATCGTCGTCACTTCGATTGACGGAATGCTTTCGTTCATTGGGGTGGATTCGGGTTTGGCGACGCAGGTTGAACTTGCGGACGCCATCTGCACGGCAATCTTTACAGCTTGCGAAGCTTTTGCATTGGTGCTGGTGGCTTTGGCCGTAATCCAACGGAAGCGGTTGGCGCTATCGCGCTGGCTGGTGGCGATCTTCGCATTTACTTTGGACATGATCAACGTGGTGCGCATCGCTTCGGAGCAGGGACAGCGCTTCACGCACTGGACCATTGCCAACCGGATTGCAGCTCCTTTGTTTACCGTGAACGGCAATGCGATCAACGCATCGAACATTGCGCAGGTATTTCTGCTTGTTTCGCTGGTGTACGCGGTTTATCGCTATATCGTCGAGGAGCGGCGGCGCCAGGCAG
Source organism: Occallatibacter sp. (assembly GCA_049518435.1). Lineage (GTDB taxonomy): Bacteria > Acidobacteriota > Terriglobia > Terriglobales > Acidobacteriaceae > Telmatobacter. The sequence continues at coordinate 12,760 of JBEKRU010000098.1, read as the reverse complement.
CTATCGAGCAGGAGTTCAAGAACGCACGCGAACTGCAGCAAGTACTGGTGCCTGAGGCGCTTCCGTCGCTTCCAGGATTTGCGATGACCAGCGCCTACCGTCCGGCGCAGGAGGTGGGCGGCGATTTCTTTCAGATCATTCCATTGGAAGGCGGTTCGACGCTGGTGATTCTGGGGGATGTGAGCGGCAAGGGGCTTAAGGCCGCCATGGCGGTATCGCTGATTGTGGGGGCGGCGCGCATGGTGGCCGAGTTCACTTCCAGTCCCGCGGAGATTCTTGCCGGGTTGAACCGGCGTCTCGACGGTCGCATGCAGGGAGGCTTCGCCACCTGCATTGCCATGCGGCTCGACCCGGACGGTAAATGCACCATCGCCAGCGCCGGTCATCCAGCCCCGTTTCTGAACATGCGGGAGCTGGCCCTGCCCGGTGCACTTCCGCTGGGGATCGCTCCCCACGCTCGCTACGAGGAAACTACGGTCCGACTGGCGGCCGGAGACCACTTTGCCCTTTACACCGACGGGTTGCTGGAAGCGCGCAGCCTCTCCGGCGAGCTCTACGGGTTCGATCGCCTGGAAACGCTGCTTTCAACGCGGCCCAACGCAGCCCAGGCCACGGAAGCAGCTGTCAACTTTGGCCAGGACGACGATATTACCGTGCTGACGCTCACCCGGCTGGCTACAGGCGAGGAATCGACCGCGCTCCACATGGCGTCCAGCATCTAACGCGGCCGGAATGGGAATTGGCGGGTCTCGTCTCGATTCACTGAGCGGGCTTCCGCACTGCACAAAACCAGACACTCCGCCGATAGAGATGATTGTGGACTGTAAGGGAACGGGCTGGGTAATAGCCGCCTTGTGGGCGGCAACCTGCGACGCTCCATTGCAGTGAAGGATCGAGGTTGAGCGGTGCCAATTATGGAGAAGAAAAATGAGGCCAGTGTGCCCTGGGCCCAGCTGCGGATTCCCCCTTTTCCGCAGGTGGCCATCCGGGTGCTCCAACTGGCGAACAGTGAAAAGGTGCGGCTCACCCAGCTCAGCGAGCTGATTTCGTCGGACGCCGCCTTTGCCAGCGAAGTATTGACGGTTGCGAACTCTCTTTTGTACGCGCCTCGCTTTCCGTCGACCAGCATTCTGCAGGCTATCTCCGTGCTTGGTTCGGACCACCTGCAGGGAATGTGCATGACGGTGGGGATGCGTGCCTACCTGGGGAAGAGCCTCAGCGATTCCGCAATGCGCGGTCTTTGGCGGCATAGTCTGGCCAGCGCGGTATTGGCGGAGAGGCTGGCCAGGGCCGGCGGAATGGACAAAGACATTGCCTACACGGCGGGAGTTTTGCACGATGTTGGACGTCTTGCCCTGGCAGTGATTCGGCCGAAGGAGTATACCGAGCTGCTGAGCAGGCACACGGGTACGGCCGCCAGTATTCTGGAAGCGGAAGCCGAGCTTTTCGGGAAAAATCACTGCGAAGTGGGGCAAAAGTTGATTGTGGATTGGAAGCTGTCTTCCGAATTCGCTCCGATTGTTTGCGATCACCATGCGCCACACGCGACGGAAGACTCATGCTGGAATATGAGCGAATTGATCAAGGTGTGTTGCCGCCTGGCGGATGCTACCGGATTCCCCGCGTTTGAAGGATGCGCGGTGACGCCGTATGAGGAATTGCTCGCGCTGCTGCCGCCGGCGGAACGCGGCACGCTTCCGCTTGATGTCGAAGAGCTGGGGGATGAGGTCGAGGAACGGATTCGTGGAGTGGAGTCTGTTTAATGCGGCCTATTTGCGGTGATGAAAGCGCTCGACAATCTTCTCGGTGATGGTGCGATTCAGAACCGGAGATGAGAGAACGGTCGCGGTGGAAGTGGTTCCGTAGTGGCCGAGGTTGTCGAGGAAGATTTCAAGGTGTTCGACAGAGACGACGCGAGCCTTGACGATGAATGAGTCGGAGCCTGTGACGCGGTGGCACTCGAGTACCTCCTCCCATGTTTTCACCTGTTGCTGAAATGCGCGCACCAGGGACTCCGGACCGGCCATGGAGAGGCGGACAAAAATGAGAATGGGCATACCGAGGCGCTCCAGGCTGATGTCCGCATGAAAGCCGCGGATCACGCCAAGTTTCTCCAGGCGATGAACACGCTCGGCTACGGCGGGGGTGGTGAGGCCTACGCGGCGGCCCAGCTCGGCCCAGGAGATGCGCGCGTCCTGCTGTAGTTCCTCGATGATTTTCCAGGCGATGCGATCCAGTTCGGCGGGTTCATACGGATGGCTGTAGCGGCTTGGCTTCATCTGGTTTACCCCTTCGATTGCAAGGACACTGGCGTTCTTTTCTTAACAAGGTAAACCTGAACGGTGCGATTGGCTATCGAATTGATTTGTCTTTCGGCGCTTACACACTTACTTCCTGAGCCAGCGCTGTTGCCATTTCGCGCACGCCGCGCAGATCGGTCTTGCCGGTTCCAAGCATGGGCAGCTTGTCGGTATGGAAGAAGAGGTTGGCTTTCGGCCTCCAGAGCGCGGGCAGATCGCATTGCGATAGCTTTTCCAGCACGGAGGTCAAGGCTTCGTCAGAGAGCGTGGTGAGGACAGCGATGCGCTCGCCCTTCTTTTCGTCGGGCAGCGATGTGACGGCGAAGACTTGCTCCGTGGCGCCGGCCAGGTCGTGCAGCTTTTCTTCAATGCGGATGTGGGGAACCATCTCGCCGCCAATCTTGCTGAAGCGCGAAAGGCGATCGGTAATGGTAATAAAGCCATCCTCGTCTACCATTCCAATATCGCCGGTTGTGTACCACCCGTTTTGCAGCACTTCCGCGGTCTTCTCCGGTTTGCCCAGATAGCCCTTCATGACATTGGGGCCCTTGACCAGCAGCATTCCTGAATTTCCCAGCGCAAGCGGATTGCCGGTATCGATGTCGACGACTTTCACCGTGACACCGGGCAACGGATGGCCGATCTTGCCGCGCTTGGCTGCAACCTGGCGGAAGCCGGGGGCGCGGAAGTCGCGTCCGTTGACGGTGACCACGGGGGAACATTCTGTGCAGCCGTAGCCTTCCAGTGGACGAATGCCGAAGGTATCTTCGAAGGCCTGGGCGAGACGCTCGGGCAGCTTCTCGGCGCCGACAAGCACGTACTGCAGCGAGCCGAAACTTTCCGGTGTGCAGCGGCGCATGTATGCCTGCAGGAACGTGGGTGTGGCTACCATGAACGTGACCTTGTACTGCTTTACCAGCGCGCCGATTACTTGCGCGTCCAATGGATTGGGATGATACACAACGCCTACACCGTTGACTGCGGGCAGCCAGAGCGCGGCCATGAATCCGAACGAGTGGAAGAACGGGAGAATGCCGAGAATCTTATCGTTGCGTCCCAGCATGAACACCTGTGACACTTGCTGGATGTTGGATGTGATGTTGAAGTGGGTGAGCATCACGCCCTTGGGGTCGCCGGTGCTGCCGCTGGAGAAGATGATGGTGGCGAGGCTGTCGACTGTTGGATTGCCTGGTGTGTCTTCAGCGAGATCGGGATGAGCGACTGTTGGTTCGCCGCTTAAGATTTTCCTTAGCAGGGAGCCCGGAGTGAGCCAGGCCAACGTCAGGGCGGCCAGCTTTTCTGCCGCGCGCGGGGAGTTCAGGACGTCTTCAAGAAAGAGGGTTCTTCCGGGAATCACGAGGTTAGGGAAGCGCTCGACGAAGGCCTTCGAGGTGATGACTACGTCGAGGTTGCACTGGCTGACGCATGCGGCGATGATCTCGCTGGAAGATGTGTAGTTGAGGTTCACCGGTACGCGGCCAAGCAGCATGAGCGCGTAGTTGGTAAGTGCCCCACCCACGGACGGCGGCAAGAGCATGCCGACGAGCGGTTCGCGGCCGATCTCGTGCTTCAGCCTGCGGGCAATGAACATTGTCTTGACCAGGGCTGAGCCGAATGAGACTTTCGGATACTTTCCGTCGGCCATCATGAACCGGAACGGATGGAGCCTTGCGGAGCGCACAAAGGCACGATCGAGCGTCTTCATTCCATCTCTGCGCTGCTCGAATGATGCGGCCTGCAGATCCTGCACTTCGGTTCTGATTTCTTGCGCGGTTGATGTCGAAGCCATGTGCTTGCCGAAGGTCACGGTCACGGGATAGGGGATGTGGCGGGGGCGCTTCCATAGAAATCGCCCGCGTTCGAAGCTGAAGATGCTGCCCCACATTCCGTCCAGGTTGACGGGAATGATGGGGACATCGACGTCTTTCATGATGCGCTCAAGCCCGCGGCGGAAGGGCAGCAACTGGCCGGTGCGCGTGATTTGTCCCTCGGCAAAGATGCAGACGATCTCATCCTGGCGCAATGCTTCGCTGGCTGTGTGCAACGAGCGGATCATGTCGCGTGGGTGCAGCTCATCGGAGATGGGAATGGCCTTCATCATTTTCGCGAAGGGCTTCACGATCGGATTGTCGTAAATGCCCTGGTACATGACAAAGCGGATGGGTCGGTCTGTTGAGGCGATGAGCAATGCGGCATCTACAAACGACATGTGATTGCATACCAGCAAAGCGCCGGTCTTGTCAGGGAAGTTCTCGCGGCCTACCACTTTAACGCGGTAGATGGTGTGCGTAATGAAGAAGAGAATCAGGCGGCCAAACCACTCCGGCAACAGCATCAGCACATACACCGTGCCGGCGCCGGTGATCACGGATGCGGCCAGGATGACTCCGCGCGGATCAAGATGAATGAAGTTGGTGAAGATGTAATAGACGCCCGCGGAGAGCGCGATGCCGACGAACGAAAGCAGATTGGCCGCGGCAATGATGCCGCCCTTGTCTTTCTCCGGAGGGCGATGCTGGATGAGGGCGTTGACCGGCACGGCATAGAAGCCGGCCCAGAAACCGAGTGAGCCAAGAAGCAGTGCAGAGCCCAGCAGTCCGTGATGCGTTCCGCCGAGCAACAGGCCGGTGCAGGTCATGCCGATGGAGCCGAGGGGGATGAGGCCGTACTCAATCTTGTTGCCGCTCATCCATCCGGCGACCATGCTGCCGATTCCGATGCCCACAGCGAGCGTGGCATTCAGGTAGCCTGTCTTGGCCTGCCCAATGTGCAGCACGTCCGGGCCGTAGACAACGATGGTTGAAAACAACAACGAGCCGAGGAACCAGAAGTAGGTGTTGCCGATGACGGCGAGAAACAGGGCGCGGTCACGGCGCATGAAACTGATTTGCTGCCAAAGGTCGCCAAGAATATTGAACTCGAACTTCTTGTCTGGAGCCGCGGCGGGCACCCTTTCGATGCCCTGGCTCGTGAGCAGACCAATGAAGGAAAGCGCGACGAGGACATAGCCCGCGTACACTTCGCGACCATGCAGTTTCTCCGCCATGGTGGCCCCGGCGACGGTGCCCAGAATGATGGCGAGAAAGGTGCCGAGTTCGATGACTCCGTTTCCCCAGGACAATCGTTTTTCGGGAAGCAGTTCCGGAAGCAGGCCATATTTTGATGGCCCAAACAGCGCCGCCTGGGTAGCCACCAGGGTGAGTGCGCCAAGCGAGAGCGGCAGGATGTGTGTCGCGAGGCCGGCGGTGGCCAGCGCCATGGAGAACACTTCCATCCATTTGGTCCAGATGGTGATTTGGCGTTTGCTGTAGCGGTCGGCAAGCCAGCCGCCGGGCATGCTGAACAACAGAAACGGGACCGAGAAGATGACGGTGACCACCGAAACAAATGTCTCCCGCTCGTTTCTGGCCAGGCCCATTCCCACGATGATGGAGAGCATCAGGTTGCGGAGGATGTTGTCGCTGAAGGCACCCTGGAACTGGGTGGCAATCAGCGACCAGAAGCCGCGCGTGTTCGTGGGTGCTTCCAAGGTCGATTGAACTTCAGTGGAGATCACTGCGTTTTCGTTGGCTGAACTAGTCATCTCTCGAACCCTCCCAAATCTCGCACCCCAACAATGGAGTAGCGTACGAGGGTGAGCATACGAGTGTCTGTGATCGAGGTCTGAAAGCCTAATACAGTTTCGCGAGTGTCATAAAGCGGCGGGGGTGTCGGGATAGCGGCTGAGTTCGGCGCGCATTGACTCCGCAAGAAGCGTGAATACGATCGCTTTGGCCTGCTTTGGGAATGCCGGGAGCGCCGCTGTCTGGGCATCGCAGATAATGGCGCTGGTGAGCTCAAGGCCGCGGCTCCAGCGCGGCTTGCGCACATCGCGGAAGATGATGGTTTCCGGATCAAGACCGGCGGCAATCAGCATGGTGCGCGCTGTGGTGATGAACTCCGGCCACGCAGATGCGACGCCGATAAGCTTCCCCTTCAGGCTCGGCAGCCATGGTCCAAGCCACGCGTTGGCCGAACGGATTTGCAGCGTCACAAGTTCGACTCCAGCCGGCAAAGCGGTTCGAGTCACCTTCACCTTGCTCGGCCGGCACATGGGAATCGCAGCAGCCAGCACCTCGGGGCGGGCACAGTCTCCGAGCGAAACTCCCTCAACGGGGCAGGCGGTCATAGCTCGAATCTCGGTAAGCAGAATCTCGCGCAATTCCGCGTCGGATTCAATCAGCAAGAGGTGATCGGGCGGAGGGGCGATGAGCCAGTCGGCGACCCGGGCACGGATAGCAGGCGCAGGCAGGCTGAGCTCGCGGACCGCACGAAAGAAGCCGGCAATATGCTGATCGAGAATCTGTTCCGGTGTGGTTGGCGGCTCGGCGTTGGCGCGCACAAAGACGCCGCTGCCATGACGCCGTTCGGTCCAGCCATCCCTTTCCAACTGCCGGTAGCCGGCGCTTACGGTATTGGGATTGATAGCGAAGCGGCGAGCCAGTTCACGCGTGCTTGGCAACCGGTCGCCTGGCAGCAGGTCGCCGCTGAGAATGGCCAGGACCACCTGGGTAACCAACTGGCGATAGATGGGGACTTCACTGCTGGGGGCGAACCAGAGCCTCACGAAGGACCTCTGGACTATTCTGCCATTGCAATTTGCATCCGGCGAATTCCGGCGTGTTGGATAGCGCAGCGGGAGGTCTTTCCGCTGAAGCCCCAATCGGTGATGCGGCGCTGTCCTGTATCCTCAAGCTGGATGGCTCACCCCGTGGACGAACTCACCTGCTGATCCGCCACCCCGCTTTCCTCGATCGCTCTATGCGCTTTACGACACAATTCTTGCTCTCGGCCATGGCGGCGGCGCAGTTTCCCGCGCCGGATGTGCCGGAGATTGCCTTTCTGGGCCGCTCGAATGTGGGCAAATCCAGCCTGCTGAATACGCTTGTTGGCGATAAGGCGGCCAAGGTTTCGTCGACTCCGGGACGAACCAGGGCCATCAATTTCTTTGCGCTTCTGGATCAGAGCCAGCGCCGCAGACTGATGTTTGCCGATCTGCCAGGCTATGGCTATGCCAAGATATCGAAGTCCATTTCGGCAGGTTGGCCGGCGTTTATCGAGCCGTATCTCGCCATCCGCTCCACGCTCAGAATCTGCGTGTGCCTGGTGGATTCGAACGTCCCCCCGCAGGAGAGCGACCGCCAACTGCTTGACTGGTTAAGAGCGGCCGGGCGAGACTTTGCCGTGGTGGCGACCAAGATCGACCGTCTCAGCGGGAATGAGCGCACGCGCAACCTGCTGGCCTTGAGAAAAGGGCTTGAAGTGGATGAGTTGCTTCCGGTATCCGCCAAAACCGGGTCGGGGATCAAGGAACTGTGGGCGCAAATTGAGACCGCGGCTGGAGTACAGAGCTAAGCGGGCGCGCGCGGTGAAGCCCCCTTGGAACAGAGCGATGGTCGTGCCTCAGGTCTTGGCCGCTAACAGGTCGAGTGATTATCCAATCGTTGCCCGATCAATTTGCGAGGATCCGGACGCAAAGCCGCCTTTTAAGGGCCAATTAAAAATTGGCAGTAAATTCCCTATTGTGTGAAAATGTGTGCCATGCTCATCGGGAAGCCGAGGCATTTCTGCCTCTAAGGCGGCAATTGCTCACATTTTCTGGGGGAGGTTTGGCCATGAGTGGTCCGACAGAACTTGCGCTCAATACCGAGTACCCGGCTCCGAACGAAGATCAGATCGCGCGAAAACTGGTTCAAATACTTCGCGGAACGGTTGAGCAACGCTTCCTGCAGGGGATGACGTATCGCGGCGTCAACACAAAGTCCCATGCCGCCGCGCAGGCAACCGTTATCGTCGATCCCGATCTTCCGGAACACCTTCGCGTTGGTCTGTTCAAGACGCCGTGCACCTATCCGGCCTGGATTCGTTTCTCCAGCACGCTTCCCGACCCGTTGCCGGACAACGACAAGGACCTGCGCGGCATGGCCATCAAGTTGATGGATGTGGAAGGTGTGACGCTTTTGGAATCTGAATCACACACACATACCCATGACCTGATATTCATCACACCGGACACCTTCTTTACACGCGATCCCCAGGATTTTCTGACTTTCGCCGAAGCGGGAGGCATGAGCGCAAAAAAAAGCCTCGGCGACCTGTTCAAGCTTGGCATTTTCATGCTCACTCACCCGGCGGTCGCGATTTGTATTCTGAGGTCCCAGAAGAGGATCGGCAGTCTGCTTGAGGTGCCCTGGTATAGTGCCACGCCGTATCTATTCGGCGATCGCGCTGTCAAATTATCCCTCTGGCCCTGGTTGAAGCCGAGCACACCTGTACCGCAAAACCCTGCCAACAACTATCTGCGCGAAGGTCTCGCGCGGCAACTTAAAGAGGGTGAGGCGGGGTTTGATCTTCGCATCCAGTTTCAGCTCGACCCTTACAAACAGCCCATTGAAAATGCGTTGGTGCCGTGGCGCGAACAGGATTCTCCGTGGCACAAGATTGCAACGGTGGTTCTTCCCATACAGATAACTGATTCCCCAGAACAACTGATCTTTTGTGAGAATCTTTCCATGAATCCCTGGCGCTGCCTTCCGGAACACAGGCCCCTTGGTGGTGTGAATCGCGTGCGAAAACTGATCTATTACGAAGGGTCAAAGTTCCGGCATCAGCAAAACGCGGTTCCCGTAGTCGAGCCAAAACCCTGAGCGAGGCCTGGATCCGTCTCGCACACGAGACCGGTTTCGATCATCAAGTCACGCGCTTTCAAGATTTGTACTTGTCACTGCAGGCCGGTGGCCGCGCCTGCTGAATGAGGGTGAGACCTATGAACCGATTCTGGAATTGGGTGCGCTCCTGGCTGCGCCTGCCGTCTACGCCGGTTGAATGGATTGTGTCGGTCGTTGCACTGGTTGCTGTGGTTGGCTTGGGTATATGGGGCTACATTCTCTACTTTCCAGACCTTCCCTCGTCGGTGAAGGTCTACGACGTCGTCAAGCTCAATAAGAACTGGACGGATGCGGAGCGCCAGTGGTACTACCACACCTCGCAAGGCTCGCAGGTGATGCCCTACGACTGGTTTCTGGCGCTTGAACAGCCGACCAATAAACAGTTGTTTATGTCCAACGAGTACATCACCAAGATGCGGATCATTCCGGATCCAAATGGGATCAGTAATCCAGACCTTCTGCCGATCGGTTTCGCGAAGGACGATCCGGATCCAATTACCGGTGTGCAGAATGTCGGGTTGACATGCGCGTTTTGTCACACTGCGCAACTCACCTATCAAGGCATGGGTGTTCGCATTGATGGCGCACCGGGAATCGTGAATTTCGATACATTTTTGTCGCAACTCGTGATTGCTGTTGCGGCCACAGTGCAGCCTAATATCGTTGCGAATGTATTTGATCGCGGAAAGTTCGATCGCTTTGCAAGGCGTGTCTTGAAAGACAAATACAGCCCGGCCGCCGCCGACAATCTTCGTCAGCAAGTGCGCGCATGGCTGGCTCAAAAGGTGGCGCAGCAGGCAAATCAACTCCCCTTGAAAAACACGAAAGCTTCCTTTGGCCGATTGGATGCTCTCGGTACCGGAGGAAATACCCTGTACCGGCTGCTTGCCAACGATAACCTGCGCGCTTTGGATGCTCCTGTCACGGCTTTCCCGCTGTGGTACGTCACCCAATACGACTGGGTTCAGTCGAACGGTTCCATTCGCCAGCCCATGTCGAGGAACATCATTGAGTCAGTCGCCGTGAATGCCAGTGTGGTGCTTCCCGGTGATCCGGCGAAGAATGACAGTGACCGGTACATTTCAAGCGTCCGCATGAAGAACATGTGGGAGATGGAGGACATGGCCGGCAAACTCACAGCGCCACTTTGGCCGGAATACATCTTCGGACCCATCGATCACGACAAAGCCGCAAAGGGCAAGGTGCTCTATGCGCAGTATTGCTCGAAATGCCACTCGCCCCAGCTTGAGCCGGCTCCCCTATGTGGAGACCAGATTGCCATCAGAAATAAGAAGAGATTTTTCACGCTCAGGCTGTTTGCAATTGATGAGATAGGCACTGACCCTCTCGATTCCAATAACTTTGCTACCCGGACCGCGGATGCGTCAGCCATCGGGCTCGGAAACAACGCCGCGGGGCCGCTGGTGATTCAGACGGTCATTGGTGGGATCCTTCGGCGCGGATTCAACGACCTGAATCTTCCGCAGGCGACAGTCGATGAATGGAGCGGATATCGCTCCGATTGCTGGAGAGCACCGAAGGCCTATCCCGCACGGCCGCTCGACGGTGTTTGGGCGACTGCTCCCTTTTTGCACAACAACTCCGTGCCGAGCCTCTACCAGCTTCTGCTTCCCGCGGACAAGCGGATCAAGAAATTCCATGTTGGCGATCCGGAATTCGATCCCGTCAATGTTGGCTATGTGAACGTCCGCATTCCCGGCGGGTTTACGGTGGACACGACCCAACCCGGAAACTCCAATGCGGGTCACGAATTCCGCAATGCCCCAGCCGGGACGAAGGGCGTCATCGGTCCAGAGCTTACCGATGAGCAGCGGTGGGAGATCGTCGAATATTTGAAGATCATCAACGAAATGGAACCTGCGATAGCGGCCGCCAAAACTCAGCCTGCGTCGAATCAATACGGGCAATGCTGGACGGACCCGCAGTACGGGGCATGCAACGCGGCCTCAGCAAGCGGGCAAACCCCTGCGACGGCACCCACGACCGGAGGCAAATAGGAGAGGGAATTCGAAGGCTCCTATTGAGGCGAATGTAAGCTGTTGATTCGTTTAGGTTGGTAGCGCGTCTGCTCTTGCCTGATCGCATTGCGCCCGGCACCTTTCTTGTCCCAGGTGGGATAGAGATTCTCGGAGTGGCGGGCACTTCGCGAGCTTTCATCCGCCCTCGATGATTGTTTGCTGGAAGTTTCTGTCGCACGGCTTCAAAATGATATCGCCATCCTTGGGAAAAGGAGTTATCCTCCAAATCACGATCTTCCTATTGTGGATTCTGGCCGCCTGCACAGCAGTTCCAGGTGTTTCCAAGCAGGAAGGCCCGAGTCCAGTACACGAATCGAATCGTCTGATTCCCCAGGTTTTTCAGGATAGCCGGCAGTTTTCCAATTCAATCCAAAGTGCGGTTGTTCATACGATCTTTATGAAATCCGCGGTCCGCAGTTCATAGTCTGAGCCCATCGCGAGAGACACGCAGCGATGATCGCTCACGCAGTTCCCAGGCAGTTGAACCTCAGGGAGGGCTCGGCAAGATGGAACATTTCGATGTATTGGTCATAGGCGCAGGGTTGTCGGGCATCGATGCGGCCCATCATCTGCAGGAACTCTGCCCAAAGAAGAGCTACGCGGTTCTCGAGCAGCGGGGAGCGATCGGCGGGACGTGGGATCTTTTCCGCTACCCAGGGGTGCGTTCCGATTCGGACATGTTCACGATGAGCTACGGGTTCCGTCCCTGGAAAGGCCCCAGAGCGCTTTCTCCGGGGAGTGAAATAAGAGAGTACGTCCAAGCCGTGGCCCGCGATGAGGGCATCGACCGTCACATCAAGTTTCATCATCAGATTAAGCGCGCTTCCTGGTCGACGCCGGAAGCAAAATGGACCGTTGAAGCGGAGCAGAGTTCGCCGGACGGTACAAAGAAGCCTGTCACACTGACCTGCAATTTTCTTTTCTCATGCGCCGGATACTACCAGTATTCACAGGGGTACACGCCGGATTTTCCAGGCATTGAGACCTTCAAGGGAAAGGTGGTTCACCCGCAGGCGTGGCCCCAGGATCTGGATTACGCAGGCAAACGTGTTGTGATTATTGGCAGCGGCGCGACCGCGGTTACCCTGGTGCCCGGGATGGCGGCGACAGCTGGCCACGTGACGATGCTGCAACGTTCACCGACGTATATCGTTTCCCGGCCCGGGATCGATACCATGGCAAACCGGCTGCGCAAAGTGTTGCCCGCAAAGATGGCGCATCATATCGCCCGGTTCAAAAACATTGCCTTTTCCATGTACGTGTTCCTGCTTGCGCAGAAGAAGCCTGATTACGTCAAAGGGATCATCCGGAAGCAGGTGGTCTCGGCGCTCGGGCCGGATTACGACGTCGACACACATTTCAATCCGCACTATAAGCCCTGGGAGCAAAGGCTATGCCTGGTGCCCGATGGGGATCTCTTCGCAGCGGTCAAATCAGGGGCGGCAAGCATCGTTACCGACAAAATTGATTGCATGATCCCGACCGGCATCCGGCTGCAATCAGGCAAAGAACTGGAGGCCGACATCATCGTCACGGCGACGGGTCTCGTGATGCGGCAAATCGGCGGAATGGAACTCAGTGTTGACGGAAAACCCATCGAAACGGGCAAAACGCTTTCGTACAAGGGCATGATGATGTCCGGTGTTCCGAATTTCGCGAACATCTTCGGATACATCAACGCTTCCTGGACACTCAAAGCCGATCTCATCTGCAC
>JBEKRU010000097.1:0-27552 GCA_049518435.1 Occallatibacter sp. | reverse complement strand
ACTCGGCGGCGCGGACGCTTTCGCGGTCGGCGGCGACTTCATCGAGGACGCCGTGGTCGAGGAGGGCCTGGCGGAGTTTGGGGAGGTCAGGATCGAAGCCGACCTGATGGGCGACGGTTGCGGCGTGGCCGAAGGGCGGGGTCTGCATGAGCTCGAGATATTGCTGGTTCTGGGCGGCGGAACGGCTGGCGATTTCGTCGATCCATTCGCCAACGTGGGTTTTGTTGAGGCCGCTGAAGCGGTCGAAGGTGTCGAAGAACTGGTCGTGGCCGCTGTAACCGGGTGTGGGGACGAAACTGCGCATGGACAGGGAGTCGATGAGGCGGTTGTAGAGGTCCTGATTCGCGGCGGAGATGTTGCCGGAGAGGGTGGTGGCGGGAATCAGTTTTGCCTTACAGGGCGGCGGGGCGAGTTTGAGAGCCGCAGGATCGACGCAGAGGCCGTCTTCAGCGGCGTCGCGGAGAAATGTTTCAGCGTAGACGGCTCCGGAAAGATGGACGTGGAGGTCCGCGCCCTTGGGAAACTGCGCCAGAAACGCCTGCAAAGCCAGAGGGCCCTGCGCGGCGTAGGCCTGGTAGGCGCGGGCGGTGCGGGCTTCTGTCTCAGGAATGCGATTGGGCGATTTGGAGCAGGCGGTGGCAAGGAGCAAAAGACAGGCGAGGATGCAGGCTTGACGGCGCATGATTGCATTCCAGTGTAGAGCAGGATATTGAGGTCGACCGAGGAGTGACGGGTTTCCGCTGCCGGGGACGCTGGGTTTGGCGTGGGGAATGGGACTTGTTATACTATGCGAAGTTGTTGCAGCACACTGCCAAGTGGAATTTCCCGCCTCTTCCGGCTTCGCCGGAATCCACGTGTAGGGATGCAACCGAAGTTTGCACTGAGGCCAGATAGCTCAGTGGTAGAGCGCGGCCCTGAAAAGGCCGGCGTCGGCGGTTCAATCCCGTCTCTGGCCACCACACCTTCCTCGATCTCTCAGCTTTCAAAGCCGCGCGGGCTTCTGCGCGGGGCGCGCCAGTCAGGTCCGCGGGCCTGAAAAGCCAAGCCGTCGGCGGTTCAATCCCGTCTAGGGCCACCACACTCAAAAGTAGTTAGCTTCGCACTGGATCATTCACACTCCATAAATTGCTCCGCCCGTGATTGGCTCGTTTTGTGCGTAATCAGATAATTGAAAAGGGCGAAGTAAGGCCAACGCGCAAGGTGCTGCCTCGGGTGAGGGGACACCCAGTAGGAATCTGTTACCGGATCAGGAAGCCTGCCATTTTCTTGGTGGATGATGCACATCGCTGGAAGCGTGCTCGGGAGGGGGCGTATTCCTGGCTAGTTCCTTACGTTGCCGATGGGGTTCAAAACAGATGACGCCGACCATGATATGACACCGTTCTTGCGGCGATGCCTCACAAACTGGGCAAACGTACTGCAAGCATGGGTCGGGTTGAATCATTTTCAGCCTCACTCTCTCAATGAGAACACGAATGAGTGGTCAGAATTGATCATTCCTGCATTCTTGCTATTGAGCGCATGAACATCTCGCCTGGCTACTCCATTGAAGGCAACGTGGGCGGGGCCGGCGAGCTGGCACCTTATTTTCCAAGGCGCACAACCAGGCCGGCACTGATGCGGAGGTTGTTCTGATGGTTGGTGGTCCCGTTGTTGAATGTGGTTGGGAGGTAATCGGTTGCTCAACTCAGGGAAGTGGAGCGCTCCGCGCCGGAGTTTCTTTCCCCGCACGTTTACCTGACGAGTATCGCTTTTGATGTTCGGGACTGGCCGACTTTTTTGCAGGAAGGGGAATTGGCGGCCCAGATTGCGAATGATCCCGTCCTCAAGGACAGCATCGCGGAGGCGAAGAACGGATACCAGAACCAGGGCGAGAGCGGTCTGTTTGCGGCTCTTTACACAAAACAAAAGCAATACTATTTGCAAGGCAAGGTGGTAGGTTCCACCTTCGCGCGAACCTGCCTGCTGATGGGACGCCGGCAGGAGGCGCTGGGGGTGATTGAAGAGTGTTATGCCCACCATGAACCAAGTACCCTCCACTGCTTTCACGATCCGGCGTTCCGGACTTTGAAAGATGAGCCGAGGTTCAAAGCCGTTCAGGAGAGGATCCACTTTCCCACCGAATCCGAGCCATCCTCGCCGACGGAGAATGCGGCAAACACCCTTGCGCATCTGCGTGCATCTTTCCATTTGAATTAGGGCGTTTTCGCGGGTAGGCGAGGCCGTCAGCGCAGAGACAGCGCGCGGCGTAGCCTTTTCAGGGTGGGGCCAGCCCGGCACGTGCTTTCGAATGGCTGAGGCAGCTGGTGGCATTCAATACGGGGGTTCCTTCGATTGAAAGGACGACACTGCTGTTTTCTTAAGAAAATAAGGCCTCATTGCTCAGCCGCCTATGGAAATGAATTGTCAGTTGTTGCAGGCGAATGCGATACTGCGCGTCGTTATAGCAGGATGGAGCTTCCCCATGGCTCAACAGCAGTATCAGACCGGGTTCGGCAACGAATTTGCCTCGGAGGCCCATCCCGGCGCATTGCCGCAGGGCCAGAACGCCCCACAGCATGCGCCGCTGGGCCTTTACACCGAACAGATCAGCGGGACGGCCTTTACTGCGCCGCGGTCGCTTAACCGCCGCACATGGAGCTACCGGATTCGGCCCTCGGTGATGCATGAGCCGTATCGCGAGTTTTCAGGCGGTCGGTTGATGCGCAGCGGTCCATTCACTGAGCTGCCAACGCCGCCCAACCAGATGCGCTGGAATCCTCTCCCCATCCCAACGGAGAAGACCGATTTCGTTGACGGAATCGTAACGCTGGGCGGCAGCGGCGACCCGGCAATGCAGGATGGTGTGGGCGTTCACCTCTACGTGGCTAACGCCTCGATGCACGATCGCTTTTTTTACAACGCTGATGGGGAGATGCTGATGCTGCCGCAACAGGGGCGGCTGGTGCTGTGCACAGAGCTGGGCAAACTGGAGGTTGCGCCGGGCGAACTGGCTGTCATTCCTCGGGGCATTAAATTCCGTGTCGAACTACCGGACGATGCCGCCCGCGGGTATATTTGCGAGAACTATGGGCTGGCATTCCGGCTGCCCGACCTGGGCCCGATTGGCGCAAACGGGCTTGCGAATGCGCGTGATTTTCTTACGCCGGTGGCGGCCTATGAAGATCGCGAAGGCGCCTTCGAGGTGATTGCCAAGTTTCTCGGCCGCTTGTGGAGGGCTGAGATCGACCATTCACCGCTCGATGTTGTTGCATGGCATGGCAATTACGCGCCGTATAAGTACGACATGGCGCGTTTCAACTGCATTAATACGGTGAGCTTCGATCACCCCGATCCTTCAATATTTACTGTGCTCACCGCGCCTTCAGGGATGCCCGGAACGGCCAATGTGGACTTTGTGATTTTCCCGCCGCGCTGGATGGTGGCTGAGCATACGTTTCGGCCGCCTTGGTTCCACCGCAACATGATGAATGAGTTCATGGGGCTGATTCTGGGCCAATACGATGCGAAGGCGGAAGGCTTTTTGCCGGGCGGGGCGAGCCTGCATAACTGCATGTCAGGGCATGGGCCCGACGCCGAGACGTTTGCACGTGCCAGTGCCGCGGATTTGAAGCCACAGTATATCGATGGAACGCTGGCTTTCATGTTTGAGACGCGGCTGCCCGTGCGGCCCACACGCTTTGCGCTGGAGGAAAAGATACTGCAGCATGAGTACTATGAGTGCTGGCAGAGTCTGAAGAAGAACTTTTCGAGCGCTGGCTAGGGGAAGCAGGAGCACGTATTGACCGAGGCGTTCTCAGAGGGCGAGTGGGGCCGCAGGAGCTGGGTCGAGTCGGCCAATGAACCGGGGTGCGGATTTCCGCTGCAGAGTCTTCCGTACTGCATTGTTGGCGGTCCTGGTGGGCGCGGCCGCGTCGGCGTTGGCATCGGTGGCTTCATTCTGGACCTTTGGATCTGCAGGGGCGCGGGCCTGCTTGAGGGATTGCCGGTTCCGGTTTTGGCAGCCTGCGAAACCAACACTCTGAATGCCCTGATGGCTTGCGAGCCGACTGCGCACGCGGCATTGCGGAGGCGTCTCATGGGCCTACTGGACGAAGCGGCGGACGAGTCGACTCGCGATGCGGTGGGCGCCGCCCTTTCGCCGCGTAATGAAGCAACTCTGCTGAAGCCCGTGGAGTCAGCCAACTACACTGACTTCTACGCATCCATCCATCACGCGACGCGGGTGGGCAGGCTCTTTCGGCCGGAGAATCCGTTGCTGCCCAACTACAAACATGTGCCCATCGGCTACCATGGCCGCGCGTCATCGGTAGTTGTGAGCGGAACTCCGGTGCGGCGGCCGCACGGGCAGATGCGTCCAACGGAAGCTGGCGGCAATCCCAGGTTCGGTCCGACAGATTTTCTCGACTACGAAGTTGAAGTTGGCATCTACATTGCAACCGCCAACGTGCTTGGCGAGCCGGTGCCCATTGGCCGCGCGGGCGAGCATATCTTTGGCGTTTCGCTGCTCAATGACTGGTCCGCTCGCGACATCCAGGTCTGGGAAAATCAACCGCTGGGACCGTTTCTGGCCAAGAGCTTTGCCACCAGCGTTTCCCCGTGGGTGGTACCGATGGAGTCGCTCGCCCCATTTCGCGGTCCAGCGGCGCTGCGCCCTTCCACCGATCCATCGCTACTGCCGTATCTAAATGACGCGAAGGATCAGTCGACGGGCGCAATCGACCTTACCGTGGAAGCGTGGCTTCTTACATCTTCCATGCGCGGAAATGGCCAGTCGCCGTATCGGCTCAGCCAGGCCAATCTACGCGACCTCTACTGGACGCCTGCCCAGTTGATTGCGCACCACACCAGCAACGGGTGCAACCTGCTCCCTGGAGACCTGGTGGCCTCGGGCACGGTATCTGGCCCGGTCGACGAATCTGCGGGGTGCCTGCTGGAACTTACCAATGGCGGCCAGCAGCCCATTGCGTTGCCCAACGGCGAGACCCGCAGCTCTCTCCAGGACGGCGACGAAGTTATCCTGCGCGGCTTTTGCCGGCGCGAAGGCTTACCTGATGTCTCGCTCGGCGAGTGCCGCGGCCTGGTATTGCCTGCGTTGTGACCCCACCTTCGATTGTTAGGTAAGAATGACCTTGCAGCATCTGAAAGATAAGCCGCTAACCGAATCTTCCGTTTAATCGCTATTCAAAGTCGTATCTTCGGAGGCCTATTCTCGTGGGCAGTTGTGATCGGAATCACCCCGAACTTTCTTCCGTTCACAACCAAACCGGAGGTTCCGATGGCGTCCTTTGCTCCCAGCACGGTCCAGACCGGACAGGATTTTCTGCCTCTCAGGGGAACGGACCACGTGGAGTTTTACGTGGGCAATGCACGTCAAGCGGCATATTACTACCGAACGGCATTCGGCATGAGCCTGGTGGCTTACGCCGGTCCTGAGACCGGCCAGCGCGATCGCGCGTCCTACGTGGTCCAACAAGGCAAGGTCCGCTTTGTGCTGACTACTTCCTTGCGCCCTGGCAGCCCAGTTGCGGAACACGTTGCGAGGCATGGCGATGGCGTTCGGGTGATTGCGCTCGAAGTCGATGATGCACATCAGGCGTGGCACGAGACGACCACCCGGGGCGCCCGTTCAATTGCAGCTCCCATGGAAACGGGCGATGAGAATGGCCGCATCACCACATCCTCCATTGCCGCCTATGGAGACACGATTCACACGTTTGTTGAGCGCCACCATTACAACGGTCCGTTCCTTCCCGGCTTTCGCAGCCAGGCGCAGGACACCGTGGCACGGCCAACAGGCCTGAAGCATATAGACCACATGGTGGGCAACGTGGGCTGGCACGCGATGGATGAGTGGGTCAGCTTCTACTCCCATGTGATGGGCTTTCAGCTCTATCAGCACTTCGACGACAAGGACATCTCCACGGAATATTCGGCGCTGATGTCGAAGGTGATGTCGAACGGAAACGGCTATGTAAAGTTCCCCATCAATGAACCGGCGGAGGGTCGCAGGAAGTCGCAGATCGAGGAGTATCTCGACTTCTACCAGGGGCCCGGGGTACAGCACATCGCCCTCGCCACCGACGATATTCTCTCAACCGTTTCAAGCATGCAGGCACAGGGAATCGAGTTTCTCACAGTGCCGCACACCTACTACACGGAGCTTGCCGCCCGGGTGGGGACCATCGACGAACCCATTGAATATCTGGAGCGGCTGGGCATTCTGGTCGATCGCGACGATGAAGGCTACATGCTGCAAATCTTCACACGCCCGGTAGAAGACCGGCCCACTTTGTTCTACGAAATCATCCAGCGCAAGGGCAGCCGCAGCTTTGGTAAGGGCAATTTCAAGGCGCTGTTTGAAGCGATTGAGCGCGAGCAGGCGCTGAGGGGCAACCTCTAATGGCCACCACGGTTTCATTACCCAAGGCCGCTCCGTTCCTCACCCAGCAGGATTACTCTGCTTACACTCCGGAGCAACATGGCATCTGGGCGGAACTTGTGCGACGTCGCATGATCCAACTGGAACAGCACGCGGCCCAGGAATACCTCGACGGCTTCGACACGCTGTGCCTGCCCTATGACCGCCTCCCCAACCTGGCCGCGATCTCAACCCGGCTTGAGCGCCGCACCGGGTGGAACACCACGCCCGTCAGCGGTTTCATGCCCGCGCCCGCCTTCTTTGAGATGCTGGCCGCGCGAAGATTCCCAACCACCACCTGGCTCCGCAGCCGGGACTCGCTTGAGTACACGCCTGAGCCGGATATCTTCCACGACGTTTTCGGCCACGTTCCCATGCACGCGCATCCTGTTTTTGCTGACTTCCTGGCGCACTACGGACAGGTGTGTTCGCGTATTCAGGATGAGGGTATTCTCGAACGCATCGGGCGCGTTTTTTGGTACACGGTGGAGTTCGGCCTAATCTACCAGGATGGCAAGGTCAAGGTCTATGGCAGCGGATTGATCAGCTCCAACGGGGAATGTTCGAACGTGCTGCATAACGGTTGCGCTGTGAGGCCCTTCGTGCTCGACGAAGTGTTGCGCACACCGGTGAAGGTGGACGAAATGCACCATCTGCTCTTTGCCATTGAAAGCATCGAACAGATTTACGAAGCAATGCAAACGCTGGAGGCCCGCATCAATCGCGGCTCGCGCCTCGACGACTGAATTGCGATTGCGGGCGATAGTTTGCCGCAGGGATGGCTGCGCACCGCGGCCCGCAGGCCTCTTTCCGTGCCCTTCACGAATCCAACAGGATACGCAGGTCTATGCCCATCGGTCGCCCGGCGAGCAAAATCGCCCCTCCCGGATCGGCAGAATGCGTCAATAGTAAAAGACATGCTATAGTCTTCCAGTTTTCATGGCCGATTTTCATGGCCAATTTTCGTGGACGGTGAGATGGGGAACGATCTTAAGTTCGACAACAGCCTTGGATCAAAGCTTGACTCACAGGCTCCGCGCGCACTTGCGAACCGGACAGCGCTCACTGCATTGATGGCGGCGTTGCGTACAGAAGAAGATTCGATACGGCTCGGCGGCGGTGCCAAGGCCGCGGAAGCCCAACGCGCCAAGGGCCGCCTCACTGTGCGCGAGCGCCTCAATTTGCTGCTCGATGAGGGGACGGAACTGCTGGAGCTGGGATTGTGGGCTGCATACGGAATGTATAGCGAATACGGCGGCGCGCCCGGCGCCGGCGTAGTAACCGGACTCGGGCGCGTGTGCGGGCGACTGTGCATGATCATCGCCAATGACGCCACGGTGAAGGCAGGCGCGTTCTTTCCCATGACCGCCAAGAAGGTGCTGCGCGCGCAAACCATTGCTCTCGAGAATCGGATTCCCACGCTCTATCTCGTTGACTCGTCCGGCGTGTTCTTGCCGCTCCAGGAAGATGTGTTTCCAGATACCGATGACTTCGGCCGAGTCTTCCGTAACAATGCGGTTATGAGTTCGCTTGGGATTCCGCAGATCACGGCCATCATGGGCATGTGCGTTGCGGGAGGCGCTTATCTGCCGGTGATGACGGATACTGTGCTGATGACGGAGGGGTCAGGATTGTTTCTGGCCGGTCCGTCGCTGGTGCAGGCAGCTATCGGTCAGAAGACTGACCCGGAGGAGTTAGGTGGCGCAGCGATGCATGCGGGGATATCGGGCACTGTCGACTTCAAGGAGCCGAATGATCACCTCTGCATCGCGAGGTTGCGCTCCCTGGTCGATAAGATGGGAGCGCGGCATAGTTCTGACTTTCGCGCCGCGGAGGATAACTCGACGCACAGTGCCTATAACTCCATCCGCTTCGATGCTACGGACGATGCGCCGGCGTTTGGGGGCGACGAGTTATATGGCCTGCTGAATCCTGCACCGGGCGCGAGCAATGTTTATGACATGCACGAGGTTATTACCCGCATTGTCGATCGCAGCGAGTTCGATGAGTACAAAGCGGACTTTGGCCGTACGGTGCTTTGTGGATATGCGCGTATCGGCGGCCATGCAGTCGGCATCGTAGCGAATCAAAAAACGAACCAGAATCAAACTGTAGCCATGGGCCCCTCTGCAGGAATGAATCGCATCGAAGTTGGCGGAGTTATCTATACAGAGAGCGCGCAAAAGGCAGCGCGATTCATCATGGATTGCAATCAGAACCTGATCCCGCTGATCTTTCTGCACGACGTGAATGGATTCATGGTGGGGAAGGATGCCGAGTGGTCGGGCATCATCCGCGCCGGAGCAAAAATGGTCTCGGCCGTGAGCACGAGCGTGGTGCCTAAAATCAGCGTCATCATCGGCGGAAGCTTTGGTGCGGGGCACTACGCGATGTGCGGCAAGGCGTACGATCCGCGCTTCCTGTTTGCATGGCCGACGGCGCGTTATGCCGTCATGAGCGGCGCCTCCGCAGCCGGCACGCTCGCGGAGGTTCGTGCCAAACAGATGGAACGCGGCGGCAAGGTGCTTTCGGAAGCGGAGAAGAAGTCTCTCTATGACGAGATCAAGAACACCTATGATGCGCAAGCCGATCCACGTTACGGCGCTGCACGCCTATGGATCGACGCAATCATTGATCCGGCCAAAACCCGGGATGTACTCATCACCGCCCTGGAGGCGTGTGCCTTGAATCCTGATGTGCCCCGATTCAATCCCGGAGTTCTTCAAACATGATTTACAGATTCCCGCACACCCGACTCTTGCTTATGAACGTGCGCGGCGAGTCTTGGCAGCAGACAGCGAAGGAGCCTTGATGAAACTTGAATTGGAGTCCGAGACGAGCTTATACCCGTTCGTGTTGACGGAGGATCAGGAGCATCTCCGGCGGGAGATCCGCGAATTCGCCGCGGCAGAGATTGCTCCGAATGTCATGGCCTGGGATGAAGCTTGCGACCTTCCCACGTCAGTCATCAGGAAGCTTGGCGCAATGGGACTGCTGGGCGTCATCTTCCCGCCGGAGTACGGCGGTGCAGGCCTGGGATATGTGGACTATGTGCTGGCCATCGAAGAGTTATCCGCGGTCGACGGCTCAGTTGGCATCACGGTAGCCGCTCATAACTCGCTGGGAACAAATCATATCTTCCTGGCTGGCAACGAGGCGCAGAAGAGTAAGTACGTGCCGTTGCTCGCAAGCGGCGAATGGCTCGCCGCATGGGCACTTACTGAACCAGGCTCCGGCTCCGACGCCAGCGCTGCCCGCACCACCGCGGTGAGGAAGGGCGATAACTATGTGCTCAACGGAAACAAAACATTCATCACCAACGGCCATCACGCTGATGTTGCGGTTGTGATTGCGGTGACAGACAAGACCAAGGGCACGCACGGGTTGTCGGCATTCCTGGTGGAGAAGGGAACGCCGGGATTCAGGCCGGGCAAGAAAGAGAACAAACTGGGACTGAGGGCCAGCGATACCAGTGAACTGATCTTCGAGGATTGCGAAATCCCCGCGGAAAACCTGCTTGGCGTAGAAGGCGAGGGCTTCATCGATGCGATGCGGGTTCTCGATGGTGGCCGGATTTCCATTGCCGCATTGGCGCTGGGGATCGGACGCGGTGCGCTGGACGCGGCACTGAAGTATGTCAAGGAGCGCCGACAGTTTGGCAAGGCTATTGCGGAATTTCAGGGCATTCAATGGAAGCTCGCGGACATGGCCACCGAACTCGACGCCGCAAGGCTGCTGACGCAGCGCGCCGCGGTTCTGAAAGATGCGGGACGGAAAGTTACGCGTGAATCATCGATGGCGAAACTCTTTGCCAGCGAAGTGGCGGTCCGTATCTGCAATGAGGCTGTACAGCTGTTTGGCGGTTATGGCTTCATCAAGGATTATCCGGCCGAGAAGTATTACCGCGATGTAAAGCTATGCACGATCGGCGAAGGAACGAGCGAGATTCAACGTATGGTGATCGCCCGAGAGATACTTAAGGTTTCTCCGTCTCGGGGCTAAGTAACTGCAATGAGACGCGACTTTTTGGGAACGGCATATGAGTGAGTTAGTCAAGATTGTGGAGTGTCCGAGGGACGCGTGGCAGGGATTGCGGGCGATCATTCCTGCGCCGCAAAAGGCGGATTATCTGCAGAAGCTGATCGCGGCTGGGTTCACAGCTATCGACGCTGTAAGTTTTGTGGCGCCCGCGGCCGTTCCGCAGATGGCGGACTCCGAGCAGGTGCTTGAACTCGTTGACGTTCCGGAGAACCTCGAGATCATTGGAATCGTGGTAAACGAAAGGGGCGCAGAGCGAGCAATCGAAACAGTCACGGTGCAAACCTTGGGTTTTCCGTACTCCATCTCGCCGGAATTTCTGCGGAGGAATCAGAAACAGACTCAGGAAGAGTCGCTGGGCGTTTTGGGGTCAATCGCAGCTATGGCGGGAGGCGCGGAGCGAAATGTAGTCGCCTACGTTTCAATGGCCTTTGGAAATCCATATGGCGATCCATCCAGCATTGATGCCGCAGTCCATGCATGCACGCAGCTCATTGGAATGGGAATCCGGCAAATCTCTCTGGCCGACACGGTGGGACTTGCAACGGCTGCGCAGATTGAGGAAACGATAGCGCGTGTGCTCGAAGCGGGCGACGGCGCCGAAATTGGCGTGCACCTGCATGGACGCCCACAGGACGCAGCGCAGAAGATTCGCGCTGCTTATCGTGCCGGTTGCAGGCGGTTCGATGCTGCCATTGGCGGGCTGGGAGGATGTCCATTTGCGCAGGATGCCCTGGTGGGAAATATCGCCACAGAAGTGTTGATTGCGGAGCTGAATGACCTGGGAGCGGAGGTTCCGGAGTTAAAGTCCCTGGATGAGTTAGTATCCGCCAGCGGCGCTATCGCACGGGAATTTGGTGCGGGGCCGAATCTATAGTTATCGAAGAATCGGAGGGACGGGTTTGAGTTATAGAACGATTTTGGTAACAGACGATGCAGATATTCGAACCATTACATTGAATCGCCCCGAGCGGCGCAACGCCATGACTCCCGAAATGCGAGAAGAATTGATCGCCGAGATGGAGGCGGCGGCACTTAGCAGCTGCCGGGTCGTTGTCTTCCGCGGCGCGGGCGAAGCATTTTGTTCCGGTCTCGATTTGTCGGCATTGCAAACTATGAGCGAAAAGCCGGCCGACGACCATCGTGGCGATGCGCAGCGTATAGCAATGCTGTTTCGCACTTTGCATGAGTTACCGATGCCCACGATCGCAGCGGTGCATGGAGCGGCGATCGCGGGGGGCACGGGCTTGGCTACGATTTGCGATTTCACGCTTGCTGTTCCGTCTGCGAAGTTTGGCTACACGGAGGCGCGGATCGGCTTTGTGCCTGCCATTGTGTCGGCGTATCTGGCTTTGCAGATTGGGGACAAACGGAGCAGGGATCTGCTGCTCACTGGCAGACTCTTCGATGCAGAGGAGGCGTATCGGCTGGGATTGGTGAATGAAGTGGTCAAAGCGGATGCCCTTGACGAGCGCGTCCGCGTGCTGGCGCAGACACTGGCGGCAAACAGTCCGGAGTCGTTGGCAGCCACCAAGCGCCTGGTGGCGGCGCAGAACAAGGACTGGCTTGATACTGCGATCACTCTGGCCCTGGATGCGAACGCAAAAGCTCGCGAGACTGCGGATTTCAAAGAGGGGATTGCGGCGTTTCTGGAAAAGAGAAAGCCGAGCTGGTCAAAGTAGACTCAGTTGTGGATTTAGTTGTTGTTATGCGGCTGTAAGGTTGAAGCGCAAGGGAGCCCCGGTCTGGCGCTCTACAAACTCACGAGTTACACCGTCCGCTAACTCAACCACTTCAAAGCCAGTTGGAGTGATATCCATTACGCACAAATCGGTGATCACTCTTTGGACCACTTGCGTTCCGGTAAGTGGAAGAGTGCACGTGCGAAGCAGCTTGGGACTTCCATCCTGCGCCACATGCTCCATAATCACGATCACGCGGCGCACTCCCGACACAAGGTCCATGGCGCCGCCCATGCCCTTCACGCGCTTGCCGGGAATCATCCAGTTAGCCAGGTCGCCGTGCTCGGAAATCTGCATCGCGCCCAGGATCGCGAGGTCGATGTGACCGCCGCGAATCATGGCGAATGAATCCGCGCTTGAAAAAGTGGACGCGCCCTGAATGAACGTCACAGTCTGTTTTCCCGCGTTGATCAGGTCGGCGTCGACCTCATGGGCGAGCGGGAACGGGCCCATCCCAAGCAGGCCGTTTTCCGACTGCAAGGTAACTGTGATTCCGGCCGGAATATGATTCGCAACCAGCGTGGGGATGCCGATTCCCAGGTTGACGTAGAAGCCATTCTTCAGTTCCCGGGCCGCGCGCGCTGCCATTTGATGACGAGTCCAAGCCACTGAGCTATGCCTCTCGGGTGGTTACTTTTTCAATTCGTTTTTCAGGGTTGGGATTGTGCACGAGCCGATGAACAAAGATGCCCGGCGTATGAATCTCATCGGGATCAAGTTCGCACGGTTCGACGATAATCTCAGCTTCCGCCACCGTGATTTTGCCGCATGTTGCCGCGTTGGGATTGAAGTTACGCGCTGTTCGCCGATAGACGAGGTTCCCCAGGCGATCGGCCTTCCACGCCTTCACCAAGGCTATGTCTGCCTGAATGCCGCGCTCAAGAATGTAACTTACTCCATCAAATTCCTTGTGTTCTTTTCCCTCGGCCACAAGCGTTCCAATGCCCGTGCGCGTATAGAAGCCTGGGATCCCTGCGCCTCCTGCGCGCATGCGTTCGGCGAGTGTGCCCTGGGGACAGAATTCTACTTCCAACTCTCCCTCGAGATACTGGCGCTCAAATTCGTTGTTCTCACCTACATAACTCGCGATCATCTTTTTCACTTGCCGAGTTTCAAGCAGCAATCCGATTCCCCAGCCATCTACACCGGCATTGTTGCTGGCAATAGTCAGATTGCCGACGCCTTTGTCGCGTAGGGCAAGGATCAACGCTTCAGGGATGCCGCAAAGACCAAACCCGCCGATTGCCAGCAGCATCCCGTCATGCACAATATCATCGAGCGCGGACCTTGCATCGGGCCATAGCTTGGTAAATGCCGATCCTTTCTCCGCTTCGGGTTCTACCATGACACTCGCTCCCTCTCAAAGGCTCGGCGCACACCAATCCTATCTTCAAACTCTGAGCTATGGAACCCCAAAAAACCATTTCGCCATGAGCCACGATACAGCGTTATTCTGAGTCCCGATTGCCGGTGTGCTGGAAGCCGCATCGTCTGTTGGACATTGCACGATCGAGAAGGAAGAAACTGGCGGCAAAGCACTGGAGGCGTTATGAACCCGTTGAATGCAAGAACGGCTTTGGCGATGCTGACCGGCAGTTGCCTGTTTGTCAGCATGCTGGTGGCTCAGACGCCCGCGCGGCCGAAGATTCTGGGGCTTGCGCATGTCGCCTTTTTTGCGCATGATTTTGACCAATCACGGAAGTTCTACGGCGAGTTTCTGGGATTCGATGAGGTGTATCCGCTCAGGAATCCCGACGGGACGCCGTCGATGACGTTCTTCAAGATCAATGACCATCAGTACGTTGAACTGTTTCCGGAGAAGACGGCGGGTTCGGATCGATTGAGCCATATCGCTTTTGAGACGGACGACGCGGAAGCGCTGCGGGCGTATCTGGCTGCGAAAGGGGTGAAGGTGCCGAGCCACGTGGATCGGGGGAGGATCGGCAACCTGGCATTCAATGTTACCGATCCCGCAGGGCATACGGTGGAGATGGTGCAGTACACGGCGGATGGACAGACGATGCTCAATTTCGGCAAGCATCTGGGGACGAATCGGATTTCGCAACACATGACGCATGCGGGAATTATTGTGACCGATCTTGGGCCCGAGTACCGGTTCTATACGGAAGTGCTTGGCTTCACGGAGACATGGCGCGGCAGTGGAAATGGGACGGTTCTGTCGTGGATCAACCTGAAGGCTCCAGACAGCGACGACTATGTCGAGCTGATGCTGGAGAAGACCGCACCGGCGGAGACGGCTCGCGGGGGTGCGCACCATCTTTGCCTTGTGGTTCCCGACGTGCCGGAGGCGGTCGCAAGGCTGAAAGCTACGCCGTATATGCAGGAATACAAGCGGGAGATCGAGATGCATTTGGGGAAGAATCGCAAGCGGCAGGCGAATCTGTTTGACCCGGATGGCACGCGGACTGAGGTGATGGAGCCGAAGACGATTGATGGGCTGCCGACGCCTCCGTCCACCGCGCCGCCACCGGGCGATTGATTTCCCGTGGAGACGGCTCTGTTGCAGGCGATTGGCAGGAATGAGTAGGATGGCGGCGTACAGGAGGTCCCCATGAATCGACGTGAATTTGCGGCACTGGTTCCCGTACTTCTGGCTGCGCCCGGGATTGCGAACGCCGTGGATGGCCAGGCGCCCAACCCTCAAACCGCTGTGGCAGCCAAGCCCCTTTTGCCGCTGAAGTCGGGCCAGTATGTGTGGGGAGCGGCCTCGCACCCAGGGACGCCGCGGGTTTCTCATCCTTTTCTGACGGGGATGCTGCCCGACAATATTCGGCTGGAGGCGCATGTGACGTTTCTTGCGCCGGGCGCGCCGCCGGAGAAGATTGAGCATCACAAGCACACGGAAATGTGGCTGATGCGGGAGGGCACG
Organism: Occallatibacter sp.; assembly: GCA_049518435.1. Classification (GTDB taxonomy): domain Bacteria; phylum Acidobacteriota; class Terriglobia; order Terriglobales; family Acidobacteriaceae; genus Telmatobacter. Next base: position 12,461 of record JBEKRU010000097.1, on the reverse strand, counting down.
GCTACCCTGATGACGGCCGGGTCGACCTGCACCCTGAAGGCCGGCGACATGGGGCTTTGCATTGCCGGAGACGACCACTATATTACAAACGCCAGTGCGACGGAGCCGGCATCGTACTTTGTGGTTTCTGTGGGTCCGCCAGAGGTTTGAGGGTCCCTGTTCCAGCGGTTTTCGGTGTTCGGGGTTGGAACGGGGATGGATTCGGGGTATACTGGAAGTTCGGCAAGCAGGCGGATTTTTGCGCCACGCGAGCGGCGGCGGGAATGCCGCACCAGAAACAGCAAAGGATTTGGAGCTAAGTCATGGCACAGGTATGCGATATTTGCGGGAAAGGCCCGCAGTTCGGCAATAACATTTCTCACGCGCACAACGTGACGCGTCGCCGCTGGAGCGTGAATCTGCAGGCGGTTAAGGCATTGGTCAACGGTTCCGCCAAGCGGATCCGGGTATGCACGAGCTGCATCAAGACGGGCAAGATCACCAAGGCAGGTCCCGCCGTGACCAAGGCATCGCCCGTGGTCGCCAAGGCGTAGTTTTTCGCAAGTCCTTTTCGACAACCTGATTGGAACGCCCAGCGACGCCGCTTCCGAGCGGCGTCGCTGGGCGTTTGCACGTTTTGCGGGGCGGTTCTGGCTGCTGGGTTACTCGCCGGCCCGGGTGAAGGTGAGCGAGGCGGAATTGATGCAGTAGCGCAATCCCGTGGGTCCTGGGCCGTCGGGGAAGACGTGGCCGAGATGGCCGCCGCAGCGGGCGCAGGTGACTTCGACTCGACGCATGCCAAAACTGCGATCTTCATGCTCGACGACGGCTTTGGATTCAGCGGGAATCACGAAGCTGGGCCAGCCGCAGCCGGAGTCGAATTTGGCTCCGCTGAGGAAGAGGAGCTCGCCGCAACCAGCGCAATGGTAGTTGCCGGTTTCGTGGTTTTGGGTGAGGGCGCCGGTGTAGGGGCGTTCGGTTCCCTTCTCGCGAAGGACGCGGTATTGCTCGGGCGTGAGTTGGGCGCGCCACTCGGCTTCGGTGCGTTCGATTTTTTCAGGTGTTTCGCTCATCAATAACCTCTTCTGCAGGCGCGATCCGCGCCGCAGCCTTCGATTGGATGCGCGAGAGTCGCCAAAGTAACGGCGATGCCCTAGACTTCCGCGATCAGATCAATTTCTACAAGGACATCCTTGGGCAGGCGTGAGACTTCGACGGTGCTGCGCGCCGGGGGCGTAGCGCCGTCTGCTGCCAGGTAGGTGGCGTAGACGGCGTTCATTGCCGCAAAATCATTGAAATCCTTGAGGAAGACAGTGGCCTTGACGGTCTGCGCAAGGCTCGATCCGGCGGCTTCCAGGATGGCTTTCAGGTTCTCGAGAACGCGGACGGTCTGGTCTGCGATGCCGGCGGCGACGACTTGCTGCGTCTCCGGGTCAAGCGCGATTTGACCGGCTGTGAAGACTAGATTGCCCGCCCGGATGGCCTGTGAGTAAGGCCCGATGGCGGCGGGGGCTTTTCCGGTTGCGATGACGGTTTTGCTCATAGGTCGATTGTAAGGGCGACCGGTGCGGTAGCGTTGACAGACCCTAGCGCCAGAGCGCGAGCAATATGCCGCTGGCGAGAAGGCAGACGAGCCAGAAGCCGAGGTTGATGGCAAAGAGCTTGAAGGGACGGCCCTCATAGATATAGCTGGCGGAAAGCGGCGCGGCCATGAATCCTGCCCAGACGATAAAGCCGATGAGCGCTCCCCAGGCGGCGGTGGATGCGCCGGACCAAAGAATGAGGTGCTCCAGCATGAAGGAGAGAACGAGACTGCCGACGAAGGACGTGATCATGCCGGCGATCATTGCGTTCTTCTTTGGTCCCCCCGGGGTTATACCGTTCATGGCCGCCCAGGGCTTGGCGAAGAGGACCGGAGAATACCAGAGGGCGCCGATGAACCACTGGATCAGCGCGGAAACCAGGATGGCGAAGTGGTTGAAGTGAGCAAGATGATGCATGGCGGTAGCTCCTTGAAATGGTGTCCGTGGGAAAGGGGGTGTGGAGATGACTTTGCGTGAAGTGGAGAGGGTGTGTCAAGGAGAAATGGTGGGAATCCACGTGGTGAGGATCAGCGGCGTTTGAGGGCCTCGAGTTCGTCGAGGGTACGGGGCCAGTCGGAACCGAGGAGGCGGGAAAGGCTGCGGTCGGCGAGGACTTTGCCATTGGTCTGGCAGTGGGCGCAGTAGTTGGTTTCGTTGTCGGCGTAGCGGATGCGCTGGACTTTCTGGCCGCAGCGGGGGCACGGCTGGTCGAACTTGCCGTGGACAGCGAAGTCGGGGCGGAAGGCGGTGACTTTTTCAGGGAATGATTTGTTGGCTTCGGCGCGGAGACGATCGGACCAGAACGTGAGGGTGGTGCGGGTAGCGGCGAACAGGCGGTCCCATTCTTCCGGCTTCAGCTTGTGGGTGAGGGTGATGGGGGAGAGCTGGGCGGCGTGGAGGATTTCGTCGGAGTAGGCGTTGCCGACACCGCTGATGAGGCGGGGATCGGTGAGTGCGCGCTTGAGGGTGCGGTTTTCGGCAGTGAGGGCGGAGCGGAAGCCGGCGAGGTCGGTGGAGAAGATTTCAACGCCGCCGGGGTCGATGGCTTGAAGGGCGGCTTCGCCGCGCAGGACGTAGAGGGAGGCGCGACGTTTGCTTCCGGCTTCGGTGAGGATGAGGGAGCCGGCGGGGAAATCGAAGGCGGCGAGGGCGATGCGGCCGGCTAGTTTGGCGCCTGGGGGCTTCCAGTGGAGGCGGCCGGCGATCATGAGGTGGAGGACTAGCCAGAGGTCGCCTTCGACACCGATTGCGATGCGCTTGCCGATGCGGCGGAGGGCGGTTACGATTCGGCCTTCGACGGAGGCCAGAGGCGGGTCGACGGTGCGGAGGAGAAAGACGGAGGCCAGGCGGACGCGCTCGAGCGGCTGGGCGAGGATGCGGGGCTCGAGGGCGGAGATGTAGGCGGCTATGTCGGGGAGTTCCGGCATTGGTTACAGAGTTTAGCGAGGGACTAAGCGTGTGCAACGGTTTTTTTGTCTGTGCCGGTGCGCTTGACTTATTTAAGTCGTCGAATCATGATTGTTGTATGGATTCTAAAGCGGTGCGGACTTCGATCGACATTCCTCGCGATCTTCATCGGCGGCTGCACGAGGTAGCGGCGCGTAAGGGCTGCTCCGCGCGCAAGCTGATACTTGCGAGCATAGAGCGCTCGGTGGAAGAAGGTGTATTACCGCGACCGAAACGGCGACTCAGCCTCGATCCACCGCTGATCCGGCCGGCGGGGCGGCGGATTTCAATCACCAACGAAGAGGCCTATGAGCTCATTGAGCTTCCCTGACATGAATGTCTGGCTGGCGCTGGCGACGCCGGAACACGTTCATGCCGACCTTGCGAGGCGCTGGTGGGCTGAAGAGGCGGGAGTCATAGCATTTTCCCGTCTGACTCAGCTTGGTTTGTTGCGTCTTATGACGACGGCAGCTGTAATGGACGACAAGCCTTTGACCATGGGTGAAGCGTGGCGGGTTTACGACCGTTTCTACGACGATGATCGCGTGGTCTGCATGTCTGAGCCGCCGACAGTTGAAGAGCGGTTCCGTGAGAAGGCGGCAGGACGAATCGTATCGCCCAAGGTGTGGGCCGATGCTTGGCTGCTGGCTTTCGCCCAGGAAGCGGATGGCATGCTGGTGACTTTTGACAAGGCGCTGGGGCCGCGGGGGGCTCGGTGTTTGTTGGCTAAAAGGGGCTGAATTGGCGTAGGCGCGGATGGACCTGGCATCAACAAAGTCAATGCGGCGAGTTCCGGCATTGGATGTCATTGTGTTCCGCTCACTTACTGCGAACGCAGGTGTAAGCGAGGTCCAGTATCTTATGTCCGGAGGCGGCAGCGCTTTCAGGATCGAACGCCGCCATATCGCTGGTAGTTCTCCGCTCGTCGAAGTGGGATGGATTTGCCTGAGGGGGGCCAATAACTCGGTCCACAACGAAGCCCTTGGCGCACTCGCCGTAGAGAACGAAGCCGCCAGTGAGCCAATAACTCGCATAGGCCTGCCAGGGCCGAAGTTCCTTCCCGGCGCTCGTCACGCGGAAGACAATTGGGTGATCGCCTGGCTCGTAGTCAAAATGCATGTCTACTCGGAATGCACGGATCGACTTTTCCGGTTTTGCGCGGGAATAGTCCGGAAAAGCCGGTTTTGCGACGCATTGGCCAACAGGCACGATGGTTTGCACGGATTGAAACGTGTCGAGCGAAAAGTAGCCTGTGCCCGATATATCAAGCTGTCCGGTTGTTCGGACTCGACAGCCCCGCAGCACCTCGAGGTGGGTTCCGAGTTTGTCCCCACCGAGAAGTTGAATAGATGCCTGCCGGCAATCAGGCTTGTCGAACTTCAATTCAAACCATTGCCGAATGCTGTCGTGGTAGATCATCGTGCCTTCCAGCGCACGCACCTCAGAAGGAGCGGACGGGCCGTCTTTGCTGGATTGTGGACACTCCTGACCGAGCGCGGGCGGCAAGGAGCATGCGGCAAGAACGAGGGCGAAGAGGAATCGATGCACGGTGAATATCTATATCACGTATTGATATGCGGCTAGCGGGAATTCACTACAGGTTAGCCTAACGAGTAAATGGAAAACGGGGGCTAGCCCGAGCTTCACCGTCTCCCATGTTTCAGAGGCGATGCATGGGAACCCGTCGCAATGTAGTTGAAGCTTCTCTCTCCCACCGTCGAGCTTCTTCGTTCGTCTGTGGGTGTCGCGAGTAACCTTCCAGATCGCGCCCCTCCAAGGTTCTCTCGTCTAGCTTCCCCAGATGGTCTAGCTGTGCATCTGAGTCAAGGATTGTGTTGTCGATGAGGCGGGTTTTGCCGACGTAGGCGGCTATGGCGAAGAGGGTGCCGGGGGCGGCGACTTCGACCGGTAAGAGCGTGGCCCAGTCAACTAGCGCGATGTAATCGATGCGGACTTCGGGGATGGTGGCGATGAGTTGCTTCGCGGCTTCGATTAGGACGCTGGCGCGGCGTTCGCCGTTGGCTGCGAGGGACTCGACCTTGCGGATGGCTTGGCTCAGGACGAGGGCCTGGGTGCGCTCGGTGGGGCTGAGGTAGATGTTGCGGGAGCTGAGGGCGAGGCCGTCGGGGTCGCGGATGATGGGGCAGACTACGATTTCCACCGGGAGCAGGAGATCGGTGGTCATGCGGCGAAGGACGGCAACCTGGGCCGCGTCTTTCTGGCCGAAGAAGGCGCGGTCGGGCTCGGCGGCGATGAAGAGCTTGGACACGACTGTGGCTACTCCGCGGAAATGGCCGGGTCTCGATGCGCCGTCGAGACGGGTGCTTAGGCCTGGGACTTCTACGAAGGTTGAGTCGGGGGTCGAGGGGTCGGAGGGGTAGAGGTCTTCTACCGAGGGAGCGAAGATGGCGGTTGCGCCAGCGGATTCGGCGAGTGCGCAGTCGGCGTCGAAGGTGCGGGGGTAGCGGGAGTAATCCTCATTGGGACCGAATTGGGTGGGGTTGACGAAGATGCTGACGGCGACGTGTTGGCAGGAGGCTGCGGCGGCGCGGATGAGGGAGGCGTGACCGGCGTGGAGGGCGCCCATGGTGGGGACTAAGCCGACCGTGGGTTGTTCATTCCCCGGTCCCCAAGGGCGAGGGACCGGGGGCACCCGGCCAAATGTTGGAAAACGACAGGAGCGGGACCATTGGCGGAGTTCGGCTACGGTGTGGAGGATTTGCATCAGATATTCGAAAACGCGCCTCAGGGGCTACAGCCCCACGTTCATTTGACTGCTCTTATGGCACGACTAAACAGGCTGCGGAAAAACTCCCGAGACTGAAGCAGAATCGCTTGATGGAGCGTAGCAGGGGCTAAAGCCCGACTCATTCTATTGGCCTTTTTCGGCCCGGCTAAAGCCGTGCCCTGGTTACAGAGCCTTGCATTTGAGTTCATGCGAGTTTCTCCGCAGCCTGTAAAGTCGTGCCCCTTGATAAATTGAGGCGTGGGGTGGGTGGGGAGTCCGAAATTTGTTCTTTCACTTGCATCAGGCCTTGCGAAGGGTGGCCGCTTGCTCCCTGTCGTCGAGGGTGTTGCGGACGGATTCGGGGAGGTGGTAGCTCTCTTCGTCGGAGGGGAAGGCGTGGTGCTCGACGTCTTCGCGGTAGTGCTCGATGGCGGTGCGGATGAGGGTGCCGGCGTCGGCATAGCGGCGGACGAACTTGGCGGCGGGCGCGAAGGTGAGGTTGAGCAGGTCGTGGAAGACGAGGATCTGGCCGTCGCAGTCGGGACCGGCACCGATGCCGATGGTGGGGACGGGCAGTTCGGCGGTGATTTGCGCGGCGACTTCACGGGGAATGCCTTCAAGGACGATGGCTGCGGCGCCGGCATGGGCGAGGGCGTGGGCGTCGGATTTGAGTTGAAGCACGGTTTCGGCGGTGCGGGCCTGGACGCGGTATCCACCCATGCGGTGGACGCTTTGGGGGGTGAGGCCGAGATGGGCGACGACGGGGATTTCCGCGTCGGTGAGGGCGCGGACGAGCTCGACGCGCGGGCCCTCGATTTTGACGGCTTCGGCGCCGGCTTCCTTGACGAAGCGGACGGCGTTGGCGAGGCCTTCGGCCACGGTCGAGTAGCTGCCGAAGGGCATGTCGGCGACCACGAGAGCACGGTGAACGGCGCGGCGAACGGCGCGGGTGTGGTGGATCATTTCGTCGACGGTGACGGCGAGGGTGTTTTCGTGGCCGAGAACGACCATGGCGAGGGAATCGCCGACGAGGATGAAGTCGATGCCGGCTTCGTCGGCGAGGCGGGAGGTGGAGTAGTCGTATGCCGTGAGGGCGGAGATGGGCTTGCCCTGGCGCTTCATTTCAGAGAGCGCGGGCATGGTGACTTTTGTGATGGGCGTGGTTTGGGACGAGGAATTGGCGCTGCCGGGGAAGCTGGTAAGGCTCATATTGTCTCCAGTGCCGCTCCGTGGACTCAGGATGCGACCCGAACAAGATTGAGTATACGCCGGAAGAACAGTTGTCAGTGATCAGTTGTCAGTTGTCAGTGGCTTGAGGCGGGATTGGGGACGATTCGCGGGTCCATTTTGACCTTGTGCGGGACTGAATGCGTGGATAGAATGCCGGTACTCCAAGCCGGGAGCCCGGCGAGGTACGAGGTGGATTGAATGCCGAAGTTTGTCATTGAGAGGGAGATTCCCGAGGTTGGGAAGTTGACCCCGGAACAGCTGCAGGGAATATCTCAAACGTCTTGCGGCGTGCTGAGCGAGATGGGCCCTCGGATTCAGTGGCTGCACAGCTACGTGACAGACGACAAGATCTATTGCGTCTATATTGCGCCTGACGAGGCGACGGTGCGGGAACATGCGCAAAAGGGCGGGTTTCCGGCGAACAAGGTCTCGCAGGTAAGGGCGACGATTGACCCGACTACGTCGGAGTAGAGGTTCTCCCCTTGCGCAGCGGCTTGCTCCGCGTGCGGGTGAGGGCTGAAACTGGAAGGCAGGATGCTTTCCTCCATTGAAACGGGAATTTATGCAGCCTTGGGCACTGTGGGCGTTGCGGGGCTTGCGTGGGGCGGGTGTGCGTACGCAGCCCTTTGGCCGGAGTCGCAGATTTTTGGGAAGACGCTGACGGCTCCGCGGAAACCGGGCGAACTTGCGCTCACATTTGACGACGGCCCTAATCCGGCGTGGACACCGCGCCTGCTGGATTTATTGGCCAGCTACGATGCGCGGGCGACATTTTTCCTGATAGGCAGCCGGGCCAAGGTGGAGACGCGGCTTGTGCGGCGCATTGTTGAGGGTGGTCACTTGATCGGGAACCACACGTGGAGCCATCCCAACCTGGCGCTTACGGCGGCGGATCGGGTTCGCGAGGAGCTCAAGCGCACACAGGAAATACTGGAACAGACCGCGGGCGTGCCGGTCCGGTTCTTTCGGCCGCCATTTGGGGCGCGCCGGCCCGTGGTGCTGAAGATTGCGCGCGAACTGGAATTGACGCCGGTACTTTGGAATGCGATGACTTCGGATTGGAAGGAGTCTTCAGCGGCCCGGATTGCAGGCCGGATTTCGCGGTCGATTGACAGCCTGGAGCGGCGGGGATGGTCGGCAAATATCGTGTTGCACGATGGAAATCATCTGGTACGGCGGGGAAATCGAGGGCCATCGGTGGAAGCGGCGGGGCGGTTGCTTGCGCGGTACAAGGACAGCCACCGGTTTGTGACGGTGGATGCCTGGGGATCGTGATCGGTAGATTCGACCTTTCCCAGACCGGTTAATGAAGGACAAAAGCAGGTTCAGCGACTGTCTGTCTTTGTCAAGTGTTGCGGCAGAAGTCGGCGGGGAAGTGCGAGTTTTCTGAGGCATGGGCGATCTTTCCTCCCGATGTGCCAGGCGTGGTGGGAGCAGGTTGAGTGTCCGCTCCCATTTGCTCATCGGTGGGACGAGTCGCAGCAGGCTATTCCTTGACGGGTTGGTCTCCACCAGAGCCCATCTCCGCTTCACCGGCCGGTTTCATTATGCCTTACAAAAGCCCTCCGATGGTGTCATGGGGTTTTGTTGAAGAACAGCCAGCCTCTGTCTGGCCTGTCGTGCCTTTGCGTTGAGCCGTACCAGGAGCTTGTGTGCCAGGGCGATGCGGACAACCTTAGGTGGTTTGCCGGCGGCGCGGAGGCGCTGCTGGAAGGTGATGAAGTCCGGTTCGTGGCGCCCCACCACGCTGGCCACGATGAACAGGATTTCGCGGACTGCGGCGCGGCCTCCGCGCACCGCGCGCTTGCCCTGATGCTTGCCTGAGTCGTTGGCCATGGGGGCCACGCCTGCCAGCTTGGAGATGGTCTTGTTGGACAAGGTCCCGATTTCCGGCATCTCGGCCATGATGCGGGCTACAGTGCGGTCAGCCACGCCCTTGATGGTGCGGAAGGCCCGATTGAGCTCGCACCACAGTGGATCGGCGCCGATGAGCGCGGCAATGGCCTGCTCCAGTTCCTCGATCTGCGCGGCCAGGAAGGCAAGCATCTGGCGGAAGCCGTCCTGGATGGCATGATTGCTGACCAGCCGCTGCTGGTTCAGTTGTGCGGTGCGGATCTCGGTGAGCTGGCGCAGGCGGGTCACGCGGGCACGCAATTCGAGCTGGGTGCGGGGAGCCAGGCACAGCGGCTGGGACTTCCTGGTTTCCGCATACCAGGCGATCATGCCGGCATCGATGGCGTCGGTTTTCTCCAGTGAGCCCATGCTCTGGGCAAACTGTCGCACCGCACGCGGGTTTACGATAGCCACGGGAAGACCGTGTTCCGACAGCTGCTGAAAGGCCCGCTGCTCGTAGCCGCCGGTAGCTTCCATGGCCACCAGTTGAACCTGATGGACACAGCAGAAAGAGGCAAGTGCGGCGATGCCCTCCGGGTTGTTGGCGAAGGTGCCGGCGGGGCCTTGCTGGCCCACCCGCGCCTGCAGCGACTGCGAAGCAACATCCACTCCACAAATGATTCGTGTCACGGTAACCTGCCTTGTATGTTCGAATGAATGCGTCGGTCGAAAGACCACAGGATGAACGGGAGCCGTCCGCCCGCGGGGGAGTCGATGCCTCGACTCCCCCACTGCAACAGTTTCACCGAAACTGCCGCTTATTCAGAGATACAAGGATGACACTGCTGTGGGTGGGAGATAGTAGTGCCGAATGGGTATTGTGGATGCATGGTCGCCGATCCGGAGAAAATCCTGCCGCCACAGTGGAGAATTCAATCAGCTTTTTCTGTTAGCTCGGCCCAGCGGGCGTAGAGGGTGTCGTTCTCGTGTTGGGCGGCGTCTAGTTCTTTTAACGCTTCCTGAAGGGCAGTGGCGTTGGTGGCTACGTCGGGGTGTTCTACGTGGTCTCTTGCGGCGGCGAGGCGGGCGTCGGAGACTTCGACTTTGTGCTCGATTTCGGCGAACTCGCGGGCTTCAAGATACGAGAGCTTCTTTTTATTCGATGCGGTGCTGGCGCTTGTTGCGGAGGTCGCGCCGGCTTGCTGGCCTTTGCTGGAGCCGTCGGAGCGGCGACGTGCTTTATCCTGCGCATCGTCCTGCTCGGCATCGCTCGTTTCTTTTAGCCAGTCTTCCCACTGGGCGTAGTCGGCGAACTGGCCGGTGTGGCCCCGGCCGTCTAGCCCCAGAACAGTGGAGGCTACGCGGTTGAGGAGATAGCGGTCGTGGGTGACGAGGATCAGCGCGCCGGGGAAGTCGAGGAGATTTTCTTCAAGGATTTCCAGCGTGGGAATGTCGAGGTCGTTGGTGGGCTCGTCGAGGAGAAGCACGTCTGCCGGTTCGAGCATGAGCTTGGCGATGAGGACGCGGGCGCGCTCGCCGCCGGAGAGGTTGCGGACGGGCTGGTTGAGCTGCTCGCTGGTGAAGAGGAAGCGGGCGGCCCAGCTTGCTACGTGGGTGGTGCGGCCCTGGTGGATGACGGAGTCGCTTTCCGGGGCGAGGGCGCGGCGGAGGGTAAGGTTCTCGTCGAGGTCGCGCATTTGGCTGAAGTAGACGAGGCGCAATGCTTCCGCGCGGCGGATTGAGCCTTCCGAGGGTTCGATTTCGCCGCGCAGAAGACGAAGGAGAGTGGTTTTGCCGCTCCCGTTGGCGCCGGCGAGGCCGACTTTCATGCCCGCGGTGAGGATGAAGTTGAGGCCGGTGAAGAGGCGGCGCCCCGGTTCGTCGCCGGAGCGGGGAACGTAGCACGCGACATCGGTGAATTCGACGAGGCGCTTGGTCTTGCGCTGGCTGGCTTCAAAGTCGATGCCGGCGGAGTTGACGGTGGTGCGGGAATCCATGGCCTTGAGCTGGCCGATCATCTCGTTGGCAGAGTCGATGCGGGCCTTGGACTTGGTGGTGCGGGCTTTGGGGCCGCGGCGAAGCCATTCGATCTCCGTGCGGACGCGGTTGCGGAGGCTCTCCTGCTGCTTGGATTGCGATTCGAGATAAGCCTGCTTCTCTTCAAGAAAGCGGCTGAACTTGCCCTTCACGCGGAGGAGACCGTCGGCGTAGATGCGATTGAGCTCGACGATCTGGTTGGAGGTTGACTCGAGAAAGTAGCGATCGTGACTGACCGTGACTGCGGCGGAGGATGAGGCGCGGAGCAGTTCTTCCAGCCACTCGATGCCGGCGAGATCCAGGTGGTTGGTGGGCTCGTCGAGGAGAAGGACTTCGGGCTCCAGGACCAGGGCTTCCGTGATGGCGAGGCGCTTGCGCCAGCCACCGGAGAGCGAGGCTGATTCAGTATTGAGATCGACAAATCCAGCGCGGCCTGAGAGCTCGCGCAAACGGCCTTCGCGTTCAGCTTCGTTGACATGGGCGGCGGCCAGAGCGGCCTCCAGGACCTGGCGGATGGTGCGGCCGGGAACGAAGCGTGAGTCCTGCGGCACGTAGGCAGCGCGGGCACGTTTGCGGACAGCAAGCTCGCCGGAGTCCGGCTCGACCTGGCCGGCAAGGAGCGCGAGCAGAGTAGATTTGCCCGCGCCATTGGGACCGATCAAACCGATTCGGTCGCCATCCTCAACAGTGAGGGAGATATTGCGAAACAGGGGGGTGGCGCCGAATTGCTTGGTGACGGATTGCGCATTGAGGATCGGTGGCATCCATTCCAGATTACTTGGTTGTGCTTGCCTGGCTGAAAACAGAGACTTTCGAGGTCGCCGAGGACCAGGGCCTTTTAACACTGCCTCAGTGGAGGGACGGGGCAACCGTCTGAGGCAGTGTTAACAGGGGCCGTAGTGTTAAAGGTCTCGGGTAGTTATTAACTGTATTACTTCAGTGCTTAATGTATGTTACCTTCGCAAAGAATCGCCACGATAGTATGGACGAAGTGACTTTCGTAACCCGAAAGACGTATCGCCGCATCTGGTGGTGCGGGGCACTATTACTAGGGGGAATTCAGGTTTTGACTACGATCACGCTCTACAAGCCTAACGGGGATCCGATTACCTATATGGACCCCACCAACATGAACGTCGAGAACGGGGTGATTACCTTTTATTGGGTAAAAGAGATTTCCGGAAAGGCGCAGAAGATTATGACGAACCTGCCGTTTCTCATCCAACACGACGTCATGGGTCGTTGACCGGGAGGAGCTCATCTCGTCCCGATTGTTTTTCCGCAGGAATTTGAAGTACTGTGGTTTGCCAGCTGACAAATTTGCCGGGTTTCGAATGAAGCCGGTTCTCTCGATCCAGATCGTAATTCAAGCTTGCGCGAAGCCTCTCGGCGGCGAGAGGCTTCAATGCCTTTAGCCAGGTTTCAAACATCGAGGCAAAAGCCATAGACTGGAGCCATGCTTGACTACGAGGTTTCTCCGGCCGAGGCGGCGGCGCTGCTGGCCCAGGGCGCGGCCAAACTGATCGATGTACGAGAGACATGGGAGTTTGCCACGGCGAGCGTGACAGGTAGCATTGCAATGCCCATGGGCGAGGTACCGGCGCGTGCGCACCAGGAACTGGATC
>JBEKRU010000096.1:0-23802 GCA_049518435.1 Occallatibacter sp. | reverse complement strand
CATCCACGCCGTCCTTTTTTAGGAGTGGCAGGCCCATACTTGGCAACGTAGCTCTCGATGTACTCCTGCAGCACGGTCGTCATGTCGGTTCCTTTGGCCGCCGTCGCTGCCTTAAAAGCGTTGTGCAGATTGATTTCGATGTTCACGTTCACTCGTTTTGCTCCTGAAGCTTCTTTCTTCGCGATCTGACTCACCTCCTCTCTGGAGATGAGCCTATACGCGTTTGAGTATGCGCCGCCAGTATCCAAGAAGGTCCGGCGGCGGTATGGGGTTAGGCCTCGCAGGCTTTCCGGCGGACTCGGTCCAGGACAGCCAGCTGCTCGACCTTGAGTTCAAGCGTGTCGGCCATGGGTCGCAGTTGGTTGAGCTCAGGAAGCCGGCCGGCCTCGATAGCCAACCAGTCGGTTGCCTCCATCCCGGCCAACTCAGCGGCCTCGTTTACCGAGAGGCCCAGGGACTGCCGATTTACCTGCAAAAGCCAGATGAAGATGCCGGCCGAGGCTTGGAGGGAAGAGTCGTTCTGATTACACATGGTACTCATACACACATTGCTCCTGATGGATGCGACCTGTCAAGTAAACCAGGTCTCAGATTGAATTCCATTGTGAGTATGTACTCATAACAGGCCAGATCCAAAGCTCCGGCCATATTCACCAAGGGAAAAGATGTCTTCTTCCAGGGATCCAGACAAATGGATAGTGTCTCCCGCCGTTATTACGAGCAGGAGCTGGGTGCAGGCATTGGCCCGTCCATGTCTGGAACAGAACACTTCGGATATACAGAGCCCCTTCGTCGTTTCGTCCAGCGCGAGAGCTTCGAACCCCAAGCCAATGAAATACCCAACACAGCTCCCAGCTGGCTGCCAGGAGATGACTACTACACCAACTTCAAGGTTGGTGATCCGTTCATCAAGGTCGACCAGGGCTATGCCCGCCTGCCTGGCGCCGGCTACGAAGCACTGCATCCGGAACTCCAGGGAGTTGATCCGGAAGAGTATCCGGACATCAACAAGCTGGCCATCCTGGCCGACGTGGCGCCGTATTCCAGGGGGTACTAGGTGCTCTCATCCTTCCGCACACAAAAACCCTCGCGCGCCCGCGCCCGAGAACCGCCCCCATCCCAGGCAATGTTCATCGCCCGTCTGGGCATGCCCGGCTGAGCTCTGTTACCGGACGTTGACCGGCATGCCGATGCGGGCGATCTGGCGATCTCAGTCGATCAAGTCCGATACCATGCCTGATATATAGATACATAGCTTGATATCAGTTTTTTGTGCCGGAAGGGTGATTGATTCTGGATCAGACTCTGCATCTCAGGTTGGTTCTCTATGGCGCGGCGGGACTCGCCGCGGCCATGGTTTGCACTTCCGGAAGGGCTATAGTTACTTCCGTGATGCCGCTCCTGCGAAGTGCAGTTTTTGGCCCCGAAACGCAGTTGGCATTTTTGTCATCGAGCCCTCGAGCCCCCCGGGGGGCTCGCGCGAGACTGGATACTTAATGCTACTTCCCGGGGGATAACGGGAACAACGACACCACTATAGGAAAACATGGGCAAAGTGAATAATTTCACTTTTTAACTACTCCAGAACGGGCCGGTAGCCGCCGTAGATGCCCTGCAGAGCTATCAAAGCCGGTCCAACTCCCACTTATCGAGGGACTAACACCATGATTCGTTGCGCACGCACGGAGTAAGTGGCTGCGCAACGGCCTTTTTCGCCCGGAATCGTTGCGCACTCACTCCAGACAGGCTGCGCAACACCTATTTTTGGAGCGAAAGTGCTGCCGGACACAGCCCTTCTCTCTCGCGGCGGATAATTTCAAGAGATAAGATACCCAACCTTGAATGAGGGCAGATCGATGTTGAGCCCTGAAACAGGAGTTCTTGCTCATGGCCGACGTCCAAGCTTCCATTTCCGACCTTCAATCCAAGTGGGACGATCTCTCCGATCTGGAACGCGGCCGGGCGATCCAGGCGATTCATCGGGCCGGCGCCAGCCTTCGCCAACTCGCGAAGGCGGTGAACCGCAGCCTCACCTTGATCCGCCATCTGCACCAGGCCGCTCAAGCCCCGGCTGGAGCCCAATATCTCGCACGCCAGGGCAACGTCAGCACCAGGGAGCTTGTTCGTAGGGCAAAGGCCGCCGGGATTCGAGAGGATGCCAGGCACCGCGAAGCGATTGAAATGGGGCGTACGAACGCCGCTCGCGCTTCCTCGAAGAAGATCTGCGACTGGCTGGCGTCGGAGAAGATTCCGGGCTCCTGCGGTGAACAGATCGTCGCCGAGGCCCGGCGCCAAATAGCGCTCACAGAATTGAAAAGGAAGCTTCCAACGCACCCCGCTCCACCGGGCATGGCGGTCGATCAGATTATCCAGCGCTGCAAGCCACCGGACCCAAGCCTCGACGAGTTCACCTCCATCGCCTGGTTCGGCACATGGCTCGCACTCTGGACCTTCTACGCATTCACTGATTCACAGGTCCGGGATGCCGCCATCGACTTGGCCCTCGAACAGCAGAGCAGAAGGTAAAACTCATCGTCGGCGTGTCCGGGATGCCGCTCACCACCCTAGATGATTTTCTGTTACCTAGCCAGGTATCTTTCTGCCAGGTATGAGTGTTGATGGATGAAACTCCGAGTTCCCCGGTCGCACTCTTTTCGCCCCGGGGACCTTTCCACCTCGGAATGGCCTCTGCGCCGGGGGGCGACGGCCCGAATCTGTCCCCGCTGTACCCCCTGTTTTCAGGACCAGGATTCCAGTCGGGATTTTTGTCATACCGCCATCGAGACACCCCGGGGGCTCAATCGAGTCTTGATACTTAGTGCTACTTCTAGGGGGATATCGGGGACAATCACGCCACTATAGGGAAACATGGAGAAAGTGAATAATTGCGCCCAGCGAAGGTGAAGAGTTGTCCCCGGCGTACACCTCGGTGAAATCAAGCGCCATCCTCTTTCCGACTTCCGCAGGATTCGCGTCGCCGCGCTGAACATTGCGATGACTATCCAACGGCAATGCCTCATTTCCAATCAATCTTCAATTTCCTCCATTCTCTGTTTTTTTCTCTTGCGTTGCTCCACAATCAACGCTACACTTCGCGGTACACATCTTTGGCTAAGGCCAATCCCCTTCTCCGTTCCTTAGACTGCGGCAGTTATCCCTATGTTCAGGAGCTGGCCATTGAACCGTTCCATCTGCTCTGCAGGTGTACTCCTGCTTGTCCTGCTGTGCCCCGTGCTCTTGGCTCAAGGGACGGCCCCATCCGCCAGAATTCCCTCAACTCAACCGTCCGCCAAGCAGCAGCCGCCAACTGCGGAACTGGCTGAGATATGCACCTTTCGACCCAACAAGATTCCTCAATGCCGGAATGCGCAAATCGCAAGTGCTCCCATTGTGTTTAAGGCTGACCATGCTTCAAACCATCTTGCCGCTGCACCCCCTACCGGCAAGAGCCCCAAATGCGCATGGCTTCTTCCGGGCGATCCGGCAAGCGATCCAGCCGCAGCGCCGGGCAACATTGCGACGCCTGATGCCAGCACGATTGCTAACTTGCTCGGCTCTCCTTACCCCTTCGCAGCCATTGCCCCGGACAATAACACGCTACTGATATACCGTATCTCTCCAAACTCGCGAGACGGCTCGCAGGGCACCCTCAGTCACCTGAACCAGGAGATTCTATCGCTCTTCGACGGCGTTTCCCCTACCTCAACCCCTCGACCGTTCCAAGCTGAGTTTGTCGTGCCGCATCAGGCTGCACTGGGCGATCTTGCCACGCAACTTCAAGCTCTCAACTCCGATTTCACCGTTCAGGCTGTCGGCAAGGAGATGGTTCGAGTCACTCTAACCTCCGGAGCGCCCGAGTGCAATACGTGGGCGGCATTCGTTGACAACTTGCACAGAATAGCCTGGAGTATCCATCCAGAATCTCCTGTCGACCACGTGTTTTTCAATGCAGCCACGGATGTCAGCAATGCGCTAGCCGGCACGAACGCTCCAGGCATCCCGATCATTCTTGCGGGAACTCCTTCTCCGGGAGGCAGTGGCGGCGCGTCGGCAAGTAGTCCATCGGCTAGCAGTTCCTCGGGGGGAGGAGGCGGCGCATCGGGTGGGGGGGGCGGCAGCAGCAGCAGCTCGAGCGCGACGCCTGCTTTATTAAACGGGGCGGGTCCCGGCGCTAGCGGCGGTGGCAACTCTGGATCCTCATCGACCAGTGCATCCTCCACCACTAATGGTGGGGCCACTGTCTCGATCTCGCAGCCGGCGGGCACCTCAACCACTCTTAGCATGGTGAGTGCGCCCACATCGGCCGCCAGCGGATTGCCCACAATCTCATCGAAAGGAGCTGGAGCAAAATCTGGTGCAGCGAGCGGAGCAAGCCCAGCCTCGGCCTCCTCGCCTAGCTCTGCCACCAGTCCAGCGGCACCGTCCGGGTCGGTTGCCAGCTCCGCTGCCCCTTCAAAACTGGCCGTCATGCAGGCCGCGCTCGGCGCCAATGACATCATCTTTTCTGACGCCACCAATGGCGACGATGCGGCAACTACCGAGCGCAAGCGCATCATCGCCGCAGTCGATTTGCCCCGCCCCGAGATGCTCATCAATACCTGGATCCTTCAACAATCAACCAATGATCCCAAGCTCAGCGAGAACGTGATTGATGATGTTCGGCGGACCGTCGAAGAACAGAATGAAGGATTGCAAACGGCCATCCTCGCCGGTTGGTCCAATCTGAGTTCGAAAATGGCCTCTCCGGGAACCTACTTCGATCTGCCTTTTTATAACTACGTCGTACCCCGCGTCATGTTCAATCCCACCGCCTATGCCCCACCGCCAGCGCCGCTCTCTGCGGGCGAAATCGTCACCCGAATCTTGCGCGACGAGGATGTCCTTCGCGATAAGGGGCCTGGCATCTTCTACGACACCACCCAATACGGACAAGAGGACAAGGTTCCACTCAACTACTGTGCGCCGGACCGCTACTGCCTAGGCTACACCACCATATTTCAGCCTTTACAACCCAATCTCACCACTTTAATGCTCGCCCTGATTGCGGCGAAAGCACCTTATACACAAGCCTCCGAGGCAATTGATGAAGCCGAGGAGCATCAATTTTGGCTGCAGACAAACGACTGTCCCAAGTGCGCCAACATCTCCCCTCATCTGGATGGCTTCAAGAACAAGTCCGCGACGGAAAAACATTCGGATTCTGAATGGACAAAGCTCATCCAATCCGTGTTCTACGCCGAGGGTTTCAGTTTCAATCCAGATGATGCCCTCACGCAAGGCTGGCTCGACCAAGAAACCGACTGCGGCCGTGCCGACCAGAAAGCCAGCCTTTGGTTCCTCTATCACCGAGGCGAGCGGCCCGTGTTCTTCCTAGAGTGCTTCCGCAGGGCCTTTCTGTTGGCGCAAAAAGGAATCGTACCGTGCGTCTGCCCGCCGGGACAGAAAGCTCCTCCGGTTCCCTGCCCGCCTCCGACTGAACTCATGGAAGCAACCCCGCCAGATAAGTTAAGGATATTCGGCCAGGCTCGCGCCGCTATTGCCGACTTCCTCTATCACTACAAGATGAGCGTCCAGTATCCACACGAGTTTACCCCTTACGACCTCACGCACAGTGCAGAAGAAATGAATAAGTCAGTGCGTCCTTTCATCGACGCATTCAACCGCGATCTGGCCGCCTATCAGCAAATCTCCCAATATCTCCTCAACGCCAAGACCACCGGCGGCGGCACGAAAGAGTGGTTCGGAAACGGCAAAGGACGATTCAATTACAACGCGCTCGTCTCCGTGCACACTATCTCCGGCAGCGAAGCAATCGTCGATACCACCACCGAAAGCTATCTAGACACGCTCAGCATGCCTACCCTCGCCGGCCTTCTTAGCAGCCTCAATACCGCTCTGCCTGAGGCCAGCAGTTCGGGCGGCGGCAGCGGAGCGACCAGTACCAGCAGCACGACAACAACCAATGGCGCCACAACCACAACCAGCAGCACCACGCAACCCGTAGTCCCCACCAGCAAGCCGGCCAAGGCGCAGGGAATCCTCTCCAACCTCAGCCTTAATGAGGCCCAGGTTCTCGCGGGTGCCATTGGCGCATTTCAACCCAACCATGCACACATCGGCCGCCAGACCACTATCGACGTGCTCCCGGAGAGCCTCAGCGGCGCATCCTCAGCGGAGTTGCAGGTGGCTCTCCACTCGTCCGACGGCGCCAATCCACCCAGCTTTGTGTGGAGCGCTCCCGGAGGCCCTTCGGATCCCGAGGTCTCCCGCTTCAGCAACAGCTCCATCAGTACACGCATCCGCGTCGACTCCGTCAAGATGTTCGAGGTGGCGTCCTTCTCCGCCGAACTCCTCGCCTCTCGCAAGAATATTCCCATAGCTCCAGTGCCGCTGGTGCAGCTCCCTTATATCGGCAGCGTCTTCTCCATTCCTCTGCACCCCGCGCGGGAATATCATTCCAACATCGCCGTCATGAGTGCCGTCATAATCCCTACGGCAACTGATCTGGCTTCCGGCATTCGCTTCGTTTCCGACCGTTTGGTCGAGCCGCCGCCGCTCGGCCAAAAACTCGGCTGTTATTGGCCTCCATATAGCACCCATCAGCCCAGCCCGGCCTATCCCCACCTCTGCAAGCTTCGTCCCGCCGTCGCGCTCTCTGATCTTGCCGATCAGCCCATTCGCGAATTCCATCGGAAAATGATCTACTGCCTCTCTACCGGTATGGTGGCCTCCGAATCTAACCTCCTCCCCGACGCCGACTTAACAGGGCAGGCCGAATGCAACAATCTCTCCTTCAGTGAGGTCCCCGCCGATGCCAACTAGGATCCTTGCTCCCTTCGCGCGGCCGCTCGCCTCGCGCTGGTTGTTCTCACGAGCCGCGCTCATACTGCTCCTCGTCGCCGCCCCGTTCGTCAACCTTCAGCTTGATTCTCAGTCCCCCTGGCCGATCAAGGTGCCAGTAGAGAGTGTGTTAACCAAATCCTCGAAGACACTCTGCGTCGCTCACAGCCATGACGGCGGATTCGCCGCTGTGTATGCCGCGCCGAACTGCAACGAACAATCTTTTCCAGAGTTTCTCGAAGGTCAAGAGAACAACCACGACCTATTCACCCCTGCGGCTTCGAAGAGCATTCCATGCGTGCTCAGGGTCCCCGGCATACTGAAAATGCATGACGCCGGAGGCGGGATCGTCTTCTTCACTGCCGATGGAGTGAACGACTTGGTGGCCATCGATCTCAACACTGTCACCTTGGCTCCAATCTTTCTTCACACCAGGCTGCAGGCAACCGATCTCGCCCATCAGGGCTCCACTCTCTGGATCTCCGGCAGTAAAGGAATCACGACGCTCGATCTGAGCAAACCGGGTCCTCTCGCTTGGGAATCGGACTTGCAAAAAGCCCCGATTCAACAAGGTGCATTTGGTGAGTGGAGCTCATCTGCGCCTCCGACGAGTCTTCTCGTCCTGGATGCTGCTACAAGAGACCCTCTCCTGCCCATGCTTTCCCCCGCGAGTCTTGTTGTCGATGGCGGGGAAAAGCCCGTCAAGAAACCAACCCCGCTGAAAATAACGCTCACGAATCCTTACGGCAAAGACAACCCGCTGATCTTCCAGCTTCACTCGTGGTGTGATCCCACCAGCAAAATCTTGAAGCCAGCCTGCAAACCTGCAATTAAGGGTCTGACACAGTGGTCGGTGACATCCCCTGACGGCGCAAACTCGTGCAAGCTAGTCAATCCAAAAACCGACGGTGCTACTGCAGAGATCACCCACACCGGAACCGTGACTGACCACTGCATCCTTGAGGTGAAGGTAAGCGCGGCTGCGGATGCACACCTCACCATTGGTGTTAACAAGCCCAAACTCGCAGCAGACAAATCCACGATCGAAATCTCCTTTTGTGGTCTGGGAGCGGATAATTCGACTTGTCAATAGATCGCTCCTTTCATCTCGCTCAGCGCGCTCGAATTCGCGGCGCGCTGGCCGAAAGGTCGTCATTTTGAAACGTTTCGTTTGACGTCAGGTTTTCAAGGAAGGCCTATGTTCACGCTAACTCGCAGGAAAACCGCACCTGCTCCTCCGGTCGCGACGAAGTCTGGGCCTGAGGCAAGTGGCTACCTGCAGCGGCTCTACACGAAGTCACGGCAAACTTTATTCCGCATTCTTCTCGGGGAAGCATTGCCAAGCCATACGCCGTTTCCCACCGACCCCCAACAGACTGCTGAAATCATGCATCGCATTAAGTCGCTGATTGCCACCGATTCGCATCTCGACAATTGCCGCGGAAAGATTGAGGAACAGTTCCCTGGACAGCTGGCCGTGATGTTCAATCTTGCCGGCAAGGACGACGCGCTGTTCCCGAATGAACGTCTTCGCCAGTCAATCATGGATCACGTGCATCGCCATCAGGCAAATCTCACAAGTGCATCACTCGATAGCGAAGACTTTCAAGCGATGGAAGAACTGAAGGGGTCTTCCAGACTTCAGCAACAACTCGCTTATCTCGTCGACTATACCCCGAATAAATGGCTCCTTGAACAGGAAATACCCCTGATTCTGAAGTCCCGTGAACGGCGGCTCAATGCCGCTGACAGACAACAGTCGACAGAGAAACCCTCCGCTGTCAATGCTTCGGATATCCCCCCCATTAAGGGAGAGCACGCTGAGGGCGGCGCATCGTATAAAGATGATTCGTATGCTTGGAGCCGTGATATTGGTAAGCTGAGCGGACTCTGTATGTCTGGCGGCGGCATCCGGAGCGCTACATTTAACCTTGGAATTCTCCAGGGGTTGGCGACCAAGAATCTCCTGCGACGCTTCGATTACTGCTCCTCGGTTTCTGGCGGTGGATATATTCACGAGTGGCTTGCCGCTTGGATCAAGCGGGAGGAGACGTTGCACCGCGCTGCAGTTGCCTGTCCGGGGCTGGACGCTGTATGCCGGCAGCTGATTCCGCTTCCGGAACCTGGTTGCGGACCCCAGGCTGCCGAACCAATCCGTTGGCTTCGCCGTTACAGCAATTATCTGACGCCCAGGACAGGAGTGTTCTCGGCGGATACCTGGGTTACCTTCGCAATCTGGGTGCGCAACACGTTCCTGAATCAGATCATCCTGATTTCCTTCCTGTTATTGCTCCTTCTGGTGCCCCACCTGTTTCTTCTGCCCGTTCCCATCCCAAATCTGACTAGGATTGGCACACCCCAGGAGTCTGTCGGCGCAGGCTTGTCCCATCAACTCCGGGAAGGTGCAGCTCTGCTTGTACCTATACTTTTGAGTTACGTCATCTTAGTGCACAACCTTGCAGCCGGATTGCGTGACGCGCGGAAGGGAAGCTCCTGCGATTCACGCCTCAACGATAAGAGTCTTAGCTGGCTGGTGGTGATCCCATCGCTGGTGATTTCCATTGTCGCGAGCGAGTTTGGATTCTACTTTCAGTTCCCTGGCGTCGACGAGTTCCAACAGGCGGCAGTGCTTTGTGTCTTGTCGTTCTTGGCACTTCTGCTCCTCGGACTGACTGTGACAATTGCCGGAGGAGCGATCGATAAGCGCCCTGGACTTTCGGAGGAAACACGGATATGGCGGGTGGTCGGTTTTGCCCTGGCTGCGGTTCTTGCGGCGGGGGCAGGGTCCGGCACCATGCTGCTCGCGCGAAACGCGTTCGTGTCGGGCAATCCATTCCATTTCGATTCTCCACCCGCGAAAGTCTTGCTTCCTGCGGCTAATCCGAATATCAACGTTCAGGTAAGTACCGGGAATAGCAAGCAATTGAGCTTCTCCATGCAGGTCACACCGGCAACCGTAGTAAGTTCCGCGGCTGCGTCCGCTCATCTTTTTGAAGCGGGACTCAAATGGCGACTCGTGGTCGTAATCGGCCCACTCGTTGTCATGGCGATCCCGTTCCTCACCATCATTCTGCAGTGTGGCTTGGTCGGATATGACTTTCAGGATTGGGTGCTGGAGTGGATGGCGCGGCTACGTGCGTGGGTAACTATGTACAGCGTCAGTTGGACTGTGCTGGTGGGCATTTCACTATTTGGTCACCAGTTGGTCGATATGCTATTTCGAAACTATCCTGCATGGATCAAATGGCCCGCAGTTGCGAGTTGGGCATTGACGACCGCGAGCAGCGTGCTGGCAGGCAAGAGCAACTCTTCCAGCGGTGAGCCGGGCACTGGCGGGAATTCCCGACTCATGAACATTCTCATTGCGGTCGGGCCGCCCGTCTATATCCTGGGTCTACTGTTCCTGCTTGCGTGGGCGGCTCAGGAAGCCTTGTTGCTGGCTGGGCTTTCAAATGGCACCCATTCCGCGATTCAAATAGGCGTCGCGCTTGCCACGGTGCTCCTACCGCCGGCCGGAGTTCTTCTTTTATTTGGGTGGAGAGTCGATATCAACGAGTTCTCCATGCACAGCTATTATCGCAACCGTCTGACTCGCTGCTACCTTGGAGCCAGCAACACCCAACGCGATCCAGACCCGCTCACCGGTTTTGACACTGCCGATGTCAGCGATTTGCAGTTTTGGACGTTCGTGCCCAACCAAGGCTATACAGGTCCTTTCCCCATTTTCTGCTCCTCGCTCAACATCTCGGTGGGCGAAGACCTAGCCTGGCAGGAACGCAAAGCCGCATCATTTGCCTTCACCCCGCTCTTCTCCGGTTACCACATCCCATGGACAGGAAGGAGCTACTCGGGAAAGTTGTCGTATAACGGATTCGTCCCCACAGAACGATTTGCTTATCCCAACGGTGGCATCAACATCTCGACGGTGGCTGCGATATCCGGAGCAGCAATAAGTCCAAACTGGGGTTACCACACCAGTCCTCCCATGGCGTTCCTACTGACGATGTTCAACGTGCGGCTTGGCTGGTGGATGCCGAATCCGCGGCGATCGTTCCTCGCATTCGATCCGGAAGGGCAAGCCCCCAAGGGCGAGCGATTCCCTCACCCGAGGTTTGCGCCAAATCAACTTTTGCGTGAACTGCTAGGCCAGATCGGTGATGATCGAAAATTTGTCTATCTCACAGATGGCGGCCATTTCGACAACATGGGGCTCTACGAGCTGGTTCGGCGCCGCTGCTATGAGATTGTGATATGCGACGCCGAACAGGATTCGGGCCCTGTATTCGAAGGAATCGGTATGGCAATTCGCAAATGCCGCATCGACTTCGGAGTTGAAATCGATCTCGATCTGAACAAGCTCGCGACAGATGCGGTTACAAAAGTTAGCAAGGTGCACTGGATTACGGGGACGATCAAGTACCCTGAGACCGGGAATGCACCCCCCGGAACCATCCTGTATATCAAATCGTCGATTACTGGCAAAGAAGCTGCAGACGTGTATAACTACCGTCTGCAGCACAGTCCGTTTCCGCAAGATTCGACCATGGACCAGTGGTTCACCGAATCTCAGTTCGAAAGTTACAGGAGGCTGGGACAACAAGTCGTCGACCAGTGCCCGTATCTCTAGATGGAATGCCGACTGCAGTTGACGAGGAGGCCTTCGAATAGCTCGTGATCTGATCAATGCAGATGCATCCACGCATGGAATTGTGACGCACCAGACGTTTTTTTCGATGAGGTATCGTAGTCTTGTCTGCAACCCATGTTTGCAGGCAAATATTGTTGAGGGGTGAAGCATGAGCAACATTATTTTCGTTCACGGAACGGCGAAGTCACAAAAACACACTACCAATCCGCCGACCTATCGGATTGGCTTGGCGGCAGTTTGTTCCGTAAATATCTGCCGAATCTTGCAGTTGGTTGCGACTGGGGCACGCATCGCATCCACTGATTAGAAGAGCACTATTCGTTCTTTTGCATCGTGATGCGACTCTACGCGAAACGGTCAAAGAACGCACTCATAATCTCTTTGGCTGGTGAGCGTGATTGACATTTCAATCGCCGCATGCGCCCGAGGAAATGTGACAGAGAGATTCCCGCGTCATCACTGCGCGTGAAATCCCCAAGTCCCGGTGCCCGAGGTACATCGAGAAAAGCGGTCGGCGAAATCGTAATAAAGGAGGAGTCTGACGGCAGCTTGGTGATACTTTTGGGGATACTTTGTACCGAACTTCCCTGCGATTGCCTGCAACATTGTGCGAGATCTAGCTCTAGGAGTACCTATTCATAACAAACGACTTATTCTATATACTGCGTCTTGTTGCAACATCTTGCAGCGCCATCTCAATCGGACTCAAAATCCGCCGATCGCAAGGTCGTGGGGGTTCGACCCCCCCTCCCGGCACCAATAAAATGAGCAAGTTACAAATTATACGCATCTTCGGATGCCTCTTTCTATGCCCAAACTATGACCAAAGTGAAATTCTCACCGCTCAATGGGGGATATTGATAGCTGGCGACCGAACCAAGGGGGACCGCGGACCTAAGGCGTGGACTAAACGCGACTTTCATTCGGGATTGGCTATCGTGCGCAATTCGACAGAGACGCACACCCGCAGAAATACACCCAGAACCCTGTTCTGGGTCTGACGCAAACTCCGGAGCTCTTGCGAAGTTTGCTGTATGTTGACCACCAAGTATGGCGATTGACTCCGAATTAGCTTAGGAGGTCTATAACCTCGTTCAACTCTTCCTTATAGGATCGCTGCCATGTCTGCAAGAACCTCTCTGCCCGCCTTGTCCCTCCTTTCCTATCGAGTAAACGTTCTTCTGGCCTTGTTGTTCTCGTTTTTAGTCTTCGGGGCAACGCGAGCGGATGCGCAAGGACCCGGTAACCGCGCGGGCGCATTTTTATACACGGGGAACTCGCCCTATGGAGCTCCGTCGAACGCGCTGGTCAACGGTTATGCGATCAACACGACGGCGGGGACGCTGACCAAGGTGGCTGGCTCGCCGTTCGCAACCGGGGGGCAGGTGCTTGCGATTGCGGCGCATCCTTCAGGCAGGTTTGCCTACGTTGCGAGCGGCAACGGGACGGTGGCGGCGTTCACGGTGGATAGTCTGGATGGGTCACTGACGCCGGTTCCGGGCGGTTCGTATACGGTTGGCACGTCGCTAGGGTCGGGAACGGTGCTTGCGATTGATCCGGCGGGGAAGTTTCTGTACGTGGCTGGCGGCAGCAGCCTGTATGCGTTCGCCATCGATTCAACCGCAGGAGGGTTGAGCGTAGCGGCAGGGTCGCCGTATTCTTTCAGCGCGTATTCGGTCTCGGTCGATCCGTCGGGTAAATATTTGGTGGCATTCGGGGGGTCCGGCTCTTCGACCTATGCCATCAACGGAACCACGGGAGCGTTGACCGCGTCAGGTGCTTTGGTATCTGGTTGCGGCGGCTCTTTTATGACGTTTGAGCCTTCGGGGCACTTTCTGTATGGCGCGGGCGGAGGTATCTCGGCTTGCAGTTTCGATAGCAGCAGCGGGGCGCTGGCGCTAGTGGCTGGCTCGCCTCTGGTCAGCCCGGCCGCCGGTGGCTTCAGTGGAGTTGCCGTGCATCCGTCCGGCGCTTTTCTCTACGCCTCTGACCTCAACTGCAACGACAGCGGCCCCAGCAACTGGCTTTATGGCTACCTCATCGATCCAGCGACCGGCGGCTTGACCGCCATCGACGGTTCGCCCTTCGCGCTTCCGGGAGGATCTGGCTGTTATTACGATGAAGCCGTTGCCACAGAAGCCTCGGGCAACTTCGTCTACACGGTTGATGCCAACTACGGAACGGCAGCTTACACGGTAAACCAGACCACGGGCGGGCTGACTCTGGCATCCAGTTCGTTTTCCGGACCGGGTGCTTTTACGGTGACGACGGTTCCCAACGCCACGTCTTCCACGGCGACAGTTACTGGTCTGCAGATCGTGCCGGGGAGTGCCCAGATCCACACCAGCACGCTGGGCAAGCAGTCTCAGTTCACGCTGGCGGCCACCTTCAGCGACGGCAGCACCGGATTTCTGACCAGCTCCGCAACCTGGACTTCGTCGAATCAGAGCGTAGCCACGGTGGCCTCGGGCCTGGCTACCAGCACGGGCTATGGGACCACGACCATTACCGCTACGGTGGGCGGGCAATCAGCGACCGCCAGCCTGACCGTGGCCGAACCGCCGCTGTCGAGCATCACCGTTACACCCTCGACGGTGACGGTCTACCAGGGTACGGCCATCCAGCTCACCGCCACCGGCGAATATGCAGACGGCAGCAGCGTCGATGTGACCAACACCGTTACATGGACCTCGTCCAACACTTCCGCCGCCACCGTCAGCGCCGCAGGTCTGGTTCAGAGCATCGGACTCGGCATCGACACAATTAGCGCCACGCTCCAGAACGTCACGGGCACTGCTTCAGTAACGGTTGTTCCTCCATTCGTGTGGCAGACACCGGCACCGATTACATATGGCACCCTATTAGGCTCCGCGCAACTGGATGCGACGTCTGGTGTGAGCGGAACATTTACATATAGTCCACCAGCCGGAACACTTTTACCGGCCGGTTCTCAGTCTCTGAACGTTGCCTTTACGCCGGATAGTTCAGCGTCTGCTTCCATTCATGGACCCATCGCAAGTTCGAAGGGCAGCGGCCCTCGCACCGCTGCAACCGTCACCGCTTCCGACTCGGGAAACCCCTTGGCGGCGGCAGCAACGGTTACGTTAGTGGTGAACCAGGCTGCGCTTTCTGTAACCGCCAACAATCAATCGATGAGTTATGGCAGCGCCGTTCCCGCGCTGACAGGTACGCTGAGCGGAACGATTACAGGGGATGGCATTACAGCCTCATATTCGACTACGGCCACGTCAACCTCGGCACCAGGTGCGTATCCCATTGCGGCGAAGTTGAATGATCCAAATTCGAAGCTTTCAAACTACGCGGTAAGCAACGCCCCCGGCACACTGACGATTAGTAAGGCAATAGCAACCGTGATGTTGAGCAATCTGTCGATTACATACACGGGATCGGCGCTAGGTGCAACAGCAACAACCACTCCGGCGAATCTTAACGTGACGTTGTCCTACACGCAGAACGGGAAGTCTACCACTTCGCCAATCACCGTCGGCAGCTATGGCGTGGTGGCGACGATTAACGACCCCAACTACAGCGGATCAGCCACAGGCACATTGGTCATCCATCAAGCGGCGCCCACAATTAGTTGGACCACGCCGGCTACGATCGCTTATGGCACCGCCCTGAGTCCGGCGCAATTGAATGCGAATTCAACGGTGGCTGGAACGTTCTCGTATTCGCCAGGCTCTGGAATTGTGCTGAGCGCTGGGCCTCAGACCCTGACAGCGACGTTCACTCCGACCGATACGACAGACTATTCGACGGCGACCGCAACCGCAACTCTGACCGTTACCAAAGCAACTCCCACGATTACGTGGACTGCTCCAACTGCCATCACATACGGCACCGCCCTGAGTCCGGCGCAATTGAATGCGAATTCAACGGTGGCCGGAGCGTTCTCGTATTCGCCGGCCGGTGGAGCAGTGTTGGGAGCCGGGCAGCAATCGCTTTCGGTTACCTTCACCCCAACCGACTCGACTGACTACAGCCCGGCCACGGCGACGGTTTCACTCACCGTGAACAAGGCGGCTTCTGCTATCACATGGGCCACACCATCGGCAATCGCATTTGGCACTGCGTTGGGCGCGGCGCAGTTGAATGCAACCGCATCCGTGCCTGGAATGTTCTTTTACAATCCGGCAGCGGGAACAATCCCGCCCATAGGAAACAACACTCTTTGGGTAACATTCACTCCTGCGGATTCCAACGACTATTCCACCGCGACGGGAACGGTGATCATCGTCGTCGATCAGCCTGCACCTGTGATCGGAAGCCTTTCACCTCCCGTCGCGAGTGCAGGCAGTGCGGCTTTCACGCTCTCCGTCAACGGAACGGGATTTACGGCGGCCTCAACTGCTTATTGGGGTACGACGGCGCTGTCTACCCAATACGTGAACGGAACGCAGCTTACGGCGCAGGTACCGGCATCGGCAATTGCCAACACCGGAACGGGCGCGGTAACAGTGCAAAACCCGGTTCCCGGAGGTGGTACCTCAAATGCATTGCAGTTTGAAGTGGCGTCTGCAGGCTCCAGTGCCCCGCCAAGCTTCACCACCGTTACGGCGACGGTTACGCCGGGCTCGACGGCCAGCTATTCAGTAACACTGCCATCCACCGCCTCAGACGTTTCAGTTAGCTGCTTGAATCTGCCTGGCGGAGCTGCCTGCAGTTATTCGGCCACAACCAATGCAGTGACGATTACAACGTCCTCGACCACACCCGCAGGGACCTATCAGATCACGGTCGTCTTTACGGAGACACTGCCGGGAGCGACGTCGGCATTTGTTTTGCTGCCCATCCTTCTATTGCCCCTAATGTTCGTCCGCAGAAGATGGCAGGCGAAGCAGCTGTGGTTGTTGATTTGTTTCGGGGTTTTGGCGACTGGTGCTTTCTTGACCGTTGGGTGCGGTGGGTCAAGCAACACCGGCCCAACTCAATCAGCTCACCAGGTCACAACGGCAGGAGCTGTAACGTTAACAGTGCAATAAAGCGAGAATGCGGCTGGCGAAGTGCTGCAGGTGTCGTTGCGCTGCAAGCAATAACGGCTCTGCGTTTCGGCCGCGATGGATGTTCTTGAAATGTCTACATTACAGCAATCTCCATACAGACGTGCTGCAATGCAGAAGAAGGCTTTGAATTTCTCGGCGACTCTATCTGCCGATTGGATGGCATCACTTCAGGTCGATTCGAGTCTCCGTAGTGCATCGGCAATATCTGTCTGCGAGACAATTGCATAGCGCTCAAACACGCTGCGCGTACGCCAACCTCCTATCTTCATGATCACGCCTTCGGCGATCCCGGCGCGACGCAAATTACGCGTGGCAGTGCGACGCAAATCATGGAAGAGAAGACTGGGGACGCCTGCCGCTTCTGTGGCTTTTGCCCACATGTCCCGGAAATCTTTGACAGGCACACCATCTGAGCGCGTGAAGACTGCCCCGTCTGCTGACTTTCCTTCCACGCACTGCACGAGGAGTGCGTGGACCGCTGTGGTCATGGTGACTTCGCGCCCATCTTTGTTCTTCGTCGTGCCGGGTTCAAGGCGGATGATGCGAGCATTGACATCCACCTGTTTGACCCTTAGGTTGATGAGTTCGCTGATGCGCCATCCGTAAGTCCGGCCCATCTCAACGAGGGTCCGAAACCAGACGTCTGGACAATACCCAATCAACTTCTCGTATTGCGCGTCCTCCAGGAAGCCTTTGCGGACGTTGTCCTCTGCAAGTTTGGGGAACCCCGGGAGTCGGAGAACCCTTGGAGGAGTCGAGTACATGCCAATGCGGAACATGCGCTTCAGCGCAGCCATCTCACGATTGATAGTGGCATTCTGTGCCTTCTCAAGTCGTCGCTGGTCTACGTACTTTGCTACGAGATCGCTTGTAACCTCAGCGACCCGTCGTGTCGCAAAGAAAGGTTCGAGATGCAGGCGCCACCGTGTCTCCACGTCGCTGGTTGTCTTCCGGCCATTTATCCGGTAGTCGCGGAAGAGATCTTCGGCCAATTCGCCGACGGTGATTCGCTCATAGACCGGCCCGACGAATGAGCCAGTATTGATCTCCGCCAGACGCTTGGCAAGAGCGCGACTCGCCTTCCGCTTGTCTGTCGTTCGGGTGGATTCACGAGACGATCTTCCGTTGCGGTGGTACTTGATCCACCACACCGCGCTGTCTTTCTGCTGATACAGGCTTCCGGTTCCGCGTGGACGGGGCATGGTCGATTCCTCCTTTCCCTCGGGAGGTGGTTGCAAAAGCCGAGAATGACATGGGACGTAAACCAAAGTCGTCCGCAGCATCGCGGTGCTTGTTCTTTTCGATGTAGTCACCGAGGTCCCGGATGTCGAGCAGGAACGGCGCGCCCTCGCCGTCGTGCGGGTAGGGCAGCAGGCCGTCTTGGATGAGCCGCCGCAACTTCCATTCGCTCATGCAGAGGTATTCAGCGGCCTGCCTGGTGCGTACCAGGCGAAGACGAGGGACAGGGGAAGCGTTCATGAGCGGCTCGCTTTCGGGGGAAATAGCGGCAGCTGTACGCCGGATGAAGGGCAGATTATCATAATACGGACGCGTTTTCAACAGATAATCTGATTGTATCGAAACATTTGTTGCGTAATAATCATGGCCATGACCGAAAAGGCTCAGCAGCAAACCCTTTCATTGCGCGTCTCTGATGCAGTTCGCAGCCGATTGGAGCGCGCCCGCTCCATGCTGGCAGCGAAAACCGGCGAGAATGTTTCCACATCCGAGATTGCCAAGCAGTTGCTTGAGTCCTCCCGTGACGACCGTCTGGAAGTGGTGGGAATGCTGGAGAACGCGACCGCCACGATGACGGAGATTCGAGCCAAAGTCGAGGCGAGCGAGCTACTCGCAAAAGCGGAATGGACTGTGATCGCTTACTTCTGCCGGATCGGTGAGAATGCTTTCTCAGCGAAGACACCGAATCGAATCTCAACAGCGTCCACGATTAGCCTATTGGAGGCGTTTCTCGCCGCATATCGCATCCGTAAGCCGTCCAAAGTAAATCGCGATGAGCGGTACCGTTTCCATCTTTGTTCAGTTGGTGATCGCAAAGATTCCAACGACATCGCAACGGCAACCGAGCGAATTCTTCTGGCGATGAAGAAGGACGGACAGGACCTCGCCCGAATGGTGGCACCAGCGACGATCCTTTATGAACTCTTGGAGGAAGAGCAATTCCCGAGCCGACAAAAGCTGAATGAAGCGCTCATGCCTCACTGGCAGGCATTGTGGCGGGTTGCGGCCAGAGGGCACTTCATTGAACAAAAGAAGCCGGTAAAGCTCCGGATTTTGGACACCACTGACGAAGACAGTCAAACCCCTATCTGGCAACCTGGAATTCCATCGGTATTCGAGGAAGGCTTCGCGCTGTCTTTCGTGCTCGGGAACGAATCCGAATTGTCGCTTCTAATGACTCTCCCGGAGCAACGCTTCGCCATGTATCCAATGTCGTCATTACCCATGATCTCGGAGTTCCGATCCATGTTGGAAAGATGGGACATTCGCTATCCGAATTCCTTGTGGAACGGGCACTACTTTTTCGGTTACACAGGCCAGGCGGATGGAGGCGAATTGCAAGCTTGGTTCCGTGCTCAGAGCAACGGCATTTCGTTTGGCTTCACGCCGCAGGAATGGGAGTCGATTCGAGAGCTATTCCGTCGCGCGTGGGACATGCCAGAGCTACAGCGTGTGTGGCAGGAAGGGCTGCTTGCCTATGGGGAGCTGTGATTCGGTGCTGCGCACCGGGTGTATCTCGACACTCCACCCCTTATAGGGAACTGCCCAGATACTTTGGTATCTCGATAGATACCGCAGAAAACACAAGGTGTTTACAAAACACGGTATCTGGCCAGATACCGGCGTAAACAAGCATAGGAGGTCCCAATGGCTGAAGTTCACACAATCGAACACCGAGGCTCAGAGAAGCTGCGCGGGCGGGATCGCCGCTCGCTCAACCTGAGCACTAAGCTTACCGCCGTCGAAGCTAAAGCCATCGAGGATGCGGCATCGCGTGCAGGCAAGACGCCAAGCGAGTGGGCGCATGAGATGTTGCTACGCAGTGACGTAGTCGGCAGTCATACCGAGATGGAGATGCACATCTTTACCGAGCTCGTAGGCATCCAGATGCTCTTGATGGGGACGCTCGAACCGCTCCTACGCGGCGAGAAAATGGTCCAAGATCAGATCACTATTCTCTTCCGCCAGGTGCAATCGACAAAGGCAGCGAAAGCGCACGAGCTACTTGAGAAGCGCGCCAAACAACGTGGCGAAGAAGCTTCGCGGGCGGGTAGATGACATTCCCGGATAGCCAGAGAGTAGCCGAGGCCCGGCCGGTGTCAAGGCCGCGCTGCGCGCGCCGCGTTCCGCGGTCGCAGAGCCTTGACACCGGCCTAAGAGCCCCGGCTTATATTCAGCTATTCCGGGAATGTCATTTTCAAAGCGACCCGTCGGAGCAACGGCGAGTTGCGAGTCAGAATTATCGGCAGGCGAAGGTGATTAACTCACCATTCAAGGTCGCCCGTGCCGATCC
Organism: Occallatibacter sp.; assembly: GCA_049518435.1. Lineage (GTDB taxonomy): Bacteria > Acidobacteriota > Terriglobia > Terriglobales > Acidobacteriaceae > Telmatobacter. The sequence goes on along the minus strand of JBEKRU010000096.1, from coordinate 3,758 downwards.
AGCGGTCAAAGTGGATCGTTGCGCTGCCAGAGCAATCATCTTCTCTATGCAAATCGGTTAAAGGGTCGGAGCGATTTTGAGCATCATCGTGAAGAAGTCAGATGCCCCCTCCATCATAATCGGCGCTATTATTTCCGGATGAATCACGCCAGCGCCTTGGCAGATTCGCTTAGCATACTCCCAGAAGAGCGTGCCCTTCGGCGAAGCTTCGCTCAGAGGTAACGACATTGAGGAATACTCTTGTTGACGTGTGTTGTAATGAGTTCTGAAACACGAGACGAAATGCTCTCTGGAGTCCTCCGGAAGGGCTGTGGAGAATGCCTCGCAGGCCGAGGAGAGTGCGCCATCCATGAAGGCACTCCGATACTCTGGGCCCCAATTGACAAATACTGCTCTATCCAGAAGGTGAAGGCTGAAAATAAGGACCTCCATCTGGAACTCGAAAAGGGACAGTTTTGGACGGCCCTCGGTTGCGTTTTGTAAAAGCTCATACTCCCCGACGACGCCGGGCATGAATTCGATAAAGAAGTTCGCTATGAATGTCCGAGCAGCCTCTCTCGGGCGTGTTCTTGGAGTGTTGCGTGACGCTTCGACCATCTTTTCTCCCCTGGCCTCCGTCAAATGGCATGTTGATGAATTGTGGCGACTGTTTGAATCTTAGGCCAGCTTGGTACGACAGGATTGCCCAGGAAAGCAAAATCGCCTTTTCGCAGAGAAGGACTTGTCACCCTTGAGCATTCCTTCGCGGAAGCTGGCCCCCGGTCGGTCGTCCCGGCGACAACTGCTTATGGTACGGCCCCTGGATCAGCGCTCCTCGCGTTCTGACATTCCAGAAAGACACTTTGTCCCGTCCCCCAGTCCTGCGCGGTGACGGGAAACTTTTTGTTCATGTGGGTATAGGTTAGCCGGTCGGTTTGCATCCACACTGCCGCTTGCAATGCTGGGATTGGCAGCAGCGGCTTCTTTTCGGCCATACAAGCAAAGACTGGATTGGGTGGCTTCAGGGTGAAGTGCGTGGCCGTGGAGGGATTCTGCTTCTCAAACTGTATACAATACGCTGCCAGCAGATAGACGACCGCCTCGCTGCCTGTGATTAGAATCCGGGGCTCCGGCTGGTATTTATTTCCGCCGAGATCGATTCCTCGGACGCCTGCGATCATCATGCTCTGTGTGATTGGATCGTTGCTCAATAGAACTGATCCCGGGGGGAGGCTCAACTCCACAAGCCCACTACCTGCATTCGGGCCCTTCGAGAGCTGCATCTTCACGGAATCCCCGCTGCTACCGCCGATTCCGATGAACTCGGCTGTAACCTTGCCTGAAGCGATTGCCTCCTGCAACGTCGGAATGGGCATCGCTGTCTGCGTCGCAGACCACCACCACAAGCCAATTATCGCGAGTATGGCGGTGAGTCCGATAAGAACCATTCGTGCGCTGGGTCTCGATGGTCGACTGTTAGCCGCAACAATCGCGTCCAGAAGCGGAGTGCTGGACGATCTCCTTTCACGCTTCGCAAAAAGCGGAGATCGAACAGTTGCCTTTGCCGGCTTTGCATTTGTGGAGACATCTCGGACAGTCACTTTGCCGCCGCATTTATTGCAGGTAAATGTGTGGCCGCCGAGCAGATTCGAAATCTCATAAAGCGCGTTGCATTTTGGGTTGTCGCACTTCACCGTTGTGGGAGGCGGACGGTAACCAGAATTTGCACTCATAGACGCCCTCTTGCCGAAAGTTTCAGGACGGCCCAGACCTCGCGGGCCAAATTCTTAGCTGAATCCCAACCTGACGTTTGTTTGCAGACATGCTGATAATAAGCCGCGTGACCGGCTTTTATTCCCCAGCTTGTTTATTTGTCTTCTTGACCGACCAGGTTACTCGCTCTGCGATAAATGCGGCGAAGGGCTTCGCATCTAGATCGATGCTTGCGCGATCCAATGCACTCAGGTACTCCGCGCGGTCTTCGACCCGAACCACGGTCCACGGATACCCTCCCGATGCCAGCAGCACATTCATTAGAAAGCGAGCCATGCGGCCATTGCCATCGGGATACGGGTGGATATAGCCAAAGAGCCAATGACCGAGCACGGCTCGGCACGATGGCTCCGATTCAGCTTCTATCAAGTCGAATAGCGCAGGCATGGCATCTCGAACGGTTTCCCAACGAGGCGGCACATATCGGGAGTTTCGCAGGTAGACGGCATCATTGCGATAGCCGGCAAGGGCCGAAGCTGGGACCAGACCGGAGGCCACGCACGGCTCAAAAAGCTCTCTGTGCCATTCTCTGTGTTCCGTTCTGGCTACCGTTCCAGGGTTCTCGCCTGCCAGCACTCTGGACACGGCGTCCTTCACTTTTTGAAATGCCTGCCAATAGCCGCGCGCAGCCAATGCATCCCGGCTTTGCCGGTCAGCTTCGTGGTGCGCGGGATCCCATGCTCCAGACATCACTCTTTCAATCAACTCGGGACTTACGCGGTAGCCCTCGATAGACAGCGAATGGTACGCGTCGCTCCGGTAGATTCCGTCAACGAATTTCAGGTATTCTGTGGCGTCCTTGGGCAAGCCCTTCGGCTTTGGGAAACTTTCAAGGACTGCATTCCGCGATGCGGCCCAAATGGCTTGAAGCCTGCCCACGATGGGCGCATCCGTAGGTTCGACAATTGAAAAAACGCGCTGTGAAGCGTCGAACGGATCGGCCTCGCGAACGTCATAGCCCGCCACCTTCATCGTAGAGAGAATCTCGACAGCTAGTTCGACGCGTCCAACATGACGCAAAGCACCGGCGAGACGGCCAGCGACAGCCGAATGTCCACCATCCAAGAGTGGCCTCAGGAGCTCAGAAGCATCTCGGACAGCCCCGAGCAGCACCTGGGTTTCAATCGGGTTGCGAGTGAAAAATGATTCCGGAACACGAATCAGTGCTGCGGCGGGAGAAAAGAGTCGCAAACCATCGCGGACAACCAGGTCGTTGCGCGCCGGCGGTTGCGGTTCCTTGAGGTCATAGAGCGACGTACTAAAGAGCAGTTCAATCGTGTTGTTGTGACCTCGGGGGCTGTAGATGGTTGCCTGAGATGGAATGATGGTGTTTTCGGCGTGGCGCAGAAGCGACTGTTCCGGTGAAAGGTGCCACTCTTCTCCGAATCGTTCGTTGCAATATCTGGCGCAAAATTCCCAGAAGGAAGCGAACCAGGGCGTGCTGTCCCCAGTCTGTGCACCGGGGCTGGCTGAAATCAGCCAGCCCTTCATGACAGCCTGCAGAAATCCGTGCTTCAGAAGCCGGTCCCGATGAACTCGGCTCAACTCGCTCGATTGAAAAACACGACGTCCGCCGTTCTGAAGCTCGCGAAGGGCGCTAAGGGATGCCGCCAGCTTTTGGTTTGGTGTCGCCATGGCATTCCTCCTTATGGGCGATTACGCGTTTATTGTGCTGCGCTACTACAAGTATATTATGACGCGCAACAACAAGTACAACACGCTGCGCCAACGCAAGTAAATGTTGAACAGGCTATTGACCGCGCATACGCGACTGGCGAAATCTGGTGGACCTAGTCGGATCTGCCCCGACCACCTCCGCATTGCAAGTGCGGCGCTCTCCCTGAATGAGCTATAGGCCCGAAACTGTGCCGGGGAATTTCACCTCGGCGATTGGGGTGGCCGGTGGGAGTTGAACCCACAAGAGACATGAGTCACAGTCATGCCCGACGTTCCGATAGTCGGCACGGCCACAGTTGGAGCACCTGGGGCTACTCGAAAACCCATTC
>JBEKRU010000095.1:0-23846 GCA_049518435.1 Occallatibacter sp. | reverse complement strand
TTCATCCGCTTCCAGTCCAGGTAATCCGGATACGACAAGTTGTTACGCGGAAAACCCGCTGAGCTTTCATCCACCGCAACCAGCCGCGTCGGGTCCGGATAAGGCAATGGCTTCACCAGCGCAGCATCCACAAACGCGAATATCGCCACGCTTGCCCCAATCCCCAACGCCAGAATCAAAACCGCGGTCACCGCAAATCCCGGATTCTTCCGCAACTGCCGCAGCGCAAAACGCAGATCCTGAACCACTGTTTCCATCTTGAATCCCACCTCTTCGTGGCTCTTTTCCTTGAGCCGGGTAGTATTCCCAAACTGCCGCATCGCAGCATAGCGCGCAGCCTTCCTTGTCATCCCACCGGCGACAAGATCCCTCTCCGCCTGCTCGCGATGAAATGCCATCTCCTCATCCAGTTCATTTCGGAAACGACTGCGGCCAAACAGCAACGCCAGCTTTTTCGTGAATCGACTCATCGCATTCATCTAAGCCTCCTGCGCATCCGCAAGCACACGCGTGATCGCCGCAATCATCGTTTCAAACTGCGTCAACTCAAGCCCCAACTGCTTCCGTCCCGCCGCTGTCAGCGTATAAAACCGCGCCCGCCGATTCGTCTCCGTCATCTTCCACTCCGCCTTCACCCACCCCTGCAACAACAGCCGCTGCAATGCCGGATAAAGCGACCCCTCTTCAACAGTCAGCACATCGTCCGACATCCGCTTGATCGAAAGCGCAATCCCATATCCGTGCAGCGGAGCCCGCGTCAATGTTTTCAAAATCAGCATGTCAAGCGTGCCCGGCAGCAACTCAGGTTTCTTAGCCATGACTCGATATATAGATTATCTATGGGTAGCAAGTCAATGGATCAATTCGACACCACAGCATCGGGAGTTCTATTCCGTCCCCGATCGCTGCATGCCCGGGAGACTGATCTCTGAAAACTGACCACTGACAACTGTCACCCTATTCCCTATCCCCCGCCCTCTCATTTACCCTCAATGAGGTTATGAAATCGACACGCGCCCTTTTCGTTCTCGCTCTCCCAGTACTCCTGACCGCCGCAACCTTGGCCCAGGATGCTCCCGCAAAACCCGCTCAAGAACTCCCCGATGCGCCCCAGGCCACTGCGGCCGCAATGATCCATCCCAATGGCCCCACCGTCGTCATGGATACCTCCATGGGCCGCATCACCTGTCAGTTCTTTCAGCAGCAGGCGCCCAAGGCCGTGGCCAACTTCATCGGTCTCGCCCAGGGCACCATCGACTGGACTGATCCCACCACCAAAAAGAAGCAGCACCACAAGCCCTATTACGACAACACCATCTTTCATCGCGTCATTCCCGAGTTCATGATTCAGGGTGGCGATCCAACCGGCACCGGCATGGGCGATCCCGGCTATGCCTTCGACGACGAAGTCGATCCCAACCTCAACTTCGACCAGCCCGGCCGCCTCGCCATGGCCAATAGCGGACCCAACACCAACGGCAGCCAATTCTTTATCACCGAGCAGGCATACGACTCGCTCAACGGCCACTACACACTCTTCGGCCAGTGCGATGAATCCAGCGTCCTCGTGGTCAAGACCATCGCCCGCGTCGAGCGCGACAGCAATGACAAGCCGCTGTCGCAAGTCGTTCTCAAAAAGGTCACCATCGTGCCGGAAGGCCAGCCCCTCCCCAGCGAAGCGCCAACCCCTGCATCCACGCCTTCTCCCGCAGCCGGACCAAAGCGCGTTGAAATCTCTTCGGGCGTCGCAATGGGACTGATCGAGCAAGCTGCTCATCGCGCACCTCTCTACCCCATCGAAGCCAAAAAGGCCGGTGTCTCCGGCACAGTTGTCCTCGGGGCAATCATCGGCATCGACGGCAGTGTGCAGGAGCTCAAAGTGATCAGTGGTCCACAGCTTCTTCAACAGGCGGCATTGGATGCTGTCAAGGCTTGGCACTATCGACCATATCTGTTGAATGGTCAGCCGGTCGAAGTCAAAACAACAATCAACGTAATTTTCACGTTGGGTACAAAAGCCCCGGTGCCCATGTCTTGATTTCGAGACATGGGATGCCTTCAATCCCACATCAATACAGGAGTCTCAATGGCACTCGCAGCAGGAACCTACGCAATCTTCTCCACCACCGAAGGCAAAATCACCGTCAAGCTTTTTGAGGCAGTCGCGCCCAAAACCGTCGCCAACTTCATCGCCCTCGCCGAAGGCGGCAAAGAGTGGACACACCCCACCACACGCGCCAAGTCCAAAGACAAGCTTTACGATGGAACCATCTTCCACCGCGTCATTCCCGACTTCATGATCCAGGGCGGCGACCCCGCCGGCAGCGGTATGGGTGGCCCCGGCTATAAATTCGAAGATGAAACCGCCGGCTCTCCGCACAAGTTCGACAAGCCCGGCAAGCTGGCCATGGCCAACAGCGGACCCAACACCAACGGTTCCCAGTTCTTCATCACCATCGCGCCCACCACGTGGCTCACCGGCAAGCACACCATCTTCGGCGAAGTTGTCGAAGGCCAGGACATCGTCAACAAAATCTCGCTCGTCGCCCGCAATCACCAGGACAAGCCCCACAAGCCCGTAGTCCTCGAGTCCGTAACCATCGAACGCGTAGCCTAAACCGCACCCGCCCGCGATATAAACTGGGTGCCCCCGGTCCCTCGCTTCTGGGGACCGGGGTTATTCCGACACCTAATTTGCACTTACCTCACTGTCCCGCACCAAACCCCCACTGCAGCTTCAGCCCCAGCCTCACATTCGCCTGCAAGCTCGGATAACCAATCGGCGCAATGTGCCGATTCCCCGTCAGATTCTCACCCTGCCCATAAATCCCCAGCCACTTCGTCAGCCCGAAACTCCCTCCCAGATCCACCTTCGCATAACCATGATCGAGATTCCGGTTCGGCAGCAATAAGCTGTTCCCACCATACAAATCGTCATAAGCCAGAAAGTCCGAGTCATCTGACCGGCTCGCGAAAGCCGTAGTCAGCACGCCCGTAATCCGGTTAGCCGAGTAACTCGCCGACACAAACCCCGTATGCGGCGGACGCCGAAATGGACGCGCTCCCTGCAACGGCGAATCCGCTCCAACCGGAATCCCATTGAACGTCGGCACCGGCCCCAGCAGATCGACATCATCATTCGTAAACGACCGCTGCACCACAGCATCCAGATACGTGTAGCCGCCCCGCATAAAGATATTCTTCCCAATGCCGCCTTCAACCGTCGTCTCCACGCCCATCGCCCGGAACGCCTCCGAATTGATGCTCAGCTCATACGCCCCATCGGCTTGCAAAGTCTGCTCCAGCGCGTTTTGTTGAATCGGCGTCAGACCAGGCAAAAGCTGCGGCACAAGGTTCAGCCCCACATACTCAATCTGCCGCCCAAATTCATTGTGAAAGAAGCTCGTCCGGAAAAGCAGCCGCTCGCTGAAGAATGTCTGTTCCACGCCGCCTTCATAAGTCCGATCCTGCGGCGCACTCAGCGGCGTGATATGTAACTCCGAGATCGTCGATTGGCCGTCATTGTTCTGCAAAAAGGTATAAAGAGAATAAAACTGATCTGTCAGCGCGGGCTCACGTACCGCCTCCCCAAAGTTGAACAGCAGCCGCGTGCCGCTGAAGATCCCACTGCGCGGCCGTAGTACATATCCAGTAACCCCGGCTCGCGGCGATGTCTGCGTTCCGAAAGACGAGTAACGCTGCAAACTCCCACCCAGCGTATAGAACACCCGGTTCTTGAAATCCCCATGCACAGATGCCAGGTAGTCATAATTCCTCCACTCCACCGCGGGTTCCGAGCCCTTTGGATCGGCGCCCCGCTCGTCTTCATAATGGAACCCGGCCATCCCCGTCACATGCGGAGTGAAGCTGTAATCGCCCTCGTAGATAAGCTGATCGCGATTCGAAACAAGCTGGTGTCCTTCCGGATACGGCGGGCTGGCGTAGCTCGCATAGTCCAGCAGTGCCTGGCCGCTCACCTGGTAACCATTGGCTCCCGTAATCGTCACAGGTGCGCCAAAGCTGTCGCCATACGCGTCGAACGTTCCATCCCCGCTCTGCTGCCACAAGTTGTATTGTTCCCGCTTCCGCGTCAGCCCATACCGCACGCTCTGATGAAACGACGCCGTCGTCTGGTTATCAATCGAACCACTTGCAAAAATGTTCTGATCCTTCTCCGTCGCCTGGTCCGCAACATGATAGAAGTCCCACGCATTCGGAACCCCCGTCGCATCCACACCGTAATGAACGGTCCCGCGAATCTGCGTTGTCCCGGATGGCGCCCAACCAACATTCCCCGCCAACGTCGCCACGTGGTACTCATCGTTCGGCAAATCATTAACCGTCTGAAACCAACTGAACGCGCCCAGGTAATCCAGCTTGTTGTGCGCGCCGGCCACTTCCAGGTCCTCATGCGACGTCTGAAAATTTCCCGCGTCTCCGTTGAACAGCAGCGATGGAAAACTCGTAGTCCCATGCGGAGTCGTAAAGCTCACAACGCTGCTCTCCGCATCCGCGCCATAAAGGTCCGAGTCAGGTCCCCGATAAACCTCCACCCGCTCCACCGCCGTCGTCGCCAGCGTTCCAAAATCAAACTGCCCGCCCAGATCGCCGGCACTCACTCCATCCACCAGCACCTTGTTATCGTCCGAGTCGCCGCCGCGGACAAACAACGTTGCCTCCGCGCCACGCTGCCCCGCCTGCACCACAAACGTTCCTGGCATCAACCGCAGCGTACTTACAAAATCGTCGCGCAAATCCAGGTCCAGCGGTCCCAGCACGCTGGTCGCCGCGCTCGTCTGCGCCTGCGGCGTCGGCGTTCCCGTCGCGGTCACCACAATCGACTCCCGCACCCACTCCGGCTCCATCACCACGTTCTTTTCAATGTTGTCCAGCGGCCCGGCATAGAACATCGGCGTATCCACCTGCCGCAAGCTCTTCGCCGAAACCACCAGGAAAAACCGCCCCGTCGACCCCGTCAAAATCTGGAAGCTGCCGTCCGCCGTCGAAACAGCCGTAGCCACCGGCTTTCCATTGCTGAGCAACGTAACAGTCGCGCCCGTCACTTTGGCGCCCGAAGCGTCCGTCACCACGCCGCGAATTGACGCAGCGGGGCACAATGCCGCGCAAGCGGCAACAAGAATCACAACAAAGATGCGAAGGAATGCGCGGGACCGGAGTCCGCGCAGTGCGGCGACAAACATGAATAGCTCCTTCGTTCCCCTCGGAACGCAAGCGGGGTTAAACGCCGAGGACCGGTCTCCTGACTTGCGCCTTATTCAGCCACCTTCCCAGCAGCGAATCCTTGAGATTCGTCACCAGTGGTTCAATGGAGTCTTCAGTCTGCACCAAAGACTCAGGCTGACTTCCTGCCCTTCACCCAACACGACGGGCTCGAAAGCAGTGGCGCTCACAGTTGCGGGGCAGTGGCGGACTTTCACCGCCTTCCCGAGCATCCTGGCAATTGCCGTTATAAGTCGAGCTGCAATTTACACGCAGCCGAAACGTCATGAAACCGTTTTCCATGACATCAACATTTATAACCGCCGACATCCGCTTGAGTCAAAACCCACCAGACTCGAATACAGGATGTCAGGGCTCCTTCTCGAGGAAGATTCTTCAGCTTTTCCAACCATGTTTTTGCAATTGAGTTATCCAGGCTGATGCTAAGCGATTCTTTGTAACCGGCATTCGCCAAATCCCTCCTCCCGTCCTTCACCCACGGTAAGGATTCGTGTTGGATTGTTACACGCGTGTCTTCTCCTCCCTTGGCATCATCCTCTGTTTAACGAACCAGTTTGTGGAACAGCAATATCCCTCGATTCATGCAAAAAATCTCATCGTGAAAATCAAGGCACGACTCCGATATCCTGCGTAATTATCTGGCGCTGCGGAATATTTACCGCTATTCTAGAGACGATTTTTAACGATAATTCCCCCCACTGATTCTTGTGATCAAGCAGACAAATCGCCATGTCTCTGCCGCTGAAATCCTGCTTACGCTCTGCAGTCGGAGCCGTGGAATCACTCGCACCGCCAACGCAGTCGCCTGCTTAGGGCCCTGAGCAGCCAACCCTTGATCGGGAATTTTCCAGGAGGTTCATTCATGCCACGCATCGCCCTTCATCTGATACTGCTATCTGTCTTCTTCCTTTCCGCCGTCGGCTTCTCCCCCGCGCAGACGGCGTCCGACAGAAGCGCCGCTCTCAATGCGGCAACCGCTTGGATCGCTCTCGTAGATGCGAAAGACTGGTCGGGCGCCGCTCACGGTTACTCGCCCGAGGCGCTTGCAGCGCTCCACAGTCCCACCCCTGAGCAGGCTCTGCAAGGCCTCGCCGCTTATTTGGCGATACAGCATTTTTCTCAGGATTCGGATCCTCACGAGGTAACGCGAAAGCCCCAGGCGGACGGCGTCAAGAGAGTCACCGCCTGCAACTGTGGAATTCCCAACGGGGACTTCTTCGAAATAACCTATGACGTGAAGTACAAGTTTGTGAGAATGCACATGGCCGGTCACATTCCCTATTACCGTCAGGGCACCGAGGTTCTCTACATGATGCACGAGAAAAGTGGCGCCTGGAAACCAGCCGCGCTCGTCATGCATGTGGGAGGCCCCACGAACAGTTGAAGCAAATTAAAGTCTGATGCGAAGCGTCAATGAGGGGATGATCGATCCAGGCTATTTCTTGCTATGCATATGGTGACCCCGGGAAGATTCGAACTTCCGACCTGCGGTTTAGGAAACCGTCGCTCTATCCACCTGAGCTACGGGGCCACTTTATAATTAACGACTTACAATGTCCCTCGGTAACAAACCCACTATCACTCACTTCACTTATTATGCACCCGTGCCGACCAGCAAAATCCGGAAACGGGATGAGCGAGAATGAAGACCAGGGATCACGATACCAATAGGGTAGCATCCGCAAGATAAAGCGGACCACGACCTACGCCTGGGAAGTCCGCAAACACTGAGCGCCAGACGTTTTATGCGGCTCTTGGATGAGCAAGCAGGAATCAGGCGTCGCCGCTTGTTGCATCTGCGGGAGCCGGTTTTTTGCAACACGGCCCCCGCCCTACTGTTCGGTATAGAGGTAGTTGTTCGGCGGCTGCCACACTCCGTTTATGTACGACCAGAGTGTTGCGTACACGGTTACGCCGTTTGCGGGCAGGCTCGGCACTGTCGCGGACAGAGCGGTGCCTTTGTACGTGTGCAGGTCGCATGCACCGGGCCCAATGGCGCTGAGGCAGAACTGGTAGAGCGTGACCCCCGTCCCCGCATTCCACTGGAAGCCCACATTGCTGGTGCCCAGCACGGTGCCCAGTCCCGGCGTGGGAGATTGGAGTGTCGCCGGAACAGTCGTACCGCTTTCGGTATAGAGGTAGTTGTTCGCCGGCTGCCACGCCCCGTTCATGTGCGACCAGAGCGTTGCGTACACGGTTACGCCGTTTGCGGGCACGGTCGGCACCGTCGCGGACAGGGCGGTGCCTTTGTACGTGTGCAGGTCACATCCACCGGGCCCAATGGCGCTGAGGCAGAACTGGTAGAGAGTGACTCCGGTCCCCGCGTTCCACTCGAAGCCCACATTGCTGCTGCCCAGCACGGTGCTCAGTCCCGGTGTCGGAGATTGGAGCGTCGCCGGAACGGCCGTACCAGACTCGGTATAAACGTAGTCGTTATACTGCCACGCTCCGTTGCGATACGAATAGAGTCTTGCATAGACTGTTACGCCATTTGCGGGCAGACTCTGCACCGTCGCGGACAGGGCGGTGCCTTTGTACGTGCCTAGTTCGCTGTCACCAGGCGCAATGGCGCTGAGGTTGAGTTGGTAGTCTGTAACAGCAAGTCCGGCGGACCACTGGAAGAGCACATTACTGGTGCCCAGCACCGTGCTCAGTCCCGGCGTGGGCGAGGTGAGAACCGCAGCCGCCGGCGGATCGAAGATCAAAATGTTGGTGCCATCGATCGCGTAAAGTTTTCCGTTAATCTGGTCAACTGTAAGATCGAATGCGGTTCCAGTGAACAGCGTCACGGGCGCGGTCTGGTTGCTTTGGAACTGCAATTCGCTGATCGTCGATCCATCTGTCCAGAAGAGATAATCGTATGCCGCATCGAAGGCTGCCTGGAAGGCACTTGCCCCGGTGGCAACGATGGTGGAATTTCCCGAAGAAGTACCCCTGAAATAGAACGCGGCGATATCCGCCTGTGAGTTTGAGATATCGGTGACGGCGGCGTAAACGATGCCGTCGACGCGGTCGATATCGCTGGCGCCTGTGGGCTGAAGCGCGCCTGTAATGTTCACCAGTGGCGACGGTACAGAGAGCGTGTTTCCGCTCACTGTAAATTTGCTGATATCGAAAGACTGGACCCCGAAGAACGGTGCGGTTGTGTTGCCGTATTCGGAATTCGGGTTCACCCCACCGACAAGCACAAGTTCACCGTAGCTGGTGTTGGCAGGGTTCGGCACCACAAAGCCGTTGCTCGAGTAAGGACCGTCCTGGGCCGACCCGTAGCCAGCGGCTATCGGACCGCCAGTTGCGAATGGATTGACCTCATAGAGCGTGTCCGTTCCGAGCCCCCCGTCTGACCCTATAAAGACCAGGTGGCTGGCAGGGTCGACCGCGATCCAGGGATAGGAGGCGTCATATCCCAGGTTCGCTGTAGTCATTGCGCCGGAGTTCAAATTGACTACTGCGAACTCGTCGAAGCCGGCATCGGCTGAGGGGAGGATGGTATACACGTACTCGTTGCCATTGTAGGTATCGTAGGCTAACTGAGCCGGGGGTGAACTGAATTGACCCGGAGCCTGGCCGGATGCAGGCGTGCAGCTCGCGCCGTTGGCGGCGATTTTCTCTATGCCGAGCTCGTAGGGCGAACTGCCGGAGTCACCAAAAACAGCGTAGATCTGGTTCAGGGCAGGATCAGCCAGAATGCCTCCTCCACTGCCGACCAAAGATGGCGCCGCGCAATCGGAGTCCAATGCGTCTGTCGAACCATCGATGACCAGCAACGTGCCGTCGCTATTGAGTGCCACCGCCTGCTGGTCGGCTGTGATCGCCACCGAAATCGGGGTCACGGTGTCTGGGGTGCCGGGGGGTTCGGGGATTGCGTGTGACGGTTCGCCCGGTCCCCCGGTTGCGATTGCAGTTCCGCTGAAGAAAATCCTGATAGGCTCATTCGAGGCATTGCCCGTGAGCGTGATATAGCCGGTGCTCGTGCCGCCGCTCGTTGGCGTGAAGGTCACCGTTTCGGTGCAGATCGTGGGGTATGGCGACCCGGTGAGAGAGCCCGCCGGCAACCCTGCCACAAAATTGCACGATGCCTCGCCGAGGCTTGATATCGTTGGTCCGGTGGATACTCCGAATGGTCCTGATCCCGTCGCCGACAGGGCACTTGAGCCAGTGATCGCGGCCCCCCCGACATTTGTCAGCAGAAGAGTCACACCCGAGCTGCCGCCAACGGCTGTCGGTGGCACCAGGAAGGGGTAGGCCTCGCTGCCATCCTGGTAGACCGCGCCGTACGCCTGACTCGCAGTGGTCGCAGACTCCAGCAGGCCTACTGGATCGCCCGAGAAGGTGTACGCGACGGTGGTGACTGCGCTGGCTGTCCCATTTTGCACGGCGATTGCGCCGACGTATTCGGTGCTCGTGCCCTCGCCGACTGGCGGCCCCGTCAGGTAGAGCGGGCCCGTGTACAGAGTTGACGCGGTGGTAGCATTCTCCACCGTATAAGGCCCGGTGAGAAAATAGAACGTAGTCGGATCTGGGCAACCGGGATTCTCGGTAATCGTCACCGTCGCATTGCCGTAGTAATTGCCGCCATCCGGTGTCAGCGTTGGTGGCGCGGGGCAAACCAGGGGGGGCGGAACAGCGATTTCGCGGATGCGATTGTTCCCCGTATCCGCGATGAAAACATCGCCGGCGGAGTCGATTGCAACGCCTCCCGGATTCTTCAGTTGCGCAGCCGTTGGTAGACCGCCGTCGCCGCTGAACCCGGCTGTGCCGTTCCCGGCTATGACCGTGACCGCCTGCGACGGGGGCGCGAGCGTACTGACGTAGTTGCTGAGGGTCGATGGAGCATTGGAGTCGGTGTCTTCCGAAATGTACAACGTACCCTTCGAATCCGAAGCGATACTTGAGGCGTTCACGAAGGTGCGGGACGAGGAAACATTCACATAAGACGAGGACGCGTTATATTCCAGAACGTCGCCGTATGAGCTGACCGTGTAAATATCATCGACATTGTTGTCGTCCACTACAGCCGCGCCCATGAAGAATGTATCGAACTGTTGAATCAGGTTTTCAGGCGATCCGCTGGCGGGAATCTCGTCCAGGCTGCTCAATGGCCCCACGAGACCATAGCCCAGCAGCGATTCCATGTAGACATTGCCGTTTGTGTCACAAGCCAATCCCTGGGGATCGGGATATACCGGGCCTCCGTTTGTGGTGGAGAGGTTGTTGCCAGGCATCTGCAGCAAAGCGACTGTGCCGGTAGTGATGTTGACCTTAAAAAGCGATGCTGGGGTATAGGTAACCGGATATGGAAAGGTGGGGCTCGTAACTGATTGTAAGTGAGTTGCTATATACAAATTTGCGGTTCCATTGACGGTACACACCGCTACGGCAGCGGGATTGTAAAGTGTGAGCTCCGATGCCAATATAGGCCCTGTCGGATTGCTGGTCGTGCAGAAGCCGGGAGCGCCGGCAAAGCGCGTGAGATTCGCTGAGCTGGATAAGCCGCTCGGCATCTCCCAAACCGTGCAGTTGCCGGTGTCCGCGATAAAGAGGTCGCCCGCATCGTCGACGGCCACCCCCGCAGGGGAGCTCAGTTGCAGGGTGGACGCAGTCTGATTGCCGTTGTAGCCGGCGGTGCCGTTGCCTACAACTGTCGTAATGTTTTGCCCATTCGCAAAGGCGCCTGTGAACCATACAAGGAATAAGAAAACCGTTACCACTGACACGAAGCCGATTCGCGATTTATTCATGACTTCACCCCTCTATACTTCCGGCAGATCATTCCTATATGCAGGAACCCTACCGCTCTTAGCGGGAAATCCAGGCAAAGACTGTCATCCTTTCTAAAAAAAACGAATCGCTTGAAGACGGAGCCCTGGACCGGAGGAGAATTCTGTAGCATTTCACCGGTCGATCTGGCACCATAATCAGACTCTCGCCGAGTGGTTCAGTGTCTCTCTATGAGAGAAGTTTCTCCCACCCCGATCACCCAACTCCTGCGAGCATGGCAGGGAGGGGATGACGCTGCGCTGCAACAACTTACGCCGGTGGTCTACGAGCAACTGCACCGCATGGCCCGGCATTACATGGCCCGCGAAAGAGACGGGCACACCCTCCAGACCACAGCCCTGATCAACGAAGTCTATTTGCGCCTGGTCAATGTCAAAGAAGTGCAGTGGCATGACCGGGCTCATTTCTTCGCCATCTCGGCACAGTTGATGCGGCGCATCCTCACCGACTTTGCACGCTCCCACGGATACCAGAAGCGCGGCAGCGGCGTGCAACACGTCCCGCTGGATGAGTCGTGCCTGGCATCGGCCGATCCCGGGGTCGACCTGGTCGCCCTGGACCATGCCCTGACGCGTCTGGGGCAAACTGATACCAGAAAGAGCAAGGTCGTCGAGCTGCGCTTTTTCGGTGGGATGACCGTCGATGAAACCGCGGAAGCACTCCATATCTCCGCCGAAACGGTGATGCGCGACTGGACCGTGGCTCGGGCGTGGCTGTTGCGGGAACTCGACGGAGGCGCGAGCCATGGACCCTGATCGCTGGCAAATCATCGAGCGCATCTATCTCAACGCGCTGCAATGCGAGGCGAACGAGCGAAACATTTTTGTAGAGCAGACCTGTGCCGCTGACCCGGAATTACTGTCCGAAGTCGAGTCGCTTTTGAAGTATGCCGAGCACCCGGCTAAGTTCCTCGAGTCGCCGGCCGTTGAAGTGGTGGCCCGGGCGCTGGCCCAGGATCTTCGCGCTCAGAACACGATGCATCAATCCAGACTCATCGACGCAAGGATCGCGCAATACCGGATCGTCGACAAACTGGGCGCAGGCGGAATGGGGGACGTTTATCGCGCCGTCCGTGCTGACGATCAGTACCAGAAACAAGTCGCCATCAAACTTGTGCGGCAAGGGTTGGACTCAGAGTCTGTCTACAACCGCTTCCGGCAAGAGCGGCAGATTCTAGCCGGATTTGAGCACGAGAATATTGCCCGCCTCATCGATGGCGGCTCTACCGACGAAGGTCACCCCTACTTTGTGATGGAACTCGTCGAAGGCCAGCCCATCGACGAGTATTGCGATGAGCGCAAGCTGGGAGTGACCGCGCGCCTCGAACTTTTCCAAAAAGTATGTTCAGCGGTTCAGTACGCCCACCAGCGCCTGGTCGTGCACCGGGACATCAAGCCCGGCAATATTCTGGTCACCGCCAATGGTGTTCCGAAATTGCTCGACTTCGGCATTGCAACCATTCTGAGCGCTGACGCCGATTCTCAAGGCGCTGCCCCCACCGTTACCGTGATGCGCGCGCTGACGCCGCAATTTGCCAGCCCCGAGCAACTTCGCGGCGGCGCCATCACTACGGCGACCGACGTTTATTCTCTGGGAGTCGTCCTCTACAGGCTGTTGACCGGATGCTTGCCTTACCGCATCAACAGCAATTCCCCGTATGACCTGACGCACTCCATTTGCGAAGTTGAACCGGAAAAACCGAGTACCGCGGTCGAACACTCTGAGCAGATATCGAACGGCAATCCTGAGGCAGGTAAAATTACGCCGGACTGGGTGAGCCGCCGCCGCAGCACCACCTCCGACAAATTGCGAAAGATGTTATCCGGCGATCTCGATCAAATACTTCTGATGGCCCTGCGCAAGGAACCGCAGCGGCGCTACGCCTCCGTCCAGGGCTTTGCCGAAGACCTGCGTTCTTATGCCCACGGTTTGCCTGTGTCGGCTCGTCGCGATACATTCGGTTACCGCAGCGGAAAATTCATTCGGCGTCACAAACTCTCAATGGCGGCGACGGCAGCGGTCGCCATGCTCATTGTTGTCGGCGCGGTAGCGATCGTGCGTGAAGCGCGCATTGCACGGATGCAGGAAGCCCGTGCGGAGCGGCGTTTTAATGATGTGCGCAAATTGGCCAATTCGCTGCTTTTTGATATTCACGACAAGATACAGAATTTACCCGGAGCGACCGATGCGCGCAAAGCCATTGTCGACGATGCTCTGCAATACCTCGACAGCCTCGCCCACGAAGCCAATGACGTCCCGGACCTGCAGCGCGAATTAGCAGCCGCCTACGAAAGGGTCGGTGATGTGCAGGGAAATCCGCACTTCGCAAATCTGGGCGACACCGCGGGAGCGATCGCAAGCTACCGCAAAGCTCTTCAAATCCGGCTCGCCATGGCACACGAAAGCCATGCTACCTCTGACGACCGGGCCGCCCTGGCCGCAATCTATGTGAAGCTCGGCTTTGCTATTCAGTTAACGAACGACTTTCCCGCCGCACTCGAGTCATTTCAGCGGGCGTACTCGTTAACCGAGAGGCTGGCAACTGAAAAGAAAGACAATCCGCAAGCGCAGGAAGACTTTGGCGCGGTGTGCTTCGCCATGGCGCGGTGTCTCTCCGACATGGACAACCCCAAAGCTTCACTCGACTATTACAGAAAGTCGGCTACCATCCGTGAGGCCATCACCGGAGGCACTCCAGCCTTCCAGTCCCACGTTCAAACCATGCTCGCAGGCGTCTATGGTTATATGTCGGGCGTAGAGTACACGCGGGGCGATCTCAATTCCGCGATCTCCCTTCAGAGCAAGTCCCGTGACATTTTAGCTGGTCAGTTAAAGACCGATCCGCAAAACCCCACTGAACAAGAATTCCTTCTGCAAGCGGAGTATTGGATTGGATATTACCTTGTCGAGAAAGGGCTGCCGGCACAAGCCCTGCCCCACTTTCAAATAGCCTTTGCGGGGTATCAGAAACTAGCCGCCGCCGATGCTCACAACGTCCTGGCCATGCGCTACCTCGGCATGTGTTACGGCGGCATGGCAAGAGCTTTGGCGGCTGAGAACAAGCCGGCCGAGGCCCTTGAATCCGCTCGCAAGTCGCTTCAGATCGTTCAATCTCTCGCCGCGGCGGACCATGCCGATACCTACTACAAATCTACGGGTGTTCCCGCCGCTAGCGCTGTTTTGGCCGAAATCTATTCTCGTTTAGCCCAGCGGCCGGCCGCGTCAGAAGCCTCTCAGCTCGAGAATTGGCGTCAAGCCCGCGCCTGGTATCAAAAGAGTCTGGATGAGTGGCTGCTCCTGAAGAAGAGAGCGCCGCTCGCGAAACCCGACTCGACCCAACCGGAGAAAGTTGCAGCCCAAATTGTGAAATGCGATGCCGCTCTTGCAAAGTTGAGCGCCGGCAAGAAGTAAGTGCTCTGTGGCGTAGCAGACCACGTAAAAAGCCGGATGCAGTTTGCGGCCAAGCGGTCCAACAGGTCTTCAACCGCCCGCGTCATACCACGCGTGACCATGCGGCGTTTCGTTCCTTATTCGGAAGACATGCTTCGCTTCCAAACATGGACTCAGGCGCGCAGTTGAGCAGGAGCGACCATGAGGTCTTCGATGCGCACGGGGAGTTCGCGGACGCGGACTCCGGTGGCATGATGAACTGCGCTCGTAATCGCGGCGGCGATGCCGGCGAGGCCGATCTCTCCCACGCCCCGGGCGCCGAGCGGGTTGAGCACCAGATCGGGGTGGTCGAGAAAAGTTACATCGATGGAAGGCGCGTCCGCATTCGTGGTGAGCATGTAGTCGGCGAGGTTATTGTTGATGGGTGCGCCATTGCGAATGTCGTAGCGCGTTGCTTCAAACAGGGCCATGCCAATGCCCATCACGACCGCTCCTTCAATCTGATTGCGAGCGGGCCTGGGGTTCAGGATGCGGCCGCCATCGATCACAGTAACAACACGCGAGACGCGCAGGCGGGCAATCTCCGGCTGCCAGGTGACTTCAGCGAACTGTGCGCCAAACGAGTGAGTCGAGAATTTGCGGCCCGGAGCGCCGAAGGTGCCGGCGGATTTGCCTTGGCCCGATGCGGCGCGAATACTGGCCTTTTCGAGAATGTCCCCGAATGCGATTCCGGATGCCGGGTCGCCCGACTTGAGGTGGACGCGGCCGTTGGCAAGCACGAGCGCGTCCGACTTCTGATTGGGGAACGCGGCGTCAGGGCCTGAAGTGGCAATCGTAAACAGCGTTTGCTGCGCTTTGTCGATGGCGTCAAGGACAGCCGGAATAACAGATGCTGTGGCCCACGAGCCGCCGGAGATGGGACCAGGAGGTAGGTTGGTGTCGCCCAGCACAACTTCAACGCGATCGTTGGGAATGCCGACCCGTTCGGCGACGATGTTGGAGAGAACGGTGTAGGTTCCAGTCCCGATGTCCTGGGTCGCGCAGGAGACGCGGGCAGTGCCGTTGGAAAGCAACTCGATGGATGCTTGAGATTCGGTACGCTCGGCGATCCACGAGCAGCCTGCGACGCCCCAACCGAGAGTAAGTCCCGCTTGCTCGCCCGTACCTATCATCGACCCGATGCCTGGAGTGCGCCTGGACCAGCCGAATTTTTCCGCGCCGACCTTGAGGCATTCCACGTAGTGCCGCGAAGAGAACGGAAGGTTGAGGCCTTCATCTTTTTCCGGCTCGTTGAGAAGGCGAAGCTGGATGGGATCAAGCTTCAGTTCGATTGCTAATTCGTCGATTGCGGATTCCATGGCAAACAGGCCAGGCACAGCGCCGGGGCCGCGCATCGAAGTAGGTGTGCCAACGTTGCGCCGAACCATCCCTGAGGTGGCGCGAAGGTTGGCGACACTGTAGCTGTAAGGCGTGGCTTCGCTGCAGCCTTCCGAGTAGTCGTCGAGCAGCGAGGTGTGGTTGAGCGAATCGTGCATCAGGGCCAGAAGCTTACCCTGAGGTGTTGCGCCCAGACGCACACGTTGCTGCGTGCGCGGACGATGGCCTACGTTTTGAAACATCATGTCTCGCGTGACAACAAGCTTGACGGGGCGGCCAAGGTTGCGTGAGGCTTGCGCCGCGATGAGTGCATGCGGCCAGGGCCAGAGCTTGCCGCCAAACCCGGAGCCGAGAAAACGCGAGATGACACGCACGTTTTCAATCGGGACGCCGAGCATCTGCGCCAATACGTCTTGCGAATTGCAGACGGCCTGCGTGGTTTCGTAGAGCGTGAAATTCTCTCCATCGAAATCCGCAACAGATGCGTGTAACTCGATGGGGTTATGCGTTTCAGTGGGCGTGGCGTAGGTCTGATCGATTTTTACAGGAGCGGATGCAAAGGCGGTATCGGGGTCGCCGCGGTGCGAGTCAACGTTGGGCTTGTCCGTTGCTTCGGACTCTTTAAAGTGCGTTGTGACATTGAGTGGCGTTGTCTTGTATGTGACTTTGACGGCGTTGGCAGCGGCCGTTGCCTGCTCAAACGTGAGCGCGACGACAACAGCGACATACTGCCCGTAGTAGCGGATGGTGTCGTCTTCAAAAGGCGGACGCTTTTCATCCAGGATGCCGGAGAAACCCTGCGCGGGTGCAGTGCGGAATACCTTGCCGAAGTTGAGCCGATGGTAGACGGCCTTAACGCCGGGCATGGACTGCGCACGCGCGGTGTCGACATCGGCGATTGTGCCGCTCGCAATGGTGGCGCACACAGGTACGGCGTACAGCATGCCCGCAAGATTGTAGTCGGAGGAATACTTGGCCACGCCTGTGACTTTGAGCGGTCCGTCGACACGTGGGAGCGAGCCATTGGTGCGGGGCGGCAGTGCAGAGTTAGTCGCTGAGTTCATCGCCTTCATCGCTTTGATCGCCATGCTGTCTCCTTATGCGGACTGCGTTGCCAGCGTGAGCGCATGCGTGATGCACCGCTTGGCCAGTTCGACCTTGAAGCCGTTCTCCGATTGCGGATGCGCATCGCGCAGCGCTGCTTCGGCTGCGTGACGAAACGTGTCGGCGTCTGCGAGGCGATGCAGCAGAGCGGCTTCGGCTTCGTGAGAACGCCAGGGTTTTGTACCCACTCCGCCGAGTGCGACCCGGATGAAGCTGAACTTGCCGTCGGTAACTTCAGCGACGATGGCGGCCGAGGCCAGCGCGAATTCATACGATGCGCGGTCGCGGAGTTTGAGGTAGACCTGCTTCGACTGAGGGCGCGGAGCAGGCAGCGTTACGTGCGTGACGAGATCACCTGGGGCGAGCACAGTTTCAATATGCGGCGTGGCGCCGGGCAGCAGATGAAAATCGCCGATGGCAATGTCGCGCGCGCCTGCGCCGCCACGAACGGTGACGGTCGCCTCAAGAGCTGCGAGGGCGACATTCATATCAGACGGGTTTGTGGCGATGCAGTCTTTGCTGGTGCCGAGAATCGCAAGAGTGCGGTTGTCTCCTTCCATCGCGGAACATCCCGTGCCGGGAGTGCGTTTGTTGCAGGGCATGGCCGTGTTGCGGAAGTACATGCAGCGCGTGCGCTGCAGCAGATTGCCTCCCGTAGTCGCCATGTTCCGGAGTTGCGCGGAAGCGCCGGCGAGCAGCGCTTGCGAGAGTACCGGGTAATCAGACTGCACCATCGGGTGATGCGCGAGGTCGGAGTTGCGGACGAGAGCGCCGATGCGAAGCGTTCCGGCGGGAAGTTTCTCTACGGTGTCGAGCCCGATCCGGTTGATGTCGATAAGCTGGGTGGGGCGCTCGACGTCGAGCTTCATGAGATCGAGAAGCGTCGTGCCTCCGGCCACAAAGCGGACGTCTTTATTGGTCGCGCCGTTGATGGCCTGCGCGGCATCGGTGGCGCGGGTATAAGTGAAGAGTTCCATAGAGACCTCCCTTTATGGAGCTGGCGCTCAAGCGCGTTGGCGAACGTGCTGGATGGCGGCGACGATGTTCGGATAGGCGCCGCAACGGCAGATGTTGCCGCTCATAAGCTCCTTGACGTCGGCATCGCCTGGACCGCAAGGCTCTTTGAGCAGGGCGACCGCGGACATGATCTGGCCCGATGTGCAGTAGCCGCATTGATAACCGTCATGCTCTACAAATGAGGCTTGCATGGGGTGGAGATTATCCGGTTCCCCGAGGCCCTCAATCGTAGTGATGGAGTCGCCTTCGTGCATGATCGCAAGCGTAAGGCAGGAGTTGATGCGGCGGCCGTTGACGTGAACGGTGCAGGCCCCACACTGGCCGTGGTCGCAGCCCTTCTTCGTGCCCGTGAGTGAGAGCGTTTCGCGCAAGGCGTCCAGCAGCGTGGTGCGGGGATCAACCTCCACGCGGGCAGACTTCCCGTTAACGGAGAGCGTGATGGGGATTGCATTCTCAATTCTCTCCGTCGCGCGTGATGATGCTGTCGGAACAGGAGCCGCAGACTGGGCTCGTGCTACCAGCGGTGCAGCGCTGACGGTGACGCCCGCCGCGCCGATCTGCGAGAGAAACGAGCGGCGTGTAACTCGTCCGTTGAAGTTTTCATTGCGGGGCTTGTCTTCACCATGCATAGCGATCTCCAGTTGAAGGGGCAACTGCCGAATCGGCTGAATCCTATGTTCGCACAGAGCGTCCCTTTCACGCACTCGGCAATCGGTTACCTGTGTCGCGCTCCGCAGAGTCAAAGTCCATGTCGTTGTGGATGATGCCGAGCCGATCCAGGATGCCCAACTTCCCCGCCACTATGTCCGGTGCAAGCCGCCTGTTTTCGTACAACGGGACGGCCACCCCTGCTACCGCCACCGGAAAATCCACAGCGACACCGCAAACGGCACCACCACCCACACCAGCAAAATCGCCACGGGAGCCGGCTGCTGAACCAGGCTCGTGCCTTGCAGCATGTTTCCCCGAATCGCATCGATCGCCGCCGTCAGCGGCAGTGCCCGCACAAACGGCTGAATCAACGCAGGGAATCGTGAAGCCGAAAAGAATATCCCCGACAAAATCCACATGGGCAACATCACCAGGTTCATCAACCCTGAAACCGCCTCCGTCGTCCGCGCCCGCGAGGCCGTCAACAACCCCAGCGCCGAAAACGCAAGCGAAGTCATCAGGCACAGAACTCCAAGCTCAACCAGCGACCCGCGAAACGGCACGCCGAATACCAGCCGCGTAAACGTCAAAAACGCAGCAACCTCAATCAGCAGCATCGCCAGCCTCGACAGCAGAAACGACACCAAATATTGCCACTTCGGCATCGGCGAAGCCACCATCCGCTTCAGCAACTTCTTCTGCCGCGCCTCCACAATCGAGAAGCCAAGCCCCCACATCGCCGACCCCATCAGGTTCATCCCCAACAGCCCCGGCACCACAAAGTCGATATACCGCGCCCCCGTCTCATGTACCAGTTGGTTATCAACTCGCACCGCATCATGCCGCCCTGCCGCCGTCTGCACCGCGCGATCCGCTACCAGCCGCGCCGTCCGCGCATCGGGATTCGTATCGTCGTACTTGTAGACCACCCCATCCGGCCTCTGAATCGCCAGCAACAAAATTTGCCCCGTAGCCAGCTGATGAGTGCCCATCGCCTCATCCACCGTCACCGCCGTCAGCCCCCTATCCCCCGCCAGCGCCTGCGTCAATTGCGGAGTCGTCGCGCCCACCTGCAGCACATCCGCCGGCCTGTTCCGAAATGCAATCCCCAACCCCACCGCCAGCAAAATCGGAAAAACGAAGATCCAGAAAATCGCCTCCGGCTCGCGCAGAAACAGCCGGAACCGCACCATCGTCAATTGATAAAGGCTGCTCAGTTCCAACTTATTCATCGCGCAAATTCCTTCCCGTCAGCCGCACAAACACATCCTCGAGCGTTGCCGAATGCGTCCTGAACTCGCTCAAATGCAGCCCATGCTCCGTCAGCGCCGTAAAAATCCGCGGCACCACCGTATGCGTCTCGCTCACCGCCAACTGGTGCAGCCCCGCATCCACCCGATGCGACTGCACCCCAGGAATCCCCAGCAAAACCGCCGCATCCACAGCCTGACCCGTCCCGTGTTCCACCACCGCAAACTCCACAATGTCTTCCCCGCCGATCGAAGCAATCAGCTCATTCGGCGTCCCCAGCGCAATCACCTTCCCGTGATCCATAATCGCCACGCGATCGCACAGCCGCTCCGCCTCATCCATATAGTGAGTAGTCAAAATAATCGTGCGCCCCGCGTGTTTCAAATCATCCACCAGGTCCCACAAATGCCGCCGCGCCTGCGGATCGAGCCCCGTCGTCGGCTCATCCAAAAACAGCAATTCAGGATCGCCCACCAGCGCCGTAGCCATCGCCAGCCGCTGCTTCTGCCCCCCGCTCAATCCCCCAACCCGCGCCCCGCGCTTCTCCTCCAGTTGCGCTGTCTTCACCGACTCATCCACCGAAATCCCGCGCTTGAAAAAGCTCCGGAACAGCCGCAGCGTCTCTTCCACCGTCAGCTTGTCTGGAAACTGCGTCTCCTGCAGTTGAATCCCGATCCGCTGCCGCAACTCCCCGGCATGCGTACTCCACTTCAGCCCCAGCAATTCCACAGTCCCCGCATCGGGCGCGGTCAACCCCTCGCAAATCTCAATGGTGGTCGTCTTCCCCGCCCCGTTTGGCCCCAGCAGTCCAAAGCACTCGCCCCGAGCCACCTCCAGGTCCACCCCATCCACAGCCTTCACATCCCCAAACGCCTTCTTCACCCCGCGCAGCAGCAACGAAGTCCCGTTCCCCGCCACCCGCGTCCCCAGCTCGGTCAATCCGTTTTCCTCCCATCCCTCATCGCCCCGATTATCGCATTTCCCTTTTTTGTAAACACATCGAACCTGCCTTGAAAGGGCACGATTTTAATCGTGCCATTAACGGCCCCAATGGCATCGGCTTCAGCCGCCGAGGGATGCTTCTCAAAGAATTCGAATCAAGGATCAGTTTCTTATGCCGCCTATTCAGCGGCTTAATCCGTTCAAGGGATTTGAACCATCATGAACGCTCCGCTCTCAACGCGCTTTGTATCAGGGCATGACTTCAGTCGTGCCGCAAACAGCCGATAACGAACGTGGGTTTTAACCCCTGCGGGCGATCGCAAACGACCGTCAACAATCGTTAGCGGTACAGCTCACGGTCTAATGTCGCTGAGAAAGGTCAAGCTCTATTACTGGAGACTTGCCAAGCTGTGTCGGTGCACACCAGAACGCGACCACGATGCCCATGAAAACGGAAAGCGCAATCTCAAAACCTACATCGAAAACCTTCGCGCTCCAGCGTTTATCCAGAAGAACCCTTTGAATGACGTCCGAATCGAAGTTAAATATGGACATGCCAATGCCAAACACCAGCACTCCGAATGCCCAGACGAACTGAAGGCGCGTGAGATGTTGGTTTTGCCGATCTATTCTCCAGAATGCAGCCCGCACGGGCAGGCCACAGAGACGAGCGACCCACGGACCAATGAAACTTATCCAAAGAAGAGCCCCTGATCCCCTGGCAATAGAAACGAGTAGTCCGTTCATAACAGCCTCACCGAAATTCATTTGGGAGCATCCATTATCGCGCAACTTACCAACACGGATGTTCGTTTTTTCCGCCCAACCCCAACTCTTGGTAAACTAAACTCATGGCGGAGATCCAGCGCAGAAAAACCCCCACAGTAAAAATCGGCAACGCCCGCGTCGGCTGGGCCGTCCCTGTCCTCGTCCAGTCCATGACCAACACCGACACGGCCGACATCCCCGGCACCATCGAGCAGGTCGCAGCCCTCGCCCTCGCCGGCTCCGAGATCGTCCGCGTCACCGTCAACAACGAAGACGCCGCCGCCGCCGTCCCTCACATCGTCGAAGGCCTGGCCAAGCGCGGCCTCAACACCCCCATCGTCGGCGACTTCCACTACAACGGCCATCTCCTGCTCAAGAAATATCCCGCCACCGCGCGCGCCCTCGCCAAGTACCGCATCAATCCCGGCAACGCTTCCATCGGCAAAAAGGACAACGACAATTTCCAGGTCATGGTCGAGTGTGCCGTCGAGAATCAGAAGCCCGTCCGCATCGGCGTCAACTGGGGCTCGCTCGATCAGCAGCTCCTCACCCGCATGATGGACGCGAATTCCAAACTCGCCAATCCCCTGCCCGCCCGCGACGTCATGATGGAAGCCATGGTCGTGTCGGCCCTAGAATCCGCCAAAGCCGCCGAACATTACGGACTGAGACACGACCAGATCATCCTCTCCGCAAAAGTCTCCGGCGTCCGCGACCTCATCGACGTCTACACCAACCTCGCCGCCCGCTGCGACTACGCCCTGCACCTCGGCCTCACCGAAGCCGGCATGGGTTCCAAGGGCCTCATCGCATCCACCGCCGGCCTCGCCCCGCTCCTCCTCGCCGGCATCGGCGACACCATCCGCGTCTCGCTAACCCCCAAGCCCAACGGCGACCGCACAGAAGAAGTGCAAGCCGCGCAGCAAATCCTGCAATCGCTTTCCATTCGCAGCTTCATGCCCCAGGTCACCAGCTGCCCCGGCTGCGGCCGCACCACCAGCACCTACTTCCAGGAACTAGCCGAGCAGATCCAGAGCTATCTCCGCGCCTCCATGCCCGAGTGGCGCAAGCAATATCCCGGCGTCGAAGAATTGAAATTGGCCGTCATGGGCTGCGTAGTCAACGGGCCTGGGGAATCCAAGCACGCCAATCTAGGAATCAGTTTGCCCGGCACATTCGAGGAGCCCAAAGCCCCCGTCTACGTCGACGGCAAGCTCTACACCACCCTCCGCGGCGACACCATCGTGGCAGACTTCAAGCAAATCCTCGACAAATACGTAGTCAGCCACTACGGCCAAGGCGCAAAAAACGAAGAACTAGTCGGTGCCCACTAATTTCCGGAGGGAGCAGGGGGTTTCAACCCCCTGAATAGAGGCCCCAACAACGCGGCCTTCAGGCCCGGATCAATATCCTCTTCGCAATTACCGCCTTAACATTAGCCACCTCAAACCACAAGGCCGGGTATAGAATCGCAATCGATGAAAGCCGTCCCATCATTTGCTGTTCTCTCAGCTCTGCTAGCGTCAGGCATGCTTGCACAAACGCCGGCGCCTCCTGCCGCTGTAATTCCACCGACTCACCACATCCAAATCTCTGCGAATGCGGCGGAAAGATTACTGCTGCACAAGGTTAAGATTTGCTATCCGCAGGTAGCCGCAGCTCGCGTAACAGGCACCGTCATCGTGGCTATCAAGATCGACAGGAACGGGAATGTTTTGGATCCTACGGTTGTTTCAGGCCCTGCCATGTTGCAGCAAATGGTTCTTGATGCTGTTCGACAGTACAAATACAAGCCCTATATTTTGAATGGAAAAGCAACTATTGTGGAGACCACGGTTTCCGTCAAAATGGGCCTCAGTGGCGACTGCCCAGCCAGTTAGTTGCTCCATCAGCCACTGTTACGTAAACTCCCAACTAATGAAGATCACGGCCAGCATCTTTCTTCTCAGCGCGCTATGCTGTGACCATCTCCCCGCCCGATCCCAAACTGTCTACGACATAAACAATTTAAAAGCCTTCCAGAAACAACTCCTTCGCGACCACATCACCGACTGGATCTCCCCCGACGAAGCCATAAAACTCCTCATCGAAAAAGCCAATCCAGTCGTAAAAGCCTCCCGCGATGAAGGCCATCGCATGGGCGCAGTCGTCGTCTCATTCGAGCTAACCAAGTCCGGCGAAGTCCAGCACGCAACCGTAATGTCCGGCCCCAAAGAACTCCAGAAACCCGTCCTCAAAGCCGTCGAAAACTATAAATACAACCCATACCAGATCAACGGGACACCCTCAGCCGTAGCCACCTCAGTCTCCGTCACCGTATACGA
>JBEKRU010000094.1:0-23901 GCA_049518435.1 Occallatibacter sp. | reverse complement strand
AAGCCTCGCCCCGCCGTCTTCCTTCTCCTGCTCGCTTCGGCGGCAATGATTGCGCAACAGCCAGCCGACCCCCACCCCACCACCGCGGCCGAGGCGCCCAGCCGCGACACCAGCTACATCGACGCCCAGGGCACGGCGCACGTCACACGCGTGGTTCCTGTTCCGG
Organism: Occallatibacter sp.; assembly: GCA_049518435.1. GTDB lineage: Bacteria > Acidobacteriota > Terriglobia > Terriglobales > Acidobacteriaceae > Telmatobacter. Next base: position 23,735 of record JBEKRU010000094.1, on the reverse strand, counting down.
CCAGCCTCAGCCCCCAAGCGCAACTCGTGGTGGGCCGCGCCGAGCCCGATCAAGGACCGCCCCAATCGCTGGCTCAGCGCCGCGCCGGGACCGACGCCTATACAGCCCGCGCCCGCGCTGCCTGGAGCAGGCTGTGCCCCAATGACCTCGTCGAGGACAAGATCGCTGGCGTTCCGGTCCGCATTGTCACCCCCGAGGGGCTGCCCGAGGCCAACCGCGACAAGGTACTCCTGAACCTCCACGGCGGCGGGTTCAACTCCGACTCCGGCTCCTACACAGAGTCCATCCCCATCGCCTACTACACCAAAATCAAGGTCGCCGCCGTCCTCTACCGCCTCGCGCCTGAGTCGCCCTTCCCCGCCGCTGTCGACGACTCAGTCGCCGTCTACAAAGAGCTCCTCAAGACCTACAAGCCCGACCACATCGTCATCTACGGAACCTCCGCCGGCGCCATCCTCACGGCCGAAGTCGCTGTCAAGCTCAAGCAACTCGGCCTGCCCCAGCCCGCGGCCCTCGGCATCTTCAGCGGCATGGGCGACTTCGCCCGCGACGGCGATTCCCAAGCGATGTACGCCCTGCGCGGCCTCTCCGGCCATCTCGACCCGCCCGGCCCCGGCCCGCACGACAAGGAATACGTCGGCACAACCGATCCCAAAGACCCGGTCCTCTCGCCCATCTACGCCGACCTGACGGGCCTGCCGCCAACACTCTTCATCACCAGCGGGCGCGACCTGCTGCTCAGCGGGACCGCCAACCTGCACCGCGCCTACCTCCACGCCGGAGTCGACGCCCGCCTGGTAGTCTTCGACGCGCTGCCCCATGCCTTCTGGTACAGCCCGTTGCTCCCTGAAGCGTTAGAAGCCAACCACATCATGGCCGACTTCTTCGTGAAGCAGTTGCTGAAATGAGTATTCCGTCTTGAACGCGCAATCCTTCAGCACCGGAAGACGCGAGGGCCCTTAAAAAGCCGCTTCAACCACGCTCCATCTCGGGAATCAGAATCACGAATACCGTGCCGCTGCCACGCAAACCCCGGCAAGTGCGCACGCGGATCTTCCATCCATTCTTCTTCAGAATTTCGGAAGTCACCCACAGGCCCAGTCCGGTGCCGGTTTCGCCCTTCGTGGTGACAAAAGGCTCGAAGATAGTGGGCAGCACCTCCGGAGGAATGCCCCCGCCGGTATCGGCAATGGTGATGCGGAGCGTGCGGTTGCAGCGCTGGCAGGTCCGCAGATCGGCGACGCGAACACACAGTGTTCCACCGTTGCGCATGGCGTCGATCGCGTTGCCCACCAGGTTGGCCAATACCTGCCGCAGCTCCCCAGGCGTCGAGAGCACCTGCGCGTCGTCTGCCCGCAACTCGCGGCGCACCTTGACGTCCGCTGCCACGATGCGCGTCCGAAAGAGCTTGAGCACTGAATCCAGCACCGGCGTCACTTCGGTAATCGCAGGCTTGGCCGGCTCGCGATAGAAACGCAGCGTCTGCTTGGTAATCTCCGTCACCCGCGCCAGTTCATGCTCCGCGTCCTCAAGAAGATGCTGCATCTGTTTGGGGGCCAGGTCCCCGTGCATCAGGTAAAGCAGGTTGGTAATCGCCTCGAGCGGGTTGTTGATCTCATGCGCAATGCTGGCCGCGAGGCGCCCCGTCACGGCCAGCTTCTCTGAGCGCAGCAGCGCCTCCTGTGCCCGCGCGTACTGATGAATTTGATCGCGAATCTGGTATTGCCTTTGCCGCCCGCGCAATGCGATCTCGAGCGTGCTCAGCAGCGTCTCCGGGCGGATCGGCCGCTCCAGCAAAAACAGGTTCCCCAGCGGCCGTCGCAGCTCCCGCATGCGCTCGCTCTCAACCGTCACGCGACCGCTTACCGTCAGCAGGATGACGGGGAAATCCGACCACGGCGGTTGGTTGCGCAGCACCTCCAGCAGCGGCGGAATCGAGTTACCCGCGAAGGCTTCTTCCGAGATAATGGCTGCGCCTGCTCCCTCGCGGATGTATTCGCACACCTCGGCCAGGCTGGGGGCAACGTGACACGGCATCTCTTGCCGCTCAAGCAGGCCCGCAATGAGCCGCCCATCCTTGCCGGTAGGGGTGTAAATGACCGTGCGCAGGTCATTGGTGATGGCCGTCTCAGTCAGCAGAAAAACTCTCCACCTTGGACGGGTTACCAGTGAAATTTGGCACACCGGTGAGCACGCCCTTGAAATCTTTCAGTGACTCGCCCACCGCAATTCCGCCCCTCTTGAATTTCAGCTCGCGGATTGCACGCTCGTGCGGACCGCTGCGCTTCTTGATCACCGAAAGCGCCTGGCGGATTTCGCCTCCAAATTCGAAATAGCGGAACAGTAAAACCGAATCGGCAAGATAGCTCACGTCCACCGGCGACGACATGTTGGCGCCGATGAAACCATGCTGCGCCAGCGTCAGAATGGTTGCTACACCCTGCTGTCCCAGGTAGCTCAGCAGTTCATGCAGCTGCATGGCCAGGAACTGCTCATGCGGCATCGCATTCAGAAAGCCATTCATGCTGTCGATGACCAGGACGCGCAGGTGATCCTCCTCCACCAGCTTGCGCACGCGCGCCACAAATTCACCCGGCGCAAGCTCCGCCGGATCAACCTGCTGTATGTCAAGCGTACCGTTGGCCAGATGGGTACGCGTGTCCATACCCAGGCCTTTTGCGCGCTCAATCAGTGTGGCAAACGCTTCGTCAAACGTGAAGATCACAGCCTTCTCGCCGCGTTCGGCGGATGAGAGCGCATAGCGCAGCGCCACAGTCGACTTGCCGCACCCTGCCGGCCCCATGAAAAGCGTGCTGGTGCCTGTGTCGATTCCGCCGCCAAACAAATCGTCAAGCTCCGTCAATCCGCTCGGCACTGACTTGCGCTCGAAGCCAGGCTTATGTTCCGACGCGATAAGCCGCGGATACATAAAGATGCCGCCGGTTTCGATGGTGTAGTCGTGGAAGCCCTCGCGGTAACTCGAGCCGCGCAGCTTGCGCACCTCCACGCGGCGCCGCTTCACGCCGAAGTCGCGCTCCAGGCTCTGCATAATAATCACTCCGTGCGCAATGCTCTGCAGTTGCAAATCGTGGCTGCCCTCCGCCGTGCGATCGTCCAGCAGCAGCACGGTGCAACTGCGCCCCGCGAAATGGCGTTTCAGGGCCAGAATCTGGCGGCGATACCTGAGCGGATCGCGAGCCAGCATGCGCAGCTCAGAGAGCGAGTCAAACACCACCCGTTGCGGCTTGCTCTCATCCACCTGTTCAAGGATCGCGGTAATGGTATCGGCCAGCTCCACTTCGCTGGGATGAAACACGGTGTACTGCGCCTCGCCGTTCAGGTCGTCCTGCGGCGGCACCATCTCGTAAATCGCCAACGACTCAACCCGCCAGCCGTGCGAGCGGGCCACCTGCTGTAACTCAGCCTTCGATTCCGACAGAGTTACGTAGATCACGTTCTCGCCGCGGCTGATTCCCTCCAGCAGGAATTGCAGCGCCAGCGTCGTCTTGCCTGTGCCGGGGTCGCCCTCCACCAGGTAAAGGTGGCCCTTGGGCAGACCGCCGTTCAAAATGTCGTCCAGCCCATCAATACCAGTGCGAATGCGATCCAGCCCCGGCGATTGAACCGAATCGCGAAAGGGTAGAACTTTGTCCCCCTTCACGGCGGTTTTTCCCTGGCCGAGTTCGTTTTGTTCTTCCATTCTGTCCTCGGAACCACTATTTTGGTTTGCCGTTTTTTCTCAATAAATTTGGATTCAAGTCATTTTCTGAGGGTTGCATAGTGCAGCTTTATGCAATTTCTGACAAATGCCAAATCAACAGGCCTTGTAACCAGGGCACGGCTTTAGCCGGGCCGAAAAGGCAGAGAAAAGATCGCGGGCTTTAGCCCCTGCTCCGCACAAATCTGGGAACGCGGGTGGGGCATGCAAAAACCCAAGCCGAAACTTCCCAATTGCCGACAACACACTCAGGATACCCACCATCGCACCTGCCACTCTCCCCAAAGCACTGTCATCCAGAACGCAGTGAAGGATCCGCGCTTGCCTTTGAGATTTTCAACGTGGCGTTACTTCCGAGTAGGCGACCACTCGTTCATTTGACCGCTGGCTACGCTAAGCGGGTCCCTCTTGACAGCCAGGCTGCCCAGCCGGTGCAGATTGCAAGTGCAACCGTAAGAATCCGTACAAGACCAGAAAGCTCATTGAAGCTCACGTAGACCCCAAGGAGTTGAAACGCGAAAAGCGCCCATCCCAAAGCGCCAATGGCTTGAGGAGTTGTCCTTGCCAGCCCACCCAGATGCCAAGCAAGATATGCACCGAACAGAACACACAATGAACAGAAAACCCCAAGTGCGAGAACCACTGGGCCGTAAGAGAGGCGGTGATCTTCTGGGAGGGGCACCGAGTTCATCGCCCCGGCAGCCTGCCAGAATCTCACGACGGCGTATGTGTTCCCTGCGGCTGCCACAAAGAGCAAAATGCTGACAGTTCTGTAAAGTGCGGATGCTTTCATCTGAGCGGCCCCTTTGGATCATCCGCCCGGTGCCCCGCAAATACTCCAGAGCGCAGACGGTACCCTATGTAGCATTCTGCACTTCAGATTCGATTGTCAAGCGGGTACCGGGCGGTTGACCGCCAAACCGGAAATAACACCGATTCGCGGCAACTGCCGAATCCACCTCACCAACTCGCTTGCCGGCCAGTTTTTTGCAGAAAATTACCCCTCCCCGGCGCACAATCGAAATAGTGAACCGGCGAGAAACACCGCCCTTACAGTGGCGTCTAAACAACCCGTTTTTCATCCGCAAAATCAGCTATAACTCGTTATGCAGCAAAGACTTTCGCACCAAGTTTCCGCTCGATTGCGTGTACCGGGTAGTTTGAGGGTGAACTTTCATCGGTTTTCCTAACCTTCCAGGGTGAAACTCAGGAAGTTTCCCAACCCTCCAGGGTTAATTTCTACTCGTTTCCTCACCCTCAAAGGTGAGGTCTATCGGCTTTTTCGCAGCGTAAGTATTTGAAACTAAGCTTCTTAGGCAAAATTGAGCCGCAAAACAGCCACCCCCCATTTCCGGGCTGTGAAACTGTGAGACTTACGAACCTTCTCAAACCAAACAATTTACAAGACAAAAACTCACAGAACCACAGCCCCTGTGATCCTGTGAAACTGTGGAAGTCTTACAGCGTCTCCGGCAACGGCGTCACAGGAATCCGCAGCGCCGAATTGAATCGCGGAAAGAACTCAAACGTCGCCGCCACCGCCGTCAGTTCGACGATCTCCTGCGAATTAAAGTGCTCGCTCACCGCCGCAAACGCCGCATCGTCGATAGCATGTCCCGAAACATGCAACAACCCCGCATATCGGAACCCAGCCTTCTCCTTCTCGCTGAACGGCCCCGTCTCAAAGCTGTCGTAGCTCGCAACCTGCTCCGGCGTAGCACCACGCTGGCCAGCCAGATAACGATGCGCACTGATGCAATATTCGCACTGGTTCAGCGATGCCACCCGCGTCGCAATCAGCTCCTTGTACCAGCCCACCAGCGCTCCCTCGGCCATCAGCGGCTTCAGCAGCGCCGCAATCCCGAGCACCAGCGGAGGCACGTTGGCAAACACCTTGAACATATTCGGCACCACGCCCCGATCCACATAGAGCTTGTCGTAAAGCGCAGCCACGTCATCAGGAACCTGCTCGCGTTCGAGCATTGGAACACGCGCGTCAATTGAAGTTGCAGAAGACATAAGAGACTCCGTAGAAGCGTTCCACGCAAGTGTAAAGCCGCAGCCTCCAGCGCCGTTCCCAAATTGGACCAACCTGCCAAACAGGAACCATCCCCGTGATGATTCCTGAATTTCTACTCATTCCCATTGAACCAACGCACAATCCAGCCTAGCTTCCAGATGAGAGCGATTGCACGTCCGGTATGACCATTCAAGCGCAACAGCGTAGTCCCACAAGCCCGCTGACCGGCAGGTTGACCGAGGTGGCGCATCGCTATCAGCGCATGCTGCAGCAGAATTCGCGCCAGCCCGAAGCTCTGGTGGGAATCTGCCTCGTCGCGCTGGCAAGCGGCCAGACAGATGCCGCCGTAAAAATGGCACAGGCCGCAACCGCCACGGAGCCTTGCATGGTTCACGCCTGGGTTGCGCTCGGCCAATCGCTCAAGGCGGCTCACCGAACCGACGAAGCCGAATGCGCCTACCAGGAGGCAATTCGCCTGGATGGAGTGAACGCCCTCGCTCGGATGGGCCTGGGCGAGTTAAAGCTCGCGGTCGGCAAACCCGAAGAGGCAGTATGGGAGTTTGGCCTCGCCCTTCGCCGTCAACCGGCGCTGGTTCCCGCTCATCTCGGCCTCGGCAATGCGCTCGCTATCATGGGCCGCAATCAGGAAGCGCTCGACCGCTACCGGCAGGCCATTGCACTACGCCCGCGTCTTCCCGAAGCCGAATTCGCCGCGGGCTTTGTCCTCGCGCATGGGCAAGCTCAAAGAGGCAGAAACCCGCTATCGTCGCGCGCTTGTCGAACGGCCCGATTTTGCCGCCGCATGGATGAACCTGGGCAGCCTGCTGCGCGAGCAGGGCCGCGAGTTACAGGCCCACGCGGCGCTACAGCGTGCCGTCGAGCTGCGCCCCGACCTTGTCTCGGGATGGGTCAATCTTGCGATTCTGGAACGCGAACGCCGCAACCCCGACAAAGCGGAAGCCCACCTGCGAAAGGCCTTCGCGCTCAATCCCGAACAAGTGGAAACGCTTGTTGCCTGGTGTCAGTTTCGTGCAGCGGAAAAGGACCGTGCCGGAGCGTGGGTCTGGCTGCGCTGGGCACTTGCTCGAAGTCCCGCGAACGCAGAAGCCGTGAACATGCACGGAATCCTGCTCCACAACGACGGCCGCTTTCCTGAGGCAGTCCAGATCTTCCACCGCGCCGAGACCCTCGGCAGCCGTCCCGCCGCCTCCAACCGCGGAAACTCTCTTCTTGACATGGGCAAGATGGATGAGGCCCTTCAAGCACACCAGCAAGCGGTCGATCGTGACCCCTCCCACCCCGGCGCGCTCTACAACTTGGCCCTGACCCAACTCCGCTTAGGCGACTGGGAAAACGGTTGGCCGAACTACGAAGCGCGTTGGCATTTCCGCGAAGTTCATCGCACTCCTCGCGCATTCCACCAGCGGCGGTGGCACGGCGAACTCCTCCACGGCGAAAGGGTCCTTCTCCACGCCGAGCAGGGACTCGGAGACACCATCCAGTTCTGCCGTTACGCTGCCTTGGTGTCTGCGCGCGGAGGCATGCCCATTCTTCAGGTGCAGGAACCGGTCGAACGCCTGGTGCGCTCGTTATCCGCAGTGCGCGCAGGCGCGGCAGAAACTGCAGTGCTCGGCAATCCGCCACCGGAATTCGATCTCGAGTGTCCGCTGATGAGCCTTCCGGCGGTCTTCGAGACCACTCCGGAGACGGTCCCCTGGCAGGGCGCTTATCTCGCCGCTGAACCGGACCTGGCGCGGAGCAGACACCTGCATTTTCCCGACGTCCATCCCACCGAGACGCCTCTTCGCGTCGGCCTGGCATGGGCTGGCAATCCCCGTTACAAAGCGGACCGCTGCCGCTCTATGCCTCTCGACGCACTCGTGCCCCTATTGCGCACCCCTGCCGTCACCTGGATTTCTCTGCAAAAAGGACCAGGCTCCGCGCAGTTAGCCTGCTTACCTAAGGACATCCCCGTATGGGACGGATCGAGCCAGGACCGCGTGCTTGCCGAGACAGCAGCTCTCGTAGCGACCCTCGATCTTGTGATCACCACTGACACCTGCATCGCCCACCTTGCCGGCGCCATGGCAAAACCGGTGTGGATTCTGTTGCCCCATCTCGCCGATTGGCGCTGGATGCAGGACTCGGAGACAACTCCCTGGTACCCCACTGCCCGTCTCTTTCGACAGAGCGCCCCACATGATTGGACAGGCGTCTTGAATCGCGTGATCAGTGAGCTCCGCGGTCTTCGCAACCGCCCCCACGCCGCTTAAGCGTCATCCCGCACAAGAATCACGTGCAGGAACCGCGGTCCGTGAACTCCCTTGATGCGCGTCATTTCAATATCCGCCGTCGCGCTCGGCCCGGAGACCCATGTCACCAATCCTGGCGGCTCGCTGAACCGATCAAAGTATTCAGGCAGCGTCTCCACCACCTGGCTCGCGCGCAAAATGCACAAGTGCCAGTCCGGCAGAAGCGTGATCACGCGGCGACCCTCCGTTGCAGAGTGATGCAGCGCGATGGTTCCCGAATCCGCAATCGCGCAGGAGGCCGCCGTAACCACACCCTCAACCTTTTCGATCTCAGCGGGAAGAAGGCCGTGATCGATCTTCCATTCAAAACCGGATACCAGCCACTCATCGGGAAGGCCTGCGGGCACAACAAACACGTGCTTGCCGCTGGCCTCAAGCTGATATGCAATCGCCGCGCTAAGCCCAGCCTCGGAGCACTCCACTACTTCCGCATCGTATTCGCGGAGCCGCTCAATCAGCAGTTCCAGCTTGCTTTCATTGCTCTTTTGCCCTTTTCGCACATAGGTCCGAGGCAATGCCGCATACGATTCCGCAAGCTGTGCTGGTGTCTTGGCCACCTCTCGAGTTGCGGTGCCGATTCGATCGAGAATTCGTTGACGGGTTCCAACGGGCGCGATCATTTTGTCTCCTTTGCGCGTGCTTCCCACCATTCGTGGAAGGTCTGCTTCGGCAGCCCGCGCAGATCGCGATTCTCAGTCCATCGTCCGCCCAGGCTGGGCAGCCATTTGATCCATCCATCCTTGCCCGTAAAGACGCTCAGGCCCACGCGTCCTAACCATTGCGTGGCATGAAAAATCCATGGCCGCGCAAACAACGTGTTGGCAACACGCAGCCCGATGTACATCAGGTCAAGTGCGCGCTTGCCCTGTTTGCGTTCGATGTTCACCACGTCCGCACGCAAATCCAGCAGCACGGCGGGAATATCGATCTTTACCGGACAAACCTCAAAGCATGCGCCGCACAGCGACGAAGCAAAGGGAAGCGATTCCGCGTGGTGCATGCGCATCAGTTGCGGGGTCAATATCGCACCGATCGGCCCCGGATAGCAGGAACCGTATGCATGCCCGCCCGTCTGACGGTAAACCGGGCAATGATTCATACACGCAGCGCAACGAATACACTTCAGCGTTTGCCGTTCTTTCGGCCTGGCTAGAATCGACGTCCGCTCATTGTCCAGCAGCACAACATGGAATCGCTGCGGCCCATCGCCAGGAGTAACGCCCGTCCACAGCGATGTATACGGATTCATGCGCTCGCCGGTTGCCGACCGTGCAAGCACCTGCAGCATCACTTCAAGATCCTGAAGACGAGGCAGCACCTTCTCAATGCCCACGATGGTGATCATCGTCTCTGGAAGCGTAAGGCACATGCGCCCGTTACCTTCCGATTCCACCACCGCCACCGAACCGGTTTCAGCAATCAGGAAATTGGCGCCGCTGATCGCCGTTGGAACTCTCAGGAATTTCTCGCGAAGATAATGCCGGGCCGCGCCGGTCAGCTCTTTCGGATCGTCGGACAGATCCTTAAGGTGCATGGTGCGAGAGAAAATCTCGCGCACCTGGCTGCGATTGATGTGCAGCGCGGGAACAACAATGTGCGAAGGCTCTTCCTTGCCCAACTGAAGAATGATTTCCGCCAGGTCGGTCTCATGAACGGTAACGCCCGCAGATTCAAGAAAGGGATTCAACTGGATCTCAGCCGAAGTCATCGTCTTGATCTTGATGGCTTCGGTGGCGTTCTCCTGCCGCAGCAGATCGAGAATAATCGCGCGCGCTTCATCCGCGTCTGCAGCCCAGTGAACCACACCGCCGGCCGCTGTGCAGCGTTCCTCGAATTGCTCGAGATACGCGCCCAGATTCTCCAGAACGTGCGTACGGATCGCCGAGGCGGCCGCTCGCAGCTCTTGCCAGTCCTTCTTCTCCGCTACCAGTTTTGCCCGCTTGCTCTGAATCACCTGCGTAGCGTGTGCAACATTTTTGCGCAGCATCGGGTTACGCAGCACCGGCAGCACCGCTTCGCGAAAGGGAGGAGCAAGTTTGGGATCGAGAATCGCTGTGCTCATGCCAATGCCTCCGCCGGTGCGTCTTCGGTGCTGGCAAGAATCTCAGCCATGTGAATGGTGCGCATGGCCGCATACTGGCGATGCATCGCTCCGCCCAAATGCATCAGGCAGCTGTTGTCGAGAGCCGTGCAGAACTCCGCCTTGGTCGAGAGAATGTCGTGCAGCTTCACGGTCAGCATGGCCCCTGAAATCTCAGGATTCTTCACCGAAAATGTCCCGCCGAATCCACAACAACGGTCCATATTCTCAAGCGGCACAAAGTCGATGCCGCGGACTTTCTTAAGCAACCGGAACGGCCTGTCGCCAAGGTGCAATCCGCGCAGTCCATGGCAGCTTGCGTGGTACGTTACGCGATGCGGAAAGTAGGCGCCCACATCTTCCACACCCATCTTGTCGATAAGGAATTCGCTCAGCTCGTAGACCTTGGGTAGAAACGCGGCCAACTCCCGCTGCTGCGATTGGTTGCCGAGTTCCTCGAAAATACCCGGATACTGCTCGCGCATCATGGCCACGCAGGAGGAGCCGGGAATCACCACCGTCTCGTCCTTCTCATACAGCCGCACCAGCCGCTTGGCCTGCGAAAAAGCCTCGGCGCGAAATCCCGAGTTGGCGTGCATTTGTCCGCAACAAGTCTGGCCGGGATGGAAATCCAATTCCACCCCCAACCGCTCAAGCAGACGCGTTACCGCTCGTCCCGTTTCCGGAAAAAGCGTGTCATTGTAGCAAGCGATGAAAAGCGAAGCGCGCATAGGTATTACCCAGCAAGCGCTACCCCTCAGGCAAATGCCTCGTCAGATCGCTTGCCTTTCGAACGTAGAGGAGGAATTCATCGACAGGCTGTGACCTGGAACACATGCCCAGGAAAGAGAACATCGATTCTTGCCACAAAAATCCTCTTGACAATCGATACTCTATAAAATAGAGTACTCTAACAGTAGAACGAAATCGCCGACCCGAAGCCCGATCCATCGCGGAATTGCTCCAGCGGCGATTTCAATCACAAAAGGCGGAACCCATGAGCACCAACCCGCAACCAGCCAATTTGTCCCCGTCCTCGACTCTGATCCCGCTGCAGGTCGATGCGCTCATCAAGCGCTTTGGCCAGGTGCTCGCTGTCGACAACATCTCGCTCGAAATGCGTGCCGGGGAGTGTCTTGGCTTGCTCGGCCCTAACGGCGCCGGCAAAAGCACGCTGATTCGCGCCATTGCCGGGCGCGTCATTCCCGACGCCGGACACGTTGCCATCTTTGACAATCCCGCAGGCTCGCCACAAGCCCGCGCCGCACTCGGCTGGGTCCCGCAGGATCTGGCGCTCTATCCACGCCTCAGCGCAAAGGAGAATCTCCAATCCTTCGGGCGCTATTACGGGTTAACAGGCAAGAAGCTCGATCAAGCTGTTGCCTGGTGCCTTGACTGGGCCGCGCTGCAGGACCGCGCAGGCGATCTGGTCAGCACCCTCTCCGGAGGCATGAAGCGGCGCCTCAACATGGCTGCAGGCCTCATTCACCAGCCGCGTCTCGTGCTCATGGACGAGCCCACGGTCGGCGTCGATCCCCAGTCGCGCAATCGTATCTTCGAGATGATCGAAGCCCTTCGCACCGAGGGCATGACCATCATTTACACCACACATTACATGGAAGAAGCGGAGCGCCTCTGCGACCGCATCGCCATCGTCGATCACGGCCGCATCATCGCGCTCAACACCAGGGAAGCGCTGGTGCAAACTTCTTTCGCATCACGCAGCCAGGTGTTGGCACGCTTCGAAGGACCTGCCGACAGCGTCAGCGCATGGGTCGAGGCGCGTGGCGGACGTCTCGTAGAAAACACAGCCGAGTTCACCATCGAAGGACCCAAAGAAATCGCCGCATTGCTTGACGCTGCATCCGAGGCCGGTCTTGAACTGGTTGATCTTTCCCTGCGTCGCCCCAATCTCGAATCTGTGTTCCTTCACCTTACTGGAAGGGAGTTACGCGATTGATTATCCCCATCGTTCGTACCGCCATCCTTGCCCTGCGCCGCGATCGCGGTTCCATGGTGCTGAGTTTCGTTGTTCCCATCGCGTTCTTCAGCATCTTCGCCGTCATCTTTGGCGGCCAGCGTGACACGGTGCCGAAGATCAAAGTCATTGTGGTGGACGAAGATCAAAGCCAAGCCTCGCAGCAACTCCTCAAGGGTCTTGAAAGCGACGGATCCCTGGTCGTAATAACACAACCGGCGGCCACAAAAGAGCAGCCGCAGCCCACTCCTTACACCGCTTCCACTGCCGAAGACGCGGTCAAGGCCGGCGACGTATCCGTTGCTCTCATCGTGCCGCATGGCTGGGGCGCAAATCCCATCTCTTTCCGCGGCGACTCCGGTGCGCCGGCTATTCAATTGCTCAGTGACCAGAGCGATGTTATTGCGCCGCAGATGGTCGGCGGCCTGCTGCAAAAAGCGGCCATGACCTCAATGCCCCTCACTATGGCGGAGCAGGGAATGAAGTACACCGAGCAGTATCTCGGCGCATATACGCCGGAACAACGCAAGAAAATGGAAGACACTCTCGGCCGCCTTCGCAGCTTGCAGAACGAGCCGAGCAAAACTACCGCAGGCCCCACCTCAACCAGCTCCGCCGCCGGCGGCATCATCGCCGTTAATACCCGCTCGGTTGTGGGAGAAAACAAGAAGAGTCCCATGATCTCCTTCTACGCCGCGGCCATCGGTGTCATGTTCCTGCTCTTCACCTCCACTGGCTCCGCAGGCGCGCTGCTTGATGAAGCCGAGAGCGGCGCACTCGACCGCGTCCTCAGCTCGCGCATTACCATGACCGGGCTATTGGCAGGCAAGCTGGTCTTCAACATTCTGCTCGCCTTCACGCAACTCACGCTCATGTTTCTCTGGGCGTGGGCCGTGTTCAAGCTCGACTTCTTCACCCACATTCCGGGCTTCATCGTCATGGGCCTCTGCACCGCTTTTGCAGTGGCCGCATTTGGCATCCTGCTGGCCAGCATCTGCCGCACGCGCGCACAACTAGGCGCGCTCTCCACGCTACTCGTGCTCACCATGTCCGCCATTGGTGGCAGCATGTTTCCTCGCTATCTCATGTCACAGGCCATGCAGAAAGCCGGTCTTTGGACCATCAATGCGTGGGCCATCGACGGATTCACCAAAGTATTCTGGCGCGACCTGCCGGTGACCGCGCTCTGGCCACAGGTCGGGGTGCTGCTCGCCATCGGCATCGTGCTGTTCGCCGTCGCCCGCAGAATTGCCCGCCGCTGGGAGTACGCATAAGCGCGAAATGAAAACGGCAAGAAAAGGAGAACGTCAATGAATATCTCAGGTCCGGTCTCAACCCGCACGTTTGCGATCTCGAACAAGGCGATTGCCACAGCATTCCTTGTTTTGTTTAGTCTCGCACTCGCCGCGCAGGAACCAGCTCGAAGCAGCGCTGATGTGCAGCGCGAATTCATGCACAAGCTTTCATTCCTCGCCGGCAAATGGTCAGGTCCCGTAACCATCGTTCGCGGCCCAGGCGAACCTCTTCATTTCACGCAAACTGAGGATGTTCAGTACAAGCTTGACGGCCTCGTAATGCTCGTTGAAGGCAACAGCAACGGTCCGGACGGCAAGGTCAGTTTCAGTGCCCTTGCCACCATCTCCTACGATGATGCCTCCCACGCCTACCGAATCCGCGCATACCACGATGGCCGTTATCTCGACACTGAGCTTTCGGTTGTAGACAACGGCTTCTCATGGCAGTTTAAGTCTGGTCCGGCGCACGTCGTAAACACCATGCACCTGACAAAAGACGGTGAATGGAGTGAAGTGACCGAGGTTACAGTGGGCAACAATCCCCCGAACCGCAGCGTGGACATGCTGCTTCAGCATCGTCCTTGAATTGGGAATGATGCGAGTTATCCACCGATTCTCGTTACGAAACCAAATCGGTCACTCACCTCAATTCCATGGGAGATAAGCGATGACAGATCAAGTAGCAGAAGAACTGAAAGACAGGCTCAGCCTGATCGAGTCCATGATTGCCGAGGGCCGGCGCACCACCGAGAGTTGGGGCTGGACCTTCGTCTTGTGGGGCGTGGCCTATTACATTGCCATCGCATGGTCCGCCTTCGGCCATAGCACGATGGCATGGCCAGTCACCATGATCGCCGCCGCTGTGCTCTCCGGTGTCATTGCATCGCGCACTGCTTCCAGACACCCGGAAACAACCACCGGCCGCGCCATGATGGCCATTTGGCTCGGAATGGGAATCTCTGTGTTCATTGTCATGTTATCGCTCGGGTTTAGCGGCAGAGCAGATTTGCATATCGCCGTGGCGATCATCGGGGCCATGCTGGGCTCCGCTAACGCAACGTCAAGCTTCATCCTCAAATGGAAACTCCAGTTTGCTTGCGCATTGGTTTGGTGGACTACCGCAGCAATTTCCTGCTTCCTCTCGGAAACACAGGCGGGCATCGTCTTTCTGGCCGCCATCTTTTTCTGCCAGATCGTCTTCGGAATTTATTGCATGATCGCCGAGTCCCGCAAACTTAAGGCCCGGGGCGAAGGCCAAGGGGCATCCCATGCCTGATCTGCCGGAGCTCAATCCTGTGATCCACGGGAAGCTGCGCCTGGCCCTGCTCTCGCTGCTCTCAGGAGTCGAGGAAGCTGAGTTCACGTGGCTTCGCTCCAAGACCGCTTCGACGGATGGCAATCTTGGCGCGCAACTTCTCAAGCTGGAAGAAGCCGGCTACGTCGCGGTCGAAAAGAAGTTTGTGCAGCGCAAGCCGCAGACCCTCTATCGCATGACGGAGTCCGGTCGCGAGGCTCTTACGGAATATGTTCAGGCCTTGAAGCAGCTGCTCGGTTCGGCAATTAACGCATAACGATCAACGCATAACACAGTCCCCTGAGGAGTTGAAAATGACACAGACAATCACTGCGAATGAGCTGCAAGGCCGCGCAATCGGCGCGTTGATGTTTACCGGGTTTGGCGCACTCTGGCTTCTTCTCTCTCTTTACGCGCGCGAACAGATGAACGCGATCCAGCTCAGTGGAATCGCGTTGATTGCTGCCGGGCTTGTTCTGGCCGCAGTCCATTTAATGCACCACGCAACGCACCTGCCGCGCGTACCCGAAGATCCACGAATCATGAAGGCGTTCCACTGGATCAACGCGACTCAATGGGTAGTGTGTTTTGTGTTGGCGACGTTACTCGGTCGGCTGCATCACGACGTATACATTGTTCCGATGATTGCGTGCATTGTGGGGCTGCACCTGTTTCCGCTCGCCAAGCTGTTCCGGTACCCAATGCATTACGTCACGGGCACAGCGATGGCGCTCTGGGCGGTAGGCGCAATGATCATTGTTCCGGCAGATCACGTGCAAGGAATAACGGCGCTGGGCGCGGGCGTCATTCTTTGGCTTTCAGCAGCGACTACGCTGGCTCTAGCGCTGGATACCGCGCGGAAGGCCGCACCGCAGGCCAACGCGGAGCCAGCCTGACTCCGCGCTTCAGCTCTGCGGCTCGAGCGAGGCGCGCACCCGCTCCATAATCCCCAAATAATAAGCCAGGTTATGGATTGAATTCAGTGTCCCCGAAAGCGCCTCGCCTGAATGCATCAAGTGTCTTAAATAGGCCCGCGTATAGCGACGGCACACCATGCAGTTACAAGCCGGGTCAGGCGGGCCTTGATCTTCGGCATACTTTTTGCCCTTGATGTTGATCCGTCCTTCGCTTGTGAACAGCAATCCGTGGCGCGCCGCTCGCGTCGGTAGCACGCAATCCATCATGTCCACACCCATGCGGGCGTATTGCTCAATCTCATCGGGATAACCCACGCCCATTACATATCGCGGCTTGCCCTTCGGCAGCAACGGCAACACTTCTGAAATCATCTCGAGCGTAGCCTCGCGTGGTTCGCCCACACTCAGGCCGCCGATCGCGTACCCGTCAAAGTCCATCTCCACCAGCCGCTCCGCGCTCTCGCGCCGCAGGTCGGTGTACATCCCGCCTTGCACAATCCCGAACAGCGACTGCGTCTTCCCTAACTCCGCATGCCACACAACCTCTTCCTGATGCGCACGAAAATGATCCAGCGACCTGCGCGCCCAGGCCATCGTCAGTCGCAGGCTCTCTTCCGCGCGGCCGCGCTCCGCCGGATACTCCGTGCACTCATCGAAAGCCATCGCGATGTCCGCGCCAAGGGCAATCTGCACGTCCATCGAGTGCTCCGGCGTAAAGAAGTGACTGCTCCCGTCCAGGTGCGAACGGAACCGCACGCCCTCGTCGCTCACCTTGCGCAGCGCGCTCAAACTGAAAACCTGAAAGCCGCCCGAGTCGGTCAGCATGGCCCGCGGCCAACTGATGAACCGGTGCAATCCACCCATGCGCCGAACTGCTTCATGTCCCGGCCGCAGATAAAGGTGATACGTGTTGCCCAGAATAATCTGCGCGCCTAATGTCTCCAGCACGTCCTGCGGAACAGCTTTCACCGTCCCCGCCGTGCCGACCGGCATGAACACCGGTGTCTCTACCGTCTGATGGGGAAGCACAAGCTGCGCCCGCCTGCCACCGGAATCGGTCTGATTGCTTAAATTGAATTCGAGGGCCACTCAATGATTCTATCGGGACGGCCGGCGTCAAGCCGCCGCGCTCTCCGCGTCACGCAAGGGAAACAATTTCACCCGCCCGTTCTCCCAAACCGGATCAGCAGCCCCGCTCGTCCCACTCGCGGCATCCCCAGCGTCGTGGTCGGCGTCTTGCCCACTTCAATCTGGCGGTTCAGAAGATTCTCGCCCGCACCAAACACCTCAAACCGTTTTCCGAACTCGTGCGAAGCATAAACATCCATCCGAAAGAAGCTGTGCAGCAGGTATTGATTGGCATCGTCATCGTACTGCCGCCCGCTCATTCGTCCTTGCAGGTTCAGCGTCCCGAATTTCGGCCGAAACGCACGCACGTTCATCGTCGCCAAATTGCGCCCCACCTCGGGAATCCAGTTCCCCTGATCCGATCCACCGTGGGTCACCGTCGCATGAGCGTACTGATATCCCCCGTCCACCGCCAGCCAGCGAACCGGCGCCAATTCGTAGTCCAGCGACACGCCCTTGCTCTCAATCTGGCCGAGATTTTCGCGCATCAGCTGATTCGGTTTCAGTGTCACCGCAACAATGGGCCGATTCACCTGGGTAAGAAAATAGCTGGCGCGAATACTGCCCCAACGACGCTCCGTCGCGAGGCCTGTTTCCCAGCCAGTCGCGCGTTCACTCAGAAGGCCGAAATTAGGAGCGGTTACCTGCGCCCCCACTGTCGTTGTGCGGTAAAGCTCATTCGGCGAAGGTGCGCGAAAAGCGCGAAAGCCTGACCCTGAAACGGCCCAATGGCTCGAGAACTTGCGCGACACTCCCACCCGGGGATCGAAGACATGCTGGTCCAATTCGGTGGGTTGCGCGGCCGTCGGCACCCAACTGGTCCCCTTGAGCTGCACCTGCTGCCCATCGTAGTTCTGGAACCAATCCAGCCGTCCGGACGCGGTGGCCGTCCATCCCCCGTGAACCCACATTCCTTCCGCGTAGCCGGACGAGTCCCTCTGGTGGTCATGCAAATTTGTCAGCGCGGCTGTCGCACCATAGGTCTGTTCCCGGTCCCACACCCGCACATCGTGCGTATCGGCGCCTGCCACCACCACCAGCCCTGCGCCCAATGTCTGTGTCCAGTGAGCCACCGCGCCCAATTCGTTCTCCGGCGTGTGCGAGAAGCGCGTCGGCGTCTCTCCACAGCGATAGGCGCAAACCGGAAACGCCGCCGTGGGTGTATTGGTAATGCTCGAGAACACCTGCCGGTAGTGCTCAGTCGACCCGTAGACCCTCATTCCCAGCGCGCCGCTGTGCGGCCCATTCCAGTCGCCTCCGGTTGCGTACCGCCAAATCCGCGTCGCGTTGGTCTGATCTGGCGTTCCATTGTTGCGCGCATCGTTCATCCCGTTCGCCCGCACAAAAAGCCGCAGAGGCCCGCGGTCGTGTTCCGCCAGCACCAGCGCGTTCTGGCTGTGGACATCGCTCGGCAGATCCACCGGTCCGCGCTGGAAGGCCGCTTCCTGTATGTAGCCATCCGTCCCCAGCGCTCCGCCGCCCGCCAGCAATCCCCACGGCCCTCGCTTTGTCTCCAGCAGCGCGCTTTCGTCATACGTGCCTTCGCCACCGTAGCTCGTCCGCACCTCGGCCAGATCTGTTTTTGGCCGCACCGGAACGACATTCACCACGCCGCCAATCGCACTCGATCCATACAGATCGCTCGCGCCACCGCGCACCAATTCGATCCGCTCAATCGACAGTTCCGGCTGCTCCTGCCAATGAATCCACCCGGCGAACGGATCGTTCAGCGGAACGTCATCCTCGGTAATCAACGTCCGGCTCGCAGCCGTCGATCCCAGCGCGCGCAGGCTCAACCCTTGCGACGATGGATTCGCCACCAGCGAACTCGACCGCCGGTAGAGTTCCACACCAGGAAGTTGGCGCAGCTTCCCATCCAGCGTTACGGCCGCAGTGCTGTTCAACGCCTTCTGCGAAATTTCGCGCGTGCTCGCCGGGCTCTCCTGCGATCCCAGAGGCGTGCGATACGCCGTCACCGTCACCTGTTCAGCAACCGCCGTAGGCTCCAGCCGAACGGTTGTTTCGCTCGTCACTTGCAAGGCTTTCTCCGCGAATCCCGTTGCGGAAATCTTCAATCCGCAAGGGATCGCGCACCGTACAATGAGCCTGCCCTGCGCGTCCGTGCGCCCCAGCAATGTTTCTGCTGAATCCCTCACCACCGCACCCTGCAGCGCGCCCCCACCGCCATCCTCAACCTTTACGGCCACCGGAGTTTGGGCGCTGACTTGCGCCGGGGAAAATGCCGCCCCGGTCAGCGCCAGTGCGCCAACTATCGCTTTCAACTCGAACCACCGCATCGCTCGCGCTCTCAGAGTTAGGAACAAGGTCGTGCAGCAATTGTGACACGGTCTTTCCACAACCGGCATCAAGAGTCCCTGGTGCAACCTCATTCAGAGGGACGAGAACGAACGCGCGTTGGTCTAATCGGGGATGCGGAATCTCCAGCCCGGGCTCGGAAATCCTCAGCTCCCCCAGCAGCAGAATGTCCAGATCCAGCGTGCGCGGCCCATTGGCGATTCCCGCTGTACGGTCCCGTCCAAACTCCTGTTCAATCGCCAGCAGTCCCTCCAGCAACGCGCGCGGTTCCAACCCCGTTTCCAGTGCCGCCACGGCGTTCACAAAGCGCGGCTGGTCGGCAAAACCCACCGGCTCAGTGGAGTAGAGCGACGACCGCCGCACAACCCGCCCCAGCCGCTCCATGCGAACCGCCGCCGCCGTCAGCGTAGCCTCCGTCGACCCAGCCCAACTAGGCTGGTTTCCGCCCATTCCAATATAAGCAACCCTCATCCATTCAAGACTACAAGGATGAGCCGCTGGCAGGTCACCGATGCCAGGTCAGCCCAGACGAAACCTATCGCCAAAGCGAAACCACCTCCGCAATGCCCAAAACCAACGCATAGGTGGCAAACAGAAATCCGCCGTACTTTCCAGCGGAAGCCGCCTGCATCTTCGGCATCAGCACACTGAAGCGCGAAAGCAGCACCGCCTCTCCAATCATTCCGGGTATCGCAATCAGCAGAGCCGCGGATGCCCATTTTGCAGTGGGAATATCCCGCCACCTCAGCATCAGGATGCACACTCCCGCAGTCACCAGGGGAGTCAGCACAAAGTTGATCCAATAGCGCGCGCTGGTGGTCTCAAATACCAGCGGCCCCCGCATTTCGTACCAGATCGTTCCCGCGATCCAAAACACGATGCCAAACACCAGAAGAAGCGCAATATCCTGTGCCTTCACTGAAGCCTCCCGAACCAATTAATATGCGTACCAGGCGGTACAAGTTAATTTGTACCATATGGTACAAATGGAGGCAATATGCAGCGAAAGACCAGGTCGGAGATTGACGAACTCACTGGCCGCTGTCTTGCCGCATTCGTGGAGGCAGGTTCCCTCGATCTCAGCCTCGACCATCTCTCCTCGAAGGTGGGAGTCAGCAAGCGCATGCTCATTCATTACTTCGGCAGCCGCGAGAATCTCGAAGAAGGCGCATTCGCCCTCCTTGAAGATCGCCTGCGCGCCACCTTCCGCGCCGAGCTGTTTTCTCCCGGTAGCTCCCCCAAGACAGTGGTCGGCGCCCTTTGGGACCAAATCACCGCGCCCGCATCCCGCGGAACCCTGCTTGTCGTGATGGATGCAACGCGACGGGCCTGGAGCGGCACAGAGCGCGCCAAAGCTTTTTACGCGGAGCAGCAGCGGCTATGGGTTGAACTGCTCGGGAAGTTCCTCCCCGATCCCGCCGCCGTCGAAGAATTGCTTCAGCTTTTTCAAGGAGCAGTCCTGGCCTACCTCGTCACTGGGGACCGCGAGATGGGGAAACGCGCTCTTGTCCGCATGATTCTTAAAGAGCAGGCCGATGCAGCACCCTCCTGAGCGGTCCCCACCTCGCCCCTCAGAACAAGCAAACCACGCGCCCATCGCGCCCATTCTGCTAGCATCCCCATTGGAGACTTTTTCGCATGGACGCTCTCGAAACTGCGGGCCTTGGTGCCCGTCGCAATGAAGATATCGCTCTCGATCTGCTCAAATTTGTCGCGGCCTCCGCTGGCGTAGGCCGCACGGTTGCCCCGTCCACCGGCTTTAGCGGCGCTTCCGCACCCAAGACCGAAGAGCACGTCGCGCAACTTTTGGAGCTCTACAGCCGCTGCCTCAAGACCGTGGAAGGCAAGGGGACAAGCGCGGGAGCGGTGAAATAGTCGGCGAACCCATCCTCCGAGTTGCCGTTGCCGGGTATGGCGCATTTGGCCGCAACCACCTTCGTGTCTACCGTGAACTTGAGACCGCCGGCTTGGGTGTAGCCCTGGTCGCCGCCGTCGAGCCGGATACAGTCCGCGCCGGCGAGGCCGCCGCCAAATTCTCCATCCCCGTCTTCTCCACGGTCGATGAACTGCTTCGCGCCGATCTCGGCCTGCACGCGGCCACCGTCGCCGTCCCCACAATCCATCATCATGCCGTAGCGGCGGCCCTTCTCGATGCGGGCCTCGACCTGCTTGTCGAAAAGCCGCTCGTGGCCACCCTCGCCGAAGCCGACGACCTAATCGCTCGTGCCGCCAACGGCAGTCGTATTCTGCAGCCCGGCCATCTTGAGCGCTTCAACCCCGCCGTGCTGGCCGTCCAGCCCAAACTGCGCCGCCCCATGTTCTTTGAGGCTCACCGGCTTTCGATCTTCACTCCCCGCTCGCTCGATGTCGACGTGGTCCTCGACCTGATGATTCACGATCTCGACATCGTGCTCACCTTCGCCAATTCGCCGGTCCGCGAAGTCCGTGCCGTCGGCCTGCCCATCCTGTCCCCCAAAGTCGACATCGCCAATGTGCGTGTCGAACTCGAATCCGGCTGCGTGGCCAACTTCACCGCATCCCGCGTGTCCACTGAGCGCGTCCGCAAGCTCCGCTTCTTCGAGCCGCGCCAGTATGTCTCCATCGACTACGCCCGTAGAGACGTACTCGTAATCCACGTAGACGAAGGAGCAACCAGCAGGTCGCCGGCGGATATGCTTGCCTCGCTGCCGCCAAAGGTGTCCGCTCTTATCCCGCCAGACATCTCCGAGGGTATCGCATCCGGCGCGATCGACCTCGCCAAAGTCGATCCAGCAATGATCGCCCAGTTTGCCGCCATGGCGAAGGTTGACCCAGCGGTTCTCGCACAGTTCATAAACCCCAGCGAGGGACAGCCCGGCCTCAAGTTCTCCAAACTCGAAGTCACACCCGGCGAACCATTGCGCCTCGAAATCGAGTCCTTCCTTGAATCCGTCCGCACCCGCCGCGAGCCCCACGTCACTGCCCGCCAGGGCCGCAACGCCCTCGAACTCGCGCTCGAAATTCAGGCCACCATGGCCGCCCACGCACAACGCGCCGGCCTCAGCGACTTCTTCGAGCCCGGCGCCTAAGTCAGGTCTAACCGGTGTCTGACGAATCAAAGCATAGTGAGCAACGCTTAGGCCAACGTGGACGAAGAACGTGCGTCGCGCCTCCTCAGCGTTTTTGCCGATTTATTCACTCCAAAGTCGCACAATCGGAACTGTGATGACTACTCCAAAATCCGCAGGAATAGCTTGCCAGCGAAGCTCTCGGTTCAATTTGTCAGCTATGTGACCGGTCCGTACCCAACAAATACCCCACCCCCCTCCCCCCTCAAAAATCGATCATCCCGGCAGGCGATTCTGCGCAAAGATAACACAATGAACGACTTGCAAATGGCGCCACATGCCGATCAGCTAACAATATCCCTCAAAACTGACGCTTTTTAGCTCAACAATTGCCATTTTGGAGCCGTTTTACTGCGGTTTTTGGGGTTTTCGGTACTAAAACAGCAACTTCATGCCTCAAAACAAGTGCCGAGCTGCAGACTAGCTTTGCGCCAGGTCTTGACCTCAACGAGAAACCAGCCATGGAATGCGACACGACCGCAAAACTCGATAGAACGACAGGCAATTCCCGGTCAGCATCAGAGTTTCAGCGCCTTGCCCAGCTTGAACAGCACGGGAAGGGAAGCAACCAGCGTAGCCGATACGCCTGCGCAATAAGCCACGGCCTTCCAGCCGGAAACGTATCCCTCCCTGAGTGCATACACAACCAGCAAAGTAAGGACCGGCAAGTTCAACAACAGGGCGGTCAAGATCCCGGGCACGTATCTGTGCAGCACGATAGTTGCTATCAAATGTGGTGCAAGAACATTGGCGAGCATGGCAGCGATATACCCAAAAGCCAGATAAGTCCAGACAGTTTGCCTGCCCGAAACCAAGCTCATCCAGGTGACTGCGAAAGCCAATAGCGCCAGGATTGCCGCGGCAAAACGGGCCGCACCCGAAGTGATCGATCCATGCCAGCGGCGTCCAGGCCCTCTCAACCAGCCCGGAAACCCGATTGCTTCTTCCGCATTGTGAAGACTAACGACAATCGGGAATAGCCACTCCAGATCCCGAAACGTCATCCCCGCCTCCTCAACATTCTTTGCAGATTTATACACTCCGGAGTCGCACAATCGGAACTGTGAGGAAGATTTCCAAACCCGCAGCCGTAAGTCGCCGTGCACGCGCTCGGTGCAATTTTTAAGGGGTGCGACTAGGCCAAAAAATGAATACCCTGACCTTGCCCTCAGAATGCGTATCTCTTAACGGGCCGGGTTTTGAGGATATTTAATTCATCCTCGTCATCGTCGTGGCGGTGGGAATGTGGAAATCGGCTTCATCGATTTCCAAGGTTTGTGGGAAGGGCGGAAAACAGCACCATCGTTTTCCGGGCTTTCCATAAACCGTCATTTCCACGGCCTGCCTCGATCGCCGCGAACGCTCAGGCGGCGAAGTTCATCGTTGCGTTCATCCAGTTTTGCTCGAACTCGATCGGGCTGACGTAGTTCAGGGTCGAGTGCATTCGTGTTCGGTTATACCAGAGCAGCCAGGCGATGGTTTCATCCTTGGCCGCGCGGATCGTCTCAAAACGCTGGCCGTGTAGCCGCTCCACCTTCAGCGAACCGAACAACGTCTCCGAGCAGGCGTT
>JBEKRU010000093.1:0-24647 GCA_049518435.1 Occallatibacter sp. | reverse complement strand
ATCCGTATCACCCGGAAGAATATCGGTTGCCTGACTCAACGACGTCCGTATGCCAGCCTCGCGGCTATCTATCACTACGTCCTTTGCCGGATGCGGGAACGAATAGATTTCCTTGCGCCTGGTCAAATGATGCCACTCGTTCGAGGCGTAAACATCTACTGCATAAGCGGCGATAAGGTCTTCCGCAAACAGGGAGTTCGGATCGGGCGGCGTCGTCAACTTCTTGACGAGATTGTCCTGCCGCTTTGAATCAAACAGCCCGAGACCGAGGGTGGATTTTGACGGCGGTAACACGGGGATACTGACGTCTTCCTTCTGCTCTCGAAACAACGCTGAATGAGAGATCGCCGGGATGCTGCCGAGCCGGGTTTTGCGATCGCTGCTCGCCTTACATGTCAAACGGGACCACATGGAGTTGTGAAACGCCGTGGTCTTACCGGCCGCCGATTCAGGATTCAATGACTGAACGGTAAATCGAGTCGGATCATTAAGCAGGAAGTAGCCATTGTGAAGAACTGTGGAGTCTCTAACGGTCGGGCTAAAATCGGGACTCACGCTATATGCCGTTTTACAGGAAACGACGGAGAGCCCCGGATTCCCGTCTGGTGCAATGGAGATGAGATTGAATCCATTGAGCACGCTCTTGTCAATGTGAAATTCAAGAATGAGACCGACGAGTTCCATCAGCGGAGGGACATTGGTAAGTAGCGACAAATGCTGCGAAAACGTCAGCGTCTGCTTCGCTAGCGCTTTGGGGTAAACGGTGCCTGGACCGCGCGGTATCGCCCGCTGACGAACCAAGTGGCTCACGAAAGGATTCGGGGTCGCTGAAGTTCCTGCAACCGTGTTCAATACATTCGGTTCGACCGACCTCGCTTCCGCAGTTCCATACAAACGCGCCAAGTCTCTTCGCTGCTCCGGTGTCATCGTCCCGCTCAATTGAGGTCGCACAGCTGGATCAAATGCAAAGAGGCTATGAGGAAAATGATTCTTCGATTGTTGCAGGATAGTAGCGCTCCCTAGCGGCGCCGGTGTTCCGTCCTTATTAAGATATGGACTGTCGGCTGCATGCGAGGCGGTTACAACGATTGCGCTATTCTGTGGCGGTGTCTTCAGCACGGGTGTGCTGGCGGGTTGAATTACGTCCGGGACGATTGTGGTTCCAAGCAGGTCCGTCCATATTTGCGGTCTGAGCTTATCGATCGGACTCGGAGTACTGGTGACCATATGCTTCGATCCATTCTGGCTTTCGAGTGTCACCGTAAACGTTGCTGGCGTGCCGCTTGTTGCACTCTCGGAAGAATTTGAGTACAAAACGAAGCGTGTCCAATTCCCGAGGCTCGCTAGCTCGCCCTTCGTCGTCGGATCGGGAGAGACAAGAACACGGAACACGGCGTCATTCGATGTGGCACCTGTTCCGTTCGGAACGCATGTGAATTTGATTGCTCCTGCCATCCTAAACACCCCCGTTTGCGTTCGTTAGTGATTCTTCTTTGAATGTTCTGATCGCACAGCTGAGATCATCCTGCGCTCTGACCAGAGAATTCCCGGCGCAGCGTAAGGTCCACTTCCTTATGGAAGAAAAGTATGTCGATCTCGACCGTGTAGATACACTCTCCTACCATCCACGCGCTTCCGCCACGATTCTCATAAGAAAGGCTCAGGATGAATTCCACGGACATTGAGAGGATGTCGAGCACGTCAAGCTCACCGCCTGCTCGCACGTATCCAGTTAAGGTAAGGCCGGTGCCGGTATCCGACAGTTGCAGGTCAAAGTAGAAGCCGCCAAGAATGTGTGCACTGCCGCTTGCGACGACGATGTCGAGCTCGGCAACAGCACCAAATTCAAGGGCCGCAGCGATTTCCTGGATTCCACGGAGGTCGGCAGTCAATGTGAGGTATCCACCCCCGCCAAAAATTCCGTAAGCCAAAAGGAAATGCTGGTTGGCGTCGGCGAAGCCCACCTGAGCGGTCATCGGACCACCCGAAAAGTCGAGGGCGATGCCAGAATTGAAGGACAGATTGGTTAGATCAAACGCCCCGCAGCTGATGTCTGGAACGGGAACCTGAAGTCCTGCCGCCACGCCATCTGCGGTCTGAGTCAGATAGGCTCCGACGCCGTCTCCAAGACCGAGGCTCGATACTAAGCTCTGCAGGTTCTGTACAAAATCGAGAACGCCGATAAATTGCACACCTCCCGGGGAGAGTCCGAAATGTACAGTCGGCTTAACGCCCGTCTGAGCCTGAAAGGTGAAGGAATCGACGTTGACCTGAAGAAATGGAAGCACCGGGAGCAACATGAGAGAGAAATTCGTAATGCCCGTTTGTACATTCAGATTCGTGGGCGTCCCGTCCAGGTAGACTGTGGCGCTGCTCCGAACATTCAATTGCGCATTCTTGCCGTTATTTGACGCCACAAAGAGAGGGTCGTCTTCCGGCCAATCCTGAAGGCGAGATGCGGTGTCGTAAGATATCGAGACTGAGCGGGGAATCTGTAATTCTGAGAGGAGCGCCTGAAGGTCGGTCACGGCCTTTACGATTGTAGAGTATTGTCCAGCAACTTGCGCTGCAAAGGTGACCAGTGGCTGCAATGCCTGACTGATCTGCGCCACTGTCTGGAGCGAACTCGCGATTGTCGTATTGATATTTGTCTGGATGGTGCTCGCTGCTAACTTTGCCGCCTGAACCGCTGCATTGATCGCCTGCTTCTGCGTGGAAGTGGCAGACGCATAGAGTGCGTCAATGGTTGCGTTAAAGGCTCCAACGTACGTGGCGACCCCACCGTTGGCCGAATCCAGAAGATCATTGATGGCGTTGTTATAAGGGGCCAACGCACTCGATAAAGTCTGGTTGATTGGCGGCTGGTCACTCGTGAGCGCGGACAGCACCGGAATGAGAGCAGCGACCGCTTCCCCCAAGCCGATGGGGTCTCCTTTTGATGCGGCATTGACAAACGAGCTGGCGGATGCAGCAAGTTGCAATATCGGCAGCGCCGAAAGCTGCTTAACTATGCCAGCCGCGTTTAATTGCACAGGTGCCAGCGTCGTCAGATCAGCATCACATATGCCTGCGAACGCGGCATACTGAGCAGCTGATAGCCCATTGGCCACACACACAGAAATGAGGCAATCCCGAACCTGAGGCAAAGTAACATAGGTTTCCTGGCCGTTGAAGCATCCTGTGTCGATGAGGCGTTCAACAGTCGACGAATTGGCGATTGTCCTGATTTGCTGAAGAAGCGGAGAGGAATTTATGAGCGCAGGCGAAGGAAGTTGTTCCCTCAAAACTGCTTCTACTTGAGCAGAAAAGAGCGCGGTAGTTGAGGCAAGTTGAGATTGGACCTGAGCTATTGCGGCATTTGCAAGCGTCGCGTCAATTGCCTGAAGAGCTTGCAGGTCTGCCATAGCCGTGTCATAACCGCTCTGCAGCGCAAATAACTCCTGACTGATAATGGAGGGGATTGATTCAAGCTGATTCAGTGCATTTGTAACCGGCGCGACGATGTCAGAAAGGTCAAGAACGCCGAGCAGGTTACTGATGTCCCCGATGTCATTGACAAAAGCGTCGAGAGCGCTGAACTGGCCGGCCGCAGCCGAGGCGATGTTTTCGGCGCTGCAAAAAAGAGTCCCAACCTTTCGGGTCAACCCACCGATTTGAGCGGAAGGCTTGGCGAGTCCGCCTGCCATTGATCCGGGAAAAGTGAGAGGCGGGGTTGACGGTGCGGTCGGCGCAGGAGTTCCCGCCCGGATCGCTGCTGCCTTTAAGGCCACATAGGACCGTACCCCAGCGATTTGCATGATCGCTTCACCGGGGTTCGTGCCTCCTCCCGGCGCGCCATTGCCGCAACTTCCCGCAGATGTACAAAGACCATGTTGAAGGTAGAGATCTGCATATTCGAATTTGGGGACATTGCCGCTACCAAATTGCTGAGTCGCTTCAAGATTGAGAGCGACTTGTTGGAGGGTGGGGTACCAAAGGTTCTTCCCAGATTGCGGCTGAAAGGCGTGCCACGTCAATTCCTGCGTTGGGAAGGACGTGTCGCCTTTCTTATTAGGAGTTGCATAGGCAATCTTCTGATCCCCAAAGCTGCGTGTGCGGTTCGAGAAAGTACTGGAATCATTGAATTGTTTGATTAGCAGATCGGCGGGAGCAGCGGGGATGTCCAGAGCCAGCACCATCGGAATCGCAATCTTTATGGTCTGCCCGGCCCAATCCAACCCCTGAATCGGAAATTCGAAGGGAACAATGGCGCCGTTCGAATTGATCGAGGGCCAATACGGTGCCGCCAACTGCAGGTCCTGTTCTGCTGCATCGCAAAAGGTCTCAGCGCCTGTCGGTTCCAGGTAAGGTGTCTCTGAGATGCGGAAGGTGATTTGAGACCAGGGAAAATTGAAACCGGGATGGCAACTGTCGGATGCGGCACCGAAATCTGTGGGAAATACAACATCTGGCTTTAAGATGCGTATTTTGTAGCGTTGAATCAATGGTGCTTCAAGCGAAGCACCACCGCCAATACACCACTCCCGTCTCGTTTGTTTTACCAGAAGAGCCGGATGTCCTGACGGAATAAGGCGGCACCTATATGTCTCTACGTCCTTATTGACACGACCCTGAACGATATCCTCGTCCCAGCTGGCGAGCGCCACATCGGGGTCATCAATCAGAACGTGACTTTCCATCCAGCCGCCCGCGGAGCTCAGGAATAGTGATTGCGTTGGCACCCATGATTGAGCGAGTTCAGTCACCAGTGTTCTCGCATCCAGATCTGCGAGTGGCAGAGGCAAAGAGCTGCCTGGGCGCGTCGCAATCGGACGAAGGCTACCTGTTCCCGTTACTTTGCCTGGAACCAAACTGGCAGACCAGAGTTCAAAAGCCTTCGATCCTGCCACTGCCCGCGTTTTGGCATCTGCACTAAATTGTGCGTTGGATGGGGGAGATAGAAGTAACCGGGCCGGCATTTCAAGAATAGTGTCGGTCTCGTCAATCGGCACTGCGCCGCCGGGCTGCACGGTGGCCCGCCCATTGACCTTGACGCCAAGGCTGCTCCAGTTGAGAAGATTCTCCGCTGTGAGAGCCATCTCCCGTGAATTCTTAAATAGCGTAAATACAAGGCGCGTCCGACCAGGCAGTTTAGCCTGTAGCGCACTTGGCAACGGCGTGGGGCACGCGCCGATCGGCGGGTCAGAAGGAGCGCTGCTTCCGGCAACAAGATAGGCCTCTGCCAGAACCTGCGGAGGAAAATGCGCAATCATGAATGACGGTTGTGATTCGTCATCCGCAGACAAAATCGCCGGATGCACACCTCTTCCGTACAGCTTCACGTTGCGGAATTCAAAGTCGAGAGACAGGAAGTCGCTGGGCCTAAGGATTGAAAAGTGCACGTTGCCTTTAACGATGAGCCGGCCATCTGCGCCGCGTTCAGGGTGAACGGTTGCTAAACGGTTCCCTTTCGGCTTCTTTGAAGAGGGGAGGCTAAACCAAAGCTTCCACCAGGAAATCTTCTTCCCCCCGTCCAAACAGATAATATCCTCACCCAGGAGCCCTTCGACCGTATAGCTGGAACTCAAGGTGGGCGTTGTCTCTGAGTCGCGCTCTATCACCTCGAACGCCGGCCCATCGTGCGGATTCTTTAGCACAAGGCCAACATTACCGATACGAACTGAAGGTACTGTTGCCAGTTCACCCATCAAAGCGGCTTCGCGGACCGAGCCGAAATGCACGCTATATCGCAGGTCTTGAACATGCAGATTTAGCGGACGACCATCACTTGCGACCATCGAGTCATGGAGAGCGACGGGAATCGGCTGGCGCGTCGCACCTCGTTTTGCGAGGTAGGTACATGTACGGGAGCCTGCGGATGTTTCGCCATATTCAATCTCCAGCTCATCAAAATAACTTGCGGACTCTCCATACTCCCAGGCGGTATGTGTCTTTGGACGGAGCGACCAAGCGTTGTTGCCGCGGTGAATACTTAGAAGGGTCCTTCGTTTGGGTGGGTTGATGATCAGAGAGTTTTCGGAACCTGAAGCAAGGCGAATCGAAAAAGACGCTGCTCCGAATGGATGGCCATCGAGACTAGCTGTAAGGGCATTACGGTTACCGGAAGAAAACGTCCAGTCATTATGAAACACGAGGGGGCCACTCGCGATCTGCACTGAACATTCGTGATGAGATGAGATAGAATTCGTCTGTTTTAAACGCCCATAGAGCGGAAAACCGCGGCCCCATGAGGATGCCGATCCCATGAACACCGCGCCGAGCTGTGGGAAATTGAACCGAATTCTGGAACCGTCGTAGGCTGTCCAGAACTCACAGTCAAAATCGGCACTAAGCGAAGTGCCTGGAAACCGGGCGTTGCGAAGGCCGAAGAGAACAGACTGCATTTCTCTTTCTAGCCAAATGCTGGGACGTCCGGAAAAATCGCATGTGTTGACGCGAAAGAATTCAACTCCATCGCGGGTCAGCGAGATCGAGCCGTGGTCATGGCGGACGTCATAGTTTCTAGGGGCAGCACCGATCTGCGGTAATGCCGTTGCACTTCCGAGCGCCGAAGTGGTGGCCAATTGAAGGAAGCTGCGGCGGGAGATGGACGCTGATGCTGAGGCGACAAGAGAAGTGGTACTGGGCCGCCTCATTGCCCGTAACAGCAAGTGATTTAGGCGAATTCGTGGCATCCATGTTCTCCGTTCTTCGGGATCATGTTTGGGACACAAACTTTCGACAAATCGTCCAGGCAGGCCTGCTGCAAGACAAAGAATTCCTAGCCCCTTGCTGGTTGCAGCAATTCAGTGAGACTCGACTTGCCCGCTCTCAGTAGGCTCGCATTACTCGGTCATGAAAGAGCGGCAAACGAAAAGGCGTCGCTGGGGACAAGATGTTGGGCGTATGTTCACTTGGAAGATGGTGCAGAAGAAGTGCTTGAAACTTACAAAAATGAATCGCTCGCTGTCAAGAAGATTTTCTTTATATACAAACTAATAACCGCGAAGGATCAAGAGTCGAATCGAGGCAAAGGCCTTCATTTGCGGTACAGATGTAATGATCGAATCTGCCCGACACGACCCTTTTATCAGAGGGAGTAAAGTGACATGCAAAGAAGCCCTTGCGAACTTTCTCTTTCAGCGGCTACGATCAATCTTCGTCTTTCCGCGGTCCGTCGACTGACAGATGAGGCTGCGGAAAGCGGTTGGTTGAACCCGGAACTGGCGATTGGAATCCTACGAGTTTTCTCCCTGGTCATGCGGCGGTGCAAACAACCGAACGGTATATCGGATGCAGGCGGAACCTCGGACAAGCAGTGAATGATCGCATCCGAATCTCACCCTCTGACAACGCGATTGGAGGAGTTTAATGCTTCAGGGCCGAGCTTCGCGATAATGTATTTTATCGAGTTAGAAGTCAACCGCTAGAGCTGGTCGAAAGCTCTATCCAGTCTTCGATGAGTGCATTGGAGATTTGGCCAGAATCCAGAATCATTCCCGGCGACTTCGCGTTTGTAAGTACCGAATCGATGTTGGACTCCTAGCGGCAAGGAGGTCACGTGTGCCCAGGGGTGCGTAAACGCCGAGCCCCGAAATTCGACTTGAGCCGGGCGCCAGTTTGCAGATTTCTGACCCTTGGTCAGAGCCAAAAGTGCGGCATAGACCTGCTCCTCGACTAGACCGTCACACGCTGGATCAGAGCCTCTCTCTCAAACGTCGTAAGAGCGGTGGGAACTTCAGTCTTGTTATTCGAGTCAGGTTGCGAATCTTTCAAATTGCAATTTGACCTTGTTCCGCAGCATAATCCTAGACAATGTCAAGTCCAAATTTTGGGCCTGCGGGCCTCAGCGCCAAGGGCGACGAGCTGGCTCAAGCACTTGCGGCAGCCGGGGTTATCTGGGCGTCTGTCCAAGGCTACCCGTTCCCAGATGACGAAGCTTGGATGGTAGATCGGCTCAAGAATGTAATCAAAGGTAATGAGATCGTCGACTGGAGCGAGCCGGATTTCTTTGAAGAAGCCTTCGTTCGGCATACGTCAAGCGCGCTTTTGGCTTCTGCATGGCGCGAAGCCATGCAGGAATATCAATGGAGCTTTCGTCTGAAAATGGCGGTGCAGCCTTCCCGCGCTGCTTGGTATTTCCGGCAGCTATCGGTTTCGGCATGTCAAATCATTGGAACATTCCTCCACGTCGATGCGCCATCAACCTATGTAGATTGGAGCTGGCCCGTTCGCATCGGTTTCATGCAGGATGCACGCTTGGCCGGGATGGACGACGAGTTGCGACGTTGGATTGTGAAGGAGAAGTCCTGGTTAGAGCCTCTCATTCAGTTCGTGGACGTGGACAAGGATGAACCGGTCGTAGATTTCTTATTCTTCGCAAATGGAATATCTGTTCTCACAACTCTCAGAAACGCTTTGACTTCCGTGCGAGCAAACTGTCTTTGCTTGCTGGGAGCTTCATTAGATGACTGGGTCCGACTTGCACGACCAGCCCAAGAGAGTGGTGGAGACCGCCTTGGAGGCCCGGTTCCGGTAAGCCTGACGCTTACACAGGCAAAGGGGGCAGTCATTGCCCCTTTTGGCGCGGAAGATTTCTGCTCCTGGTTCACCGAGCTGATCCGTGAATTGTCACACAATGTTTCGCTGGACCTTGCAGTGAAATGGTCTTCCGAGCGACGAGGCAACAGCGCGCTCCTTGCTAGTTCCAGGATATTGGTCGATGCCACTCGCTTATCCGTTGTCGCGGATCGTCTCAGCAGGCAGTTGCATCGAGCCGGCCCCCCTGAGCTCGAAGTTAGCGAGACAATGTCCCGGCATCTCGAAATGCCTCCGGGGAAGTATCGACCGCAGGACATTGGGTCTCAACTCAAAAGAAATCTTGAAAACTTCAAGTTCCGCAATGAGTCGGACGAGGCGACTACGATATCGCGCATTTCGCGTGATGCGGGTCCGATCGAACCGCTCATGGAATTTGGAGAGGAAATTCCGGAATCACGCGCACTCCAGCATCAATTGTCTTCCGAAGACCACCCTTTTTTCCACCGCCGGCCATGGCCTGATGAGCCGTTAGAGGCAGGCTTTTCCTATAACCTTTCTCTTCGCATTGGGCCCCCGAAAGCGAACTGGAGAGACCTCAACGAACCCTTTCCGGATGACGAGTTGCCATCGTTCGAAGACGGCCATCTCCTCACTATCGTTTTCTCTGAACCATTTTTCGTACCTCAGCCGATCATCTCCACCGTTTTTCTGCCAGCCCGAGGCCCAAGTTCCACATGCCAATTTCACTTCTCCGTGAGTTCGGAACGGCAAGTTTTCGAGGGCCGGGTGATTGTTTTGCACGAAAACCGCGTGCTTCAGTCATCTCTCTTGCGGGCGCCTGTGCAAGACCACAGCCGTCCCTCTGTCCGCCCTGCGGCCGGAAAACGGTCGAAGGAGCACGACGTCCTAGAAGAAGGGGAATTCCCGAACGGGATCACTTTCGTGGCCGAAACGGCGGTACACAGTTTTTCGAATTTGAAGGGGAGACAGAATTTCGCCACGACTGTTCTTCTCAACAAGTCATCCGATGGCGAGGCTCGAGCCACACGCATCGCGGGTTATCGCGCTTCATTGATCTCTCTAAAGGGCCTGGAAAAGTCCATTGATGCCATTAAGTGCATCTTGGACAAATGCGACTGGGAGACACTGAGCTACGATCGACTGGACGCAAGAGAGACCTTGGAGCTCTTGAGCAAGCTAGCCATTCATGGGCGGTTTCTCTACGATGCGCTCGTAGACGATCAGCAACTTCATGATCGGCTGCGTCTCGAACCCCGAATCCAAGTCGTCGCCGCACGCGTTGATGCCCATCTTCCGATCGAGTTCTGTTACAGCCAAACTCCCCCGAAGACGACAGCTCGAATCTGTCCAAACGCGGTGAAAGCCCTGAAGGAGGGAAAGTGCGACCTGTGCAGGGCGACGAAGGATGGACTTGACGAAATCATATGCCCGTTGGCCTTCTGGGGCCTCAGCAAAATCATTGAATGGCATCGGTACGATGTGCGGGACCGAATCGCCATGGAGAATGCGGATTTTGCGTTGCAGAGTGAGCCAACCGCACGAGTCTCGAAATTGGCGCCGCTGAAGAACCTACTGATGGGAACATCAGTGAGAATCCCAGCAAACGAAGTCAGCACACTTCAAAGAAGCGTCCACCTTATGCGCAATGCCCAACCTAGGCTAGCAACAACCTGGCAGGAATGGACAGATGCCATCCAAAAATATGGACCCGCAACGCTACTCTTGATGGTGCATACCGAACTCCTGCAGAATCTGCCTTCGATCGAGATCGGTAGGAAATTGTTAGATCCTCCCTACGTGGACCTCAAACACGTGCGCAGGCAAGGGAGTGCTCCGCCCTTGGTGCTGTTGCTCGGGTGTGGAACGGGGGTCAGCGAAGTCGCCTTCCAGAGCCTTCCCGCTCAGTTTCGTAGGAAGGGTGCGGCCATTGTGGTGAGCACCATGGCGGAACTGCTCAACGTTCACGCACCACGACTTGCCGCGATCATCCTGGCAGAACTGGGAAAGTCCCCTCGAAAGCGACGCACCTTCGGGGAAGTTATGCTTGCGGCCAAACGTACCTGCATGATCCAGGGCCTACCGATTGCCTTGGCTTTGCTCGCCTACGGGGACGCAGATTGGTGGGTTTGAAGTGGCGTTGCAATACTGAGCCTTTGACGGTTATGCCCCTCATCGCTAGAATGCCTAATCATGAAATCCAAGACTGCTTCACGATCGAAGAAAGCATCAACACCAAGCCTGATCGATGCGACAGGCCCCACCGAATTGTTTCTTCCCGTGAGACAGCGACTAGGCGCGCGAGCCACCGCGCCGCAATGCACGGCCGTTCCAACAGACACGCCCAAAGTCTCAAACAGCTCCTATACCCTAGATACGGAGCAGGCGGGAAAGCTCGGAATCAGCTACCTCGGGACCGGCGATGCGTCCATCGATCACAAAATGAAGGTCTTTGTCCGCGAGTACGCCAAGTACAACACATGCGAAGCGACAGACGGCAAATCGACTCTGCAATATGGCGCCGTATGGCGCGCCACCGTTTTGATTGACGAAACTGATGCCACGGGCAAGGTAAACTTTGCTGTGGTTGCTGCCAGCGCGACGCTCAAAAACGTTTCTGTGCAGGTCACTGTGTCTCATCAAGGCTTCGCCAACCAGGTGCCAATTGATGTTGCCGGGCAGGCAGCAATGCAGGCAACTGCGCAGGGCCTGAATGTCGCCTCGTTCGTAAAATTCAGCGAGGAGGTGGAAAAAGCGATCAGTGCGGTGATACAGTCGCCGGTCGCAACTCCGTTGCAGTTGATAGGCACGAGATCTAACGAAGCAGAGATTCTTCTCGACTCAGTCGTCCGTACTTTTGCGCTCTCGTACATTGCGGCGGGCAAAGGGTGCCTGGAGCCAATTGCTGACTTCCCAGTGAAGAGCAAACGAGTGGAGCGGATCATTCGAGAGACCTACGATCAGCTTTCGCCGACGCCCTGCGATGCGAGCAATCAGGTCACACGACTTAACGCCAAACAGCTGCTCAATGGTTTGAAAGTTTCAACAAGTTGGTGGTAGGTGACGGCAGTTTCGAGATTCGTAACACACACGGCGTACCGAATATCACCTCGCAAACATGCTGCGTGACTTGAAGTTCAGATCACATCTGCCGAGAACAGCTGATGTTCAATGGAAGTGTCCGACGGCCTTTTGGGGTGGTGGCTGATGTTAGAGAATGGCCATGCTTCTGAGGAGTCGATCGGTAATTACGACTTGCGCATGGTGCTGGTTTGAAGCTAACAGGCCGAGTCACTCGTTGAGGTTCCGTTTTATGCCACTGCCGGTTGTCGGTGAAACTAGGTTCTGAAGCAGCGCGCCACGTCGAGATCGCGATCTCTGCATGATAACGTCCTTTATTGTCGGCATCTAGCAGCACCAAAATAGGAGCGGGTCGAAGGAGCCACTTCCTATGCCTGCAAAAAAGCCGTCACTGAATGTTGCGAGTACGCTTGCAATCCTCACAATCCCCGAACTGGAACACGCCAAGGCTGCCGCGCTCGGTACGCTCGTCTCATTGCATTCTCGCCGTGCCTACAAACATGCCATCGACAAGTTCATAGGTTGGTATTGCTCTGAGCCACGGCTTGGATTCAACCGCGCCATCGTGTTGCGATATCGCTCGTTCCTCGAATCACTCTCACTGTCAGCTGCGACGATTAATCTTCATCTCTCCGCGATCCGCCGTCTAGCCGATGAAGCTGCGGAGAGCAGTATGTTGAGCCCGGAATTGGCAATCGGAATCCGCCGAGTGAAGGGAGTCAAGCGGCTCGGCACAAGGATTGGCAATTGGCTGTCTCCTGATCAAGCCCAAGACCTCCTGAATTCCATTCCGCGGAGCACCATACGTGGTAAAAGAGACGTGGCGTTGGTTGGGCTGCTGCTCGGATGCGGTCTCCGACGATCGGAAGCCGTGTCGCTACGATTGGATCAGATTCAACTGAGAGAAGGCCATTGGGTCGTAGCCGACCTGTACGGCAAGGGCGGACGGCTGCGAACGGTCCCCGTTCCGGGTTGGTGCAAGGCCCTAATCGACCGTTG
The DNA here is from genome assembly GCA_049518435.1 of Occallatibacter sp. Taxonomy (GTDB): domain Bacteria; phylum Acidobacteriota; class Terriglobia; order Terriglobales; family Acidobacteriaceae; genus Telmatobacter. The sequence goes on along the minus strand of JBEKRU010000093.1, from coordinate 12,029 downwards.
GCTTCGTGCCTCCGGAGTGTCAGAAGGGCTGGTATTCAGGCGAATCTGGAAAAACAGGACCGAACTGAGTCATGGGGTCGCTCCGGATGTTGTTTGGACAGCGGTAAAGCGATATGCCAAGCGGATCGGGGTGGATCACCTGGCGCCGCATGATCTTCGTCGCACCTGCGCTCGGCTCTGCCACGGTGCGGGAGGCGAACTCGAACAGATTCAATTCCTGCTCGGTCACGCCTCAGTCCAAACGACGGAACGGTACATTGGGTGCAGACAGAAGTTCAAAGATGCGGTCAACGATCGATTCCGAATTTCGCTAGCAAGTAGGACGCGATAATCCGGTTTGTCACGAAGGAGTTGAAGCACGGCGGGGGTGGTGACACCGTGGAGCTTCCTAGAGTCCTCCAGATTTCTTCGCACTGCCAGCATTTGTTCTGCTTCTGAAGGATTCCCAAATATCCGCACACATTCCACAGTTCTGTGTCTGAATCGAACGACATATTGCTGAGCGTTTTCATCGTCGTCCGGCGTCAGCTTGATGTCTCCGTGAAAATCCAAATCGATATCCCCGGTCGGAATAGCCCTCATGAAGGGCAGGGGTCCTTTGCCTTCCTGACTTTTATAGTGGACGAAATGGTATATAAGGCGGCCGTTCTTGTTGATGGTGAAATGACCGAGCACGCGATAAAGCGGATTGGTCTGAAACTTCCTCCCCCCTATCGGTGGATCGCCGGGCATGCAAGAGGACCTGATCACTCTTCCAGGTTGCGCAAACTTGGGTTATTCTGTTGTGTGTCGAGCGTCTGGGGTAATCTACTTCACAAGAATGCGGTTTCTTGGAAAACGATCATGAGTTTGCTGCGTCGCAACGTTGCAGCGAGAAAGTGATTTCGGGACAAAGCTATGTTCGTAGACCCAGAAACGATTGAGCAACTGGTTCCAGCTGGCCAACCTCCTTCCGAAACAGTCCCTGAAGCGGCCCGCATTCTCGCCGCGAGCCTAGCAAACCATCCGCTATTGTATCGGTCATATCTTTGGGCTTCAGCGCTCTTGAATGCAGGATTTCAATCGTTCCTCGGATTCCCGCCTCGGCTCACCCAAGTATCGGCTGGCCTTATAGCTCTCCACCCGCAATTCGCTCTGCCATATAACTGGGGCGTGAATGGAGTTGGCTTTGGCCTGCACATATTAGCGGGAGGAAGTGAGGGCAAAAAAACGCTTGAATCCCTTCGCATCGGCAGCCGCACCTTCCCGGTAGTCATCATCCATGGCCGGACAGAGTTACACGGGGGCCCGCCAGATCCAAGCAACGCTTCCGCCACCTGTTGGGTGAAAAATCTAGGGTCCTACAGCTCGTGGCAGGAAGGCATTCTGACGTGCCGTCACGCGGTTAGTACTCTTTCAAAAGGCAACTCTGTCACGCTGGTTCCGAGTACTCATCACAGTCAGCCGGGTTCATCTGTGCTCGCAGAAATCGATGAATGTACCATAGATGCTGCCGTACTTTCAATCCAGCCTTCTGACTGGCCAGCCGGGTTGAACAAGTTGCATGTGTCAAAGGCGTCTGCCCCCTTACAGTCAGTTCAGTTCGAGGATCGAAGTGGAACCCTTCAAAAGGGGCATATTCTTCGTGTGTTCAACTACACCACTTACATTGGGAATCTGTTCGGCCAGAGAGTGATCGCCAACTGCAAGGGCGTCGGTGGTGATAGCGGCTCACTCCTCTTGGACTCAACGACGAACGAGGCTGTGGGCATATACATGGGTACGATTCCTGACGGAACCGGAGGCAAGGATGGCCTGTTCCAGGAGATGGCTCAAGTAGAAACATACTTAAGCCTGGAGCTTTTTAACTGACTAGGAGGTGGAGATGATGGGAGAAAATAAAGTGCTTCTGATGGTTCCAAATTCTGTTCCTGTGGAACCTGCAAAAAGGCCAACAGAGGAAGGTGAAGCGCAATCGCTTGGCACTGTGGCAACAGGTGCGATTTCAAAAATTGTGGAAATTAGCCCGGATTTGCTCCGCAAGAATATCCAGGCGTGCCTTGAACAAATGAGGGATATTTTCACAGATCTTTCTTTACCAACCGTCAATGGCTGGAAGGTGGAGAATATCAGCGTCGGCCTGAGCATCTCAGCGGAAGGCTCAGTTGGGGTCGCTTCTGTTGGCGCGGAAGCCAGCATCGAAATAGGATTCGCGCCAAAGTAGCAACAACCATTATTACCGGTGTTCCGCTCCATTCAAGTCTTCACTGATCGCTAAGTGGCGGCCTCTCATATTGGTGCCATGAGATCCTTTAGGTCGCCGAAGCAATTTTGGGTCGTCACTGCTCTCTGCCCTCTCAAATCGGCACCTTGTGTGAAGCAGAATCGCGCACGGAGCGCCGGCGCTTATCATAAATCTGCGTCGTGGTGATGTGCTTGTGGTCGAGCAGATCCTGGACGGATTCGATGGCAACGCCCGAATCCAGCAGTAACGTCGCCGTCGTCGCCCGGAGCGAATGCGGCGAATAGATGCATTCAGAACTCTTTTCCCCGTTCGGCAGGAGCGTTTCCCGCATCGCGCCGGGGAGCCGCTCAACGTAGCTCATCAGCACACGGTACATGCTGCGCTCGGTCATCCGGCGGGGAGCCAGCGTTTCATGGTGCTGAGAGAGGCGAGGGCGAAAGAGGGGACCGCTCTCGATTTTGGCGGCTGCGATGTATTCAGCGATGGACTCCGCCGCGCTGAAGTGGATGCCTTTGGTTTTGACGTGCCCGCCTTTGATATGAAAACGTATCGTCGCTTCGTCGCCGTCCTGATGGAAGTCGGAGACCTTCAGTTTGCAGCCGGTTGCGATGCGCGCGCCGGTATAAAGATAGAACTTCAGTATGGCCCGGTCACGCAAGTCCAGGAGCGAGTCACCGGCAGGCATCGCAACAAGCTGACGTGCGCGGGTTTCGGAAAGGGCGCGGTTTTCATCGACGGGCGGAGGACTCGCGTGCGATGAATTGCGCATAGGCGGGATTGGGGACGGTGATCGGGAGTCTCAACTCCGCCGCAGCTCCGCTCAAGAATCGGTAGAACGAGGACAGCGAGGAAATCCTCCGATTGCTCGCCTTGGGCGCCACGCCGAGCTTCCCCATATGGTCTTTGAAAGCCTGGACATCAAGGATGGAGGCGCGCAAGAGCATCGCGGAGTCCTTCGGCCATGCCCAGCCACGGAACTCAGCAAAGGCCATGACATCGCCGCGATAAGCGCGGCGTGTGTGATCGGATTTGCGCCGGTTGACCCAGGCCTCAAATATCGCCGCGACCAAATGGAAGAAGTTTTCGACGCGGCGTTCGATCTCGGGAGTGTTCGCGCCGGCAATCACCGGCGGCAATGCCGGCAGCATTTCTGACCCAGGAACCGTCAACCCATCCGACATCGCCCTGTCCGAGTTTTGATGCGTTAATGTGTCTGATAACAGAATTTATCAGACACATCAAGTCGCCAGGCGGATTGGGGGACAGCCTTCGTCATACAGCTCAATTCTCGTTGGAACGGATGACCCATTCGACTCCACAAATTCCGAGGCTCTGAAAACGGCCTGAAAGTAGGGCACCGTTCCCGCCTTATGTTCAATTCTTGATGCCAACTTTTCGAGTTCCTCGGCAGGAATTCTGTTGAAGAGCATTTCGGCTGATCTGGTTCCCGGCCCATGTAGTCCAGAAAGAACCGTGAAAACTGTATGAGGCGTAGCGCCGGGCGCTCTGGTAACAAGGAGGTAGTCATCGACTTGGTAGCGATTCTGTGCAGCAGCCTGCACGATCTTTCCGTTTACGGTGCATACAGTGTTCGCATTTACGGTGACCTCCCTTCCATACTGGAGGCGCTTCAATCGCCCAGTACCAGCTCCTATCGCATACACCAAGTTGGTCACGTGTTCCCCGATCTTGATTGAAAATCTTGGATTCCGTGGCGTGCCGATTACTTCAGCGCTTGCAAGATTCGAACTCCCTGACGCCAGCATGATTTGAGAAGAATCAACATGGGCGAGCCAGCTTTCCTTCTTCCCACCCCAAGTTGTCGGCTCTTCGCGGAACAGTCCCACGATAGACCGGAGCACCTCATACTCATGGCCATAGGTCCTTGTTCCGTTTGGCAATTCGACGTCGGGTGGTCTCGCCGCCCAATCACTGGGACAAATGATCTCTGTTCGGCGACCTTTCGAGCTAAGAAAGAGTTCGAATGCAAGGTCCCGGCTTCGCGAATTCGCGCGAACGCCGTCGTTCACTGTGGAATAGGAGCCCACGGTAGTAATGGATTTGAAGGCGGCATCTAATGCTTTCCATTCCGCCCACGTGGCCGCCCCAGCTACGGCCCCAGTGACCCCGCGCAAAGCAATTTCAACGAATGCCCTTCTGTCCATATCCGACAGCCTCCCGGGTCGAATCTGCCCCCGCCATCGGGAACCAACTACATGAGGGAACACGAGAATTGTCCTCTCGAAGGCTGGCAACGTCAAGTCTGCGAGTCATCGACATGAATGGGCATTTGCTGGGCTGAAAGTCACGGACGCGGAATTCGAGTTGCGCTCTTTCTCCGGCATCCTTGTTTGGATTGGCAGAAGCCAATCCGCGCCCTCAAAACAGCGCGGTGGGTTCTGGTATTGGTGTTAAAGAACTCATAACCTCCTTTATGGGTTGTAATCTCTCCAGCTGGAAGATCGAAATACCGGGTAATCTTCGCTAACGAGTGAGACAATCCGAGCTGGAATCTCGCCGTGGCATGGCAGGAACGGCAACCCGATAGGCCGAATGATGGTAGTTATTCTTGAGACGCCCGATTCAACACTTGCCTTAGGGTATCAATATCTTCTGATTTGTACGGGCTTCATCGTTGATATGAGCGCATGTCGATAACCATGTGGTCAGTGTTCGAATTGTTGGGCGATGGCGTAGGTGAGAATCCCGGCGAGTATCCAGCCGAAAAGGATGAGGATGCTGCGCAGGAGAGCGAGGCGCGAGTAGTTGAGGCGGAAGAGCCAGCGGGTGAGACTCCAGCGGGCGGTGAAACCGCGAAGCCAAACGTAGTGGTCGGAGATCCAGGTGCCGGGCGAGGCTTGGGCGTTGGGGGTCCAGGCACTGTCCTGGCCAAGCTTGATGACGGGCAGAACGTTTTCAAGCGCGTAGACGAAAGGGTTGAAAGGTGGGCAACCGCTGGGAAGGGGTTGCTTGGTCTCGAATTGGGTCCGGGCATCTTTGTCGGTGGGGATCATCGCGCGCATTCTGTTGGCACGCCAGAAGACCAAGGAACCCAGGGCAGTGAGGGCGCCGATGGGGACCGTGACCCAGAGAAGCTGCTTTTGGAGAAGGTCAACCGGGAAGGTAGCGATGGACCGCATCGGGCCATTAGAGTCCGCGAGGACGCGGTTGTATTCATAGACGACCTGCTTGGCACCGTCGTCGTCTCCAGCGTCTTTGAGGACCTTGGCGAGTTGCATCCAAGGCTGAGCATTTGTGAGTTCGCTCTTGGGTTGGCGCTTAAGCCATTCGATGCGGTCGCGCGCTGTCAGCAGCTTTTCCTCGGAAGAGAGGTAGAGATCCTGATAGACGAAGTCCTGCAGATGAAGGTTCCCATCGGATGGCCAGCTAGCCCGATCGTCCGCGAGCGCGGCAACCTTCGCTCCAGTAAGTTTAAGAATTTGAGAGTCATCTCTAGTAAGGCCGGGGCGGCGCGGATTCAAGACGTTTGGTTTACGAATCTTCGTCCACACCAGATCGCCGGATAAGTGCAAGGTGTAGCAGTCGAGCTCGGAAATAATGGCCCCGTCGCAATTGAGCTGCCCCCCAATTTCAGCGCCTCGGAGACGGATTGGACGGGTTGAGGAAAAGCCGGGGCTAAGGAGCACGCTTCCGACGACTTTCGCCTGGTTAGCGTCGAGACCGGAGAGGGCTGCGCCCCGGCAGTCGAGATCGCCCCCTATCCTCGCGTTGATCAGGCTGATTTCACCGCCAGCATCAACGCCAAGGGTCACGCCCCTGGCTGCGTTGAGCCCGTCCAAATAGATACCCTCTTCCTTTGTGCTGCAACCAAAGAGGACTAGACGTAAGATTTCCGCTTGCGGCAACCTGAGTTGGTGGGTGAATTGACAACCGATGAACTCTATCGGAATTCCGATTTTGCAATAATCGAGTCCGAGCGAACCGGTGATCGTCCTGTCGGTCGTGCGGATACCGAGGGGGTCAATGTGATTCGCAGCGTCCTTGTCGGTGGCCAGCCATTGTAAGAACGATGCGCGAACCTCGGGGTGTTCCAGGTAGGTCTCGTAATACCAGGTTGGTTGGGCAGTTGCGGACCGGCGGAGGACGTCTTCCTCGGCTGGAGAAACGTCGCCGTAGCGATCCCTCGCGAGCTTGCGTAGGGACTGGTAACGTATCCGTTCGAATGGAAATTTCAGCAGGTCATCCATGGCCGTGATTAGATCAAGTCTGTGACGAAAAGCAATGCATGGCAAGGGAAATGTTGCTATTAGGCATCTCCCGCCCGCTTGGGCTGTGTTTATCCCTGTTCCGATCAATGTACCGAAGCGAAACGGGAGTTGGATAAACACAACCCTTCACTACGGTGATCATTTATGTGCCCTTAGAAGAAGGCGCTGCGCTCTGATAGGTAATCCCAAACGACCAGGACTTAAAGTTGTTCACGGACTTCGCTATTCCTGAGGTGCTATCTTGGTAAACTTGTGATGGCCCGAAACCCCTTGAGACCGAAATTTTGGCGACGTTATTAATCAAAATGCCGGCAGATGCTTGTCCTACACCACGATTTACACTCCCGAAACCATAGTCCCTGGCGTAGTCATGCGACGTGTAGCTGTAACCGTAACTACCCCCCAGGAAAATACTCCCCGCGTAGATATTTGACTTTGAATCTGATCCTGGCGACAGGTTGATGGAGTTGTATACGAGATATCCTTCCATCCCGGCCATGCCATGTGAAGAAGGAGAGTCAACGGTTGTACTTGTTCCAGATTTGAAATTCTGTACATCCACCCCCTCCTGGAGCACTACGTTCAGCGTACCGCCTATTCCACCGGGAGAGTCAGTTTGAATTCCAGCCCCGACTGCCGGCAGCTCCGCCCTTACGACAAAGTTTCCTCCGTAGAGCATGTTCTGTGCGGCTTGAGCAGCGCCATTGGCTGAGAGAACGGGTGTCGCACCCGGAACAACGGTTGTGGTTGCGTTGCTCGACCCAGCTTGAAGATTGGTGCCGGCCGTAATCTGCATTCCGTTGGAGAAGTTTAAAGTGGTCAAATCTGCCGAGACGGTAGCTGAACTTGACGCCCCGTTATAAATCGACTTTATCTGGTCAAAGAAAGTGAGTTTTCCGGTGTTGTTGTAAAAGGCATTTATATTCGCCTCACGGACCGTGGCATCGCCTTGACACATGCCAACTGTGGGAAACAACCAACAGCGTTTCGGGTCAACGAATGTTATCGAATTATTGAGTGACGCGGATTGGCCGCTTGTTTGCACGTTAACAGTTACTGTACCTACTAGATGAGGAGGCATTTTGGCCTTAATCGTGTTTGCGTCTTGTACTGTGACCTGAGGTGAAGCCGTTCCGCCGAAATCCACGGTTGTCGCTCCGCCGAAATTTGTTCCGGTGATGGTAACGATTGACCCTCCAGACACGAGGAATTTGCCGGGGTCGATCTTGGTAATAGTGGGCGCATTCGTTGAGGCAGCAACCGGTGTAGCGGGTCCAGGCGGCAATTGTGGGGCCTTCCCCTGTACACCAGTCACAGGAACTCGTCCGCTTTGTGCGTGGAGTGAGAGTGACAGTGCCATTGAGACCAAGGAGAGCGTTCCAAGACAGAAAAAACGCGTTTGCTGCCAATCTGACATTTCGATAACCCTCGCAAATTCTCTGGAAGTTCGTGTCGAGACAAACGCCCCCGACCCGGAGCGGAGCGGAAGCTCTTGGGTGAACGGCCTGTGGCGCAGTAGAAAAGCTCTATCTTATTAAACGCAATCGTGCAGAGTTTCCCTTCTGAAGAACGAAACGATGGGCGAGCATGAGGCATGCACACACCAGGGGCATGCGCCAAGAGTGGCTACCTGCAACTCATTAAGCGCGAAGAAAGGGCATCAATGCTCGGGGCGACCGAAGCGAAGCTTCTTTGTGTCCAGAGTCTAGGGGACAAGCAAAGAGTCGTGCTGGGAGGCCTTATGCTGACGGGAACTCTGCAGCATCGATCTTGCCGGCACGCCCTGTTTTGGGATTGGCGATGTTGCCGAGCCATTCGATTTCCGGGGGTACGTTAGATAGCCCGGCATACTGCTCAGATGTCAGTGGACGTGCATTATTGATACTGACCAGCTCGTTTACCACTGCCCTGCTCTAATCTATGGTTCCTAACGCGATAATGTATTTTGTCGCGTATCCGCCAACGGCAGCGTCCGAAGAGATCGACCCAGCTTAAAACCGAACCGCCTTTGATGAGACGTTCCTGTATCCAGCCATTCGACTCGGAAACAACCGACTAGGTATCAAGTTTATTGCTTTGACGCTCCTTGGGCACGACGCATTTTCGGTTTCCCCGGAAAGCATACGAGCAATCTGTAAACTAATTGTTTCAGGTCTCAATTCGTAATGTTTGCGTGGAGCAGTAGAATTCCTCACATGCACCCCGCGGCCGATGACGGCCCTTGCGCTGGGAAGCATGTGTTTCGCATTGTGTGAGTGCGAAATGCAGTCCGGTTAGGCCCTCGTTTGAGATGGTTAGGAAGCGCAAGTTGGGTCAGAAGAGAGGGAAAATGAATAGCATATGCCGTTTCCACACCCACTTACCTTGAATTACCGGGGATGATAGGGACCGGAGTCAACGGTTGGAGGTCTAGCCTTACCGATCGGATAATCCCGTACTTGCTTCAGAAGTGGCTCGGTCACTATGACCTGGCTGCTTCCGGCGGGAAAGTAGTCCAGGTTCATCTCGATAATTGCTCGTACCTTTTCGATACCGGTCCAGACCGTCTCATCGCGGCCTGGGGAATCGGCGAAGGACGATTTTCGGGGGAACGAGACGAGGACCGAATACGAAAATGCCCCATTTGGGCTCGGCCTCTGTATCACGCGGGACACGCCATTCCACATCGTTTTGGCGGAGGTTTGGACATAAACCTGACCGCTCAATTAGGCTCCATAAATGGCGGACCTTTCAGAGTGCTAGAGAATCGAGCCGTAAAGACAGTCAGTTCGCTGTATTTTACGTATTGGATGTACGCCCTGCGTCCCAACGCGCAGAAAGCATCGCGTGTTCAGCAGGGATTATTAATGTGCGGCCGTCAGCCCGAGGTCAGAGCTTTCAATAACTAATCATGAAACTGGCTCCCGATTAGAAAGATTTCCCGCAAAGCTGGCTTCGACAGGTTCGTTCGTCGAATCCGGCATTGGCGCCAAGAATGAAATCGGTATTGGCAAAGACTGATGTGAGGGGGAGCGATTCTAGCCTCACACTAAATCTCTAGTGACAAGGTCCTTTGTCGTTGGCAATTCTTACCGCGATCAGCGGGGATCAGTACGCGTGGCAATCTCGGTAAGCGCATCGGCCTGAAGTCGCCAGTTGACGGCATGAACCAGGCCGCAGGCACCGAGCGTGGCAATGCGTGGCAGTGACGAGGGGGTGCCCTCGGGGGCGCATTCTGCAAGCCCCTTCTTGGCCAGCTCCAGCGATTGACTGCTTGCTACAACGCGGGCCCTGTGACAAGATTCCCATATCCCCCGGAGGCCAAGCTCGTTGCGCCTTGCTTGTTCCGTTATTGCATTGGCACTGATCCCGCTCGGCGCTGCGCCTCTCGATCGCGCCCAGGCGATCGTGACGCACAGCTCCGATGGACCGGCGCGTCTCGACGGCCCTTGGCTTCTTTACGAAGGCGATCCTCCTGGCGGCGAAATCGCTTCCGCCGATCCTCGCCCTGGCCGAACTTACCAGCTAGGCGCCGGACGCATTCCAACCCAGGACCCTATAATCATCTGGCTCCGCGCCACGGTGTCGTCGGACGAACCGCTTTCCAATCCTGCTCTGCTCGTGAATCCCCAGGTTCAGGATTGCCAGGTATTTGTGAACGGGCAGAAAGCCGCCGACTGCAGCAACTGGCCCCGCACAACAAATGATGCGCAGCGCTGGTTGCTGGTCCATCTTCCAACCGGGCCCGCCCGGATCGCGATTCGCATCGCCGGGTCCATGGGTTCGCCTGCAAGAATCCCCCACCACGGCGACGTGCTCTTCGGCCGCGCACCTGTACTCGAAGAAATACGCACAGCCGCGGACGCAGCCCGCTTTTATCGGGTGTTGCCGCAAACATTGCTCTGTGTAGGTGAACTCCTCGGCGGGATGATCCTGCTGCTGGCCTTCCGCTACGACTCCCGCGGGCGCGCGTACTTATGGTTCGCCGCTTTCCTATTTCTCGATGGGACGATGTCGTTGGAGTCGGTCTTCAATTATGTGTACCCGTTGCTTCCGCTCTCTACCGGCGTGCTTACTGACGCTCTAAGAATGATCGGCCGCTATGCGCCGTTAGTTGGATTCATCGCGGCATTCACCGGAATCCGTCTCAGCCGCTGGATGCGGGGTTATCAGATTCTGCTGTTAGCCGTTCCAGTGCTGATCGGTATCCCTTTCTTAAGTGAAAGCTTCGCATGGCTGCCTCGATTGCCTGACAAGGCGTTCGGGGAGACGCTACTCGTCGTTCAAGTGCCTTTTGTCGTTGGCTCGTTAGGCTTTCTTGCATGGAAGTGGAGACGCGGAAACAAAGAGGCCGGTCTGCTGCTGCCCTCATTTCTTCTGGCTAGCACCATCGAGGTGCTCGGAATCACCGTACCCTGGTTCAGGGAATTCCGTGCCGGACGCTTTAGCGTGTCATACGACGACTTGTCGATGTTCTTCTTCCTGGTCTCCATCGCCCCGGTCCTGTTGTTCCGCCATCGCCGTATCACTCTTGAACACGAACGGGCCACGGCTGAGCTCGATGCTGCGCGCGAGATCCAGCAGCGGCTGGTCCCAAAATCGATCCCTGTCCTTACCGGCTGCCACATTGAAGCCGCCCATCTGCCGGCGCAGGAAGTTGGCGGGGACTTCTACCAGATCCTTTCGCGACCCGACGGCAGTGTTGTTATTGCGGTGGGCGATGTGAGCGGCAAAGGCCTGAAAGCCGCCATGACAGGAGTCCTGGCCATTGGTGCTCTTCGCACTCTCGCTTTTGAAGGCCTTGGCCCCGCCGAGATTCTGATACGCCTCAACGCCGAGCTTGTGCGCGCCAACAATGAAGGCTTCGTCACATGCTTTTGCGGAGTACTCGACTCCAACGGCAACCTACGCTTTGCCAATGCCGGGCATCTCGCCCCTTTCTGCAACGGTCGGGAGATCCAGGTGCCCGGTACGTTGCCGCTCGGCATCGTTCCGGACACAGCGTACGAACAGAACACACTTGCGCTGGCCCCCGGCGATCGCCTCACGCTGCTCTCTGACGGCGTGGTTGAAGCCCAAAGCGCCAGCGGCGAGCTCTTCGGTTTCGAACGTACCTGCCAAATCAGTACAGAGACAGCTCAGAGCATCGCCGAACAGGCGCAGCGCTTCGGGCAAACCGACGACATCACCGTCCTCACTCTCAATCGTCTCGCTCTCGCTTGACGATCACTCGATGGTATCTCCGCTACGGCGTTAAGGTTCCACTGGTTGGTCGCCAGCCGAGAGTTTCGCGGGCTCGACTCTCTTTCAAGCCGGAGGTATCGGTTGAGGAGTGCATGGGAATCGGCTCGTACCTTGACATCTGCAAGCCCATCACACAAGTGAATGGAGTTTGTCAGCCGGGCCGAGCGGCATCGGCTGGCCGATCTTGAGAAATACCTGGCTGGAGGCTGTGATGCGCTGATGCCAAATCGCCGAGTCACTCACGGACGTCGGCTAGACACTGGCATGCCGCATTTCGATTTGGCCGCGGCGCCTGAATGCAGGTTTTTTACAACATGATATTGTCCGTTATGGTTGGCTATCCAGCTCTCCCC
>JBEKRU010000092.1:0-24849 GCA_049518435.1 Occallatibacter sp. | reverse complement strand
GTACTCAGACTCGGCCTGGGTGAGGGCCGCGGAGCCGCCTTCCTTGAACCAGCTATCGCCTACGGCCAGCTTGGCGCGCATGCGGTATTCGGATTCGGGGTAGGTGTTGAGCATGGTCTGCAGGTCAAGGCGGGCAACGTCGAAACGGCCCTTCTTGATGGCGATCATGGCCTTGTCGTAGAGCTCTTTATCCGGCTGTTTGGAGTTGACACCTTTAAGCGGGTTTGCGCCCAGGTCATATGCCTTCTTGTTCTTGGGTTTCTTCTCGGCATTGGCGGCAGCTCCGGCGAGGAGCAGAAGCCCGAGAGCCGTGGCGGCGATGTTGGTTGACAACCGGTTCATAATCCCTCATTGCGGCGGCTGCCGGCGCACAGGCAATCCACCATTTTCCGCGTGTTATCGAATTTTACCTTGTCACTCAGCGACCTGTAACTCACCGGCGGCCGCGCGAGCCGCAGCCAGCAGGGCGCGCGCATCTTCTTCAGGATGGCCCGCGCCGAAGACGGCATTGCCGGCGACGAGCAGCTCCGCTCCTGCTTGGACGACCTGAGCCACCGTGTCGTGAGCCACGCCGCCGTCCACTTCGATTTTAAATGCCAGGCCCAGTTCACTGCGGATTTCCGCGAGGCGGCGAATTTTATCGAGGGAAAAGGGGATGAATTCCTGTCCGCCGAAACCGGGATTGACGCTCATGATGAGGACGTGATGGACCATGGGCAGGATGTCGATGATGAGGTCGACGCGGGTAGCGGGATTGAGGACAACGCCGGCTTGCATGCCGTGCTGCATGATGTGCTGCAGCGAGCGGTGGAGATGGCGGCAGGCTTCATAGTGGACGCTGGCCCAGTTGGCGCCCGCATCGGCAAGAGCAGGGATGAACTGGTCGGGGTTCTCGATCATGAGGTGGCAGTCGAGGGGCAGGCTGGTGGCTTTGCGCAGGCTCTTGACGACAGGGGGACCGAGGGTGATGTTGGGGACGAAATGGCCGTCCATGATGTCGACGTGGATGACGGTGCCGCCGCCGCGCTCGGCCGCGGCAACCTGATCGGCGAGATGGGCGAAGTCGGCGGAGAGGATGGAGGGGAGCAGCTCGACCATAGGTGTGTTTCCCTGCTGTCCCCGAGTGTATCAGCCGGGAGGGACGGGAGTCAGCGGGAGGGGAGCGGCGGTAGTGTCCTAATTTGAACGGTGCCTTGCGGAGGGTAAAAGGTTAGCTGCCCGTTCAATCGGTCAAAGGCTATACGCCAGCGGATGCCTGGGCTCGTAAAGCATGATGTCGTCCGCGCCTGGTACCGCCATTATGGCCACGAGCCCGTACCCGTGATCCTGAACTTCGCCGCGGAACTCCGCTCCTTTGCCCTTCAGTTCAGCCACCGTACGTGAGATATCGTCGCACATCAGGGAGATCAGATGGTGCCGCGGCGAATCGTACGTCTTGCCATCGTAGACGCTGTGGGTCGGGTGCACGCCCATCTCACTCTGTCCGGTCTTGAAGATCAGCCAACCCGCGCCTCCGCCCTGAGGATCTTCGACATACGGCCAGCCGAGGACGTCGCGAAGGAATGCGCGCGTTGCGGGGGCATCGTCGGAATAAATCAGGGTGTGGATGCTGGTGATCATCAGACTGAGCTACCTAAATTGCCTGAAAATCATACTCTTTCGGTCGATTGCCAATCAAGACGCCGTTCATAGCACTGGAGATCGAAATCAGGACACTGCCGGAGCATGGCCCGCGCTGGGTATTCCCGGCCGCAAGAAAGCGGTCTGAATTGCTCTGACAGAAGAGTGCGCGAGCGCGACACTGAGACCCGGAGATACAAATCGCCGCAACCTCCGCGGCCCCAACAGATTGAAGGAGAAGCTATGTCCTACGGTAAAGTTCTTGCTCTTGCAGCACTCGGTGTTGCGTTGATCGGTGGCGCTTCGAAGGGGAGCGCGCAGGTTGGTATCAGCATTGGCGTGGCACCGGAGTGCCCTTACGGGTATTTCGACTATGAGCCCTATCAATGTGCTCCCTACGGCTACTACGGACCGGACTGGTTTAACGGCGGACTGTTTATTGGAGCAGGGCCCTGGTTCCACGGCCACGGAGGGTTCTACGGCCATGTGGACAACCGCTTTGATCCGCATAATGGCTATAACGGGCCGATTCCCGGACGCGGAGAGCGGCAGTTCAACCACTTCCATGGGAACGAGGCGCGGGATGGGCACGGCCATACGGGGAATGCCGGCCATGACGCAGGCGGTGAGCATGCTCTGCCTGGAGCACGGGGCGGTGGTGGGCATGGCGGCGGAGGCCGGCACTAGAGTGCGGCTCTGATCGTGGATTGATCGCGTGTTCGTTGGGAAGAGGCGCCTTTGGGCGTCTTTTCTCATTTTGGGGATGCCTTTCAGCCTGGGGCTGACGTGCGCGGTTTCTCGAGCTCGACGAGGAGAATGCGGCTGCGGGCGCGCATGGCGGGTGTGCCGCTGCGGCCGTGGATACGGAGCAGTTCAAGAACGGCAGGGAGCTGGGTGGGGTCGTGGCGGGTGAGGTCGGCGAGGCCTTGGAGCGACATGGTTTTTACGATCGAACTGCTCTCGTCCTCAAGCCAGGATTGGAGAGCTTGCGCGGCGCGGGAACATTCTGCGCGGGTCAGTTTCAGGCGCGGAACAATCAACGCCAGATGCCAGCGGAGCTTGTTTTCAGCGGCCTCAGCAAGCAGGCCGAGAAGTGAAGCTTTAAACGAATTGAATTGCGCAATGAAGCTGGGTTGGAGGTCGCGTGTGATTCGCTCCAGTGCATGGGCGGCGCGGTTGATGACGCCGGGATCGTCATCCCAAAGGCACTCCATGAGGCGCGGAAAGGTCTCAGGTTGCGCGAGGACGAGCGATGCAACTTCTTCGGCGCGGCCAATTGCGATGCGCCCCTGGCCTTCGATAAGCATCGATCGAATGTTCGGAGGCCTGGACGGGCTGCTCATGGTTTCCAATCCATGCTATGCGCGATTGGCGGGAACGAACATCTTTGCAGCCACCCGGCCGATGCTTCGGAGGATGGATTTGGCGGGCCAGCGGCCTTCGGCGTCGGGGAAACAGATTTCGCCGGAGCGACGGACTTCGGGGCGGTAGTACCAGCGCTTGAGCAGGGCTAGATGGCCTTGGCGGACGGTGGAGGTGGGTGGGTCGCTGGGTGGGGTGAGGGATGCAAGGACGGAATCGAGTCGGGATTCGAGGAGGCTGCGGGGGAGTTTTGCCGGGGTGGGCGAGGCTGCTTCGGTTGCGGTTTCTGGCGCGGGAAATTCGGGGACGGCCTCGATGGCCATGGGCTGCGCGAAGAGGGATGAGGAGCCGGATGCTTCGTTCTGGATGCGCATGCCGATGGTGGAGTAGGCGGCGGGGCCATTTATACGGCCATTTTCGAAGAGGAAGACAGTGACTTCGTCGAGATTGGCGGAGGGTTGGAGGATGACGGCGTGGAGTTGGCTGAGGGGGCGGACCAGCTCGGGGGCGAGGGCGCGGATGGACTCGACGCGCTGGACTTGGGCGTGGAGCTGGGCGGCGGTTTCGAATTCGAGGTCGGCGGAGGCCTGGTCGCGCTGGGTGCGGAGGGGGACGAGGCGGCTTTCGCCGCGGGTGGCGAGGAAGCTCTGGACCGCGCTTGATTCTTCGGCGTAGCGGTCGTCGGTGCAGCCTTTGTAGCAGGGCGCCAGGCACATTTTCATCTCGGAGTAGACGCAGCCGGGGTGCGCTGGATTGGGGTCGAGGTCGTCGATGCAGCGGCGGAGGAGGAAGAGCTTTAGGACTTCATCGGCAAAGCGCTCGGCGGAGGCGCGGGACTGGAATGGACCGTAGGCCCAGTCGGCTTCGCGCTGGCCCGGACGATTGGAGACCCGGTTGGTAACGGTGATGCGGGGGTAGGGGTTGGTGCCGAGGTAGCGGATGAAGGTGGGTGCGCCGAGGTGCATTCGCTCTAGCGATTTTGGGCCGTAGATGGCTTGGAGGAGTTCGAACTGGAGGAGGAGGGATTCGAAGTCGGAGCCGGTGAGGCGGTATTCGATGCGGCGGACGCGGCTGGCTAGCTGGAGGCGGCGGGGGTGTTTGGGGCTGGGCTGGAGGAGGCGGTCGAGGCGTGCACGGAGGTTGGGGGTGCGGCCGATGTAGGGTTCGGCGTGGGATTGCTCGCCGTAGAGGGCGAAGACGGCGGGGGCATGGGGCAGTTGGGTTAGGGCGGCGCGGGGGTCGGCGGGATCGAATGAAATTGCCAGCATATAAAGGCTCTTCACCCTATGTTTAAGAGGTTATTGTCTCTTCCAAAGCTGGCCGGGCTGGACAACGCGACAGTGATAACACCCTGAGTTTTCATTGTCGATGTTGTACCACTCGTGCGCACCGCCTGCGGACTCACAGTCCTCTCCTTTGCCAAATAGGTCGACTAGACCCCAAGGAAGATTGCGGCGAATATTTGTTCTCCAGCGGTAGGGCTGTCGCCAATTGTGTGGGAAATCGAACATATGCGTCCAAAAGCGCTCACGCTCCGGCGATGGTCATGCCGTCGATGCGAAGGGTGGGCGAGGCTACCGAGCCGCGGAAGACTAAGTCGTTGCCGATGGCGGTGATGTTCATGAGCATGTCGGCGAGATTGCCGGCGATGGTGACTTCTTCAACGGCGTGGGTGAGCTGGCCGTTCTCGATCCACAGGCCGGTTGCGCCGCGGGAGTAGTCGCCGGTGACGATGTTGGTGCCGAAGCCCATGAGGCTGGTGACGAAGAGGCCGGTATGGGCCTGGGTGATGATCTCTTCCTGCGAGAGCTGGCCGGGTTCGAGATAGAGATTGCCGCAGCCGATGCCGGGGGTTCCGGCGAGACCGCGGCTGGCGTTGTGGGTGGACTTTAAGCCGAGCTTTCGGGCTGAATACGTGTTGAGCAGGTAGGTCTCAAGTACTCCATTCTTAAGGACTACGGTGCGCAGGGAGGGCAGGCCTTCACCATCGAAGGGAGAGCTGCCGAAGGCGCCGGCGCCGGTGGGGAGGAGCATGAAGTTGTCGTCGATGACGGTGAGGGAGGGGGCGGCGATTTGCTGACCGAGCTTGCCGGCGAGGAAGGAGGCGTGACGCCAGATGGAGTCTCCGGAAGCGGCTTCAAAAAGGGAGCCGATTAAGGAGCGGGCTACCTCTGGGGCGAAGACGATGGGAACGCGCTGGGTGGGGACTTTGCGCGCGCCGAGCCGTCGGATGGTGCGGCGCGCGGCTTCCTTACCGATGGTCTCTGGAGACTCGAGATCGGCGAGTCGGCGGGCGGAGGACCACCAGCCGTCGCGCTGCATGTGGCCGTTGGTGTCCATGGCGAGAGGGGCGGCGGAAACGCCGGCGTAGCTGGTGCGATAGCTGCCGAGGAAGCCGCGGGAATTGGCCATGATTTTGCGGCCGGTGGCGGCATCGAAGCTGCCTCCGTCGGAGTTGGTGATGCGGGGATCTGCGGCGAGGGCGGCGGCTTCGCAGCGGCGGGCCCAGTCGATGCGCTCGGGGCCGGATAGGGAGTAGACGTCATCGTAGTAGAGGTGGAGATCGTTGGGCAGGGAGCCGAATTCAGCGGTTTCGGGGAGGCCGGTGAACGGGTCTTCCTCAGTGAATCTCGCGAGGGCGAGGGCTCCGTCTACGAGCTGGCGGATGCCGTCGGGAGTGAGGTCGGAGGTTGAAGAGGAGGCCGATTTTGTGCCGAGGAAGACGCGGAGGCCGAGGCCGCGGGAGCCTGATTCCTTGAGGGTTTCCACCTGGCCCATCCGGACATTGACGCTGAATTCGTCGCCTTCGCGGACGACTGCTTCGGCGTCGGATGCGCCGGCTTTAATGGCCAGGGCGACGACATCGGCGGTTAGGGATTCGAGATCGAGCGTGTCTGGGCCGGCGGCGGGGGCGAGTTGAGGCATGGTTTAACAGTAACAAAGCAGGGAACTGAACACTGTTCTCAGTTCACAGTTCTAAGTTCACAGTTGCGGATTACGAGCGCGAATGGTTACCCGGCATCACTTTTCGTTGGAGAAGTCGGCGCCTAGGGTTACTTGTTCCCAGGCGGCAATTTCTTTTTCCCAATCGGCGAGCTTGCCGCGGAAACGGGTTAACGCGATTTTGCCGAGGAGGAGGTGGAGGGGCGGGTTGGGCGAATCGGCGACGGCGATGATGGCTTCAACGGCTTTTTGGGGGTCGCCGGGCTGCTTGCCGGCCTGGGTGCGGAGGTAGTCGCGTGCCTTGCCGGCGGTGTCTTTGTATTCAGGGAGCTCTTTGGCGGCGAGTTTGCCGGAGCGGCCGAGGAAGTCGGTGCGGAAAGGGCCGGGTTCGATGACGGTGACTTGGACGCCGAGGGGTTTCATCTCGCCGGCCAGCGCTTCGCTGAAGCCCTCGACCGCGAACTTGGTGGTGTTATAAAAGCCCCAGCCCGCCCCGCCGACGAGGCCCCCGATTGAGGAGAGATTGAAGATGTGTCCGCTGCGGCGCTGGCGGAAATGGGGGAGGAAGGCGCGGGTGGTGCGAATCAGGCCATAGATATTGGTTTGAAACATGGGCTCGAACTCGTCTTCCGCAACTTCTTCAATCGCTCCGTTGACGCCGTAGCCTGCGTTGTTGACGAGGACGTCGATGTGGCCGAAGGCAGTGATGGCGACGCGCGCGACGGACTCGATTTCGGCGGGCCTGGTGACGTCAAGCTTGAAGGTGCGGGCGGTGTCGGGATAGAGCGTCATCAGGTCGTCGAGCTTTGAGGCGTCGCGGGCAGTGGCGATGACGCGGTCACCGCGGCGGAGCAGTTCATGGGCGAGCAGGAGGCCGAAGCCGGAGGAACAACCGGTGATGAACCAGATGCGGGGGGCGGACTGCTCGGGCATTGGGACTCTCCTGTGCCGGGACGTTGGTTGCGCCGGCGACTAGGGAGTAGATGCGGGAAGAGAACACGGTGACACATCTTCTCAATCCGCTTCAGGAGTGGCTGCTCCCAGGGTGGCTTTGCCGGTGCCGGTTCGGCGGCGGATGAGGCGGTTCATGGGCTCCGCGTAGAGGATTGAGACAAGCCAGCCGAGGGCGCCTGCAGCGATGATGGCTGAGATGAAAAGTAGGGGCACTCCTTGGAGGGGTTTGCCGAAATGCACGAATGCGGCGAACAAGGCAAGCACGGCGAACATGTGGGTGAGATAGATTTCGTAGCTTCGCTGGCCGAGGATCAGGAGTGGCTTGAGAAGCCTTGGGGATTGGCACGAGGATTGGGTGGCGGCCGCGATCAATAGACATACGCCGAGCGCGAGAATGGTGAAGTTTAATCCAGTTCGACCAAGGCCCCACTTATAACCCTGGATCGAGAATCCCAGCGTGAAGATGAGGAGAGCCGAGCCGAGCGCGGTGCAGATGTAGATCCATGCGCGGGAGAGTTGCGTCTTCGAAAGGAGCATGGCGGTGAGGCATCCGAGGGCGATGGCATCCATTCCGCCGAGGTAGGAGTATTCGCGCCAAACGGGATTGGGGTTGAACATTTTTGTGCGCGCAAATGGCCCTGCGATGACAAAGAGAGTGAGAAGCAGAACGAACATCCATTGCTTGCGAATGAGGCGGGATGCGAGAGGGAAGAAGAGATAGAACATCTCTTCTACGGAGAGAGACCAGAGGATATCCCAGTTACCGGGAAGATAGTCCGTTGTGGCTTCGAGGTATCCGATGTGGAAGGTGAGGGCGGCGAAGAGCGCTCTGCCGAGGCCGCCAGTTTTTTGAGAGACGACATAGCCGGGGACCTGGGAAAGATGCAGGGTGCACAGGATGAGCAGCAGGAGAATCATGAGCGGGGCGATGCGGGCGAAACGGAGAAGGTAGAAGCTCTTGATGTTTAGGTTTTGCAGGCCTTTCCAACGGCGAATGCTGGTGGATGCGATGAGGAATCCCGAGATGACGAAGAACATTTGAACGGCGAATTGGCCGTTCCATACGAGCGTGGAGGTTAACTGGGCTGGAAGGCCTTTTGTGTAGGGGATTTTGGCTCCGAGCAGTCTCATGTTGACGTGGTTCATGAGGACGAAGGCGATCGACAGGCCGCGTAGAAGGTCGATGCCATCGACGCGATTCCAGGTTGGTCCGGGACTGGCGGAGAGAGATTCGGTCATCGATTTAGTATCGGGCATTGGTGGGTCGGGTCGAGGCGAATGAGGTGGCCGCGGCGTTGTTTTGTGGGATACGATTCGCAGTAGACTTGAGTCGGAAAGTGGTGACGATGATTCGTCAGATTGCGCCTGTGTTCTTCACTACGGATTTGCCTAGCACGCTTGCGTACTACGAGAGCAAGCTGGGGTTCGAGCGGGCGGGCGCGTATGGTGATCCGCCGTTTTACGGGATTGTAGCGCGGGATGGGCACGCGATTCATTTCCGCTCCGTCGATGCGACTGCGGCTTCTACGGACAAGTATGCGGAGGAGTTGCTGGACGCTTACTTGCTGGTTGAGGATGCGGATGCGTTATTTACGGAGTACGTGGGCAAGGGCGTGGAGTTTGCGCGGGAGCTTGGGAATATGCCCTGGGGATTGCGGGAGTTTGTGGTTAAGGATTGCGACGGACGGCTGTTGGCATTTGGGGCGGAGGTGTAGGGCGGTTTGATCGTTTGATTCGGGTTCTTGGGGATTCGCGGCGGCCCTGCGGGACGCCAACGTTATTTGGAATGGCTAACCCCGGGTTGCCCCTTCGCTGCGCTTTGGGTTTACCCGGGGCTACTCTCGGGTCGTCCCTACGGGACGGCTGTGCGCCACCAGTGGTTCAGCAAGCTGAGCTTACGCGCCCAGTGAGGCTTTGCTGAGCACTATCTGCCGGTGCCGCCTACGGTCATTTTGTCTAGTTTGATGGTGGGCATGCCTACGCCTACGGATTGGCTGTCTTTGCCGCTGGCGCTTATGCTTTCGTCCAGCTTTAAGTCGTGGCCGACCATGCCCACGTGGATCATGCGGCGGACAAACGCAATTCCACCTTTGAACCAGTGGCTTCCGCGAAACGAATCAGCGTCTTGGCACTGGGCAGAGTGCGGCCGCTTTCGAGGCGCGCAATGGCGGATTGGCTGGTGCCCATGCGCTCGGCAAGCTCGGCTTGGGACAGGCCGGCGCGGGCGCGGGCACGGATCAGCTCGGAGGCAATTGCAAACTCCTGCTCCAACGCGTCGTATTCGCGTTTAACTTCGGGGTCTTGCAAAGACCGCGCCATGAATTCTTTCAAGGGAATGGTCATATAATCTCCTTTGCTCGCCGCTTTGCAATATCGATCTCAGAGTCCGGTGTCTTTTGCGTTTTCTTTACAAAGACCCTCAACACGACCACGCGCCTGTCAACCTTTGTCACATAAAGCGCGCGTGCTATTCCGTCCCTGCCGGTCATCCGCATCTCCCAAATCTTGCCTTCAAGATGCTTGACCTGTTGCTCACGCATGGTCTCCAGGCCAGCCTGCTCAATGAGCAGTGAAATCCGAAGGAACCTGGCGTGCATATCGGCTGGTAGAGATCGAATCTCCGCGGCTCCCGCTTCGTTGAGAACTTCGACCGACCAACTCATGCCTTATCCTATCTCAAATTTGAGATAATTGGAAGGGCGAAGGGAATTCGTCTATCTTCCGGTGCCGCCTACGGTCATTTTGTCTAGCTTGATGGTGGGCATGCCTACGCCTACGGGGACGGATTGGCCGTCTTTGCCGCAGGTGCCTATGCCTTCGTCGAGCTTTAAATCGTGGCCTACCATGCTTACGTATTTGAGGGCTTCGGGGCCGTTGCCGATTAGCGTGGCGTCGCGGACGGGCGCGGTGATTTTGCCGTCTTCGATGAGATAGGCTTCGGAGGCGGAGAAGACGAATTTGCCGTTGGTGATGTCGACCTGGCCGCCGCCGAAGTTTACGGCGTAGAGGCCGCGCTTGACGGACTTGAGGATGTCTTCCGGGGCGTCGTCGCCGGCGAGCATGTAGGTGTTGGTCATGCGGGGCATGGGGATGGACTGATAGCTTTCGCGGCGGCCGGAACCGGTGTTGGCGGTGCCCATGAGGCGCGAGGAAAGCTTGTCAGACAAGTAGCCTTTCAGGATGCCGCCTTCGATGAGGGTGGTTTCCTGGGTGGCGGTGCCTTCGTCGTCGACGTTGAGGGAGCCACGCCGGCCAGCCATTGTCCCGTTATCGACGACGGTGACCTTGGGCGAGGCGACGGACTGGCCGATGAGGCCGGAGAAGGCGGAGGTTCCCTTGCGGTTGAAGTCGGCTTCGAGTCCGTGGCCCACCGCTTCATGGAGCAGGATGCCGGGCCAGCCGGGGCCGAGGACGACCTGCATTTCTCCGGCGGGAGCGGGGACTGCGCCGAGCTGGAGGATTGCGCCACGAGCGGCTTCGCGGGCCAGGTTCTCTGGACTTTTGGAGCCAACGAATTGATCGAGGCCGGCGCGGCCACCGCAGCCGGTTGAGCCCTTGGTGGTGATGTCTCCCTGCTTGGCGATGACGAAGACGTTGAGGCGGCTGAGGGGCTGGGTGTCGCTGGCGAACGCGCCGTCAGATGCCGCGATGAGGATGCGGCGAAGTTCTTCACTGTAGCTGGAGCGGACCTGCACGATGTACGGGGAGAAGGCGCGGGCGGCGCGATCGGCTCGGAGGATCAGCTCGAGGCGGGCTGCGAGGTCGAGATCGAAGCCACCGAGGGGGACGGGGTAGAGGTCGGCGGCGGGGGCTTCGGTGAATCCCTGTACGGTTTGGGTGGCGGGGCCGGAGGCGATGAGGGCGGCGGTGCGGGCGGCGTGGAGGAGGCGATCGGGGGAGAGATTGTCAGTGTACGCGTAGCCGGTGCGGTCGCCGGAAAGGACACGGATGCCGCAGCCTGCGCTGGTTCCCTGAGAGGCGGATTTGACGATCTGCTCGTCGACGCCGAGGGCGGTGGCGGTAACGGATTCGAAGTAGAGGTCGGCGTAATCGCCGCCGGCGGCCAGGGCTTCGCCTAAACAGCGCTCGAGCAGGCGCTCGGTGATGCCGAATTTATCGAAGAAATAACGTTTGTGGCTGGGGGTGTCGGCGGGGCGCGGAGGCGCGGTTTGAGTGGCCATGATCTAGTTTACGCCACTTCCGGAGCAGGGGCGTTCAGGGACGCGTCAGAGGTTAAATCTCAGGAGTCTTGCATTCATTCTGGCGTCAGCGAGGCGGCGCGCGCGCGCCTTGGCCTGGGCTGCTTCCCATTGCTTTCCCGAGAAAATGAGAGGGAGGAGAATAGCTATGAAAATGGCAAAAAAAACGGATGTAAAAATGCATACAAGAATGCCGATCGATTCCATTTCAGTCTCCTGCAAAGCAGTTTACACCTTCCAGGATTGGACCCCGGGGCCGGGGACCCCGGCGATGAATAGTGCACAGGTCCCCGCCCACTCATCACGATGGCGCCGTGATGCGTGGGATCGCCGGCCACAACGCCAAAGGCATTCGGAGCCTCACTCCCTCGATATTGTGATCACCTTTCCCATTCTCCTTCAGGGAGAAAACGAGAGTAGCCCAAGATGAAGTCCGCCCCGCCAGGCTAAACCCTGGTCCCAATCCGAGAATGAAGCCAAGGCGTCCCGGAGCGGCGCGATTCATCGGCAGCCGCACCCAGAGGTCCCGGGCTGGAATCGGCATCTTCGGATTTGAGCGCATGTGCGCATATCCACGCGCAATTGCATAGAAAACTCGAAAGTAACTAACGCACTATCAATAGGTTACGGGAATAACCCATGCGCAATCAGCGCATTTTCCCCAACAACGGGTAGTTTGAAGCAAACCAATACCCGGAAAATGGGGAGTTCCGAACAAACAAAACACGTCTTTCCTCACCTTCTGAGGTTCGTTTTTTTAAGAAACCTAACCTCAAAGGGGTATGTTTCGGGCGGTTTGCTCCCCTAATAGGCAGACTATTTGCTGTTTTTCTCACCCTCTAAGCTGACTTTCGGCTGACTCCTGCGCGGCTGCCCGCGCCTTCGCCACAAAGGTTCGCAGCTTCTCCGGATCCTTCTTTCCCGGCTCCGATTCCACGCCGGAAGCCACGTCCACTCCCCATGGCTGCAGCGTCACAATCGCCTCGGCCACGTTCTCCGGACGCAAACCGCCCGCGGCAATCAGCCGCTTCCGCGCCTCCGCATTCTGCGAGAAGATCGCCCTGGCGCTGGACCAGTCGAAGGTCACGCCCGTGCCCCCAACCGCAGTCGGCGTGCGTGAATCCACCAGCACTCCATCCACGTCGCGGTTGCGCATGTGCTGCCCAATCTGTTCGGCCGCCCCGTTGCCGAAATGCACCACGCGCAGGATGCGCAGCCCACGCCCCAGCCGCTCACGCAGCCTGCCCGGCACGCCAGGACCGGCTTCCGAATGCAGTTGAACTCCAGTCAGCCCGCACATGTGGACAGTCGAATAAATCTCGTCTAATCCTGCATTTACAAACACCCCGATCTTCTCCACCGCAGCCGGAAGATGGGGCACAATGGCCGCAACCTGTGCCGGGGTCACGCGGCGCGGGCTGGGCGCAAACACAAAGCCCACCGCATCCGCCCCGGCCTCCCCCGCCAGCCGTGCGTCCTCAAGAGAGGTGCTGCCGCAAATCTTGATCCACAGGCTCATCGAGTCGCGACCGCCCCCGCCAACAACTCCGCCAGCGCAGCGCCGGGATCGGGCTGCCGCATCAGGCTCTCGCCAATCAGAAACGCGTCGAATCCTGCCGCGCTCAATCGCACCAGGTCCTCCGAAGTCGCAATGCCGCTCTCAGCAACCCGCACCACCGACGCCGGTATCCGCTCCACCAGCGCAAGCGAAGTTTCCAGGCTCACTTCAAAGCTTTTCAGGTCGCGGTTGTTCACACCGATCGCATCGACCTTTTCTGCCCCAAGGGTGTCTAAAACCCGGTCTAATTCACCTTCCGTGTGAACCTCCACCAGCACATCCAGCTCATACCCATGAGCCTTTCTGGAGAACCGTAAAAGCTCGTCATTCGTGAGCGCCGCCGCAATCAGCAGAATGGCGTCCGCACAGTGCGCGCGAGCCTCGGCAATCTGGTACTCATCCACCATGAAGTCCTTGCGCAGGCAGGGGATAGAGGCTGCCGCTGAAGCCAGTTCCAGGTTGCGCAGACTGCCTTGAAAGTACGGCTCGTCGGTAAGCACCGAGAGCGCCGCTGCACCCCCTTTTTCGTAACTCCGCGCCAGCCAGGAAGCATCAAAATCAGCCCGAATCAGACCCTTTGAAGGTGACGCTTTTTTGATTTCCGCAATAATTGCCGGAATTTTCGCACCACGCACCCCTCGCACCCATCCCCGCACCCTGTGCAGAGCAGCGTTGCGCTCCAATTCGGCCTGCGGGACACGCGCCTTGCTCGCGGCCACAGCAGCCCGCGTCGTCGCGAGAATTTTATCCAGGTGAGTCGACATACTCTTCTTGGTCGAGTATACGAGGGCGACCGCAACGGAGGGACGGCAGTGTGCGTTGCGCGCAAACCGGAGAAGCGGGAGTCTTGGCGGAGATTGCCACAATGCAATTCCCGCAATCCACTTGGTAGCGTTATCATGGCCCGTGACCACGATTCAGTTTGGGAGTATACCTGTGCGCAAATGCCTTTTGGTTCTCTTCACTCTTCCCCTTGTGACCTTGCCGATGCAGGCGAAGGTGGTTGCCTTCTGGCAGCCGGGATTTCCGACGGTCGCAAGCCAGCCGATCGAAAAAGCGACGTTGGAAAACGCTCTCGATGGGTTGCAACCGGTGTTCGCCGATGAGGCGGCTCTTGGCGTATCGGAGACGCTTGCAAATTGCGAATTGCTGGTGCTGCCTTACGGCTCAGGGGTCCCAGTGGAAGCATGGAAGAACATAGAGCAATACCTGGATGGAGGCGGCAATCTGCTGGTGATTGGCGGTCAGCCGTTGCGCGTCCCGGTAAACCAGGTGGAGGGGAAGTTTGTGGCTGCGAGCCCGCAGGACACGTATTCGCGGGCACTGGGTTTTCGCCATACCTATGCGGTTCCTGTGCCGCCTGACGCAAAGTTTCAATGGCGGTCCGGCTACACATGGCTTCCCGCAATTGTGATACACGCGCAGGCATACTACGCGGTAGAGGGGCGTCTGAATGGCCTGGGGTACATGGCCGATTCGACGGGCCTGCTGGTTGCGGCTCCGGTGATAGTTTCCGACCACGCGGGCGGTGGACCCGAGCATCACATGATGGGCGCGCGCATCGTGGCGCTCGATTTCGATCCCGAGCCCGGCTACTGGCAGAGCGGGGACGGCATTCAACTTGTTCAGCAGGCTGCGGAGTACGCCAGGCAAGGCTCCACGGAACTTTCGGTCGAAAATGAGTATTCCGCCATTCGGTCGTCGGAACCGCCCGTCATCACGGTTCACGTGCGCAACGCCCGCCAACAGCGTCTCGGCGCGGCGATCAATGGCGAAGTGGCAGTGCAGCTATTGCATGACGATAAAGTGATCCAGTCGGTCACCCTGCCCGTCACCGGCACAGGAACGGCCGAGCTGGATACACCCTTTCACCAACCATTGAATCCGGGATTCTACAAGGTCTCCGCCGTATACGGCCAGGGCGGCCACCCACGCGAGTTCTACCAGAACGGATTTCTGGTGACGGAACGAAGCACGCTAGCTTCGGGTCCGGTTCTTGGCGTAAAGGGCGACTTTCTTTCGTTGGGCGGCAAGCCTTTCTTTCCCGTGGGGACGAATTACTTCACAACCGAGGAGAACGGCTGGGACTTCTCCGGCCCGAGGAACGCCTGGGTATGGGACAAGGACTTTGCGGAGATGGCCGCGCATGGGGTGAGCTTTGTCCGCACCGGCGTGTGGATGCCGAACGCAAAGTTTATTGATCCCGCGAACGGAGGTGTGAACGAGCGGTTTCTCCGCAACCTCGAGGCGTTTCTCGCTTGTGCGCAGCGGCATCACATCGCTATCAACTTCACGTTCTTCGCATTCTCTCCTCACTCCGGCCCAGCTCCGAAGGGGACAGACGCAGCCACACCGCCGCCTAATCCCTATACCGATCCCGCATCAGTGGAAGCGCAACAGGCCTATGTGCGTTCCGTTGTTGACCGATTCAAGGACGTACCGTGGCTGTCATGGGACTTGATCAACGAGCCCAGTTTTTCAAACCCGAGGCAGGTGTTTCATGGCAACTCTCCCAATGGTGATGCAACTGAAGTAGCGGCCTGGCACAAGTGGCTCGGTCAGAAGTATGCGAGTCTTTCCGCATTAGGCGATGCGTGGCGCGTGCCGGGTGCAGATCTACCTGCCTTCGACGCCATCCCGCTTCCCACTTCCGCCGATTTGCGTTTCGACCGGCATGGAAGCCTGAACCAGGTTCGGGCGCTGGACTACAACCTGTTTGCGCAGGATATGTTCAGCAACTGGGTTGCGACGATGGTTGCGACGATTCGGTCGTCAGGCAGCAAACAACTGATTGACGTTGGACAGGATGAAGGCGGCGTGATGGACCGTGTCCTGAATCAGTTTTACGGCGGCGC
Organism: Occallatibacter sp.; assembly: GCA_049518435.1. Taxonomy (GTDB): domain Bacteria; phylum Acidobacteriota; class Terriglobia; order Terriglobales; family Acidobacteriaceae; genus Telmatobacter. Next base: position 9,358 of record JBEKRU010000092.1, on the reverse strand, counting down.
GGGGGTGTCGTTCACTACCGACCACACGTACTGGCAGGACGATGCGCTTCTGTGGGACTCGGTGGCGGCGAAGCGGCCGGGAGTGCCGAATATTACTGGCGAAACCGGATATCAGCCCGTGTGGGCTCCAGATGGAAGCTGGCGCTACGACGAGTTCACCGGCCTGGGTCTGACGGAGCGGAAATGGGCGCTTGGATTTGCTGCGGGCAGCAGCGGAGCGATGCAGTGGGACTGGGCGCGCGAAGTGGATTTCGGCATGCAGCGCAGCGACGGCTCCGCAAAGGTGTGGGAAAACCAGATGCGCGAGTTGGGCGATTTTGCGCGCACGGCTTCGCCATTTGCTGATTCAATAGTTCAGCCCGACGTGGCCATCGTGCTGCCGCAGTCGTATCAATTATCCGTCTCAAATTCGTTTGCGATTGAGGCGCAGCAGACGGCGGTGCGTGCTCTCTATAACTATGCGCGCGGCCAGGCTTATGCGGTAGGCGAGTACCAGATCGACCTCCTTGGGTCTCCCAAACTCATCCTCCTGCCTTCACCTTTCGGACTTACCGATGAGGCGTGGCGGGCGATTGAACAGCGAGTCCAGGCCGGAGCGGTGCTACTTGTTACTGGACCGTTTGGCGAGGATGCTCATCTTCATGCAACCGGCAGACAGGAGTCAGAGGGGCTGCCTTACCAGTCCGGCCCGCTGACGGTGCGCGACATTCTGTTCCATTTCCCGGGCGGGGCGGAGGCGCTCGACTATGCCGGCAACAAGACGACCGTGTTGAGCCGCGCCCTGCTTCCAGATGGCAGCGACTGGGAAGAAAAGCAGGTGGGCAAGGGAAGGATTCTTTTCTCGGCGCTGCCGCTGGAATTGAACGGCAATCTCCAGGCCGTGGCCGATGTATACAGCTATGCGCTCAAGGTTGCCGGTGTGGCTCCGGTATATTCCACAGCAATGAAGGACACGGGCATCCTGATTTGCCCGACGCGCTACCCGAACGCGACGCTGTATGTGATCACGTCCGAATCTAATGGGACCGATGTCTCGTTTGAAGACCTTCGCAGCGGTAAGAGTTTTACGGGCACGCTGAAGAGCGGAGGTGCGGCGCTGTTGCTGGTGGGTGCAGACGGCAAGCTCGCAGCCACCTACCACTGGCCCAGCGAGTGAGCTTGCCCTAGTGAATAATGACCGGCGCTCGATGCTTGCATCCGCAGGAGCGGCGCAGCACAATCTCCACGGGTAGAACGATCCGATTGCCGGTGAGGGGAAGTTCGCCGCGAGTGATGCGATCGAATAGAAGGCTCGTGGCTACGCGTCCCATTTCCAGGGCAGGTTGGCGCACGACCGTGAGGGGCGGCGACGTGAACTCCGCCATGTCGAAGTCATCGAAGCCGGCGAAGGCAATATCCGCGGGCATTTTTACGCCCAGGTGCAGAAGCGCGCTGAGGACGTAGCGCGTGGCCAGAGTGTTGGATGTGAGGATGGCTGTCGGCGGATTCGTTCCATTTAGCTTGGCCTGCAATGCCTGTAAAGCAGGCTCCCCCGCTTCGCATCCAAAGAACGAATCCTCCTGAAGTCCCGCATCCTGTAGCGCGCGGCGATAGCCAAGAAAGCGCGCATTGATGGTGAAGAGAGACCTGCTGAGGCCCATGAACGCGATGTGCTTATGGCCATGTTCGATGAGATGCTCGACCATATGGCGCGCGCCGGCAGTGTTTTGCACCAGCACGACATCGATGGCAGGGTCGGAGACAGGGCGGTCAAAGGCAACCACCGGCGTTTTGCCAAACATGACGCGGGTTAGACGCGACTCACGGTATCGCGAAGGAATGACAACTACACCGTCGACATGGCGCTGCATCATCTGTTCCGCCTCGGCAAATTCGGTGTCCGGATCTTCATTGGAAGTGGTGATGATGACCGAATAGCCGTGCTCCTTGGCGACGGTTGTGACCGCATGGGCGCAATTGGCAAAGAATGGGTCGTAGAGATAAGGAATGATGAGGCCAATGGATCGGCTCCGCTGGCCGCGAAAGGCACGGGCCAGCTCATTTGGCCGGTATTGCAACTGCTCAATTGCGGTGTGCACGCGCTGTGCGGTTTCTTCTGAGACCGGAGCCGTCCCGCTCAGCACGCGGGAAACAGTCATGGTGCCAACCCCGGCCAATCGCGCAACATCGCTCATGGTGGGTTTGCGGAGGGCCAACAGTTGCCCGGACGCATTTTTAACGGTGCTTGCGGTTTGATCCTTGCGAGGGTCCGGCAATTTGCGTACTCCAGGAACACTTAACTCGCCATCGTTCTGGTCGCGCGCTCCTGAAAGCGGACTGTGGCCAGCATGTGTGATTTCGGCAGGGGATGATGCAAGAATACAGGACTACAAAAGTATTTTCATCGTTCGGGGCGAATCCGCACGATTTAGCTTGGAATATACCAGCTTGGTTAAGACCGAGGCAATCCGCTGGCTCAGAGCCTGTGGTAGGGAAGCAGCCCCGCAGCGCGCCCCAGCGATACCACCTGGGGCGCGAGAACCTTAGGAATGAGAGTCCGCCTGCGACAAGGCGAACTTACCTCGTCGCAATTGAGAGGTTGGATCCGTGCTCGCGGGGCAGGCGCAACAGGCACCTGCCCCGCGATTGCGATCCAACGAGGACTCCTGCTTTGAAGACAGCCACGTGCTGTTTACTTCTGCCCGCGCTAACGAGCGTATGTCTGCCTGAAGTGATAGGAACCGCCAATTGTGAAGCCCTGCGGGGTAAGGTCGCGGGGCCCAAAGGTGTGCTCCCAGAATTGATATTCGTAGTCGCCACGTACCCACAGTCTCCGCCACAAACGATACTCGACGCCTCCGCCTGGAGCAATGACAGTGAAGGTATCGTGCGTGTAGTACGGAACATAATAATCGTGAAAGTCGATTGAGCCAATGCCGACCATAAACTTGGCGTAGGGCTGCAGATTGCGGAAGTGGCGATATGTATATTTCAACCCACCCAGGCCCGTATCCTGGCGCAACGGAGGCGTTACTTCCAATCTCGCGGGTCGGCCATAGTTAATGTCGTTGCCCTCGGCCTGAATGCTGAGGTTCTTCAGAGGTCCCGGCAAAGCGAACAGATCCCAGTCAACATACGCTGAGATCCCCACCATTCTGCTTCCATAACCCCAATCGACATCGTAATCGGAGATACCAACTCCCACGGTGAGCGGCAAACCGCCCTCCGTGGCTGCAGGTGCCACCTGAGAAATTGCAGGAACTGCGACGGCCACGAAGAGTAGAGCGAGGGTCAGCTTCGGGAACAGGCGTTGCGACATTCAAAGTCTCCTTCCAAAAGTTGCAGATTACCCCCCCCGAGGCGAATCCCTGCGGACTAGCATACACGCATCCTCGAGGTTTTTTGACCAGTGAGTATTCGAAGTGTCAATTTATTTCTTGGTTCAACTATCAAACTAATATCACTTATCGGCTTTTGCATCAACATTCTGTGAGAAGTGCTCTCATGGACACGTTGTTTTCTCAAGAGCCGGGTACGGCGCATTGGAAGAATTCCGCAAGACCGTTATGAGGCTTCCTCGAACGTGTTTCATTCCCATTGCGGGCGTGGCGGAAGGGGACAGTCTTCGTCGATGTGGGCATTGAACTCCCGACGGCCGGCGCGGAAGCAGTACAGGAACTGGCCAATCATCGCTTCTCAACTCTTTCTGAAGAATTCAATGCGTTGATCGCAAGGCAGATGCCGGGAAATTGAAAGAGTCAATTGCCGATTGCGCTCAAAACCGATCGCGCGGCGCTCGTATGTCAACATCAGAAGGAAGATGAATTCACCCAATACATCCCCGATCACCTCGTCCGCTGCGTCCCACGGCAGCGGACTCTCCGTCTCATTCGGCTTCGATAACACTTATGCACGATTGCCGGAGTACTTCTATACACGACAATCACCCACACCGGTAGCGGCCCCGCGCCTGGTCAAGGTGAATGCCGAACTGGCCCGCTTGCTGGGCCTGGATCCGCATGCGCTGGCTAGTTCGCAAGGTGTGGAGATACTGTCCGGCAACCGTGTGGCCGAAGGATCCGAGCCGTTGGCGCAGGCTTACGCCGGCCATCAGTTTGGCCATTTCGTCCCCCGGCTCGGAGACGGTCGCGCCAACCTATTGGGAGAAGTGATTGCGCAGGACGGTGCGCGTTACGACATTCAGCTCAAGGGCTCCGGGCCCACGCCATTTTCACGGGGCGGCGACGGTCGAGCCGCGCTTGGTCCGGTCTTGCGGGAATACATCGTGAGCGAAGCCATGGCGGCGCTTGGCGTCCCCACCACACGCGCTCTGGCCGCAGTGACAACAGGAGAACGCGTCTCGCGCGAAATGCCCTTGCCTGGTGCTGTGCTCACCCGCGTCGCGGCAAGCCATCTTCGCGTGGGCAGCTTCCAGTACTTTGCCGCACGGCGCGACACGGAAGGGATCCGCACGCTGGCCGACTACGCAATCGCCCGCCACTATCCTGAAGCCGCGCAGACAAAGCAGCCGTACCGTGCCTTTCTGGATGCCGTGATCGCAAGGCAGGCGCGCCTCATCGCGCAATGGATGCTGATCGGCTTCGTCCATGGCGTGATGAACACCGACAACACCGCCATCTCAGGCGAAACCATCGATTACGGTCCCTGCGCCTTCATGGAGGCGTACCATCCGGACACTGTGTTCAGCTCCATTGACGCAAACGGGCGCTATGCCTACGGCAATCAGCCGCGCATCGCACTCTGGAATCTGACGCGGCTGGCCGAAGCACTATTGCCGATCCTGCAGCAGGAGGCAGGGGGCGACGAGGCCGGGCTGGCCACGGCTAAGGAAGCTCTTGGTGCATTCGGCCCGCAGTTCGATGAAGCTCACCGCGCCGGCATGCAGCGAAAACTCGGTCTCGGTACCGAACGCCCCGGCGATGCCGCACTCGCAGATGATTTGCTGGAACGGATGGCTGCCAACCGCGCTGACTTCACCCTGACCTTTCGCCGGCTGTGTGACGCGGCAGCCTCACAGGAAGCCGATGAGACGGTGCGTATGCTGTTCGATGATCCTTGCGCTTATGACGCGTGGGCAACCGCGTGGCGACAGCGCATGGATGAAGAGCCGGAGTCGGGACAGGCGCGTGCAGCGGCTATGCGGGCCGTGAATCCGATGTTCATTCCGCGCAATCACCGTGTGGAAGAGGCGCTCGAAGCGGCAGTTCAGAGACAGGATTTTCATCCCTTCGAGCAGTTGCTGGACGTCGTGTCGCGGCCCTGGGAAGACCGGCCCAACCTGGAGCGGTACGCCACCCCGGCCAGCCCCGAGGAGGTGGTGACCCGGACCTTCTGCGGGACATAGCCGCGTTCCGGCTACACAGTGTGCCTTCGGGAAATGCGTCCAATCGCAAAGAGGGCCTCCGAGTCGCACGGAAGCCATTTAGAATCTCAGGTTTTTTGGTTGCGGGGGCTGGATTTGAACCAGCGACCTTTGGGTTATGAGCGACCCGAGATTTCGGTAAGTATCGGACAACAGGGCACGAGTGGAAACCCTGAGACACCCCTGGGAACGACTGGAAACCGGGTATTGGGGACTTAATGGGGACCGGTTTTCGGGTCGCCCAACGATGTCCCCAACGATCCGCCCAACGACCTGCTCATGGTCGTAAGCCGGCGATTTGGTCGCCCTGCGGGGTAGCGATGCATCCTCTTCCTTCCGCCACGAAAACTGACCCTCAAGTCGTTCTTGCCGGGTTTTCCGACCTCCCTCCCAAACCTCCACGCTCCAAGTTGGAACCCCATCGAGACCTGATCCGCGAACTGCGCCGGAAGGGACAAACCTACCGCGATGTCGCGCGCCTCTTTCAGGAGCGCCTCGGTTTGTACGTCGCCCCGAGCACGCTTCATTCGTTCGTGAAGGTCCGGGCAAAGCATCGCAAGCGCTCACAATTCGAACTGCCGCTGATAGAACTTGCCGCAACAGAAGCGTCGCCGGCCCTGGATCGTGTTGCAGCCCTTAAGGCGAGGCCGACCGCATCGAATGCGAAGCCTGCCCGCTTCGTGTTCCGTGAGAACGAACCTTTGACCCTGACGGGTGACGGAGGCGAGCAATGACGGCATTTACGAAGCGAGTTGTTTTCACCATGGGCGGCAAGGGTGGTGTCGGCAAAACCGGCGTCATTGTCGCTTTGGCGGAGTGGTTCTCGGCCAATGAAATCCCCGTCACACTGCTTGACCTAGATACAGAGAACAAGGCGCGTGGCTCTCTGAAACACTTTTTCAACGGCACTGTGACCAAGGTCAACATTCACACACCGGCAGGCCTCGATGCCTTTGTTGATCATCTCGACGGCGGGACGCCGATTATTCTTGCCGACATGGGCGCGGGCGCCGGGCAGGTCGCAGCCGACTGGTTCGAGTCGATGTACGACGATGTCGCCGAGACCGGCGTTCGCTTCACAGCGGTTGGCGTGGTCACGCCCGATCCTGCCAGCGTCGAAAGCCTGCTCGCCTGGGCGAGTCGCCTGCAAGAGCGGGTCGAGTATGTGGTCGTCGAGAACGCTACCAGTTCTCCAGCAGACTTCACGTACTGGAGGTCCACTAAACAGGCGATCCGTTTCCGTGAAGCTTTCTCTCCTGAGATATTGCAGATGGAGTTCAGGCTCGCGGAGCTTGAAAACCCACTCCGCCAGCATGGAATTCAACTAGGACAGGTGGCAGACCGTAAGGCCACCGTTGAGGAACTGAAGCGTGCGTCCCTGGTTATGCGCGCGCAGAGCTGTCGGCGTCGGCTCTTTTCTGAGTTCGACCGGGCCAAGCAGGTGTTCCTGCCATGAGCGGAACTCCAACGACTTCCAAGATGTCAATCGTAGCGGCGGGGGAGCCAACTCTCTTTGACTCTCTCGCTCGCCTTGTCCCCAAAGACTTGCAAACCGCCTACTATCGCGTTCTGGCCCACACTCGCACACTTAGTCCCGACGATGAAATGCTGCGTATCCTGGAGGCAATGGGCACGTTGGCTTTGCTCACCCGGCACACTCCGAAAGACATCGCGGACGAGCGAGAGCGATTCCAGGAGATGTTTGAACTCCATCAGCAGTTTTCAGAGGAAGCACAGCAGAAGACGCTCCGCTATGTTCACGAACTGGAGTCGAGGCTCTCTGGGCTTCCCAGCGAACTTGAAGCCGGTCTTGATCCGGAACAGATTGCGAAGTTGCTGGGCGAAAGCCTGCGCCAACATTTTCTCAACTGCGGCATCCCGGACACGGTCAAAGGTCTGCAAGCAACCAGCATGGCCATGACGACCGCCCAGAAGGAGCTTTCGTCCGCTCTGCGCGACTTGTCCGATTCACGGGGAGCGGTCGCTCAAATCGAGTCCGCCAACAATAGGTTGACGTATTCTTTGGAGAATCGGGCCAAAGCCGTTGATGCGCTCTTACGTGAAGTGAGAAGCGATCTCTTGCGCCTTTGGATTCCTCTCATCGCCGGTGCCACTCTGCTGATCGGACTGTTTGGCGGCATGGGCATTCAAAGCTGGCGGGATTCAGTTCCGACCGCTGCAACGCCAACCCCCACCGTTGCGGAACCGGTTCAATTGCCTGAGCCGCAGCCGAACGCTGCAAGCTCTGCCAGCCCAAAGCAGCAACGCCAAAGCCAAGCAAAGGCAACGCCCGCCGCAGAGCATGAGCGATAGAACAAGGTTCTATCGCTCATGCGAGGTATTCGCCCCTAAAACACGCATTCCACTGGCCGTTACCGCATTGTCTGGTTATGAGTTGACATATCATAAACTGACAACTCATAATATGTACTGGAAGGAACGGCCATCCAGCCGATGCCCAACATGACCATCAAGCCAGACCCTTTTTATGACCGAAAGCTCGAACTTGCGGCCTTGGATCGCGCCTGGAAGCGTCACGGAGCCGGAGGGCAGATGCTCCTCCTGTATGGACGCAGGCGGTTGGGCAAGACATTCCTCTTGCAGCGTTACTTCACGGGTGGCGTAGACGGGGACGAGCGCGAAAAGCCCCACTGCTACTTTCTAGCAGAGCAGTCCACGGCCGCTACACAGCGGCTCACTCTCGCCCGCCAATTGATCGCAGCCCTTCCTAGTGAAGGCGTCTCCGCCGAGGATATTGCTGTTTCGTGGAACGCTCTTCTTCGCTACGCCTCACAGCAAACGAAGGGACGGAAGAAGGCCGCAGGGCGTTTTGCGCTGATCCTCGATGAATTCCCCTACTTGGTGGACCAGACTCCGGAATTGCCTTCCGTCCTGCAAGCATGGTGGGATCGCGAAGCCGTGCATTCTCCGCTATTCATCGTCCTCTGCGGATCACAGCTCTCCGCCATGGCAGCTCTCGGAGAGGAGAGTGCGCCTCTGTTCGGGCGATTCAACGCAGGAATTTTCCACCTCGATCCGCTTCACTATGAGGACGTGGCAGCCTTCTACGCAGACAGCCCCCTTTACGGGGCTGTTGAGAAGCTGCTTATGTATGGTGTCTTTGGCGGAACGCCGCGTTACCACGCACTCGTCGATACGTCGCGCCCTCCAGCCGAGGAGATTGTTACGCTACTGATGCAGGCACGAGCAATCCTGGAAAATGAAGTGGGGTTTCTACTCGGCAGCGAACAAATCCGCGACCCGGCTCCGTACAACGCCATCCTGGCCGCTATCGCCGGCGGCGAAACGAAATTCAATGGCATTCAGCAGTTGATCGGTGTGGAACGCGGTGCGCTTTCCGGCTCCCTGCGCACTTTACTGGATCTAGGGTGGATTCGGCGCGAGTTTCCGTTCGGCGAAACCTCCGAGCGCAGAGCCTTGTATCGTGTTGCCGATCCCTTTCTGACCTTCTGGTATCGCTTCGTTGCTCCGTTGGCCAGCGCCCTGCAATTCTCCGACCCGACCACGGTATACGCTGCACACGTCGCCCCGCGACTGTCCGCATACATGGGCTGGTCAGTTTTCGAAGAGATATGTGGCCAATGGCTCCAGCGGAACGCTCAACAGCGCCTCGGCCTCAACGTTCGGCAGATGGCCCGATACTGGAGCCGGAATGGCCGCACGGAGATAGACCTAATGGCCGAACTCAACGACGGAACATTTCTGTTCGGTGAGTGCAAGTGGCGCACGGAGAGCGTTACACGGTTAAACGACCTGAGCGTCTTACAAGCGAAGGTCGCCAGTCTTCCAGAGGCACGCTGGCGGAACAAACCCAGCTACATACTCTTTGCGTTGGGTGGTTTCTCTCCGGAACTGAAACAGTTCGCCACTGATCCGGCTGAACGGCTATATCTAGTGACAGACACGGATATGCTCAGCAGGTGATACTGATGGCGCAACAAGCTTCGAATTGAGTCGCCTCTCGTCGGAATAGGT
>JBEKRU010000091.1:0-25360 GCA_049518435.1 Occallatibacter sp. | reverse complement strand
TATCCGAACTGATTTCCATCGCGATGAATCCGGGCTCACCAAGAACGCGGGCCGCTTGGTCGAGTTTCGCTCGAACGGTATTTCCTGCGCTTACTAAGGCGTTCTCCATGTGCGGCAATTCATCGGGGATCAATCCCCAAGGATTGTCGCCGGTAATCGCAGCGGAGTGGGCATGGTTGACGCCAGAATAAATGCTGTCGCGCATCGGTGAAGATGCGGGAACCCAATCAGGACCCGCGCTGGCAGCCTGCCAGTTCCAGTCGTAGTGGGCAGCGTCAATCTGCTCGCCAGGGCCGGCGGCCATATATTCCTTGAGGCTTACCGTGTCTCGATCGAGCGGCCGATGACCAGGCTCGACTTCAACCAGCCAGCCGTCCGATTTGCCCACGCCTGTGCTGATTGAATCCGCACCTGTAGCCTCACTCTCGAGCAGAAACGCGGTGCGATCGGACATCTGCGCTATGGGGGCGTAGATACCGAAGTTCCAGACTGTCGCGGTGATGAGGTTGTCTCCGGGCTGAAGCAGCGGTTCCAGATCGAAGCGCTCATAGCGCCAGTGGGTCAGGTCGCCGCGGGCAGGGCCGTCGCCAACGCGATGACCGTTAACGTAAAGGATGAAGCGATTGTCGGCGCTGACGCGGACGGGATAGCTGGCGGGCGCGGCGACGAGCGTGAGTGCGCGGCGGAAGTGCAAAACGATCGGCTCGCGGAGAGGCGCTGTGGGATGAGTAATCCAACCGGCATGCCATTCCCGACTGGGCGGATCGGGCGGCAGAGGCGATTGGGCCGGGAGAGACGTGCAGGTGAGGGCGAGAGCGAGCAAAGCGAAAATCGGACGCATGAGATCTGGGCCTTCCATTGGACAGACACCAGCTTAGAACAATTGAGCGTTGTGTCGAGCGGACGGTTCTGTCAATCCTCACGGAGGACTTTTACCGGCTCAACATTTGCTGCTCTTACCGATGGCACAAGAGAAGCAAGCGCGGCGACCAGCAGGATAAGGCAAACGACACTGGCATACGTTGTGGGATCAAGCGCTGTCACTCCATAGAGCATCCCAGCGAGAGAGCGGCTCAGGCCAAATCCGAGAGCCAATCCTGCGACGCAACCGATGACTGCAGCGCGGAGGCCCTGGAACAGAAACCGCGCCACGATCTGGCTGCGCAATGCACCCAGTGCCAGGCGCACGCCCACTTCGCGCTGGCGCAGGCGGCCCATGTAGCTCAGCGTTCCATAAAGGCCGACGCAGGCGAGCGCGACGGCTGTTGCGGCGAAGAGAGAAAGCAATGTGGTGCGCAGGCGATTCTCAGTGGAGGCGTCGTCGAGGTGCTCCTGCAGCGACGAGATGCCATAGACGGAGCGGCTGGGCTCAAGCTCATGAATCCGACGCCGGATGGTATCGGCCATGGCCATGGGATCGCCCTGCGTGCGCACCAGGTAATTCGGGAACGGATTGGGCGCGTTGAAGCAGGAGTAAACGGTGGGTACCGGCAGCATGTTCAAACCCTCCTCGCGTGCATCGCCGACGATTCCGCGGATCATGCCCTGCGTCTGGAAATCGTTGTACGCAGCAGACGACAACTGGTGCCCAACTGCCGAAGAGCCGCTCATGTACCGGTCCGCGAAGGCGCGATTCACCATGACGTCGTTGGTGCTCGCTGTCTGGCTGCACGCTTCGCCAACTAGCAGAGGAATCCGCATGGAGCCGAAATAACCTACAGAGACAAAGCGGCTGTCGGCCAGGATGGGATGACCCGGCTGCAGATTTCCGTCGATCTTGAATTCGGTTTGATAGAGCGAGGAGACGCCGGGGAGCGTGCCCGAAGTAGCCACATCCGTAACTCCGGGCAATGCGCGCAGGCCGTCGAGTGTGCGATCGATGCGCTGCACTACACCCTTCATGTCATTGGTTTCGCCCCACGATCCGCTGACCTGGAAAGTGATTACGTGAGTGGGATCGAACCCCGGATAAACGCGCGCAATGGCCTGCAGGCTGCGGAGCAACAACCCCGCACCGATGAGCAACGTGACAGCCAGCGTGACCTGCACCATCACCAACGCCCATTGCAATGGATTCCGCGTGGAGGCTTGAGTTCGTCCTCCAGCGGCAAGCCCATGAGCGAGTCCGCGACGAGTGCCGCGCAGGGCTGGAAACAATCCGCACAGAAGCGTGGTGGCGACGGCTGCAGTGAGCGAATACGCGGCGACTCGCCAATTGAGAGTGATCTCTTCAGCGCGGGGCAGTGTCTTTGCAAGCAGATGAAACGCATGCGCCGCACCCGCCGCAACCAGAAGGCCTGCGAGCGAGCCCAGCAGCGCAAGGGCAAAAACCTCACTCAGCAACTGAGCAACGATCGACATGCGGGACGCGCCGAGTGAATACCGGATGGAGATTTCATGCTCGCGCTCCGCGGTGCGTGCCAGCAACAGTGCGGCGATGTTGGAACAGGCGATGAGAAGAAGCAGAGAAACCGAGCCGTAGACCAAAAACAGCGAACTGCGCACGCCGCCCACGATGGTTTCTTTCAGCGGTGCGGTTTGGACGATGAGGTCGGCGTCCGGCTTTGGGAACTGCTTGCCAAGCTGGCTCTGCACGGTGGCCAGATCGGCAGCGCCCGCTGATAGAGTCACGCCTGGTTTCAAGCGTCCGATCACCGTGAACCATGTAGCTTCGCGTCGCAGGGCATAGGGAGCATCCGGCGGGCTCGGCGCCCATAGATCCACGTCGCGGTTCGGAAATTGGAAGGAGGGCGGCATGATGCCAACAATGGAATACGAGAATGTTCCGACCTTAAGACGTTTCCCCAACGCAGACGGATCTCCATTGAAACGTCGCTGCCAGAAATTGTCGCTGATGAGAACAGCGTCAGGACCACCCCAATGCTCTTCTGCGGGAGTAAACGCTCGTCCCAACACTGGAGATACTCCCATGACCTGAAGAAAGCGCGGTGCAACGAGCGCCTCGGTGACTCGCTCAGGAAGAGAGCTGGAGGTTTCCGAAAGATCGTCGAGATAGTATCCGCTGATTGCCTGGAATGTGGAGTTCATGCGGTTCCAGTCTTCAAGCCGCACCGGAGCGACAAAGCGGTTGGCGTCGCGTCCTATCGCATCGTGCTGGTAGAGGACGGCGAGCTGGTCGCCATCGGGATAGGGAAGTGGCCGCAATACAACTGCGTCGATGGCCGAAAACACTGCGCTATTGGCGCCGATCGCGAGAGCCAGCGTAAGTATGACGGCGATGGAAAATGTGGGAGACTTTCGCAGGAAACGCCAGGCAGCCTGCGCATTGAACGCAAGGCTCTCGGCCAGGGCGGATACATGAACCTCGCGAATATTCTGCTTCACCTGCTCGCGGCCGCCGAACTCAAGCATGGCGCGGCGGTGAGCCTCGTCGGCGGTCAGTCCCTGGGCCATGTAAGACTGGGCCAGCTCCGCGATATGGTAGCCGATCTCACGGTCCATCGCGTCATTTGAAATGCTGCGCGGAACGAGCCTGCGAAAGAGACGCTTTAAACCTTCCATGCGAGCCTCCAATGCCGGTTTCAATGTGCAGTCTGAAGAATTTGAACAACAGCTTTGGACAGCCGGTTCCAGGTTTCCTCTTCGGTTGCGAGTTGTTTCCGGCCTGCGGCTGACAGGCGGTAGAACTTGGCCTGGCGGCCATTCTCGGATTCGCCCCAGTCGGCTGCGAGCCAGCCACGCTTCTCAAGCCGGTGCAATGCCGGATAGAGCGAGCCCTGCTGCACCTGCAACACGGCGTCGGAAATCTGGCGAATCCGCTGGGAGATGCCGTAGCCATGGACCGGCCCCAGGGCGACAACTTTCAGGATGAGCAGGTCGAGCGTTCCCTGCAGCAGGTCGGCTTTTTCGAGTGGCGCCATGAATCTTTGTCTCCTAGACAATCTACCTATACAAAACGATGTGTAGATTGTCAAGGAGAAGCTTCAAACCGCGGGGCATGCCGGGTTCACTCTTACGGGCGGACAGGCTGCGCACGATGCTTCGAGTCATACTCGACCCGTGCCGCCTGGAACTTGGCAACGTTGCTTGCCGCCCATCTCCAAAGTGGATGCACGAGATCCAGCATCTCCATTGCAAGATCGGTTGTCGCGTACTCGACCCTCGGCGGCACTTCCGCAAAGACCACGCGGGTCACGAGACCGTTGCGCTCCAATTGCCGCAGCACCTTGGTCAATGATTTTTGACTCACGCCTTCGACGCGCTCCATCAAACGAGAAAACCGCATAGGGGCATCCGCTTGCGCAAGTTCGGCCAATGTCCATAGCGTCCATTTCTCAGAAATCCCGGTTACGATTTCGCGCGTCAGGGAGTCTTCGTTCTCCGTCAATGCTTCACAGGCTTCGTTGACTTCCGCCCAGTCAAGCCGCTTTTCCATAGTTACCTCAAGGTAAGTACAAGCCAAAAAGGTGCCTTGTTGCATTTGGATACTAATGGAAGCATACTCCACATATGACGACGAAAACGACCACCAAATTTACTGCAAACGATGTTCCTTCTCAGCAGGGGCGTCGCGTTTTAATTACAGGCGCAAACTCCGGAATCGGATTTGAAGCCGCGCTCGAACTCGCAAGGAAGGGCGCGGAAGTGATTCTGCCCGCTCGTTCCATTGAAAAGGCCAATGACGCGATTGCGCGCATCCGCCTCCAGGTTCCGGCGGCAAAACTTACGCCCGGAATCCTCGATCTGGCTTCGCTTGCAAGCGTTCGCGCGTTCGCGGCGTTCGTGGCCGAAAAGTTCCCAGGCCAATCGCTCGATCTGCTGATCAACAATGCGGGAGTGATGGCCGTGCCGCGGCGTGAACTCACAGTGGATGGATATGAGCGCCAGTTCGCCACTAACTATCTCGGACCTTTCCTGCTTACTTCACTTATCTTTCCGTATTTGAAATCGCGACAGGGCACGCGCATTGTCACCGTCGCCAGTGGAATCGCAAACCAGGCGAAGATTGAGTTCGATAATCTTCAATCCGAGCGCAGTTATAAGCCATTATTCGGCACGTACTCGCAATCGAAACTCGCCGATCTCATCTTCCAACTCGAACTGCAGCGGCGGCTCACAGCTTCCGGATCGCCAATTCTCAGCACGGGAGCGCATCCCGGCTATGCGATCACGAACCTGCAAATCTCTGGTCCCGCCGGAGTAGTCCCGCTGGGATTTCGCATTATTGAGACGATCCTCAGGCCGCTGGCCTCGCAGGACGCTGCGCACGGGGCTCTGCCCACACTGTTTGCTGCGACTTCGCCTGCGGTTACTGCCGGCGGATACTATGGGCCTGACCGCTTCCAGGAACTCAAAGGGCATCCTGCCCCGGCGAAGATCGCTCCGGCTGCGAGGGACCTGGACCTGGCCAAGCGCCTTTGGGCGGAGACCGAGCGGCTCACCGCGGTCAAGTTTTCTGTTTAGTGAGGTAACGCGAAGCGCACCGGCCCTCTGCAACGAGGCCCGGTGCGCGGTGGGCGAGTCAGGCTTGTGTGTAGTCCATGCCGTCCAGGTCGGTGATGAGGCCAGGGCCGGTTGGCTTCCAGTTCAGCTTTTGTTGCGTGATTGCGCTGGAGGATGGCATGTCCTGTCTGGCGAACATGGCGAGCCAACCGAAGTGTGCCTCGACCTCCTCCGGCTTGATGCTGATCACCGGCACCTTCAGCCCGCGGCCCAGCGCCTCGGCGATGGTTTTCATGCGGATGCCCTCTTCGCCGACCGCGTGGTAGATGGCTCCCCGCTCCGCCTTTTCAAACGCCAGGCGGTACAACCGCGCTGTGTCCGAAACGTGTGCCGCCGGCCAGCGATTGCCGCCATCGCCAATGTACGCTGACACACGCTTCTGACGCGCCAAGGCTGTTACGTAGGGAACCAGCCCCTGTTTGCGAGTGTCGTGAATCTGCGCCAGCCGCACTACGGAGGTGTTCACGCCACGCGCGGTCAACTCCTTCACCGCGGCTTCAGACGCAGCCCGAGGATTCCAGGGCGCGATCGGGCTGTCCTCGGTGGATGGCTTGCCGTCTACATTGGTCGCGATGGCCGTGCCCGAGGTGATGACGAAAGGCCGGTCCGAGCCCAGCAGCTTTTCGCCGATGGCATTGATTGCGTTGCGATCATCCTCGCAGTTCTTCTGGAATTGCGAAAAGTCGTGGTTGAATGCCAGGTGAATTACGCCGTCGGATTTGGCTGCGCCGTCGCGCAGGCTGTCTAGGTCTTCGAGGTTGCCGTACTGCACCTCAGCTCCAGCTGCCCGCAACTTTTCAGCGCCGGCCTCCGATCGTGTTAGCCCAAGTACCTGATGCCCTGCCTTGATCAAGTCCGGAACCAGCGCCGAACCGATGAATCCCGGTGCCCCGGTGACGAAGATACGCATGATGTTTTCTCCTTAACGTTCCACAAACGCTCGGCCGGATTTGCGCCGTCCATCAGTAGATGGCTTTGCGTCCGCGGACGATCTATACTGAAAGTCCGTATGATCGGTTCAATCGTCCTGCGGAGGCCGAGTTTCAAAACTCAGAGAAGCGAGTCCCAGCCCAGTGCAACCAACTCCGCAATTTAGTCAGAGAATGGATCCGCTTTCCGAGGTGCTCGCCTTGCTGAAGCCGCAGAGCCTGTCTTCCGGCGGATTCATGGTGCCCGGAGATATGGCCGTTTACTTTCCGAAGCATAAGGGCGTGAAGTGCTACGCCATGCTTGCCGGAGAGTGCTGGCTGGCGGTCGAAGGCGTGCCCGAGCCGGTGCTGCTCCGAGCCGGGGATTGTTTTCTGCTTCCGCGCGGATT
This sequence comes from Occallatibacter sp., assembly GCA_049518435.1. Classification (GTDB taxonomy): domain Bacteria; phylum Acidobacteriota; class Terriglobia; order Terriglobales; family Acidobacteriaceae; genus Telmatobacter. The sequence goes on along the minus strand of JBEKRU010000091.1, from coordinate 18,579 downwards.
TGCCTTCAGGCTTGCAACCGATCTCTCGCTCGAACCTGTTCACTACACGCACGCATGGGACCGGCTCAGCAAGAGCCATAGTACGTCAGAGATTCCCGAGGGCGCGCGGTACTTCGCCGGAGGCTTCTTCGCGTTCACGGGCGGCCACGCTGAGATGATTTTGCAGTCGTTGCCGCCGATCGTCCATATCCGCAGCGAGTCGGATAAGGCCGCCATGCGATGGTCGCTTGAGCGCATGCGCCAGGAGCTCAGCGACCCACAGCCCGGCGGTTCGCTGATTGCGCAGCAGCTCGCTTACATGATGCTGATTCAGGCCTTGCGGCTGCACCTGGCTGACGCCGCCAACGCCGGGCGCAGCTGGCTTTCCGCACTGTCTGACAAGCACATGAGCATCGCTATCGCCAGCATGCACAGCGACCCGGGATATCCCTGGACTCTGCAGTCCCTGGCCGAACGCGTCGGCATGTCGCGCTCGGTGTTTGCGCTGCGTTTCCGCGAGACTGTCGGCGCCACTCCCATGGAGTATCTGACCCGCTGGCGGATGCTTCTGGCCGCCGACCGCCTGAAGAATTCCTCTGACGGCCTCTCCGCCATTGCTCAGTCGCTCGGATATGAGTCCGAGAGCGCCTTCGGCAAGGCCTTTCGCCGCGTAATGGGCTGCTCTCCGAGGCGATATGCTCGCCCCGCAGTGCAATTCGCTGTGCCTCAGGAGCAACGCGCGGAAGATCATGAGCAGGAACTCGTCGTGACCGGGTAGGACTCTCTGGGCGTGGCGAAGGTTGATTTGTCGTAGCTGCTCGAATTTTCGCCGTGTATGCACTTGATTTCGCAGTGTTGTAACCTCCTATTCATGTGGGCCGGTTAGCCTGCTATAGGTGAATGTCAACGTGTCCGAGCCGCGCAACTCCCAAACTCAAATCCATTCGGAGCCGGATTTCTCGAACGGGAAAGCCCCGGCAGGGACGGTTGCGCTAGCGGTTTCGCCGATTCGACGGTTCCTGCTTTCACGGGGCAATTCGGCCATTGCCGATCGCGCGTTCTCATGGTTGATGGTCCTGTGCGCGCTGAGCATCTTTGGCATTGTGCTGCTGATTGCGACAGAACTGGTGATGGGATCGCAACTGACCTGGCATCAGTTCGGGATGAGTTTCTTCAGCTGGGGAGAAACCAGTTTAGGCGACATTCTGAAGGCTTTTTCGGATCCAACCGCGACGCAGCCAAACTACTGGGACCCGGTGAACGGACATTTCAGCGCGCTGCCGTTTGTGTACGGGACCCTGGTTTCATCCATTCTGGCCTTGCTGATGGCGGTTCCGCTGGCGATTGGGCTGGCGGTTTTTCTCACGGAGATGTCACCGGGCGTGCTGCGCGGGCCACTGGCCTTCGTGACCGAATTGCTGGCCGCGATTCCCAGTGTGATTTATGGATTGTGGGCGGTCTTTGTGCTGGTGCCGTTGATGCGCGAGTATGTGAACCCGCTGCTGATCAAGACGCTGGGCTGGACGGGCTTCTTCAACGATGCGAACCCAACGGGGCTGGGCTTTCTTTCCGCGGGCGTAATTCTGGCCATCATGATTCTGCCCATTATCTCTTCGCTGACGCGCGAGGTGATGTCGGCGGTTCCGCACTCGCAGCGCGAGGCGGTGTTGGCGCTGGGAGCCACGCGGTGGGAGATGATCCGGATGGGCGTGCTGCGCAACGCGCGCATCGGGATTGTGGGCGCGGTGATTCTTGGCCTGGGGCGCGCGCTGGGCGAGACGATGGCGGTGACGATGGTGGTTGGCAATACCGCGGAGATCCATCGCTCGCTGCTTGCGAATGGCGCCTCGATGGCCTCCGTGATTGCGAATGAGTACGGAGAAGCTTCGAGCAATCTGCATTTCAGTGCGCTGACCGAGATTGGGCTGGCGCTGTTTGTGGTGACGATTATTGTGAATGCGCTTGCGCGGTTGCTGGTGTGGGCTGTGACGCGCGGAGCTCCGGCGCGCGTGACGTAAAGCAGATGACAGGTTACAGATTACAGATGACAGTAAGTGCCGAGAGCAGATGACAGATTACAGATTGCGGTAAGAAGTGGGAGACGACGACAGGGTGGCGAAGGTAAATAAAACTCGGGCGCGGATGCGGGCGATTACGGATCACTTCGCGAGCGGTCTGGCGGTGCTTTCAACGCTGTTGGTGGTCGCGCCGCTGGTGGCCATCTTCGTCTACCTGGTGTACAAGGGCGCGAGTTCGCTGAACCTGGCATTTTTCACGGAGCTTCCCAAGCCGGAGGGCGAATCCGGGGGAGGCATGGCGAACGCGATTCTTGGATCTGGAATTCTGTTGGGCGTCGCCAGTTGCATCGGCATTCCGATTGGCATTGGCGGTGGAATCTTCCTGGCTGAGTTCGGACGGGGAACCAGGCTGGCCAACGCGATCCGCTTTACTGCCGATGTGTTGAACGGTGTGCCGTCCATCGTGATGGGCGTTGCCGCGTATGCGCTGATTGTGAAGCCGCAGAATCACATCATCCCGTTCTCAGGACACTTTTCGGCCTTCAGCGGTGGCGTGGCACTGGGCATCATGATGATTCCGACAGTGTGCCGTACAACGGAGGAAATGCTACTCATGGTGCCGCATGCGGTGCGGGAAGCCGCGCTGGCATTGGGCGTTCCCAACTGGCGTTCGGTGCTGTCAATTACCGTGAAGACAGCGTCGCCGGGAATTATTACCGGTTGCATGCTGGCCTTTGCGCGCGTGGCGGGAGAAACGGCGCCGCTGATTTTTACGGCACTCGGCAACCAGTTCTGGAGCGTCAGCCTGGACCGTCCGATTGCCGCGCTGCCTTTGCAGATTTACATCTATGCGCTCTCCCCCTACGATGACTTGCACCGCCTTGCGTGGGGCGGTGCGCTGGTGCTGATTGTGTTGATTGTGCTCGCGGTTTCGCTGGTGCGGTTCGTGGCCGGCCGCGGCGTGTTGAAGGGAGCAAGCTGAGTGGGCGTTGGCATTGAGGTAACCAACCTGAACGCGTGGTACGGGACCAATCACACGCTGCAGGACATTAATCTGAACATACCGGCCAACCATGCAACGGCGCTGATCGGTCCATCGGGCTGCGGCAAAAGCACCTTTGTGCGCTGCCTGAACCGGATGCACGAGACCAATCCCATTGCGCGTGTGACGGGAACGGTGCGCATTGGCGACCTGGACATTTACGAAGACGCGAAGCCGGTGGAAATTCGGCGGCGCGTGGGCATGGTGTTTCAGCGTCCGAACCCGTTTCCGACCATGTCGATTTACGATAATGTGGCGGCGGGATTGAAGCTGAACGGATACAGTAACCGGCGCGTGCTTGACGAGATTGTCGAGAAGTCGCTGAAGAATTCGGCGCTGTGGGATGAAGTGAAGGACGACCTGAAGAAGAAGTCGGGCGCGAGCCTCAGCGGCGGCCAGCAACAGCGGTTGTGTATTGCCCGCGCGCTGGCGGTTGATCCCGAAGTGCTGCTGATGGACGAGCCCGCTTCGGCGCTCGATCCCGTATCGACTTCGAAGATCGAGGATTTGATTTTCCAGTTGAAGACGCAGTACACGATTGTGATTGTGACGCACAACATGCAGCAGGCGGCCCGTGTTGCGGAAAAGACGGGCTTCTTCCTGAATGGGCGTATGGTTGAGTTCGACTCGACGCATAAGATATTCACGAATCCCAGCGACAAGAGGACTGAGGATTACATCACGGGCAGGTTCGGATGACGCGCATACGGTTTCAGCAAAGCCTGGATGATTTGAAGGAAAATCTCCTGGTGATGGCAGGGTTGGCGGAGCAGGCGATTCAGCGTGCGATTGAGGCGTATCGCGTGCGCGACCTGTCCATTTGCGACCTCGTGAGCCGGAGCGAAATCGCCATCAACCGGCTGGAGCGGGACATTGACCAGGCGGCGCTGGATCTGCTGGCGATGGAGCAGCCGATGGCCATCGATTTGCGCTTCGTTCTTTCAGTGATCAAAATCAACTCAGATCTGGAGCGGGTAGGCGACGCGGCCAAGAGCATCAGCGACCGGGTTCGCAGCATGGACCAGATGGCGGTGGCCGATCTGCCCGTGGATATTCCGCGGATGGCGGCACTGGCGACGGACATGGTGCGCAGGTGCCTGCAGTCGTTTATTGAGGCCGACGCAGAGATGGCGCGCACTGTGCTGACGATGGACGACGCCGTGGACGCGATGAACAAGTCGGCGTACAAGGCGCTGACGAAAGTGATGGCGGAACAAGGCCACATTGCGCCGCAGGCGCTGAATGCGCTGATGATTTGCCGCAGCCTGGAGCGGGTAGCCGACCACGCCACCAACATTGCCGAAGATGTTATTTTCTGGGTGCAGGGCGCGGACGTGCGGCATCATAAAGTCGCGGGCGGGGGCAGGGATCCGCAGGCTGCGCGATAAGGCCAGAACATTACCTGCTTAACTAATAAGCCCACCATGGTCCAGGCGGCGTGCTCGCCGGCGCAGCCTGCCCGTCGATGGCATTGTAGACATTCACCCCGAAGAAGAACGGCAGACCCCAATCGAAGCCCACACCCGTGGGATTAGCCCCGGCCAGTCCGGCCAGCGCTGCGTCTGACGAACTGGAAGAACTGGTGAAAAGCGTTTCGGCATTGGACACGCTGAAGCTCGTGCTCTTTGAGGAGCCGTTTTCTCCTTCGTTGGTCGCCGAAAGCGATTCAGTGGAAGACGGGCAGTAGAACTCCGACAGGTTGCCGACCGCGGTGCTCGACGGGCACATGGGCAACTTTGCCGCATTCGGGAAGAAAAGTCCGTTTGAACCGCTATCGATAAAGCTCTCCGGGCCGGCGCAGGTGGTGGCGTTCGTGATGCCGTAGGTCTGGCTGTCGAACACCGTGGTGAAGCTATCGCAGCTCAGCGTAAAGATGGTAGCGCTGGATGGGAGCTGATTGTTCGACTCCGTGCCGATGCCGAAGATGAGCGACCCGGTGACGGAGGGCGCGCTGCCTGAGACCGCCGGCAATTCGACAATCACGCCGTTGTTGTCGGTTGGGAAAAGCGCAACCGGATTCGTGACCTGGCTTGATACCGCGACAAAGGCCGGATTGCAGGTGCTCCCCGAACAGGTGTAGTAGGCCGGATAGGGAGGGTTTGCGAGGCCTGAACTCGCCGAGCAGGCGCTGCCGCCTTCGTAGAAACAATCGGTGGGCTCAAGACCCACCCCCAGAATGCCATTGGCTCCCAATAGAGCCGCCGTGTTTTCATTCAAGGTGCTTCCATTCGAGCAGGAGCTGGGAATGCCCGTAGTACTGCTGCTGATCACCTGGACCGGCACTTTGGCCGCGGTCTCCGCGCCCAGGCTCACGTCGGCCTGTTCCACCGGACCCCAAAGGTAAGAGCCGTCAACGAACGACACACAGTCGTAAGCCGCCGAGCCGTTCGAAGCATTCACTGCAGGCAGGTTCAGCGACGAAACCTCAGACGCAAAGATGCGGAGGCCGGTTGAACCGGTATCGACCAGGAGGTTGTTGATCGTGACACAATCCGCAGTGCTGCCCGGAACGCACACGGTGGCGCTGGCAAACGCCGCGTCCTCATAAAGTGAGCCATTGGCTACGTTCGCTGTCGGCCCGCCGTTCACCGCAATGGACAGTACGTTGGAGGTGCTGCTCGGCGTGGTCGGGTTGGTGGGATTGGTCGGGGTGCTGGTGGAACTGCTGGTGGAACCGCCTCCGCACCCGGCAACATATGCGAGACATGCCAGAACGAAACAGACTGAAGGAATACGCACAACAACTCCCGCGGTGTTGGTTACCTGATTTGATCCGCCTGCACTCCGGCGGGCAGCCCGTCCGGCAAGTAGGCCCGTCCGTAGTGCGCGCGCATGTGACCCGAGGTCTGGACCACCAGTCCCGGAATCTGAATGTTCAGTGGCCTGTGACCATATGGTTGGGCCGGTTGCGTCTGCAAGGCATCTGCGTACTGCTCGAAATATGAGCCCAGAATCTGCTGCATCTGGGGAGGGAACTGCCCGTGCCAGGTGACGGCAAAGACGGTTCCTTCAGACGAAGCGTACTCGTCCACCACCGTCCCATCCGGCGACTGGATCTCATGAACATCGAAGTTGCCTCCATGCGTCACGCTGACGCTCGCGCTCATGCGGGCACGGTCGGTTTCAACGGTGTTCACTTTGCCGCCAAGGGATGCGAAAGCCGGCATGGCGAGTGACAAAGCTGCCGCAAGTGCTGCTGCCGGGCAGATCGCACTGACGAGTGGCTTCGAGCGCGTTGAAGAGCTGAAACTCCGGGAATTCACTTCAATTCGCTCCCTTCATCTCCGACTGAAACCGATGTCTCTGACAGCCTTCCATCGGTGTTGGGTTGGATGGTCTCGAGGGGGTTGGGGATGCCCTTCGCCTGGACTTCGACCCACTCTGCCCCGGCTCAGGTGAGTGTCTTGTTGGCCCTAAGTTCATCATCCAATTCGGGCTCGACCTGTGTGCTTCGCCCATCGACGCTATAGTCTTGGATGGAGACGGCGGAGTAGGGGAATGATTGCAGGCGAAGCAACGGGCAGCACAAGTCCTGCCGAGGTTTATTCCCAGGCGTTGCAAGCGCTCAGGCAAACGCATGCCCTGGAGCAGCGGCGCGAGATTCGGCTGGGATACTCGAAGCTAGTGATTGCCGCGCTCACCGTGTGTGCCGCATTTTTCCTGTTCCGGTTTTCTGCGTATGTCGAGCTGCTGGCGTTGCCGGTTGTCTTGTTCATTGTGCTGGCCGTGCTGCAGGAGAAGCTGATCCGGCAACTGCGTTTGCGATCGCGGGCAATTCAGTTTTATGAGCGCGGGCAGGCGCGCCTCGAAGACCGCTGGGCGGGAAGCGGCGAATCGGGAGACCGCTTCCTCGACCCAGCGCACCCATACGCGCGTGACCTTGACCTGTTTGGCGGGGCCTCGCTTTTCGAATTGCTGTGCACCGCGCGCACGCGAGCCGGCGAGGAGACGCTGGCCGCGTGGCTGCTGGCCGCGGCCCCGGTGGATGAGATTCTGGCGCGCCAGTCGGCCGTCCGCGACCTGACGAATCGAGTGAGCTTCCGCGAAAAATTGTTCTTGCAGGGCGATACCGTGCGGGTTGGCTTGCGGCCCGAGGCGCTCGCGGTGTGGGGCGAGAGCGGTTCGGTATTCCCGACACGGCAGACCCGCGTGGTAACCACAGTGCTGGGGCTGCTTTGGATTGCGAGCCTGGTGTTGTGGGGAGTGTCGGGGCTGGGCTTTGCAGCGGGCGCCCTGTCGCTGCTGAACCTGGCGTGGGCGCACAAGCTGTATACGCGGCTCGATCGAGCGGCCGATGCGGCGGAGGCGGCGACCGGCGATCTGGAACTGCTGTCGGAGCTTCTATCCATGCTGGAGCAGGAGCACTTTTCCGCGCCGAAATTGCTCGGGATTCAGGCAGCGCTCAAGCGCGAGGGGGTGACACCGTCGCAGGCGATTCGCAGGCTGGCGCGGATTGTCGAGTATCTGAAACATCGCCACAACGTGATGCTGCGCCCCCTCGATATCTTTACTTTCTGGAGCGCGCAACTGCTGTTTGCCGCGGAACGCTGGCAGCAGGAGTTCGGTCCGGCGATTCGAGGCTGGCTGGCCCTGGTCGGGGAGTTCGAGGCGCTTACGGCTCTTTCCGCCTACGCGTACGAGCATCCCTCGGACGTGTATCCAGAGCTTGTGCCTGCCGGGCAGCCGGCGCTTTTTGATGCAGAGGATTTGGGCCATCCGTTGCTGCCGGCGGCGAAGGGTGTGCGCAACAATCTCAAACTCGGAGACGGCCTGCAGCTGATTATTCTGAGCGGTCCGAACATGGCGGGGAAGAGCACGTTCATTCGCTGTGTGGGCGTGAATGCGGTTCTGGCGCAGTGTGGCGCGCCAGTGCGTGCGGCGCGGCTCAGGCTGACGCCGCTGGCGGTTGCGGCGTCCATCTGCATTCTCGATTCGCTCTCTGGCGGCATCTCGCGCTTCTATGCGGAGATTCACCGGATCAAGCTGGTCTCCGACATGACGATGGGTCGGGTTCCTGTGCTTTTTCTGCTCGACGAGCTGTTTTCCGGCACCAATTCACACGACAGGCTGACCGGGACGGAGTTTGTGGTCCGGAGCATGGTGGAGCGAGGCGCAATTGGCATGGTGAGCACGCATGACCTGGCACTGGCGCGGATTCCGGAGTCGATGGGCGAGCGGGCCGCCAATTTCTGCTTCGAGGACCGGTTTGAAGATGGGCAACTGATCTTCGACTACAAGATGAAGCCGGGGATTGTGAAGGCCAGCAATGCGCTGGCGCTGATGCGGTCGATTGGGCTGGGCGTCGACGGTTAGAGACCTTGCTGTTTCTTAAGTCTCCCACCAATCGAAGATCAACATGCGGGGATAGTAGAGACCTGTGCGGATAACTGTGCCGTGCCCGTGGAGATTGCGGAGGAAGCGTGCGTAGGTTTCGAGCTGAGGCGCGAACAGCCCCCTCAACCCGGGGAGGGCTGTGGCGGGGTCGGGCGCACCGGCGTGCGCTGCCTTGTAGTCGACGATCCACCAGGCCTGTTCGCCCTCAGACTCTGGCGTGAGGCCGGCGCGGAAGACGCGGTCGACACGCACGGTGCTGACGGAACCTGAAATGACCCCGGCCCAGCGAACCTCGGCGGCGGCGCCGGCGTGTGGGGAGAGAATCCATTGGGCCGTTCGGTCGTTGGAGGCGTTGAGTGCGAGCCGGAGGGCTTCGGCGGCGAGCGTTGCCGCTTGTGCCTGGTCCACACCCAGTGCACGAAGGCGGGCGGCGATGCGCGGCTCGAAGCGTTGCAGGGCGGCGCGCGAGGCGGGCCAATCGTGCGAGGTGCGGAGGCGGGCCAGTTCTTCAAGCAGGAAATGAACGGCGATGCCCAGCGCGCGGGAGAGCAAGCCGCCTTCGTGGCGGGTGTACAGGCTGCCTCCTAAAACCGGTGGTGAAGCAGGTCCTTCGACTCGCTGCGCTCGCCCAGGATGAAAGATTGTTGCACCCGATTGATAATCGGGGGGCAGCCGCCTCAGGATTGCTGGTTTGGGAGGGGAGGGCATAACTGCCAGATTGGTATCGCTCTCGGCGGCGATGGTTGCGATGTCAGCCGGGGCGGAGTCACGGCTCGCCACCCAGTTGTCAAAGGCTGCACGAACCTCTGGTTCCAAGGCCGGCCACGCGGTGGACAGAAGGCTGTTGGCAGGTTCGCACAGGGTCAGGCTGCCATCCTTTTCCTGCCGGTAAGCAGGTCTGGCGAACAGGTGAAGCTGATCGCGTGCGCGGGTGGCTGCCACGTAGAGAATGCGGCGGTCTTCCTGCGACTCACGCTCGCGGTAGACGCGGTCGACCCAGGCCTTGGATTTGCCCTTGTCTTCTCCCTTGGATTGCTGCGGGGCGATGAGGAACTCGGTGATCTCGCCGGAATCGTCCGGCTCGGCAAGCCCGCGCTCCAGCCAGGAAAGCATCGTCTGTTTGCCGCTGCGCGCGCCGGCCTGCAGATCGGGAACGATGACCACCTCGAACTCCAGGCCTTTGGACTTGTGGATGGTCATGAGCTGGACCCCGCAGTCGCTTGAGGCGGCGGGGTCGGGCAGGGCTGTGAGTTTGTCCAAAGCTGCGTCGAGCGCTGGGCCCAGCAGGTCTTGCTCGCCACCGGGGAGATGATCGAGGCAGGTCCAGAGCAGATCGAGGTTGGCGCTGGCTGTCGCGTCGACGCATGCGGCTCCGCCGAGCGTCTGCCAGATTTGCTGGAGGCAGGTTCCGAGAGAAGCTGTGGGTTGACTGGCGCGTAGAGCCGAAACTGAATCGAGTGCTTGAAGAACGCGGCGGACAGCCTGGCGTCCTTCACCGCTGAGCAGTTTCTGGCGTTCAACGAGCAAATCCGGGATAGGACGGGCGAGCAGACCGGGGTCGTCGGCGCTGGTTAGAAGGTGTAAATCCGCCAGCGTTAATCCGCACCAAGGCGCGCGCAGAACGCCGAGCCAGGCGACGCGGTTGAGGGGGCTGAGAAGGGCCTGAGCCAGAGCGAGCGCGTCAAGGATTTCGGGGCGGGCAGCCAATTTCTCGAGCTCGACGGCGCGGAACGGGATCTGCGCTTCGCGAAGCGCCTTGGCAATCGGAACGAGGGACTTTCTGGCGCGGGCCAGGACGGCAATGCGGAACTTGCCGCCCGACGCATTCGCGTTTTCCACAGCCTCTTTAAAGCTGTGGATAACGTCGAGAACCTCCTTGGATTGTGGTTCCTTTTGCTCCAAGTTTGCGAGTCTAGTTACAGGTATAAGTGCTTTTTTATAAGCATTTTGTTCTTCAAAATTCAAGTGTAACTTGAAGGAGTGATCGAAAATGTGGAAATCGTCACGAAAAGGGCTGGCGCAAGTGAAGGTGATTCCGCTGCCGTCGTCGCTGGAAAAGACCTGGGTGAAGGCGTCATTGAGCCGTTTGACGAGCGGGGGCGTGGTGCGGAAGTTCGCGGTCAAGGGGACATATTGAAGGACGAGCGGCTCGGAGTTGGGGATCTCCAGACCGATTTCTTTCGTGCGCGTAAAGAGCTCAGTGTCGGCGTCGCGGAAGAAGTAGATGGACTGCATGGGGTCGCCGACGGCGAACAGGGTGCGGCCGGCACGGGCAGTTCCCGAATCTGGCCATGCGGCGATGAGGGCGGCGAGCAACTCGTATTGGCGGCGGCTGGTGTCCTGGAACTCGTCGACCAGGAGATGGCGGATGCCATCGGCCACGGTGAGAGCGGCCTCGGAGGGGAATCCGTCGTCGGATTTGAGAGACGCAAGGGCTACCTGGGCGACTTCGATAAAGTCGACTTTGGCGGTCTCCGCGAAGACGACTTTGAGCTGGCCGGCGGCGTGGCGGAGGACGGTGAAGCAGGCGCGCACGATGAGCCAATCGTCTTCTGGATAGCGGGCCGGGGGCAGCGCGCGAACGCCGGCAAGGGCCGATTCGAGACCAGGGACAACATCGAGGTCCGCGATGAGTTGCGTGATTCGCGCCTTCTCAAACTTTCGGTCGGCGGGAAAACCCAGCGTCTTGTTGATGCTTTTGCGGAAGCCTCCATCCTGGGTCAGGAGCATTCCCGCAAGGCACTTGAGAGCCTGATGCGCCTCTTCCAAATGATCATGGGTCGGGAATGGAGGGATCGGGAAATCGGCAAGTTCTGCGAGTTCACGGTGCCGTTCACCCCCCGGCTGGGTGCAGGCGAAGCGGGCCAGTTCAAGGGATTCCTCGCGTGCGCCTGGAACCTGGTCGAGCAATTGGCTGACGAGGGTAAGGCCGTCGCGGACGGCATTGGCGAAGGGGCGTTCGAGGCGCTGGCGAAGGTCGTCCCAGTCCGGGTCGCGCTCAATCAGGAAGTCGTGCATCCATTTGTCGCGCCTGGCGAGCATTTCGACAAGCTGGTTCTCCACTTCCTGCCAGTTGTTGTCGCGCCAGGCAAGCAGGGCCTCGATGGCGGTGCTGAGGGCGGGGTCGGTGGGGCTTCCGATTGCTTCGAGGGTGAGGCGGGCGGCGCGGCGGTAGAGGTCCTCCGGCTGCTCGGCAATGTTGAGCCCCCCGCCGAGTCCGGAAAGAAGGGGCTGCTGCAGGGCCAGGTCGCGGCAGAAGCCATCGATAGTGGAGATGCGGAGTTGAGCGGGCAGGTCGAGCAGATTCCAGCCGTGTGCATTGGACCGGGCTAGCGCGCGCAGGGCAATGGGCGTGGGTTCGGGACTGCGGAGTTCATCAAGTACACGGTTGCGCATTTCCGCCGCGGCTGCGTTGGTAAACGTGATAGCAACGACTTGTCCTGGGTCGTCCACTTCCGCGAGGAGGACAAGAAAGCGCTGGGTGAGAAGGGTTGTTTTTCCAGAGCCGGCGGGGGCCTGAACGAGGATGGAGCGGGTGGGATCAAGGGCCAGATCACGCTGGATTTGGTCGGGAGGGGTGGCAGATTTACTCATCGACCGCCTCCGCTTCGCCCGGCTCGTCATCGGCTTCGATCGCGGCCCGGCTTTCATGAATGCGGCATAGGGTCTGCAAGCCGCAACGGTCGCAGGTGTCGGGATACTCGCGAGGATCGACGTCAGCGCGGCCGGCGAGGAAGTCGCGGGCCATTCGCTCAATGTAGTTGCGCCAGTCTATGAGCTGCTCGGCAGTAAGAGGATTCCGGGCCAGCGAGCTTGTGTTTTTGAGGCTGGCGATTAGCGTGCCGGTCGGGCTTCCAACGTGGCCTGCGAAGCTTTTGTCGCCGGGACGGACCTTGGCAAAGACGAGGCCGCCGAGGATTTCGTTTTCGCGGTCGAGGGCAAAGCCGGCGTAGAGGGGAAGCTGGATATCGTCGGGGCGGGGAAGCTCCCAGGATTTATGGGAGACGTCGCCGGTTTTGTAATCGATGACGAGGAGTGTGCCGTCGTTGAGACGGTCGATGCGGTCGAGGCGGACGTCGAACGAGAGGCCAGCGATGGATACGGGGCGGCCAGCTTCGGTTTCGGCGACCTCAAACGCGTAGCGGGCGGATTCGAATTGTAGCCACTCAGCGACGTGGCGTGCGAGGCGCAATTCTTCAAGCTCGAGGTAGCGGCGGGGCATTCTGTTGCGAATCGCGGGGCTAAGATCTTGTTGAACAACTCGCCGAACGTAGTTGATAACAAACGATGTAATGTCGTCGATCCCGGCCAGTTCGTGATGGAAGCGGACGCCTCCCGGGGGGCCAGCCCACAGGTCATGGAGAACGGAATGGAGGAGCTTTCCGCGCTGGGAGGCAGTGAGGCCGGCTTCAGCCGGGTCCCAGGATTGCGCGCCGAGGCGGGCGGTGGCGAAGGCCTTGAAGGGGCACTGGGACTGGGAGGTAAGGACGCCGGCGCCTCCCGGAACCTTGGCAAGCGGGTAGGGAATTTCGCTGAAGTCCTCGATGGAGGTGGTGGCAGGCTCGTGGGGAGCCGGGGCGATTAGCTCAGCGGTTAGAGGCTGAGGCGCGCCAGCGATCTGGACGATAAGTTGGGACAGACGCCCTTCTTTTGCTTCAGTTTGACGTGGAAAGCTAATGTGAAAACCAGGGGACGAAACCAGAAGGCGCGTGGTGATTGCCTGGGCAAGATCCCAGTCGAGCTGTGGAGTGGCATGGGGCATTCCGGCTTCACGTTGGACTTCTGGCGGAAGCAGAGGATGGGTTGAGCCGTTGGCGGGCCAGGCGTCTTCGCTGGCCCCGAGAAACCAGATGGCGTCCGCTGTGAGGCCGGCGGACTCGGCGGGGCCTGCGATCAGGATGGGCGCGTCGCGGGACTCAGGGGCGAAGAGGGTTGCGTCGAGGGCGCGGGCGAGGGTAGCGAGGAATTCCGCCCAGGCAATGCGGCGGCTATCGAAACCGAGCGATCCGCAAGTTTCAACGGCCTGGTGCCAGCGGTCGAAGGCCTGAAATTCGGCGCTCGAAAGCGAAGAGGGCCCAGCGAAGCGGAGGGTCTCGAGAAGCTGCGGGACCAGTTCCGTCCAGGTCAGGGGGCTTTGCTCACGGCGCGACTGCTCCGCGATGAGCCGCTGAGAGTCAATGACGCGGGTGGCCCAGTGCTCGATGTGGGGATTGGGTTCGGGGTTTCGGTCAAGTTGGCGGATTTCGCTGAGGAAGGCGGGAAGGGTCCATTGGGGTTGCTCGAGGGAGCGGCGGCGGAGCGCGCGCATAGCGGCCTGAAGCGCGGAAGATTCCTCTGCGCTGGCGGCATATCCGGTGGAGAGCAGCCAGTCGAGCTCGTGTTCCGCAATGGGCTGAGTAAGCCAGCGGAGGAACAGGTTTGCTGCTTTGGGAAGCTTGACCTGGCTGAGCGGAACACCAAGAGAGAACTCGAATTGCGGGGAGCTGTCCGGGCCATGATCGATTTTGAGAAAGGCGCGCTCGATTTCGCCACGGCGGGTGGATGCGTCCTGGGTGACGATGAGGAGGCGCGCGTTGGGGTTGGCGGCAAGCTGGTGGCCGCACCAGAGGCGGCAGGCGGCAAGCTCGGCCTGAGCGTCGGGGGTTTCGTGGATATGAACGGATTCGGCGGCGGCACCTGGGTTGGTTTGACGCCATTCGCCCCAGGCGTCGAGCACCGCGCGCTGGACGGGAAGGATGCGGTCAAAGCCTGCGAGCAGGAGGGGCGGCCGGCGGACCTGGTCGGACTTGGCCGGATCAGATTGGAGCAGGGGGATCAGCTCCCGGGCGAGGCGCGCCGGGCTGAGGAGGTTGCCGGACAGGCAGATATCGTCAAAGGCGGCGAGCCAGCTGCTGAAAGCTGCCGCGTCGTTCTGCCAGGCGTTACGTGCTGTTCTCGAGAGGAGCCGAGGCGCATAGGCGGCCAGCAGCTCGTGGGCTTCCATGGCCAGGGCGGCCAGGCGGTGGCGCGGGCCGTCGAGCAGAGCGGCGGAGTGGTTTTGGCTGCCGACAATGAGCGCCCAGATTGCCTGCTCCTGCGTGGGGTTTAGAAGCAGGCGTGGGTCGGCATGATCGCTGGAGAGGTCCTCCCAGGCGCTGCGGACGAAGCTCTGCCAGTGCTGGATGTTGGGCGCGGGCCAGGCGGTGAGGTTCTCGTTACGGCGGGCGCGGTGGAACGCGGCGGCAATGGCACGGGCGGCGCGATCACTGGCGGTCACCACCAGGCCGCCAGTGCCCAGCCACGCGTCGATCTCGGATACTGCGGAGCCCATTTCAGCGTTATACGCTGGTTGGCTGGGGAAATCCCAACCGTCGGCTGCATACTTCAGGATTGCCTCATTCCTGGAGGATAGAAGCTTCTGATAGGCTGCAACCATGAAAGCCCCGGTCCTGATCGTGATTGATATGTTGAACGACTTTCTGGCCGATTGGGAGCCAGGGCGCAGACAATCGCTGGTTCAAGCGATTAACGACCTTGTGCATATCATGCGGAATGGATCCCACCCTGTCCTCTGGGTACGCCAGGAGTTTGAGCCCGACCTGCGGGACGCGTTTCCCGAGATGCGGGCCAAGGGAATTCACATAAACATCAAGGGGACGCCGGGCTGCGAGATTGTTCCGGAATTGGCGCCGGCGGCTTCGGATGCGGTGATTGTAAAGAAGCGCTATAGCGCGTTCTTCGGAACGGAGCTGGACGAAATGCTCGCAGAGTTCAAGCTGGATGCCCTCATCCTCGCCGGTATTAACACGCACGCATGTATCCGCACAACAGCCATCGACGCATATCAACGCGACTGGCCGGTCGTGCTGGCCCTGGATTGCATCGATTCCTACGATCGAGAGCATCACGAGATTTCTTTGCGATATATGAAAGACAAACTGGCGAAGGTGATGACTAATCGGGAGATTGAATCCGCGCTTTCATCAGCGGGTTAGGACAGTGCTCTATCACAGGCGTGTGCGGCGGAAACTGGGCGGATCGAGCAGCAATCCAATGAGAAAGCTTGCGGCTGCCAGATATTCCGCCACCCTGTCAATGAGAGTGACGACGAAGACGATCATGGTGATCAGGATCCCCCATTTAACGGCTTCTTTGCGGAAGGCTGTTCGCCATGGGTGGCTGGCTTGATGTTTACGAGGACTCGACGATAGACCTGAGGTGGGATGCAACGGAGGATGTTCACGGGATGGTGAGACATCGCTTTTGAGAGAGACCAGGCGCAGAACACGAAGCGTCTCTCCGATGACAAGAACAAGGAATCCCGATAACGGGAAGAGAGAAGCCAGGCCGATGGCATAGAGGATTTCACCGAGGGCTGGCGGACCGTCAATCTGGCTGCCCGGCTCGAGGGATGAGGCACCGTAACGCTTCTGACGCGCATACGACCAGGTGCAGATTGCCGCACCTGCAGAAACAGTGAGCATGGCCACGAAGAATAGAGCGCGTTCCAGTTCGTGAGGAGCTGAGCTGTTCTTGACGAAGCGCCATACGATGTCTTCCCGGTCATAGAGATAGGTGAGGAAGGCGGCGGCAACCAGGAGTTGATGAAGCAGCTTCCGATGACGAAGCTCGAAATTGCTCGCTGTCATTGTCGAGGCCCTCACTGGCGGAGCTGCGGAATTCATTGAAGGGCACGGTAGTACACTGGTTTGTGATTTGCCGACTGATTGCTGCCTCATTGCTTACTCTGGTTGTGTTGGCCGGATGCCACACCGGCCCGAATCCAGATTCGCAAGCCACCACAAATTCATCGTATAAGGTCTACAAGCTGCGCGGGAAAGTGGTTGCAACCGATCACGCCAAGGGTGAGGTGACGCTGAACCATGAGGCGATTCCTGGCTTCATGGAGGCGATGACCATGCCCTACAAGCTGAAGGATCCGAACATCCTGAACGAGCTTCATCCCGGCGATGTGATTACCGCTGACGTGCTGGTTTCGCAGGACCCGAACGCCGATGTGCTGCTGGATCATATTGTGGTGGTGGCGCAAGGGAAGCCGGATTACCGGCCCGCGGTCAGCTACCATGTGCCGGCGCAGGGAGACGCGGTGCCGGACTTCAGGCTGAAAAATCAGGATGGGCACGCGATTCACCTGGCGCAGTTTAATGGCAAATCGCTGCTGGTGACGTTCATTTATACGCGCTGCCCGCGGCCGGATTTTTGCCCGCGCGTGACGAGAAATTTCGCTGTGTTGGAAAAGCAGATTGCGGCCACGCCCGCGCTGCATGGCACTCACCTGCTTTGCATCAGCTTTGATCCGGATAACGACACGCCTGCGCGGTTGCGTGCGTATGGCGCCTCCTATATAGGTAGCGACGCGAAGAGCGCGTTTGCGGATTGGGATTTTGCGGTGCCGGAAAAGCCGGTGCTGGCAGAGATGGCGCATTGGTTCGATGTGGGCATGAGCGACGCGGGGGATGGATCGATTACGCATACGCTTTCGACTACCCTGATTGGGCCTGACGGCAAGGTGGTGCGATTCTACCCGGGGAATGAGTGGACGGTGGATGACGTGCTGGGGGATTTGAAAGCGATCGGGGCAGGCAGCAAAGGCTGATGGTCGCGAGGATCGGGCTGACGGAAGCAGTGGTCAGACCACTAGGGTATAATTCGACTTGGTCTCCGGAAGGAATGGGGGACACCGTCAGAAAGATTCGAGGGAAGGGCGAATGAGCCAAGGATTGCAGATTCTGGAAAATGCCGGACTGGATTTTCTTTCACTGGGAGCGCTGGTTCACCGGCTGGACACGGGGATTATTCCCTTTCGCAAGGCGACCGAGTGCCGCATTCATGTTAGTGGTGGCGAGTTCAACGTGGCCGCCAACCTGTCCGATTGTTTTGGGCTGAAAACCGCCGTTGCTTCCGCCATGTCCGACTATCCGATTGGCGACCTGATTTCCGAGCGCGTCCGGGCCATGGGCGTCAAGCCGTTCTACAAGCACTTCAAGCACGACGGCGTCACCGGGCCCAACATGGCCACTGTATATAGCGACCAGGGATTCGGGGTGCGCGCCCCAGTGGTGTTCTACAACCGCAGCAATGAGGCTGCGGGGCAACTGAAGCCCGGCGACTTTGACTGGCCCGCGATTTTTGCTGGCGGCGTGCGCTGGGTTCACTGCGGCGGAATTTTTGCGGCGCTCTCGCCCACTACGGCTCCGCTGGCTGCGGAGATGATGAAGGCCGCGAAGGCGGCGGGCGCCATCACCTCGTTCGATCTCAATTTCCGTGAGAAGCTATGGAAGATTCACGGCGGCAACGAGCGGGCTGTGGAGACGATTGCCACCATAGTGGAGAATGTGGACGTGCTGGTGGGGAATGAAGAGGACCTGCAGAAGGGCCTTGGCGTTCCGGGTCCGGAAGTTGCGGCCAAATCGAAGCTCGATCCAAGTGTGTTCTTCGGCATGATTGAGAACGTGGTGAAGAAGCATCCGCATGTAAAGGTGGTGGCTACGACGCTGAGGGAGGTGCACTCCACCAACCGCCATAGCTGGAGTGCGGTCGCCTGGATCAACGGGAAAACGTACAACGCGCCCACGGCTGAGCTGGATGTTTATGACCGAGTTGGTGGCGGCGACGGCTTTGCGGCAGGGTTATGGCCTCCTGGCCGGCGAAGCGCCGGAAGAGGCCGTGAAGCTGGGCTGGGCACATGGCGCGCTGCTGACCACCTTCCCCGGCGATACGACCATGGCGACATTGGAGCAGGTAAAGGCGTTTGCGAAGGGCGGATCGGCGCGCATCCAGCGCTAAGTTTGACCCGTCGATGAAGACGACGATTCAGAAAAACAACCCCATCCGTCATTGCGTCCACCCAGAGGGTATGCGACACTCCCGAGCGCGTCTTCAAGACTCCCTATTTGAGTATGCGAAGGCACCATGTGTTTTACGACGACAACCTCCCATGGAAAGTCCTCAACTACCTCCGCAAACTCGACTGAGGCAATATAGCCGAGCGTACGGAAGTGCTTTGCGAACTGCTCGGCCACGCTTCCATTAGGAAATACAACGGTGAAGTCGATGTCGCGAGGACGAGCCAGGTCGTCCCCAGCCGCCTCCATTCGTCGAAGAACATCTCCGTTTTCGTCACCCGGATAATCCATTGCTCGTCGTCCCCTCCGCCTCGCAAGCAGAACCCTCAAAAGTATAGCCTGATCTTCATTCTGCCCGGAT
>JBEKRU010000090.1:0-25139 GCA_049518435.1 Occallatibacter sp. | reverse complement strand
ATTATCGCGCGAGAGCCTGACATTGACCTCATGGTCACCGATATCGTGATGCCGGGCGGAATGAACGGAGTCGAACTCGCGCAACGCGTGCATGAATTAAGCCCAAACATCAAGCTCATTTATTCTTCTGGATTCCCAGCGGATGCCTTAGCAGAAATCAAGATGTCGCTGGTCAACGGTCCCCTGCTGCATAAGCCATATCAACGAGCCGAGTTCAGAACGATGATCCACAACGTTCTTGAAGCCAAGGGCGCCGCTCCGGAATGAAAATTTCACTTTGAGGTTAATGCGGGATTTGAGGGTAATGCTGAATCGACAGGAAGAAAATTGGAGGCACGATGACAACTCTTCTGCGAGTTCTGGTCATCGACGATGAACGAGACGTCGGTACGTTTATCGCATCCGCGTCTCATGCGATTGGCTTCGATTGCACCGCGACCATCGACGCAGCGACCTTTCTGAAAGAACTTACGCCTGAGACGACGCTGATTTTTCTGGATCTGATGATGCCGAAGACCGACGGCGTCGAAATGCTGAGGCTGCTCTCTCAGCAAGAGTGCAAGGTTCCCATTGTCCTCATGAGCGGCGTCGGTAGCCGCATCCTGGAAACAGCCGAACAATTGGCGCAGACTCTCGGCCTTTCCATCATCGGACATCTGAACAAGCCTTTCAGATTGAAAGAATTGCAGAGCATGCTGGGGAAGAGCGCGGTGCCAAGAACAATATCCGCGGCCACACAGGCAGCTCAGAACGACATTCAGGACGCTGAGATACGCAGTGCGGTCGAACAGGACGAATTCGTGCTCCACTACCAACCGCAAATCGAAATTTCGACTGGAAACGTCATTGGCGTGGAGGCACTGGTCCGGTGGGAGCACACGACGCGAGGTTTGATCTTTCCAGACAGTTTTATCGGCCGCGCTGAGGGTCTCGGACTCATTGATCAACTCGGGTGGATTGTCTATGACCGCGGCATGCGAGAAGTCGGCCAATTTGCTGACGATCTTGGAGCCGTGCCCATATTGTCCTTGAATGTTTCGGTGCATTCCCTGAGGAACCTGAACTTTCCAGACAGGTTCTTATCGCTGATCGAAAGACACGGCTTATCTGCCGGTAATGTCACGATCGAAATTACCGAGAGCGGGTTGATGAAAGAGCTGTCCAGGACATTGGACGTATTGACCCGATTGCGGATGAAAAAGGTGTCTCTGTCCATTGACGATTTTGGAATAGGCTACGCCATGATGCAGCAACTGCGAAATGTGCCGGCGACGGAATTGAAGATCGACAAATCATTCGTCCAGAATATTCACCGTAATGAAAGGGATCGCGTCATTGCCCAGAAGACAATCGAGATAGGCCACCAACTCGGCATGAAAGTGGTTGGAGAAGGCGTGGAGACTCAGGATCAAATGGACTTTCTGCGTGCCAATCATTGTGACGCTTTGCAGGGTTATCTTTTCAGTCGTCCTCTACCGGCAAAAGATCTTTTGAATTGGCTCGCGCATTATCGGCGTTTGGGCCACACCTCAATCAACCAATAAGATGAGGTGCCCCAGAGTCTCGTTTTTGGGTGTGCCTAACTAAACATCGCTGCCTGCTGCTTATTGTCGCCTCGCATACAAACTGAATAAATCAACTCCCTGTGGAGAAAAAGTGACTGCCTTGGGACTTTTTCACGAAGCTGTGGAGTCCTGCTCTTTCACAGAACATACATCACCATCTGGGTGGCGGACACCACTAACTGCAAACGATCCGAATGGCCTGGATCAGAACTTTTCCAGCACAAGTTTGCCGAGGGTGCGACTGATCTCAATTCGTGCATGTGACATCTTGAGGTCGTCAGCATTGATGGATCCGAGGGTCTCTGCGACGGTTGACCGATGCCAGCGAACCAAAGTCTCTGGCTGGACGAAAATCTGTTTCCATTCACTCCAGTCCCGCCGCAACATCTTCCAAAACAATCGGTCAGAACCGGGGAATCGCGCCTCCGGATGCCCTCGCCTCGAGACCGCAAGCTGTTGCCGAAGAGCCAGGTCTTCCAAAAGCAGGTCACGGAGAGAGCGATAGAATCGAGAGGCAGATACGGCCAGAAGTCTCAGCAGGCGCAGCATAAGGGTATGAAGAAGTCAAATAGGACGCCTCGTTTATATACCTGGTTCGAAAGCAGATCAGGATTTTGGGGAGGCACAGTTCTCTACTTCAACCCTCGGCCGGTCCCTTTAGAAGCTGAAAAGTCAAAGTGGACACCCCATCCGTGAGGTCCACCCGCTTGGAAACAATCTGAACCCTTGCGGGCTTCAGAGCTTCGCGGCTGGCTGTTACTTCGATGAGTCCCGGCGTTAACGTGGAGCGAATCGATACGCGATTGATGCCGCACTCGGTGTTGAGGAACAGGTTGTTCGTCGAGTCGATCTTCCCGCTGTTGTATCCACCGCGCCAAATGCCTGGTCCGTCGATGGTGAAATCAACGCGCGCGTCATCTGTTGGGCATCGAAGGCCTTTCGCATCCACCACCTCTACGTCGATGAATGTCGCGTCCTGTCCATCGGCAAAGAGCCCCTCCGGACCTGCGGTCGAAATCAACCTGATGGCCGCCGGCGCGCCCGCGGTTGTGAGTTCCTGCGTGACAGCAATCCTGCCTGCATTCCGTCCAATCGCGTTCAGAGAGCCAGGCGCAAACTCAACGTCGGGAAAATCAAAGACGAAACCGTTCTCCGGCTTCGCATTCACGCCCAGCGACCTGCCGTTCAGCAGCAGTTCAACCGACTCTGTATTTGCGACAACGTAAACGGTTTTCACTGTTCTCGCGGCGGGCTGTGCGGGGATTGCCGGCGTGTCTGGCATCGGTGGCCGTCCTGGAGCCGAGGGACGCCCAGGAATGGCTGGTTGCGCTGGGCTGGCAGGTTGCTCCAGCGGATAGGTCCAATGCCCGAGGATATGCAGGTCCGGCTGGTTGTTCTGCATCACCCGATGGCAATGGTAGATCTGCTTGGGCAGCCGCACCGCGTCCAACTTGCCGCTCACCCGGCAAACCTCGCTCGAATCCTGGCGGCCATCGGCATCGGAGTCGGTAAAGTAGATGGAAGCGTAGCCTGACCACTTGGAGTGAGCAGGGTCGGGGTTCGATATCTTGTTTTGCAAGTAAGCCCAGTATCTAGCGATGCCAGCCAGTGCAAAGCTTTCCGATGTGAAGAGATATGGTGAACGGATCCTCCACGTGTCGTTGGGCCCTTTAAGGGCTTTAAAGTACGGTGGCGAGTAGTCGTCCCAGAATCGCCGCGCCCCCTCCTCGCGAAAATCCTCCGACTCAATCAGGGGCGCACGATCGCGGCGCGCTGCGCTGTACCCGCGAAAGATGACATCGGGGCCGGTCAACGTGTCCGTTTTAGGATCCTGTCCGATCATCACCTCGTATGCTTCGGCCACTGGAGTCAGGGCGGAATTCGCGGCCGCATCGTCGTTGTCGCGATCGCTCATGAGGCGCCCGCCTGCTGGGTCCCACTGCTTGCGCAGCGCAACCATCTGCTCCATCTGTTCCACCGTCACAACGGTGTTGCCCGCCTCCCAGAACAAAATGCTGGGGTTATTCCGGAAATAGACGATCGTATCGCGCATCACCTCCAGCCGCTGCTCCCACTGTCGCCCCGTCACATCACGCTCCTTGTCGCCCGCCGGGCAGACCTGGATGATGCCGTAGCGCGCCATCGCATCCGCGTCCACCTTCTGCGGTGAGATGTGCATCCAGCGCACATAGTTGGCGTGGCAGTCGCGCATCAGTTTCGCATTCAAGTCGTGCATCCAGTCGGGATAGGCCTGGCCAAGTCCCTCCCACTCGTTGCTTGAGCGCTGGGCAAAGCCCTTCAAGTAATTAAACTTGCCGTTGAGGTATACACCACCGGTGCCCGCGCCGCCCTTAAACTCCGCCTTGCGAAATCCGGTGACGATTCTAGTTACATCGACGGTCTTCCGATCCACTGTAAGAGTGGCATAGACGTTATAGAGATACGGGTCTTCAGTGCTCCAGAATCGGGCATCTTTCAGCTTGCCCGAGGCCGTATGCAGAGTTTTCTCGCCGTCCATCATGTCCACTGGGTCGGCTTCGAAACGTGCGTGCAGCTGCCCACCGTGATCGACAATCGCAACTGAAAGGCCAATCGTCGCCCGATCACCTGACTCATTGCGCACCTCGGATTCAACTGTCACATCGCAGATTCTCTTCGCAATATCAAAGTTGCCGCCGTGCACGTAGACGCCGGTTGTCTCCAGTCCGTAGTAGAGCGGAAGAGTCTGGTAAATGCTGCCCGCAACGTGCAGCCAGACATGCCTGTTGATGCCGCCATGATCGGGATTGAAATCGTTTGCATTCCATTCGAATTTGGTTTGCGTCGCGCGTTCCTCGTAGGTGGTCGTGTTGTCCAGCTTCACGGCCAGCACGTTCTCATCGGGCCCAAAATGCACCGCATTAGAGATGTCCACGCCGTAGGCGGTGATCCCGTTCTCATACAGCCCCACAAGTTTTCCGTTCAGAAAGATGTCGCCGGCCTGCCGCATTCCTTCGAATTCGAGGAAGATCTTGTGTCCGGCCAACTCGGTGGGCATTTTGAAATGCTTCCGGTACCAGGACAGGCCTTTGTAGGTTCCAAGGTCGCCACCGCTGTGAGAGATGATTTTTCTGAACGAGTCCACGTCGTTGAAGCTGTGCGGTGTGCTGACTGTTGACCATTTCGAATCATCAAAGGCGGGAGCTTCCGCCCCTGGCACGTCCTGGCGAATGAATTGCCAGTTGAGATTGAAATTGAACGTTGTGCGAGGAGATTGAGGCGGCATGTATTCCTTTCCCTGGGCCGATGCGAAAGGAGAACGGTTCGCTCCAAGGAAAACGGGGGTCGCCGCAGCAGCAACAGCAGCTGTTTCAAGAAATCGGCGACGAGAGATGCGCGGCATTGGCATGAATCTGCTCCTCAACAATTGTCCGGTGCCATCGGCTCGGAGGATCTCGCACAACCATACTACCCAAAATGACCCAATCGGGGAATTTAATGCGGAATGGATTTTACAGAGACTGGCAAAGAGAAGGGTCGCGCTGTGCTGGAAATCTATCATCAGCACGTCTGGTACAGTCGGAAGAAGAAACAAGGCCGACCGCAGAGTGTCTGGAGCTACAGCCAACCTGCCCGATCATGCGGCATTTCTAAGGTTGTTCGGCTGACTGGCCGTGGCTTTCTAAGGGCATGGGGAAGTGAAAGCATCATTGCATCTTGGGGCTTGTTGACTTTTTTCCATTCTCCTGCGTTACAGTGGCGACGCCGTAGGTACCGGTCCTTCGATTCCAGCCGGTTTGCCGGCTGGGTAGCCCTTAATTGAACGAAATGCTTTGGTCAGCGCGGAGCGGCCTCAGCAGTCATTTGCGTCAATTGAGGGGGAGACGATGCCATTTCGGCGACATAGCGGCGCACGCGATTCGGAGGGCCGCGGGGACTCGATCGAGAACATTTAAACTGAGTACAGTTTCGCCTTCTTTTGCTACTCGTCGGGGACCCGAAAATGAAGATCTGCTTCCTCCTTCTTCTGCTGCTGGGTGGGTGCCCGGCACCGTTTCCAGTTTTCGGCCAATCGAGTTCCTCTGCCTCCGGAGCATCGCTGCCGGCCGACAGGATTCCAGATGCCTGGGCGGCCACGCATGGGGTCAAATCGGCTGAGCAAATTGACAAAGAGTGGCAGGAATCGGTTGCCAAATTCGATGGGCGCCGCAATGCTCTGCTGAAGCTCGCAGATGAGCAGGCCCACGACGGCCCCTATCGCCCGGACTGGGAGACCTTGAGCAACCACGGGATTCCCCAATGGTTCAGGGACGCCAAATTCGGCATCTTCATCGGATGGGGCGTCTACGCGGTTCCCGGCGCTGTCAATGAATGGTACCCGCACAACATGTACCGGCTCGGCGACCCGGCGCACGACGATTTCGTTCAGCGCTTCGGTAGCCTTGACGATCGCGGCTACAAAGATTTCATTCCCAGCTTCCGCGCCGAAAAATTCGATCCCCAGTCCTGGGTTGCGCTCTTCAAACAGGCAGGAGCGAAGTATGTCATTCCCATCGCCGAGCACCACGACGGCTTCGCCATGTACGACTCGGATTTGTCGGATTGGACCGTGGTCAAGATGGGGCCTCACCGCGATGTGCTGGCCGAGCTCTCGGCAGCCACTCGCGACGCCGGGCTGCACTTTGGTCTTTCTTCGCATCGTGCAGAGCACAACTATTATTACGGAGAGGGCCGTTCCATCCGCTCGGATGTCAACGATCCCAAGTATGCCTCTTTCTATGGTCCGGCTCACCAGTGGCTCAACGACCGGCATTTCAACCCGGTAAACGAATGGACCTATGTCAGCGATGCCTGGCTTCGCGACTGGCTGGCACGATCAGTCGAATTGGTCGAAAAGTACAAGCCGGAGCTCATGTACTTCGACGGCGGCAACGGTCAACCTGCCTACCGCGCCAGCATGACGGAATTCACTGCGTTCTACGACAACTTTGCAGTGAGCCATCGCATTGACGGCGTTATCACACTCAAGGATTATGCGATGGAGTGGACTGCCGGAGCGAGGGACTTTGAGCGAAGTCTGCGGACGGATATCGATCCGCGCCCGTGGCAGACCGACACCTCCATCAGCAATCTGTCGTGGGGATACCTGGAGCACGATCAGTTCAAGACGCCCGAGTTTCTCGTCCACCAATTGGTAGATATCGTCAGCAAGAACGGCAACCTGCTGTTGAGTATCGGTCCTCGGGCGGATGGGACGATTCCCGATGATGTGCGAAACATCCTGCTGGATATGGGTGCATGGCTTAATCGGAATGGCGAGGCCATCTATGGGACCGAGCCTTGGATCATATCCGGCGAGGGACCGACACAAGTGAAGACGGGCTTTGCCACGGACCAGGAGATGAAGCCCTATACACCATCGGATTTTCGCTTCACCCGGAAAGGGGAAAACCTCTACGTCATAAGCCTCGCCTGCCCCGCGGACGGAACCGCTTCTGTGCGTTCGCTCGGCCTAGCTGGAGAAGCGAAGGGAGGTCGGATTCGGGAGGTGGATCTGCTCGGTTCGACCCAGAAAGTCAGCTGGCTGCAAACAACAGATGCTTTGAACGTAAACCTTCCCGCTGATGCCGATTGCCAGTATGGCTTTGCTCTGCGGGTCAAATTTGCGGCTTCCCAACCGACTCAGGCTCGGTAGAACCGGAAAAGAAGACAAGCGGGAACAAGGTTTGCAAAAACAAATGTCGAATGAGAGCGAAGACATTGATCGCGGACGCTGCTCTTTTTGCTTTCGGACCCATCTTGAACCCTGAGGCGCAAACGCGGGAGTACCCAATTCCACGCAACGGTCTTCAGAACGGCAATCAAATCGGCTGGGGCTCGGCTTTGGGTCGGACGCCGAGGTCCTGCGAGCGTCGCTCGCCATCTCTTGAAACCGGCAATGCCAGAGTTTAAAGTCGATACGTCCATGACCAGCGGCCGATTCAAGCCCGCAAACGAGACCTGAGATCGCTTCAAAGGAGGGAATCAATCGATGAAGTTCCAACAGCTGGCCAAATTAATAGGATGCCTCACCGTGTTCTCAATCCCCGCATTCGGCTCAGTTTTGCCTGGTCCAGCATATCCCGGCGCACCCGCAAGTCTGGCTTACAAGGTCACGGTCGACGGCCAGCCCGTGTTCGTTCATCGCTTTCCTACCTTCAACCAATTCCAATGGATGGACTATGGCAGCTTCGCCATGACCGGAAAGGTCCATGTTACTGTAACCTCCCTGGTCAACGATCGTAACGTAATCACCTGCTCCATACGGCCGCTCGCCTATGGGATTCATCCCGAAGTTACCGGCAACCAAGTAAGCTTCGATCTCGATCAGCCTCGCTACCTGGTGCTCTTCTTCAACGAAGAGCCCACCTTCCAGAGTCCCGGGTTACTGCTCTTTGCCGATCCGCCGGAAAAATCTGCGCCGAAACTCAGCGATCCCAATGTGGTAAACATTATGGACTACAAGGTAGACAACACCGGCAAGACGCTTGAGACCGCGAAGATCAATCGCGCAATCGACGATGTGTCTGCGCGCCCCCAGGGCGGTGTGCTCTTTTTTCCTCCCGGCATCTACCTCACCGGCACTGTGTTGATGAAGAGCAACGTGAAGTTGTATATCGACGGGGGCGCGCTCCTTCGAGGATCGCGCAACAGTGCAGATTACGGTTCGCCGCCGATGCCTGCGGATGAGCGGCCGCTTCTCGCGCTCGTGGTATTCAATCACATTGAAAATGCCGGCCTCGCCGGAAGGGGCGCCATCGACATGGAGGGATATCCGTGGCTATGGCACGATTTCCAGCCCGATAATGGAAACGGTCAGTCACGTAGCGAAGAGGGAATGGTAAATGACCCGCACAGAACGGGAATCAAAGGCTACATCGTCAACAAATGCCGAAATATCTCGTTCGACGGGCTTTTGCTCCTCCGCTCCGCCTATTGGACCGTGACCGTGTCCGACACCGAAAACTTCTCTGCGACAAATATCAAGATCGTGAATCGTAAACAGCAATACCACGACGACGCTTTTGACTTCACAGGCAATAGTAGGCATCTCCTGGTCCAGGATAGCTTCGCAATGACCATGGACGACACCTTTGCCTTTTATGGAGGACCGAAGTCCACGATCGAAGACGTCGTGGTCAAAGGGTTCGTGAATTACACCTATACCTCGGCGCTGGCCATCGGATATGGCGGTGCTCCGAATATCAGGCACCTCCTGTTCGAGGATGTGCACTTCATCTCCAACCAGAACAAGTTCGCAATCTGGATTCAACTGACGCCCGCGTACTTTGTAGGCAAAGGATACACAGCGGGCTCCCGATCCAGCGATAACATTGCATTGGACGATTTCAGATTCATCAACTCTACGTTCGAAAACGACGGAGGTCATCTGTACATCGACGGCGGTAAGGTGCCGCTTACGAATTTTGTCTTCGAGAACTGCACCTTTGGAAGGCCGACCCGTCCAGGCGAATTGTTGGGAACCAATATCGCTCCCATCCTCTTCAGGAACGTCCGGATGGACGGTGAAGTGGTCCGGGACCTTGGCCAGCTAAAACTTCGCGGTTATGAGGTATTCGTCCCAGTCAAGTTCGGTCCGTAAGCTCAGGTGATTGGGTTCGTGGAGCCTCTGAGGGTTTGGTGGCTTTCAAACTCTCTTAATCGAAGCCCGACTTAAGTGCAGCGCCGCGCCGTCGCAGCGGACTGGAGGTACCGCTCCATGGCAGCACGCGCTTCAGCTGGGTTACGTTCACGAATCGCCCGATAGATCTCACGGTAAGCCTCCAGCGCATTCTTGCGGTTTTGAGATTGCTCAGCACTCCTTTGCCGGTCATCGTATAACGCCGTCGAAATTGTATCCATGAGAGCGGTAAATATAGGGTTATCCGCCGCTTCCGCAATGGTTCGATGAAAACGCACATCGTGAATGAGGTAGAGTGCCGGATCGTCAACCGTTGCATACATGTTGCCAATTTCGTCTGCAAGGATCGTTAAGTGTTCCTGCTTGCCTCGTTGGGCCGCCAACCCAGCAAGTTTCGACTCGAACAACCAACGTGCTTCAAAAATCTGCGCAGGGTTGAAACGATGTAGAGGGCTAGGGAACCCGAGAAAAGCCTGGCTTATCTGTGAAGGGTAGTTGGCGACAAAGGAGCCGACACCGTGATGGACCTTCATAACCCCCGCGGCTGCGAGATACGCAATTCCCGTTCGGAGACTCGTGCGACTAACTCGCAGGGCCTTGGCAAACTCGCGTTCAGGAGGAAGTTTATCGCCGGGTTGAAGTGAGCCGTCCTCGATCTTCGCGCGGATGTGATTGACAACCTTCGCGGTCAAATGGGCCTTGATGGCTCTTGGCGCTCCATTGAGCATCGGATTGGTGGCGAGAGTTCTTCTCATGCATCGAGCTCAACGATAACCTTGGAACCATAGGTCATACTCTTAAGGTGCCGCCGAAGGCGGGAGTAAAGATGAATCTCTTGGGTGTAGGTTTGCATTCCATGCGGATTCAATCGGTGCCGGGCCCCGGAGCAGACGCAACTAAGAGGACGAGAAGGAGATGTTCAATTTCTTTTCCATGATTGGAATCGACGGCTTCGAAAGCGACGAAGCATCGTATCCAAGGATCGATTCCAGGAGCATTCCGTAATAGAGAGCCGTGAATCCCCAGAATTTGGTCTGGCCCAAGCCATCGCCTGTCTCCGCGTTGTAGTATTCGCGCAAAACCGGGTTCTTCAGAAGTGCCATATTGAAGAGGCGCGTAGCCAATTCCCGAGCTTCGGCATGGTAGCCGTAGTGGCGAAGTCCCTGAAAGATCATGTAGTTTGTCGGAGCCCAAGTGGGCCCACGCCAATTGCACTCATGGTGCGATCCCTGATAATAGTCCGGTTCCGTTCTCGCGTAACTAGCCACTGGATAAGTGAGCCAGAACTCCTCTTCATTAAGAAGGTGCTCGCGGATCATCCGCCTTGCCCGCGCGGGCGTTGCCGCCTTCGCAAACAGGGGCATGAAGTTCGTGGCCGATTTCACATAGACACGCTTGCCGTTTTTTTCATTGCGGTCGAAATACATCCCCTGTTGCTCATCCCAGAACACAGTGTTTATGAGCGCTGCCACACGATCCGCATGGTGGTTGAATGCTGCGCTATCTGCCGAGAGATTGAGATGAGTTGAAATGACAGACATCGCTCGTAATTCGCGAATCAGGTAGGAAGCAAGATCGACGCCCTCAATCTCAAATGAACTCAACGCACCGGCGCGAGACCATTGGTTGTCGGTTCCGGCAGCGTCTGCCGAGTTCCATACCGGTAGACCGTTGTGGTCTGAATCGTAGGAAAACCACTTGTCGATGTACTTGACCAATCGGTCGTAGTAATTACCTCGAATCCATTCATAATCATCGTGGTTCTGTTTGGCGCCGAGGACCGCAAGTTGCGCAAGAAACGGTTTGAACTGCTGGCGGTCTCGTTGCTTGATCAGGCTGCGGTTCACATACCCGTCAGGCTGTTCACGATTCAGAAACTCCTTCAGATTGGTAAAGCAATAAGACCAAACCCCGTAGTAGGAAAGGTAGAGGTTTTCAAAATAGAGGTCCCAATCATAGAACTCGTTATAAGGGTAGCCAGTGAGGAAAGTCCCCTCGACACCGGGAATATGACGCAAGCCGAGGTTCTCGATATTCGCATTCACGGTACGAAGTCTATGGCTGAGTTCTTCCCAATTCCTCTCACCAATCTCTTTGTAAATTGTCTTGGCTGCGGATGAAGTGGGAGGTGGCGCATTGGTGAGATCCATCCGCGGAGCTACCGGCGCAGAAGATTGAGACCAGCCGCGATTGCGAAGTGACTCAAAGCCGAGAAATGCGGCGCTGCCGAGAAGAAGGTTTCTACGCGTGAAGGGCATGGTCAATTCCGGTCTCAGGATTGGTTGATCCGATTGTTCAGTTGATTGAGACGAAGGCGCAACTCTGAAGTCACATATTGGGGAAAAACGCAAAATCGTCATTCAGACGGTAGCACCCTTCGCCGTCGCGAGAAATGCAATTGCAGGTGACGAGGGTCGTCAACGTGCGAGTCATCTTTGCAAGGGGGAATCCCGTCATGTTGCGCAGATCGTTCACGCTCAATCCGACGGGGAATTCTGTGAGTGCATCGATCACTTGAAAGAGGGAGTCGTAGACAAGTCTTCCTGAGCTCCCCAACCGATTCCTGTTATGTGAAGTCTGGTTCATGCCGGAGGCTTCAGCTTCTGCGTCGGCCGCGTGTTCAAGCAGCAAACTCGCGAAGTAACGCGCATGGCGAGGAGAGATCACCACCTTGTTTGGTTCTCCAATATTTGGATTTGCGGCACAATAATTGATCACGATTTCGTGAGTGTCGTCTGTTCGCCAAATCTCCAGCATTCCCGCCACTCTGTCCATTCTCGGCCTTCTTGGGGTCAACGGAAAGGAAAGGATGAACTTCCAATCAAGGAGCCAAAAGTCCGAGTCGCAATCGATGGATTAGTTCAACTGGTCAATGGCCTGAGAGGAGGATAGAGAGACCGAAGAGGCGGATCCACAGTGCGATGAGCCTCTTCGGGTAATAACAACAAGTGATTAAAAGTTGATGTGCGCGGAAAGCTGGAAGTCCCGAGGTAATGTGCCTGGAGCGGACACTGTTCCGAACGTTGAGTTATACGTCTGTGTCGAAGCGGTCTCACCCCACCCCGCACTTGGGCCGCCCCAAATCATCAGGTTCAGGACATTCTGGCAATCCGCCTGGAACACGAATGCCATTTCGTGATAAATGGGAAATGAGCGCCGTATTGAGGCGTTGAAAGTTTGATTGGCTGGGTTCGTAATGCCATACGCTCTGGTGCGAGGCGCGTTGCCAATGAGGTACTGCGCGGTGTTGGATGAGCTGGATATGTTGGCCGGCTCAGAAAACGCAGCCGGGTTCACATACCGAATGGTCCCTGCGTTGGTGATGTTGTAACCATTCGGTCCCTTGCCGAATTTGCCGTTGATGCGCGCCTGGCTGCCGAATCCTGGGGTGAGAGACGGCATGCACTGTCCGGCGTTGGGTGCAGCGTTGGCGCAGTTTCCGTTCGAACTCCAAGTGGGAGTGAAGGGCCCACCCGTGTCGTAAGAGTAAATTCCCGAAAGTTGCCATCCACCGGCAAGCTGACGGACCAGCCACGAATCGGCGCCGATTTTTCCCGGCCCGAAGGGAAGCTGGTAGACGCCGTATGCATTGAAGATTGTCGGTACGGCAATGGTGGTCCAGGAACGTTCGATTCGATCTTGTTTCCAGGACTGTCCGTGTCCGTCAATGGCGGCGGAAGGAATGGCGTATCCGCTGCGGAAGGTGCCATCATCTCCGATGTTCTTCGAAAGAGTCAGGTTGGCATTGAAAGAGAGGCCATGCGCCAGGCGTTGGTTCACTTGAAGCTGGATGGCGTTGTAGGAGAAGTTCTCGGTAAACGGTCCGCCAAAAGTGTCAACGACGCTGTTGTATTGGGGAAATGCAGTCAGCATCTGCGCGATGGTGAGTGTCGACTGACTGGGGAATGCATTTGCCGCGTTGATGAAATAAGTTGGATTCGGGAGTCCCGGCAATGCAGCGTTCAATACGGCTACATTGGCCGAGGTTGCCGGAGCTGTCAAGAGGGAAACGGACTTGCCTGAGGAACTTGTTCCGTTGACTCCGCCCAGAGCGGCAAGGTACGAGGGGTTCAATTGGTTGTTCCAGTAGCCGCGGACATTTTGCGAGCTGCCGTCCCAGGTGTGATGGGCCTCGTCCCCGACATAGTTGATTTGCAACGTCATGTCCTTCGTGAGGGCGCGCTCAAAACCTGCGTTCCAAAACGTGTACTCTGGCGCGCGCCCGGATTCGACCGGATCAACATATCCCATGGAAGACGGTGTCACAAAAGCTCCGCTACTGTTCACATAGTTCCCCGTGTCCAGGATGGCGCTCGCGGCGCCGGGCGTTGGCGCAGCCGGGTAAGTGTACCCTGGGCCAAAGAGCGATGAGTTGGTGCCATTCAGCCAGAAAGATGGACCGGCACCGGCGCCGGTCAGGGTGTCTCCGGGTGCAACCGCCGTTGTGTTGAATCCCAGGGCCTGACCTGCTCCGTTAGAACCGCCATTGCCTGCCACTCGACCACCGCCCGTGCCACCGCCCTGAGAGTAGACAACGCCCGATGCCACTCGGAGTACAGTCTTGTCGTCCAGGGAATAGGTTATTCCTACACGGGGCCCAAAGTTTTTCCAGTAGACCTGGACCGGCGTCGTGCATCCGCAACTGACTGCTGCTCCTCCAAAGCTGCCGTCGAATTCAAGCGCGCCAAGCGTTCCCGTCGCAGTATTGGTCGCGGTGGGATTCAGAAAAGTGAAATGATTGAACTTTTCGTGCAGTGGGGGCAGATAATCCCACCGCAGGCCGACATCGATGGTCATCTTGGGAGTGATTCTAAAAGTGTCTTCTGCAAACGGTGCAATAGCCTTGATGCGGCTATAAATGGTTGCCACATTTTGAAGCGGCAGAGTCAATCCAGTGGTGCCGCTGGCGGTGGCGCCCACCGCACCTAGAAGGAAGCTGGCGTATCCGTACCCCGTCTTGCTTTGATCGATGCTGGAAGAGCCGCTGGAGTAGTTTGCCGTGGCATATTGATCGAAAGAAAGTGGAAGAACACCCGTATAAGTGGCGGGGTTAGCATTGTTCAATCCCTCAAACTGATATGTTATCCCGAAAGTGAACACATGCTTTCCCTTCAACCATTGAAGGTTGTCCACCAAAGCGTAGTTGTTCGGGATGGTGAGCTGGGTGGATGCCGAGTTGCTATCGGTGGTCCAGGTTGCCGGTACAACGCTGCCTGCCAGGGACCCGGCTCCGCCAAACGAGACGCCGGGGAACTCCTGCCCGGCTTGCCCGGAAGGAAGATTGGTTATTCCCATGGCCCCAGCTTCGTACTGTGTCACATTCTGGGTCGGATTGGTAATCGGCATGAAGAAGCGTGTGTAGCCGATTTTGAACTGGTTCGTCAGATGATCTGTGATGGCGTAGGCGTCTTCTATGTTGTACTGCTTGGGAACAATGGTGGCATAATCGCCCACGGCGTAAGGCAGAGGCAAATAGGGTGTGCCGAAGTTGTTGGTATACACCACATGTCCCATTGCGCCAACGGAGGAAATTCTGTTCCTGGGGCTCAGGTCGAAGTCCACACGCCAATCGATGAGGTGGTTATCGCGACCGCCAATAGCGGTGCCAAGATAGTCGTTGTTGAACACCTGGGAGTTGTAGTTCCCCGAAAGGGCTTGGTTGGGAGAATTAGGGTAATTCGGCAAGAACGATTGCATCATATTCGTGATCGGGGAAATTCTGCCGGGAGGGATCACGTTCAGCTTGCCGTTGTACATGAAGGCCTGCCGGGTGCAACCGCCGCCGGGCGTGCAGCTGTTGCTGAGCGGATCGAAAATGATCGGGATGTCATTCTTGCCGCCATCCGAGAGAGCGGAAAAGTCGCCCGATTCCATGGCGGTCGTCGGAATGGTCGTCTGACTTGGGGGATCGTTCAAACGCGAGTGGTACTTGTCATAGGCAACGAAGAAGAACACTTTATCCGCCGTATGAGGGACATGGCCGCCGGCAGATGCGGAAAACTCATTCCCGTGTTCAACGTTCTTGGGCGCAGGGACGGTTGCCCCAGTCGTTGTCTTTACCGTGGCATCTTTCTGAGCAAATTGCCAGGAGTCGAGAGCTGTGTTGCGGAGAAAATCGGACACTTGCCCGTGATATTTCTTTCCGCCCGACTTCATGGTAAAGTTCGAGGCGCCGGCCCCCATGTACTCGGCTGGAGGCACACTCGTGAGCACTTGGAACTGATCCACTGCTTCAAGGCTCATGCTCAAGGACACCGTGCGGTTGTCGCCCTGTTGGTTGATGGTTTCGGAGGGCACGCCATCCAAATAAAGGTATCCCTGATAGTTAGCTAGACCGGCAACCACCGGGGTGCGAGAACCACTCTGTGCACCCGGAACAAGCGTCGCGAACGCCGTGGGATCCCGCTGTTGCGTTGTGGCCATGATGATGGGGAGGTTCGAGTAGTCCTCATTCTCCATCACGGTGCCCAATACCGCGCTTTCCGTATCCAGGACGGGCGGAGCAGTGGTGACCGTCACTGTCTCAACCTGAGTGCCAACCGTCAGTCTCGCATTGTAGGCCAAAGGGTTCAATGCATCGACATCCAGCTTTTCCTGTTCCAGCGCTTTGAATCCCTTGGCTTCCACTTTTAGGTTGTAATTCCCAACTGGAAGAGGGGCGATGGTGTATAGGCCCGCCGAAGAGGTGGTTCTCTGGGTGGCAACGTTGGTTGCAGTGTTGGTCGCGGTCACCGTGGCATTGGCGACGGCGGCGCCGGAGCTATCGGTAACGGTTCCACTTATGGAGCCTTCACCGGCGGTCTGTGCCCGGATTGCTCCGGGGAGAATTAGTGAAAACACGACCAGCAACCATGCGACGTGGAGTCCCACCGGTGCGGACCGATGAGGACGGGAAGTCAGTTGCAGCATCTGTGGTGCCTCCGAAAGGGATCTTGCGAATCGTGAGAAATTCGATGGGGAAACTGTTTCGAAAGAGAATGTAGGGGAGAAATAAGAAGCTTGTCAAGAAAAAACGGTAACGCTAACGTTGATATTGCAAAATGCCGATATTCTAGACATTCAGCTTGATTTCTTAAGGAGTCAGACCTACCCAAAGCCCGAAAATGGACGAGTGCCCATTATTCATTGAATTTGTATCCCTATTGCGCCAAGCGGCGCCGGACGGAAGATGCGCGCACTACGAGGGTGGGCTGCAGCGCGACGTGACGAGGGGTGCCTGAGGCTTTGTCTTTTAGCCGGCTTATGAGCATCCTGGCGGCTCGCACACCAATTTGCCTGCTGTGGTGGTCAACGCTGGAAAGGGGAGCCTTGAGACTAGCATCGAAATGCAGGTTATCGCAACCAATGAATGCGATATCTTTAGGAATCCGCAGGCCCGTTTCGAGTGCGACGTCGATGGCCGCAATTGCGATCGGATCGTTGTAACAGAAGACCCCATCGGGACGTCTGTGAGAGAGCAAGTTGCGCATGGCCTCGTAGCTTTGTTGCCAGTCCTTCCCGTCGGCGGTCATATATGGACTGACCATGGAGGGATCCATCTTGATTCCGTGCTGGAGGAGCGCTTGCTTGTATCCTTCAAACCGGCCCACCCCTGTTGTAAATTCCAGGCCGCGGATGTGTGCAATTCGTTTGCAGCCCATGGCAATCAGATGCTCTGTGGCAATCCGGCCAACGGCGACATCGTCAACACCGACAAAGTCCGCCCTGAATCCGGGGAAGAAGCGATCGATCAGCACAAATGGAATTCGCTGCTCTTTGAGTTGTTCAAATTTTTTGGGAGACGTACTGCAAGAGGCGACAATCAAGCCATCAAGCCGATGTCCCAGCAGTTGTTCAATCGCCAACTCTTCTGCTTCCGAATCCTCCATCGACGACGAAATCAGGACCGCATATCCGCCTTGCTTCATCGTCGCGGCCAGGCCTTCCAGCACCTCGGCAAAAAACGGATGCAACAGCGTCGGAACAATGACCCCAACCTGTCGGCTTCGACCGGTCACCAGGCTGCGGGCAATCAGATTTGGGCGGTAGTTCAACTCCTTTGCTTTCGCCAGAACACGCTTTCGCGTTTCCGCCCCAATATCGGGACGCCCGCGCATGGCTTTGGACACTGTGATGATAGAGACTCCGCATGCCTGCGCAACGTCCTTCATTGTTATTGGGTTCATTTGGTTGTGCCTTGGCTTTCGGAAAGATGGAAGGCTAGTGTAGCGAGCCAACCTCGCATGAAGCAATGGCTTCATTGTCTCGGTGGGCAACAACAGAATCGATTGCACTGATAAAGATTGAAGGCGACTAATCTCCAGTGATCCTGCTTCCAACCGGACTCAGAAACTCAATTCTTTCCCATTGTCGAACATGTTGAGCATTGATTTGGCTATATCAGCTTCCAAATCGACACGTCGTCGCCAAACACTGCTTATTCTCGATTGCGCCGGAATCAAGCCATCATTGAATCGAGACTTGACTTCTCTATTGACGAGGCGGGCAGGAACTGGATGATGAGAGAAGTCCGGAGGAAAGGGAGGTCGGTAGGACAATGGCGCGTGTGGCGGTAGTGGGGGTGGGAACGATTGGCGGCACGGTGGCTGGGCTGTTGGAGACGACGAAGCGGCATGAGATCACGCTCTGCACGCGGAGGCCGCTGGAGGAGTTGACGATTCGCACGCCCCAGGGGTCGTTACGCGTAAACGCCCGGAATCTAATAGACCCGGCAAAGGCGGAGCGCGTGGATTGGGTGCTTGTGGCCACCAAGACCTACGATGCCCAGTAAACCATGATGTTGGTCAGCAGTTCGTCTTTGGTGAACCGCGACTCGATATTGCCATCGCATCGACGCCGAGGATCGCACCAAGCTATCACGGCGCCGAGTTCGAGAGAAACTGGGCCGCTCCGCTCATCGGGATTCATCCAAGACTTCAATGCCCGAAACGGTGGCGTTGTTAACGACGGGCTCAAAAGTCAGGTTCAGCTTTCCCTGAGCCGATGCTTTCAAGTGATAAAAGGTTCTGGTAAGTGCATGGATGCTGCCCGCCTCTTTGTAGATGTCGAAGTTGTCCAACAAAGTTTCGCCGTTGCACATTACGCGAAATACGCGGCTTCCGGCGCCACCGCCTCCGGGAAGTCCCGTTCCAAAGTAGAACTCGGCAAAATGGAGCACCAACGTATAGCTATCACGAGTATCGACCGGGATGGCATATGTGAAATGTCCATAGCGTTCGGCTGAGAACAAGTCAGGATCGGGTGAGTCTGTGATTTCTTTCTGCGGGCTCGTCAGGCCGTTCGCATAGTAATTGTCGGGATGCCATAACTGGCCATTGTGGTCGGTAAACGGCGTCGATAGAACGGACAGCCGGATAGGGAGAAGCTTATGTGGAATTCCCGGCAGCACCTCAAGAGCGTTAAGTTGCGGAGCCCCGCGTTCGCTCGCAAACCTGAGATGAAGCATTCCATCTTTGGCAGGGGATACATCCCGGAAGACACGTTCGTCCGCGATATCGTCGCCTAGAGCGTCCGAATTCACATCGAATCCCTGCAAGACCGGCTTCCCGTTGATATCAATTCGGAAGGTGGACAGTTTTTCACCGGCAGGATCTGATGCCACGAAGTAGAGGTGGAGTTCGTACACGCCAGGGCCAAGAGGTATGTCGTACACGAAATCTCCGATCCGCCATTGTCGAAAGAGAAGGCGATCGCTCGTTCTGGCAATGGAACCCTCCGGACCTCGCCATGACCCACCTCCATGAACGTACCGGTCTGCTTCCCAGACCGCGCCAGCGCTGTCTGTCTTGGACGTTCCGCTATAACCCGCCATTAGGCGAAGAGGTATAGATGCCGAGGCGGGGTCGGCAATTTGCTGTGCAGCAGCTGAAGCGTCGCGCGAAGCGGCAATGGTCGCCGCTGTAGACGCGGCATGAGAACGGAAGAATCGATAGGCCCCTAAAGCGGACAGGATCAAAGCCCCCGCCACGAGCGAATATAACCGGATGAGGGACGCACCTCGCGAAAGGGCGTGAGTCCAAACATTGGCTGGCGCACTCTGATTGTGAGCGGCTTGGTTTAGCTGTGCGGCTTCCGGAGCGGTGAGCCCCGACGCAGTCCATTCCTCGGGCTTTCCCGGAAGGCCGGGTGCTTTCAGGGATGGAGCGGGGGCAGATGGAACTGGGGCAGCACAGCGGGAAAAAACGGGAACGTAAGCTCCGGAAGGAATCGACAATTGTATGGGGCGGCCTCTGCCCGCCCCTTCGTAGAACTCCTGCAGCCGCTTTCGCAGCCGATGAGTTTCAACACGTGCGATGGCGTCTTTCCCGGCGTCGAAGGTGGTCCTGGAGCGGGCGAATACCTCGGTGGCAATGTTGTACTCGGTAAGCTGACTACTTTCACCCCGGAAATGTTTCTCACCGATGTAGTGCAGGAGATTGGCCAGCCGGGAAGATCGGCCGAGCGCTTCCGCGACCGTCTCGAGTTCCTCACGCTCTGCCTCAAGGGAAGTTTCCTCGGAGTTTACCTGCATAATTCTGGTCCCCGGCGCAGTCACTCTCTTTCGCAGCAATGGATGATACAGTCGCTTGCGACGGTTTGCAACGGCGGCTGGTTTACCCGTCACAAGGGGTCATCCGCTGACCTGCAAGCTGTTGAAAATGCGTTTGATTGATGGTTTTGGTTTACTTGCGGGGCCAAAAATGAAATGAAATTAATAATGCGAGGCAGCTACAATGGCGGCCATTTGTATTTCCCCGAATGGCTGTTCCTCAAGCTTTTTGTAAACCTGCAGGGACTTGTACAACTCATCTGTCTGCGCGTAACTTTCGCAATTACTCTTCGGAATAAGGACCAAATGACTCCAATTTAATGATGTACATGTTACAAGCCTCGGCGAAACAAGTTCGTACAACAAAACCATGGACACTCGTTGAGCTTTCTTCCTATGATCCGCGCTGTTCAAGTCGGAGCGGACTTCGACCCTCTAGCGATGCTCCCCCCAAGAACAAAACGGATCAAAGGAGAATGTTTCGATGATTAAGACGATGTGTAAACGTTTTCGCCCAATCGCAATCGCAGTTGGCGTGCTCGCCCTCTGCGCAGTCGCTTCCGTGCCGGCAATGGCCCAGGTGTACAGTACCTGTGGCCAATACGAAACCTACACTGAAAATGGTTACAACCTGTATACCGACGAATGGGGCGCGTCATCGGGCGGGTGCCTCTATGCCAACAGTTCCACCAATTGGTGGTATGTCGCCAATTACCCCAGCAGCGGTTCCGGAGTCCAGGCGTACCCCGACACGGAAATCAGCCTGGGCAACGTAAATCTCACCTCCCTCAGCGCCGTAAACTCGTCGTTCAACTTCTCGGTGTCAGGCAGCACACCCTATTACGACGCAGCCTACGATTTGTGGACGAATGGTAACGTGGACGAAGTGATGGTCTGGGAGCAGTGGAAAGGTGACGGCCCTATCGCCAGCTCATACAGTTGCAACCAACTTGGTGTCAGTGGCTGCCCCTTCGCCACTAACGTCTCCCTTGGTGGTGAGACTTACGACGTTTTTCAGGGGTACACGAACCACAACGTCGTTTCCTTCCTGCGCACCTCGCAGGCGTCGAGCGGCAGTGTGAATCTTCTGACCTTAATGAATTGGCTTGTGACCGAGGGCAAGCTCACGAGCAAGACGTTCTCCACGGCAGATTTTGGCTTTGAAATCGGGGATACCGATGGTGGTAGCGGGACCTTCACGGTGAATTCCTACAGCCTCAGCTTCAGCAGCGGTGGTTCCTGCACGCCCACCTCAATCACCCCGTACATCTCCGTGAATAACGGCTCAAGCTGGGCAGAGGAAAACAGCGCCACCGTGGGCTCCACCAGCACGCAGGTGGACCTAGGCCCGCAGCCCACATCCGGCGGATCATGGAGTTGGTCCGGCCCCAGCGGATATTCATCCACATCGCGCCAGATCAGCGATATTCCACTGAAGACGGGCTCCAATGTGTATACGGCCACCTACACCAACTCCTCCGGATGCAAGAGCACGGAGGCCTTCACCATCACGGTGAACTAGCCCATAACGGGGAACTTCACGCGTTCCACCCGGCATCGGCGCTGTTGATCGCCCAAAGCGCTCACGGCGCCGAGATCGGCCAGAACACCTGCACCGGTGCGGCAGGGGTATTCCGGGGGCATTCCATGCAAAATGCGAGAAAACAAACTTACCGTTGCCAGACCAGGAAGAGCCGCCGTTCGATGGTTTTTCTGTTGTGCTGTCTGCTCGGTGGAGGGACTAGTCTGTTCGTTGGAGCGCAGACCGTGAGCGTATCAGCGTGGTCGTCGGAAATCGACCACAGCTTGGAGTCGGTCATTGTGTTCCAATCTCAAAGCCGTGAGAGAACAGATGCCTGTATTCATGTCTATGACGATATTCTGGCTCAGCAGATTGCCGAGTTCAAGGTAGCGGCCCCGTCCGGCCGTACCGCTCAGCCGCCCGGGGTTTCAGATGCCAGTAGGGCTGAAGAGGCGCCGCCTTCGATAGATCAAGAAGCGGATACCTTAATTGTTAACCCGCTGAAGGCCGGCGCAGAGTCCATCAGCTCTGCTCCTGGATCAACCATAGATTCTTTGCTGATGACTCAGCTCTACACGGCTGTGAAGCCCAAGGCATATCGGATCGCTGCCGGAGTTACGGGGTTGGACGATCTCGAATCCCTTGCCTTTCGCAATCCCGACGGCACGCATGTGCTGCTTACTGTGAATCACTCCAAGTCGGCTGTTACCCTCGAAGCATTTTGGAAAGACAGAATGTTTACCTATAGCCAGGCCGGCAGATCCATTGCGATATTTGCTTGGGATCCAAAGAGTCCGTTGGTCTCCCTGGTTCTACGCGACCCCCGATTCTCGGCAAAGGGTTCCGTTTCGGTCGAGGCCAAATGTTCGAACCTGTCTCCTGTGGGTATCGACCTTCGATGTGAAAGCCGGGACTTTTACTGTTCCATCTTTCCCGTCCGTTTTACCTGTAGTCCGCAGCAGGATAGCGTAGAACTCAGCGTCGCGGTCTACTCTACCGAAGAGAGCGATACCGATCACATGAAGCCGGGTTTTGTAACCATTACGGCGGCTCCCGATGCCGGAGAACCCACGAGTCTCCGCACACCATGCTGCAGTGCGATGCGATAAAAAGGACTGACGAAAATATTCTCTCGGCGTCTGTGAGTAATGGGTCGGTTTGCAAACCGTTTTGGATAGGGGCGGGGCTTCGTCGGAGCCATTTTCCGGTCGCCCCCACCGGGGTTTACTAATACTCTAAACACGACCGTCGCACGGCCCAGCTTGACCATGCCGCGCGATTGCGCCAACTCAAGTACCTGCGTGAATGCGTCGTTCAAGGCGCGCCAGTGACGGCGGCGGAATGCGCTCAAAGCTCAATTGTCCACATGATCGCCGGCGGCCAGACAAAGAAACGCCAAATCCTCCACCAGACGCCGCTCTACCTGGCGCGCGCTGGTGATGCCATGCGTGTGGGCATAGGCGCCGATCCCGCTCGACTCGACCATTTCACAAAAATGTTCGCACCTTTAGTCATTGACCTTAGCAACGACAACCACCGGAGCGGTGGGACCGAAATCGCTATTTTTGCAAATGACATGCTGGCCGGAAGACTCCGGCGAGAACCCTATTCCGGAATCGGAGTTTCGTACTACCCAGGAAACAAGAGTCAGGCATTTACGGCTCTTTTGGTGGCTACATACAGCGCCCGAAGGCGCCTGGTAGACAGCGGCAAGAAGGATTGGTCGCTGGCAGTGCTCGTGCCAACTATGTCGGTTTACGCATAAAGGCGAAACTCTGCCGCATAAAGTGAAAGTCGGGCCCCCATAAAGTGAATCCATTGGGGCCCGAAGACAGAAACGGTGTGCGGGCGCACTGAAAATGCAAGCCGCAATCAGGACGCGCTCTTGTCAAGCGGGTGGGTCATATCTTCTGGCCGTACCCAATGGTCGAATTGGTCGGCAGTGAGGAAGCCAAGCTTCAGAGCGGCCTCCCGAAGACTGATGTCTTCCAGGTAAGCAGTGCGGGAAATCTTGGCTGCCTTCTCATACCCGATGTGTGGATTGAGCGCGGTCACCAGCATCAGTGACTGGTCGAGGTGTTCCCTGATTCGCTTCGTATTCGGTTCGATTCCTTTGGCGCAATGCTGGTTGAAAGATCGGCAGCTGTCAGCCAGCAGTTCGACCGAAGTGAGCACGTTATGCAGGATCACGGGCTTATACACGTTCAGTTGAAAGCTGCCCTGCGAACCGGCGAAGGCGACGGCGTGGTCGTTACCAAAAACCTGAACCGCGACCATAGTCATCGCTTCGCACTGAGTTGGATTCACCTTCCCAGGCATGATCGACGAGCCCGGCTCGTTTTCTGGAATGTTCAGTTCGCCAATTCCCCCGCGCGGTCCGGAAGCGTACCAGCGCACGTCGTTGGCGAGCTTCATCAGTGCGCCGGCAAGAGTTCTCAAAGCGCCGCTCACGGCGACCATGCCGTCATGAGCGGACAGTGCGGCGAATTTATTTGACGCGGAGGTAAATGGCTTGCCAGTTTCCTCCGCGATACGCCGGGCAGTCACATCACCAAATCGAGGATGCGCATTGAGTCCCGTACCGACTGCAGTTCCCCCGATTGCCAGTGGATAGATAAATACAAGCGAACCGCGAATACCATCAAGGCTCTCATCCAGTTGCGCAACCCAGCCGGACATCATCTGCCCGACAGTTAGTGGCGTCGCGTCCTGCAGGTGCGTCCTGCCAATCATGACGATATCGGAATACGCCTGCGCCTTTGCGTGCAGAGTATCACGAAGCTCACTGACGGCCGGTACCAGCAGATGATCGACCGCTTCGACCGTGGCGACGTGCATGGCCGTTGGGAACGCATCGTTCGACGATTGACTGTGATTCACATCATCGTTAGGATGAATCGGCTTCTTCGAACCCACAACTCCTCCCGCAAGTTGGATGGCACGATTGGCGATCACCTCGTTCGCGTTCATGTTGGTCTGCGTCCCGGATCCGGTCTGGAAAACGACAAGCGGAAACTCTGCATCCCACTTGCCCTCGATTACCTCCTGCGCCGCGTGCACAATCAGCTCAACTTTGTCTTCGGGCAACTCGCCGAGTTCACCGTTGGCCAGCGCCGCGGATTTCTTCAAGATACCGAGCGCGCGGATGACCTGCCGTCCCCAGCGGAATCGTTCCACGCCGATGGTGAAGTTCAAGTGCGAGCGTTGCGTCTGAGCGCCCAGAGATGCTCCGAAGGTACCTCAACCTCGCCAAGAGCGTCCTCTTCGATGCGAAAAGTATGTGCCGCTGTTTCGTCTATCGTCATATCGTTGCATCTCCTGCTACCCGTCTAAGATGCGCGCACGTGAGGTTCGTACACCGTCTCCCAAATATTGGCCTCGATCCCGTGCATCAGTTCATCGGCGCTGATTACCTGCGCCTCGCCGTCGAGGATCGCTTGCCTGCCAACCGCTTCGCCAATGAGCCTGCCGAGAGATCGTGCATCCGACAGAGGCGGTGGCAGGCTGCCCCATCCTTCATCATTCATAAATCTGGTTGGTGCTCAACTCATTCAGCTCTGCCCGACTCGCCAGATGGACACGGGACTGTTCCACTGCAAATCTGATCACGGCCGTTCCGCTTCGCTTCGTAAAGTGCCTTGTCCGCGATTTGAATGAGGGCTTCCGGTTGTTGCGTCGTCTTTGGGATCAAAGTTGCGCAGCCTATTGAAATTGTGACCAGCGCTTCGGAATCATCTCTATGGGCCGGACTGCGTTGTCGGAAGACTTCTTTGATTTCGCCTGCAACTGTCATTGCTCCGTGATTGCCCGTTCCTGACAGAATGATGGCAAACTCGTCGCCGCCAATGCGCGCAACCAGATCTT
>JBEKRU010000089.1:0-30523 GCA_049518435.1 Occallatibacter sp. | reverse complement strand
GGCATTTGAGCGACGAGGGTGGTGAGAACCAGGGCGGCGGGAAAGAGCATGAGCATTCCGGAGTAGGCGGCGGCCTTGGCCGTGTTGATGACGTCGTGGGCCAGGGCCTGACCGATGGCGTCGCGGAGATTCACGAAGAAGGATTTCATGCGCTTCACTGGCAAGAGTAGAGCATTGGCCGGGTGTTGGGCGACAGGGGGTGGAGAAACTGGCGTCAGTGAACCAGCGCGAAGGTGAGGGACAGGGAAAGAGCGGTGAGTACCACGATGATCGGCACTGCCCAGAGGCCAAGGGCGACCAACTGGCCGGCGTGGACT
The DNA here is from genome assembly GCA_049518435.1 of Occallatibacter sp. Taxonomy (GTDB): domain Bacteria; phylum Acidobacteriota; class Terriglobia; order Terriglobales; family Acidobacteriaceae; genus Telmatobacter. The sequence goes on along the minus strand of JBEKRU010000089.1, from coordinate 30,206 downwards.
TCTTCGCCATCGCGCCGCGCGAGCGCAAGGACCAGCATGGTTGCCAGTGAGCCGAAGGGCGTGATCATGGGGCCCACGTTGGAACCGATGAGGGCGGCAAGCACTGTGCCCGTATGGGCGTGCGCGCTTAAGAGGACGCTGCGGGCAATGAGCGCGGCGGGAAGATTGTTGACGATGTTGGAAGCCAAGGCCGTGGCGCCCGCTGCGGCGAGAAGCATCTGAGGCGAATCAGGGCTGATTTTTGCAAGTTGGCTGGAAGCGATGCCGACCAGCCCCAGGTTCTCAATTCCCTGCACGGCAATGAAGAGCCCGATGACGAAGGGGAACAGGTCCCAGGCGAGTTCGCGAACGAACCCGATTTTTACGCACCTGTTCGACATGCCGGCAAGGAGCAGCACAGCGCTGGCCGCGAAAGCGAAGACCCAGGGTTCCAGCCCAAACAGCGGGGCCACAAAATAGCCAACGAGCACGGCGACAAGGACGGTGATGCAAATGAGAAAGTAGGAGCGATTTGGAACGACGGTGGCCGGGTCCGGGAGCGGCTCGGTGTTGAAGGTGCGGGGCAGATGGCTGCGAAAGTGCCAACGCAGAATGGCATACGTGGAGACAAGCGCGACGATTTGGGGCAGGATCATCCGTGCCGCGAAGGCAATGAAGGTCTGATGGAAGGAGTCCGCGAAGAGCAGGTTGGTGAGGTTGCTGATGGGGAGCAGCAGTGAACCGACGTTGGCAACGAAGGCGCAGAGCAGGACGTAGGGAGCGGCGGGAACTTTGAGCCTTTTTACGAGGGCCAGCATGACGGGCGTAAGCATGACCGCAGTTGTGTCGAGCGAAAGGATTGCGGTGATGATTGCGCCGGCTACGAAGGCGTTGCGATAGAGAGCGTGCGCGTCTCCTTTGGCAAAGAGAGCACATCGAATGGCAGCCCAATCGAAGAAGCCGCTCTTGCCGATCAGCTGAGAAAGTGCGAGAAGCGAGAGCAGAAACAGGAGCGTATTTTTTCCGGAAAGAACGACGGCGAGCGCCTGATGGGGAGTGACCAGGCCCAGAGCCAGCATGGCGATGGCAGCAAGCGTTGTCCACCATGCTTCGCTTGAGCGGCGGGGGCGCAGCATCATGAGCACCAGCATGGCGGCGAAGATGGCGAGTGTGGCAACCATGCGCGTGGTGGGTGTCATGCTGATTCCGCGCGGGTGTTATGGGTTTCCGCCATGAATAGATACAGGATAGCGAATGCCCAGGTTGGCCAAAGGCGATGACGCTGTTCTCATTTAGACTGAGATGAGTTTGGTTGCGAACGCGATGCCTTGAGTGAGGAAGCATCGCGGAAACTGCGAAGCCAAATTGCCGGGAAAAATGCGCGGCCTGGGATGGTGCTAAAGGATGTTGACGGCGCGCGCCGCGAGCAGGGCTACGGTGGCGAAGGAGATGAGGGCTTGCACCATCATGAGGAGCTTGGCCCAGGAGGATAGGACCGGGGAGTCGGTGGGAGAAAATGCGGTGCTGGTGTTGAAAGCGAGAAACAGGTAATCGACGAAGCCAGGGCTCCAGGAATCTTCGCCCATGTCGCGGCTTCTCTCCGGGCTGAGGGTCATCTGCGGAAAGAGGAAAGCTCCATCGGTGTGGACGCCGCGCAACTCACGGGCATGGGGGCCTCCGGCATCGAGGCGCCAGTACCATGAGGCGAAGACGAGGATATTGGTGATCCAGAGGGCGGCGGCGGAGCGCAACAGGTCCTGCGGGGATTGCTTGTGGCCAGGCAGCGCCGCGAGGAGAAGGCCAAGCGACCAGACCATGTCGACGGTGACAATGGCCGTGAGCAGGTAGCCGAGAACTTTGGTGAGATGAAGCAGGCCGCGCAGGCGCGCCCATTCCGTCGGAACCATCAGGACGGCGACGATGGTAATGAGGAGCCAGTCGGGGCCGACGGAGAGGGATTCCGGGAGTGCGAGGCGAAGGCCGCCGACCGCGAGGAGGGCCAGCATGGCGGGCCAGCGGGGTTCGAGGCGTTTTGGGGTGGTGGGCATTGGGTTTCCGTTTGTGGGTCGCTGGTTCTGGGAGCAGGGCTTGGCCGGCTGATCTTTTATTGAAGCATAGTGGGGCGAGCCGGTTTATGGCGCGGGGATGGGGCGAATGGTGGTGAATATTTCCCACTAGCAGGTTCAGCGCTTTTGATCTGCTCTTCGGCTAAGTGTTGATTAATGTGCATGATTTGTGGTGAAATACTAAAGGGTGAATCGCTCTGGGCTTGGCTTTGCTATGCGACAAATTAAAGCTGGGTTATGCGACAAATTAAAGCTGGAGCAGTAGAAGAGGAGGGGAGATGGATGAACTGGTGAAGGAGTTTTTCTTGCGATACGAGAGGGCGAATTGCACTTCTGATGTTTCGGGAATCGGCGTACTCTACGCGGACACGTTCATGTTTGGGGGGCCTAAAGGCGTTCAGACGGTCAGGAAGGAAGACTTCCTCAAAGTCATTCCTAAAATGAAGTCTCACTATGCGTCGATGGGACTTTCCGAAACCCAATTTCAATCTGTTGAAGCGAGCGTTCTTGATTCCAGATTTATGCTCGCCAAGGTGGGATGGAGAATGACGCTCCAGAAATCATCCGGCAAGAGAGAGTTGGACACATTTGCGACTTACATCCTGGAACGTGGGGACGGAGATGCGTTGGTGATCGTCTTTCAGATAGATCATCAGGATCTGGCGAGCGTTATTAACGAACTGCGAAGCTCTTAATAGTGGGACAGGCAAGTTTAAGGAGTCACCCGATCTGGCATGACCCCGCATACATGATCTATTTCCTTACTGGTGTGGCGGATGAAATGCTATTTCCCACTGGTTCCGCGACCGAGCAGAAACCCAACAGCGAGGCCGATAGTCATCGAAATAAGGACAGATTGGATCGGGCTGCGCTTGACGCTCCTGGCCGTATCGTCGATGAAATCCTCCACCGCGTCACGCCCATCTTTGACTGCATTCTTTGCCGTCTTCATACCATCGTTGACACTACCTGCCACGTTGGATGTGAACTCCGAAGCCTTGCGGAATGTTTCGCCAACATTGTTGGCTTGATCCACCAGGGTTTTCGCCACTTGGTCTACAACTGATTTATCCATCTCGTCACCTCCATACCAATCCGATGCCAGCGTGCGTCGAGAGGCTGCCCCGGCCTCTCGGATTCGTCTTCTGAGTGCGCAGGAATGGGACCTTTACGGCTATAGCGACTTGGCCTCTCGGCAGTCGCCGCCCTCATACGACCAGGAGTCTGCGGGGACCGGAACTCGACGGCCACTTGTGGTGAATTGGTTGGGAATGAACAGCCGGCATCTGGAAGTAAACTGGCCTGTTGGCGGGTAAAGTACGGGTGGGCGACCACACGTCCTTGATCCAACAAGGCAGATCAAGGGCTACAAAGTGAAGCTTCAAAACTGGGAGCTAGTGGGGACTTGGGCAGCCAGGAGTGGTGACGGTATCGCCAACTTCAGAATGCTTGCTCATGTACTGGAAGGCGCGGGGGTTGAGGTCGCCGAGGCAGCGGCAAGGGATGAAGTCAGTAAGGCAGCGGGCATTGATCCCACGTGCGGCCTGGAACTGCTCAGGCGTTGCTGCGGTCGTCAGATAGTGATTAGTGCCAGCACCACCGCCGTTCCACATCTCCAGGAATGTCCCATCGACAAAATAGGTGTTTGGCCGCCATTCGGGATGAGGCATGTCCGCGGAAAGCGTCCAGGCATTGCCTAGCCACGCGGGGCTCCCCTCCACATAAAGCCCGCCATGGATGGCTTCGACGCGCCCGGCCCGAATGCGGATGACTACATCGGTCATCCAGAATCGCAGGGAGAGGGGATTGCGCCAGAAGGTGGAAGTCCGGGTCATCAAGACGGCCAGGGCGCGGCCGAGACGTCCGGGATGCCAGTCCGGCCCGGAATAGACGTTGAGCGTCGAGAGGTCAACCTCGTATGAGTAGTCGGGCACGTGGGCGTCGTGGTACTGGCAGTCCGCTTTATCGGGGCAGTCCTCAATATCTTCAGGGGGCGAGGGTATCAGCTTTTGGCCGCCGTATCGGGAGATGAAGGGCATGATGGAGCCCTCGGTAGCGCCAACTTGGATGCCCGCTGCTTCGTCGAGGAGGGCGACGGCGCGGTGAGCCAGGTGCACGGTGTAGACGCGGAGGCTGCAGCAGATGAGACCGATGAGTACGACTAGGAACATGGTGAGGCGGAGCGCGAGCCGGAAGAGGCGATGAGAGAGCGCGCTCGAGAGAACAGCCGGTGCCATAGTGAACAGCCTAATCCTTGAGAGCCAAATAGCAGCGTAGCGCCTAGATTACCGACTACTCGAATGTCACCGGTAGTTTCCGCAGTGGTGGAGTCTGGCCGATTGATGCGGACGGATGAATTGACGGCCTGGGAAGTGGTCTCCTATCGGCTGGGATCTGACGCTTGCTCGTGCCACGGTTTATGATGGCCGAGCTATGAAAACTACTTCTCTATTCGCGCTGAAACAACTGCTTTCTATCCTGACGCCATTGCTGGTTCTGGCGTGTTCTGCCTGTATGACCGGTACGGCCCAGAGCAAAAGTCCCTCGAATGCTCAACTGGCTTCAAAAGAGGTGAACACCCGGGTTGAGGCGCTGCTGAAGCAGATGACGCTGAACGAGAAGATCGGGCAGCTGGTTCAGTTTGCGGCGGGATATGCGACGGGGCCGAACGCGTCGAACCAGCGGTATGACGAGCTGGCCGCGCATGGCCAGGTGGGGTCAATGCTGAACGTGGTGGGTGCGGAGGCGACGAACCACTATCAGCACATTGCGGTGGAGAAGTCGCGACTGCATATTCCGATTTTGTTTGGGCAGGACGTGATTCACGGGCATCGGACGACGTTTCCGGTACCGCTGGCGGTGGCGGCGAGCTGGGATCCGGCGGCGGCGGAACTGGTGGCGCGGACGGGAGCGGTGGAGGCGCGGGCGGACGGGATTCGGTGGGTTTTCTCGCCGATGGTGGATATTGCGCGGGACCCGCGGTGGGGACGGATTATTGAGTCGGCGGGCGAGGACCCCTGGCTGGGATCGGCGATGGCGCGGGCGTGGGTTGCGGGATACCAGGGCGACGACCTGGGCAAGCCGGATGCCGTGGCGGCGTGCGTGAAGCACTTTGCGGCGTATGGCGGGGCGATTGCGGGGCGCGATTACAACGCGGTGGACATGGGCGAGGGTACGCTGCGGCAGGTTTATCTGGAGCCGTACCGGGCGGCGGTTGAGGCGGGGGCGGCGACGCTGATGAGCTCGTTCAACTCGATCAATGGGGTTCCGGCTACGGCGAATCCATTTATTTTGACGCAGGTATTGCGCAAGGAGTGGGGGTTCAATGGGTTTGTGGTGTCTGACTGGGGCGCGGTGGCGGAGCTGATCAACCACTCCATTGGGGACGGGCCGACGGTGGCGCGGAAGGCGCTGGAGGCGGGCGTAGAGATGGACATGGAGGGGAACCTCTATGGGACCACGATTGCGGCACAGGTGAGGGAGGGGAAAATTCCGGAAAGTGTGGTGGACGAGGCGGTGCGGCGGGTGCTGCGGGTGAAGTTTGCGCTGGGGCTGTTCAGCAATCCTTATGCGCCTGAGGGGCCGGCCTATGACGCGACGCCGGAGCGGCGGGAAGCGGCGCGCAAGGTAGCGGAAGAGACGTTTGTGCTTCTGAAGAACGAGCCGGTGGAAGGGATTGGGACGCTGCTGCCGTTGACGGCGAAGGCGAAGAAGGTGGCGCTGATTGGGCCGCTGGCGGATAACCAGAAGGAGATGCTGGGCGCGTGGGCGGTGACGGGGGATCCCAAATACGCAGTGACGCTGAAGACGGCGCTGACGGAGCGGCTGGGAGACCGGCTGTTGTATGCGCCGGGGTGCGAACTGTTGATTGGCGAGGACGCCAACGTGCTGAAGCGAACAAATTTCGGTGGGCCGGCGGGCGCGGAGGAGCATTTGCCGTTGCCGGACGACGACAAGACGATTGCCGAGGCGGTGGAGACGGCGAAGAAGGCGGATGTGGCGATTCTGGCGCTGGGCGAGCCTGCGAACTGGATGGAAGGCGAGGCGGGGAGCCGGGTGCACCTGGGCTTTACGGGGGCTCAGCAAAGGCTGCTTGAGGCTGTTGTGGCGACGGGGAAGCCGGTAATTTTGGTGGTGCTGGCCGGGCGTCCGCTGGAACTGAAGTGGGCGGCGGGACATGTGGCGGCGATTCTCGAGGCATGGAATCCGGGCGTCGAGGCGGGACATGCGGTGGCCAATGTGCTGTTTGGCGATGTGAACCCGTCGGGGAAGCTGCCGTCGAGTTTTCCGCGGGCGGTGGGGCAGGAGCCGCTTTATTATGCGCAGCTACCGACGGGGCGGCCCGCGCATGGAGACCTGAGCCACATGCCGACGAACTCGGAGGAGAAGTTCATGTCGCGGTATATGGACGAGGAAAATTCGGCGCTGTTTCCGTTTGGTTGGGGGCTGAGCTATACGCGGTTCAGCTACTCGCAACCAACGATAAGCCGCGGGGATGTTCCGGCGCAGGAGATTCTGGCGTCGCGGAATGGGCCGGTGGCGAAGGTGGGCGTGGATGTAAAGAATACGGGGAGCGTGGCGGGGACTGAGGTGGTGCAGATGTATCTCCGCAACACGGCGGCCAGCGTGGAACAGCCTGTGCGGGAGCTGAAGGGCTTTGCGCGCGTGACGCTGGCGCCGGGCGAGAGCAAGCATGTGGAGTTTCCGGTGGGGTTTGACGAGCTGAATTTCTACAACGTGGAGATGCAGCGGACGGTGGAACCGACGACCTACAAGATATGGGTGGGCGGGAGTTCGCTGGCTGCGCAGGAGACGAGCCTGGTGGTGGAATGAAAAGGCAGGACAGGGAATAGGGAACAGGGAACAGATTTCAAGTGCTGGCGACGTGTAGATGGATTCAAGACGGAGAAGAAGTGGACGCGAATTCAGCGTGGTCGTGGATCTTTCAAATAAGTGCTGTTTTGCGGTCAATTCTGAACGGATTAAGCATCGCTCAACTCATTATGGTTGTTTAGATTACCGAAATGTACTGAGGTGAGTTGTACCGATGCAGAAGCAGGAGGAACGGCTGACCGGTCCGAACTCCGCGGTGAGGCTTATCATTCTGGCCGCCACGGGAGCTGCCCTGCTTACCATTGCAGCCGGGTTGCTGGTGTATCGCGACATGCAGAGTGTGATCTCGTCCGACATGTGGGTGATCCATACCGAGGAAGTGATTGCCTCACTGCAAAATGCCTATCTTCTGGTTGAACGTGTCGAGTACAGGATCCCGTTGTATCAGCTGAAGCGGGATGAAACAGAACTGAACCGGGCGCGAACGGCAGCGAATCAGTTTGACACAGCGACCGTTCGCATCAAGTTCCTGGTCTCAGACAACGCGAACCAAACAAGCAACGTGGATAGCCTCACTTCCTGCAGTACGGATCTGATCAAGGCAATGGGCAAAGTCACCCTGGTATCGACCCTGCCGGAGCCTGAGATACAACGGTGCCAACGAACGATTGGGCGAATGCTGGACCAGGAACAGTTGCTGCTGAAGGATCGGACGGCGCGATCGCAGCAGAGCTCGATTGCTTCGATATGGACGGGAATCGCCTTTGCCATGTTGTCGCTTCTGGCGATGTTGACCCTGTTTGGCATTCTGCTTCGCAATGCTTTGCTTCGTCAGCGGATCGACAAGCGGGCGCAACTGACGAATGAGAACCTGGCACACAGTGTGCGGGCTCTTGAAGATCGGGCCGGCGAATCAGAGATGCTGACCGGTGCGCGCGATGAGCTGCAACTCTGTGTGGAAGTGAAGCAGGCATACCAATCGGCGACGAACGGCTTTTCGCGTCTGTTGGTTGGAACGAGCGGCGCTTTGTGCTTCATCAACAACTCGAGACAATTGGTGGAGGTGGTCTCTGCCTGGCCGGGGACGGGTGAAGAGCTCGAAGACGGGAGTGCGCTTGAGGAGATCTTTTCACCGGAGTCATGCTGCGGGCTTCGCTCGGGACATCCTCGCTGGCGGCTTCCCCAAGTTTCGGAGATCCACTGTACCCACTTTGCGGGCACTCCCCCGGAGCGCTATCTTTGCCTGCCGATCGTGGCCCACGGAAACACGATGGGTGTGCTTGTTGTGCAGTGCGATGACGATGCGACCGTCGAGGTGGTTAACCGGCACATGGATGGTTTGCGGCAACTGGTGCAGTTTACAGGGATGGCAATTGCCACGCTGAATCTTCGAACCAAGCTGGAGAACCAGTCCATCCGAGACTCGCTAACGAGCCTTTTCAACCGGCACTTTATGCAAATTTCGTTGGAGCGGGAGTTGGCACGTGCAGCACGACGAAGGCAATCGCTCGCGGTGTTCATGCTGGATCTGGATCAGTTCAAAAAGTTCAACGACACACACGGCCACGCGGCTGGGGACATGGCGCTCAAGGCCGTCGCGGATATATTTCTGGCCAATATTCGTTCAGAAGATATTGCATGCCGGTATGGCGGCGAGGAGTTCACGATCATCCTTCCGGATATTGGGGCGGCGGCAGCCTGGGAACGAGCGGAGAGCTTGCGCCTGGCGGTGACGAACCTCCGCGTGCCGCTGGAACAGGAAGTTTACGGCGACTTCACGGTGTCAATCGGTGTGGCCCTCTATCCAAATGACGGTGAAGCGGCCGACCTGCTGCTGCGCCGGGCGGACCAGGCGCTCTACCGCGCCAAGCGGCTGGGACGTAACCAGGTTGCGATCCACGAAGCTGGCGCACCTGTGGCGTGAGCCGGGGCGCTAATTCATTGGCCGCGAGGATTCGCGCGCAAATCGAGGCGCACAGGCAAAATCGCATTCCACGCGTTCTCCGGCGGCGGGGCAGTAAATCGCGTGATGTTGTTCGGGATCAGTGTGGCGAACGGAGATGGTCGAGGAGACTGTCGAAGCAGCCGGGGATTTGGGCGTCCCATTGGTTCCAGGTGTGGAAGCCGGGTTTGGTGTGAAACTCGGAGTTGAGGTGGCGGGCGAATGCGATGGCGGCGAAGCGTCGGATGGGTTCGAGGAGGGGTTCGTTGTCGCCCGAGGTTAGATAGAGGTAGGGAGTTTGCGCGGGGTTGGCGGAGCGGACGAGAAGGAATGGGTCGGCAGCATGACGGGTTGAGCTTCCATCCGGTCCGAAGAGGGTGCGGAAGCGCAGACTCTGGCCCCAGCGATGCAAACTGAACCGGCGGCTGGGGACATCGATGGCTGGAGAAATGGCTCCGGCGAAGATGAAGAGGTCGGGGCGGCTCAAGGCTAACTTGACAGCGGCGAAACCACCCATGGAGACGCCGACGATGGCACGGTTTGCGCGGCCCGCTGCGGCGGGGAAGCGGGCTTCGACGTCGGAAATCAGGTCTCGGACAAGGTAGTCTTCATATTTGTCTTCGGGTTTGAGGGCGGCGTTGACATAGTACGAGGAACCGCCCTCGGCCATGACCAGGATCAAGCTTTGAGTCGCATAGTGGCCGACATCTGAATAGTTCGACCAGTTCTGGAAGCTGCCGCCACTACCGTGGAGCAGATAGACGACAGGGAATTTTTGGCCAGGGAGGAGTTTCGCGGGGAGATAGACACGGTAGGGCATGTTGCGGTTGAGGGCGGGGCTGAAGAAAGTGACGTCCTGCATGGTGACGCCGGGGAATTGGCGGGGGTTATCGGGAAGAAGCTGCGGCGCGGAGTGGCAGCCTGCGAGGAACAAGGCCGTGAGAGAAAGCCAGATAGAGATTGAGCGCGGGATGGGCAGAACTTTCACCGAGCGATCATTCTAGCTGGAGTGGCGGAATTTGCAGGTATCAAACGAAATTCCCTCGACGATTATGCGGGGTGGGCAGGTACACTGACGGGACACAGGAGGAACACCCATGCAAACGCGGATACAAGGCACGACCATGCCCGTGCTTGATGTGCAGCTTAACCCGAACGAGAGCGTGTTTTCAGAGAGCGGCGAGTTGTCGTGGATGACGGCATCGATCCAGATGACGACTCATACGCAAATGGGCGGGGGCGGCGGCCTGTTTGGGATTCTAAAGCGGGTGGCCGGCGGCGGCAGCTTGTTTATGACCGAATACCGGGCGTACCAATATCCCGGCGAGGTGAGCTTTGCCACCAAGGTGCCGGGACACATTGTGCCGATACAGGTTGTTCCGGGGCAGGAGTACATGATTCACCGGCACGGGTTCCTGTGCGCAACGGATGGGGTGACGATTGGCGTGGGGTTCCAGCAGTCGCTGGGTGCGGGGATATTTGGCGGGAACGGATTTCTGCTGCAGAAGGTGGCGGGACAGGGAACAGCGTGGCTGGAGTTGAGCGGCGAGCTGATATTGAAGGACCTGCAACCGGGCGAGGTGCTGCGGGTGCATCCGGGGCATGTGGGCGCGTTTCAGGGGTCGGTGGCGTTCCAGATCACCATGGTTCCGGGACTGAAGAACGCGATCTTCGGTGGGGACGGAATCTTTCTGGCGGTGCTGACGGGGCCGGGACGGGTGTGGCTGCAGACGCTGCCTATTTCGCGGCTGGCGCATCAAATTGGCGAGTATCTGCCGCGAGGCGGCGAGTCGCGGAATGTGGGGCCAGCGGCAGGCGGAGCGTTGCTGGGCGGCATTGTGGGATCGATCCTGGGCGGGGACCAGTGAAGGCAGATGACAGGTTACAGATTACAGGTGACAGTTAAGATTTGACTGCTGCGAGTGGTTAGTGGGTGCTGCTTATTCTGAGCGGAAAGACGGGATGACAGGGGCAAGGGAAAAGAAGCGCACGCTTCGCAGCGACATTGTGTTCCTGTTCGCGCTGGCGTTTGCGTGCGCGCTGGCGTGGATGCTGCGGGATGTGCTGCTGCTGCTGTATGTGAGCGCGCTGTTTGCCGTGGTGCTGACGCCCGTGGTGCGGTTCACTGCCGATCTGAAGGTGGGCCGCTTTCAGCCATTCAAGAAAATTGCTGTGCTGGCGCTGATGGCGGTTCTGCTTGCACTGCTGACGGCTTTCGGGTTTACGGCCTTGCCGCCAGTCATCCGAGACCTGCATCAGTTCAGCGGGGAAGCGCCGGGCCGGCTGCCGCAGATGTTGGCGAAGCTCCAGAGGCTCCCTTTTGCCGACCAGTTGAATGCCGACGAATTGAGCGCGAAGATTCAGGACCTGGCGAGCTCGGCAGCGACGCAGTTGGTGGTTTCGATCGGGAATTGGGCAGGAGGATTGTTCCGCATTGCAATGGGCGTGATTCTGACAGTGTATTTTATTGCGGAGGGCGAGCAGGCTTACCGCTGGTTTCTTTCCTTTTTTCCGGCGGAGGGGCGGGATCGGCTCGACAAGGCGCTGCGGCGGGCGGAGATCAGGATGGGGAAATGGCTGCTTGGGCAGGGCAGCCTGATGCTGATTCTGGGCGTCACCAGCACCATTGTGTTCGCTTCGCTGCATATTCGGTATGCGTATGCGCTGGGCGTGCTGACGGGGCTGCTGAACCTGATTCCGGTGCTGGGCGCGGCAATCAGCATCTCGATCGCCGTGCTGGTGGCGGCGATTGACTCGTGGACCGCAGTGATCTGCATTCTGGTGTTTTACCTGCTGTATCTGCAACTGGAGAACTCGTACCTGGTTCCGCGGATCATGAAGAGCAGCGTGGATTTGCCGGGGTTGGCGATCCTAGTGGCGTTGCTGCTGGGCTCGGCGCTTGAAGGGGTTGTGGGCGCAATGGTTTCAGTGCCTACGGCGGTGCTGGTGGCGGTGCTGCTGGACGAGTACCTGGTGCAGAAGGAAGTGACCGAGTCAAGCGGCGATCCGGAAGAGCCAGCAAAGGCGTGAGCGATCCAAGTAGAAGAATCAAAAGAGAAAAAGAAGGATCGGTCGCGTTCAAGGTCAGCCGATCGCTCCAAAAAGTTCGATATGTTGACCGTCAGTAGCGGATGAGCCCAATTTCAGTTAAATCCTAAGGTGATCAAAATCACGCAGACAATTTCAGATTCGGGGTAGAGTCTTGGTCATAGGGCTACAACTTTTGTGGGAGTATGCAATGACCAGAAAAATGGCGACGAAGAGAGTCATGATCAACGAACCAGGCACGCTCTCAGATCGCTTAGAAACGAAGATACGGGTTCATTTTGACCTGATAGAGACACAGGATTTCGTCGATGGGGTTCCGGATCTGGAATTCAGCTTTGGCAATCTTCGATTTGGTGATGAAGCAACTTTGAGTGTTTTATCGCATTCGTTCTCGCGTACCCCGATGGTTCTGACGGGCGGCGGAATCAGCACCACAATTCTATTGAGCGGACCGAATGCTTTCACCGTGATGGGCGTCGTTCGTGAGGCCGTTTTCTATGAGGCGGAGATCGCGGCATAGCAACGTGGACATCCGATGACTTTGCGCGGGTTACACGCCTCCCGGCACAGGCCTGCTGCTTGCTTTCCGGGCCGCCCAGGTGAGAGCCGTTGCGGTGGCCGCAATCGCCAGAGTGGCGATGATGAGCTTTGAGATGCGGGAACGCTTCGATTGCGCTGATGGTTCATTGCGCACATGCTCGGGCCGCAAGCCGATCCCCACCGCATATCCCACGGCACGCTGAAATCCAGGAATACGCACGGCAGCTTTCAACTGCCAGGGAGCCCGCATTGGCCCTGGGTTCTCAAACACGCGGGCGATGCCTCGATGAGCCGCTAACTGGATGGTCTGGGTCACGCGGGTCGGCAGGGTGCGCCGCTTTTCGAGCGCCGCGAGTGCGGCTTCGGTGACGTTACGATCCAGAAGTGGGGTGGCCAGTATCCTTGCGGCGGCAACGGCGTCCTGAATGGCAAGGTTGATGCCAACTCCACCGGCGGGCGACATGGCATGGGCCGCATCGCCGATGCATAACAGGCCGGGCCGGTACCAGCGGCGCAGGCGATTGATTTGCACCGTGAGGATCTGGATCTTGTCCCAACTGTCGAGTTCCTCCACTCGATTGCCGAGATAGGGAGCGATCTTGCGGATTTCACCGCAGAGTGCATCGAGACCGCGCGCCTGGATGTCGGTATACGAGCCTTTCTTGATGATGAGCCCGGCTTGAAAATAGTCGGAACGATTGATAAGAATCAGAGCCTTCCCATAATTTACATTGCCGAGAACCTGCGCCGGATCGTCCGGTTTGCGGCTGATGCGGAACCACAACACGTCGATGGGGACACCGTGCTCGATGACATCGAGTCCGGCGGTGCTACGGGTTCGAGAATGACGCCCATCGCAACCGACCACGAGATCGGCATGGATGTGCACCTCGCGGTCCTCATTGCGCGCGATGATTCCCGTAATGCGATCGCCGTCTCTTATCAAATCCGTTGCTTCGTGCTGCATGAGCAATTGAAATGATGGAAATTTCTTTGCGTGACCGGAGAGAAAATTCAGAAAATCCCATTGCGGCATGAGCGCCACGAATTTGCAGACCGCAGGCACATGACGGAAATCGGCTATTTGGAATTCGGAATCGCCGATGATGAGGCCCAGTGAAGCCACTTCTTCATGGGGCAATTTGAGGAACTCGTTTAGCAGGCCAAGGTCATTGAGGACGTCGAGAGTGGAGGGGTGGACCGTATCGCCGCGAAAATCGCGAAAGAAGTCCTTGTGCTTTTCGAGCACCGTGACGGAGATACCCTTTTCGGCCAGCAGGTAGGCGAGTACCATACCCGCAGGGCCGCCGCCGACTACGCAACAAGTTGTTTCAAAAAACTCTGACGCCACTGTGGATCACCTCCGAGTTTCGGCTCGTCCCCTCATTTCGATGCAGGAATTCGCGACCAGAGGTGGACCGCCCGTTGATGGGTTGCTTCCGGGCGTTCGGGTTCACTCAGATTTGAGGAACCACTTTCCCACCATCAGCACGCCGGTGAGCACGAAGCATGCGGCGGCACAATAACCGAGCCAGGTTCTGTGATCTACGGCTAGCCCGATTAAGAAGATTCCCAGAAATACGGTTGTGACCCCGATGATCCAGGGGGTGATCTTCTGCGCTTCCGATAACGGGAATCGCTTTCATTTGAGCCTCCTCGACCAACTGCATTTTCCTGCGGACAGGTTAGCAGATTCTGTGTCGCGCGGCACATGGGAGCGAGCTGGCGCAATACACAGGGTGGGCGAATCAGTTTGCTGTTTGTTAGTTCATGCGATATAGTTCATATGAACTATATGATAACTGAACCTGGAATCTGGGAAATCGCTGTTCTTGCGCTGCTGCGGGAAGCGCCTATGCATCCGTACCAGATGCAGAGCCTGCTCAGGCTGCGGCATAAGGACGAAATCCTCGCGCTGAAGCGGGGTTCTCTTTATCACGCCATTGGGCGGCTGGTGCGCGACGGGCTGATTCAGGCCGCATCGACTAGCCGGGACGGGCGGAGGCCGGAGCGGACTACTTACTCCATTACCGCGGTGGGCCGAAAGGAGTTCACGCGAGTGCTTCGACAGATCATCGCGGTGCCTCGCCGCGAATCTTCAGAGTTCATGGCGGCGATGAGCTTCCTTGTGCATCTGACGCCGGGTGAGGCACTGCCGAGGCTCGAGGAGCGCGTACAGCATCTTGAAAATGAAATCGCCGCGCGCAGTGCGGGAGTTTCCGCAGTTTCAGAACATGTGCAACGGATCAACCTGGTTGAGAGCGAGTACCTGATTGCGATGCTGAAGGCCGAGTGCGCGTGGGTGCGGGGTCTCATGCACGACATTGCGACAGGCGAGCTTGCCTGGGACTTGAAGAGCGTGCTGAAACATGCGCGCGCCGCACGGCTGGATGCTGCGCGGACGAAGGAGTAAGTTATGCAAACCGAATTTTCCGCATCAAAGGGGCAACCGAAAGCAACCGGCGTGATTCACTACAAGGCGGCGATCTGGACGCTGCTCTTTCTGGCACCGTTTATTGCTGAAGTTCTCAGCGGTTCAACGCGCCTCAGCTTCCTGTATGTTCTGCTTCCGGAGATGATGGTTTGGGGCGGCGGGGCGCTGCTGGCTCGAGAGCTGGTTCGGCGGTGGCGGGCTGGTACGACCAGCCTGCTATGTCTCGGCCTTGCTCTCTCAATTGCAGAAGAGTTCATCATTCAGCAGACATCGATTGCGCCGCTGCCGTTTCCGGGGGCGCATGGCGATTATGGCCGGTACCTGGGCGTGAACTGGCTCTACTTTCTTTTCATGCTTGGCTTTGAAAGCGTCTGGGTTGTGCTGATCCCGGTGCAGGTGACGGAGCTGATTTTTCCTGATCGACGGGAGAAGCCCTGGTTGCGCAAAGGCGGTTTGATTGCAACGATTATCGCGTTTCTGTTGGGATGCCGCATTGCATGGTATGGCTGGACGCAGCAGGCGCGGCCACGACTCAACGCTGCCCCGTACCATCCACCGGCGGCTCTTATTCTTCAGGGGCTGGCGGCTATTGCGGGATTGATTGGGATGGCGTGGATGCTGCGTGGGGCAGGCATGGGGAGGATCGATTCACGACAGGCGGCGAATCCGTGGGTCATCGGCGTGACGAGCGTCGTCTTCGGGGCGGCATGGTTCGAACTGATTGGACTGATTTTCGTACCCAATCCCGCGCTTGCCGTTTGGATTCCTTTAACGGCCGGTCCCATTTGGGCGGTGATGGCATTTGCAATTTTGCGTTATTGGTCGAGGTCGAGCCGGTGGGGAGAATGGCATCGCTTTGCTGTTTCCTTCGGTGGCGTATTCGGATGCATGGCGATCAGCGACGTGAGCGCCGCTGGGTGGACGCGTGTGGACCTGATCGCGAAGTTTGTTTTCCAGTTGCTCGCGGTTGTTGGTTTTCTGTTGCTGGCGCAAAAGATCAGTAAGCGCGAGGGAGGAGGCCGTTAGGTGGGCAGCGGAGTTCCGCTTGCCTCAGTGCGACGAAGTGCGGTGGGGCGTTCAAAGTGACCCGACCTGGAAGAGTCAATACAGGGTGAATAAATATTGGTTCAACGATAGGAGTTTAAACGGCGGTGAACGCTGAAGGTGATGGTTTTACGGTGCGATGCCGGCATGAGAAAGGTCACCGCAGCAGGCGACGAACGGGAGCGCCAAGCAACTTCATGGACTGAGGCCGGCGTCTAAGCCAATCGACTGGCTTAGCGCAGATTGCCCGTCCCTATCGTCGCACGTATCTTAGTTAGTCCAGGAGCATCACAATGAAGTATCCATGCATCCGTCTAATGGTGGCCGGGTGTGCAGGTTTCGTGTGTTTAACCTGCCTCGGCCAGAGCGCACCTACTTTCACCCCCGTAACATCCGTCAGCGGCCCCACTCCACAGCACATATACGCACTCGATGTAAACAACGACGGCCTCAGCGACATTATTCAAGACAGCGCAAACCCAGGTATCACGGGTAGTTTCTTTTCTGTCAGCATCAATACAGGCAATGGCGTTTTCGCTCCGCCGGTAACATACAAGATCAACTCCTCCACCTGGGTTCCTATCAACTGGGGCGATTTCAACAACGATGGCAAGGTTGACATAGCGGTGGTGCTCCCAGCCACTGATCAGGTTGCTGTTTATCTTGGCAATGGCGACGGGACGTTCCAGCAGCCGATCACCACGAGCATCGATCTGCCTTCCGGCATGAACCTGGGCTTATTTGATAGCTTTCCATCGGTGGTTGTTGCTGACTTTAATCATGACGGCAACATCGACCTGGTGACCGAGGCCAACAACGGTAATGTCTCCGGGGGAACATGGACAATCTATCTTCTGGAGGGTAATGGCAAGGGTGGCTTTAACAGCAGCCCCATTTCGATTTACGCCCCCACTTCCGGCTGGGCCGTGCAAGGGCTTTTCGGCGGCGACTTCGACACAGACGGGAACGCGGACGTGACTTTGTTTGAACAAATGTGGTGCAGCGACGGCGTGGTTGTCTGTTCGTCTAATGTCATCACATTGTTTGGAAACGGCGACACCACCTTCGACCCCGTCGACGTAACCCAGGTGAACGGAAACATCACCCTTGCCTCCGCCGATCTGAATCACGATGGCGCCACAGACTTGTATGGCCTTCAAATCGGGGATACGGAACCCGGCGATTACGGCGTCAACCCCGGACAGTTGCGGCTGGCGGTGTATCTGGGGCACTACGACAGGAAGTTCAGCTACCTGTACACGGATATTCCGAACGACGGGGGCTCCATCAGCTATCCTTTTGCCGCGGCGGACTTCGATGGTACCGGGAATGGTGCTTTGGCAGCGCTGTCCGCGACTTATAACAACAACGGTGTGGTGGATTACCAGTTGATGTACTTCCTCAACCCGGGGACGCCTAAGGTGAGCATCGTATACGGGCCTTCGCCGGCGGGCACGGGCGGGTATCAGACTGGTCCTGTTGTCGGTAATTTCAACGGCGACGCAGAGCCTGACATCGCTGTGAATAACAGCGCCACAGATAACAGCGCAACCTCAGCGCTCGCGGTGGGGCTGAATACAACTTCAGGATTCTATGGGAGCTGCGACTATCCAAAGTCGGGCCAGGGGATCCATGTCTGCACACCAGTCCCGGACGAAAGCAATCCGGGGCCTCCATCGTCCTTTGCGGTTACAGCCAACTCCTTCGGGCAGCTTCGCAAGATAGAGCTTTGGGTGGACGGCGCCAAGCTCGGCGAACAGAGTTTTATCTGGGGGCAGAGCGGCTATTTCAACAACTCCTATCCGGGCATCAGTGCCGGAAACCACTTCGGAACCATTTACGCGGCGGACGTCGATGACCGGCTCCAGCGGTACGATTTCAACTTTACTGTTTCGGGAAGCACGGGGAGCAATTGATTCTCCGGCCTTGCGCCCATAGATCGTTGGGTTGCCGCGGCACGGGGCGGGTTAGTTTGCCTTGGCCGCGGCGACTTCGCAAGCGTGTTTTGAGCATGGAACTGCATCAAGCGTGATTCGAAAAGCACGTTCTTAATTCGCAGTTGGCTGCTCGACATGGTCGATCACGAGCACCTGCACCGGACCTTTCGCCGGTTCGAGCTTCAGTCCCAACTGATTCTTCAGCGCCTGGCGAAAGGTGCCACCGGTCTCGTTGTTGCCTGTGTCGCTGGTTTCTTCGGGCGTCCAGTCCATCCAGAAGTCGTATCCGCCGGTGAGTCCCGTTTGATCTATCACGGGGCGGGTCACTGTTGCCATACCTGTCTGCGCCGGCATGGATGTGGCCAATGTTGCGAGCCTTACGTTGCGGCCGCCAAAGCGATGGGCGCCGGGCGCGCTGGGCGGCAGACGCGAGATCTGGCCGCAGGGAATGGGAAGCGCCGAGAGGGATTGCGCGGTGCTTTTGGCGGAGTCATCAGGAAATGGTGTCGCATTGCAATCGTCCGTCGCCGGATGCTGTTTGAGTTGGGGGCCGAAGGTCCCGGGCCTAGTGAGGACGAGTTCGAAAATCGGAACATCCCGCGGCTCCATGTGCACCTGCAGGTTGAAGCGCTCGGCGAGCAGGCTCTGCATCATGAGCCGCATTTGGTCTTTGGTGGCAGACTGCGGAGTGCGCGCCTCAATGTCGTAGCGGTCTTCTTTGACCCACTGCGGCACATGCAGTTTGAGGCCTTCCCAGTAGTCGGTCCTGAGGGCAAGCTCCTGGGTCCCGCTGAGTTTCCAGGCGAAGATGATGTAACGAATCAGGGTCTGGTTCTTCGCGGAAAAGAGGGTGCCGTTCGGGTCCTGCTTGTCATTCTTGTCGATGATGAAATAGGCGTTCCCGTTGTCGAGCGAGAAATTGCTGTTGGAGGAGCCGCCGTTCTTGTTCTGGCGCACGCTGGCGACTTCAAATTGCTGTTTGCCGCCGGCTGCTTTCTCCCAATCCTGCGGGGTGGTTTGCGCGGGAAGGGAAGTCGCGGCATTCAGAAAAAGCGCGCAAACAATGATGAACGGGCGGCGTTTGCCGTCCTGCCTGAAGATCATCTCTCGAAGCTCCTAAAGAGCGCTACGACATACCCTATGTAGCATTCTACATTGGGTCTGTCAAGAGATTGTTCAGGCGGATTATTTTGACTTGGCGGCGGCTACTTCTGCTTGGACTGCTGCTTTGATGACGCCGGATGTGGAGAAGAAATGGACGAGGTTGGAGGTGAGGGATTTCAAGTCTCCGCTAACCCCGGTCCCCAAGGGCGAGGGACCTGGGGCACCCGCATCGAAATTGCAAGAAGCAGGTTCTTCGACTCGCTGCGCTCGCTCAGAATGACGATCAGAAATGGGCGGTCGCTCAGGATGACAGTCTGTGAGAGTGGCCATTTTGAGTTCGCCGGTGCCCTGGGCATCGAGGATGAGACCGGTGAGTTTGCGGGCGAGGTCGAGGTCGAAGCTTTCGGCGACGAAAACCATTTTGCCGCGCGTGGTGATGAGGACGGGGCCTTCGGCGGTGGTAAAGACCTGTTCTTCAACATCGGCGGGAATGGCTCGTTTGGCGTCGATGTCGGGTTTGAGGCCGGAGTATTTGCGGCCGAGGTTATCGGCGTAGAGGCGAGCGAAGATCTGCGCGGATGTGGCGTTTTTCCAGGACGAAAGGTAGAAGAGAGAGAGGGATTTTGTGCTGGCCAGTTCGGCGGGTGTTTTGGCGGAGAGGCGCTGTCCGGCCCAGTAGATGCCGCCATCCCAGGCGGGGGTGAGGGTGCGGGCGGCCTGCTCACCGCCGAAGATTTCAGCGAGGATCTTGAGGTCGAGCTGGCCGACCTGGCCGATGTCGTATGGCTTGTAGGTGGAGTCGACGAGGGGATGAATATCGGGCAGGATGGGCACGGAGGGGACGTGCTTTTTCTCGTACTCGCGGGGGTTGATGATCTCCCAGGATGAGGTGGGCGGGCGGTCGAGGGCACCGGCAAAGGCAGCGGCCTGGCCCTGATCCATCCATACATCCTGCTCGAAGCTGAGGCCCTCCTTGTAGGGGAAGAGCAGCGATTCAGAGAGCAGAATGGGGGCGCGGGAGAGGACGGGCGACTGGTCGGAGGTGTTCATCAACTGCTTGACGGAGTCCATGACCTCGGGGTCCTTAACGAGGCTTTTGCCCATGGGTTTGAGGATGTAATCCATCATGACGGCGGTAGCCTGTCCTTCGGCAACGGCGTCGCGGGCGGTATCCATTTCGTCTTTGGCGAGGTGGTCGACGTCGGCGGAGGCATTGAGGGAGACTTCGTCGGGGGTCTGGTCGTTCCACTTTTCGAGGTCGGCGTGCTGGTCCTGGAGGGCGTGGGTGAGTTCGTGCGCGAGGACCGGCTTCTGCTCGTCGATGGAGACCCAGTCGAGCATATTGACGGTCTTGGTTTTCGAGTCGTAGTAAGCCTCGATCTGCTCATCGAGGAGGGCGAGCAGGAAGGGCTTGAGGGCGAAATCGCGGTCGAGGAGGCCGAATTTCTTGAGAACTATTTCTCCGCGCTGGAGGCGTTTGGAGCCTTCATCCTCATCGAATTTTTGTTTCAGGTAGGTTTCGACGGCGGCCTTGCTGGTGATTTGGCGTTTGACGTCGCTTTTGACGGGCAGGCCGGTTTCCTGTGAGGAGAACTTGAGGAGTTCGTCGACGAGGGAAAAGAGCTGCCTGGCCTGTTCAGGCGTGATGTGGGTTGGCGCGACGTTACTGGAAGATTGGGCGTCGGCAGAGGGAGGGGGAGGTTGCGGCGCGGGTTTGGGGGACTTCTGTGCGCCGGCGGCTGCTGATCCGATACCGATGAAGACCGCGAGGGTGAGATTGCACCATCCTGTACCCAACCCCAATACTTTCTTGCTCATTCAATCTCCCAGCGGTTAGCGGCTGCGATGCCGTAACAGCGGCTTCTGTTCCAAGGCTATAATTAAGATGCGGTCTGGCGCGAGGCCTGGACGGAAAATCTCGCAGCCAACGGCAAGAAAAACTTCCCTATGATTGAAACCGCGCCTGGCGCATCGACTCCTGTGACCCCATTGGCATTGCTGTTGGCCTCGTCGGCGAGGCCGCTCGAGCTTGCGGATTATCGCGGCGCACTGACTGCCCGAGAGTTGGACGCGCCGGAGGTGGAAACAGCGGCCCTGATGGAGTCGGCCGCGGTTCACGATCTGGGCTGGCTGAAGCGGGTTGGGGTGCGCGGAGAAGACCGGCTGCGCTGGTTGAGCGGGATGGTGACCAACACCGTAAACGATCTGGAAGAGAATGCAGGCGCGTGGAACCTGGTGCTGAATGCGCAGGGGCGGATCCAGGGTGACCTGACGGTTTGGCGCGAGAAGGACAGGCTGGAACTGGAGATTGCCGCGGACCAGTACGATAAGCTGCTGGCGCACCTGGAACGGTTCATCATCATGGATGATGTAGAGCTGGTTCCGCTGAATGGCGAGGCGGCGGGCATGGCCAGCGCGCAGGCAGCGCTGGGAGTGACGGGCCCGCAGGCGAGCGAGGTGCTGGAGCGTGTGGGGCTGCCGGTGCTGGCCACACCCATGACGAGCACACGTGTGGAGTGGTACGGTTTCGATTTGCGGGTGGAGCGGGGATTTGGGGTGCTGGGAACGCACTACGCGCTTTGGATTCCGCTGGCCGGGCTGGAAAAGCTGTGGAAGTTTCTGCTGACGGCGGGCGCGACACCGGCCGGGAGCGCGAGCGTGGAGGCTTACCGGATTGCGGAAGGGATTCCGGCGTACGGGATCGATATTGCAGAAAAGGATTTGCCGCAGGAGACATCGCAGACACGGGCGCTGCACTTCAACAAGGGCTGCTACCTGGGGCAGGAAATTGTGGAGCGGATCCGGTCGCGGGGCAATGTTCACCGGCACCTGCGAATGCTTGAGCTATATGGAACGGTGCCGGCGCGGGGAACGGATTTAAGCTTGGAAGGTGGCAACGTTGTGGGGCGGGTGACCAGCGCGGCGGAATTGAAGCTGGTGGCCGGCAGACGGGTGGTTGGTTTAGGGATGATGCGCGCGGAAGCCGAGGTGGGAGAGAAGACTTTCCACTATACGGATGGGACGAATTCCGGAACGGCGCGGATTGTGGGGAGTTAGTCGAGTTACAAAGGGAGTTATCAAGTCAGTAAGTCTGTTTGAAAGATTGGAATTATGAGCGAAACACCGAAGTTTACGGTAATCGACCGCCGGAAGTTCAAGGCGGAGGACGACGACGGGAGCGCGCCGACGCCGGTTGATGATGCAGCGGCGAAGACGGAAGTGAGCGCAGGCCCGCAACTGGTGGTGAACGGGAGCAAGCCCGAGGCTGAGGCGGAAACGGTTCACGCGGATGCGCTGGAGCCCGGGAATCAAGAAGGTGTGCCGCCAGCGCCGACCGCTGAAGAGAGCGATCGGCAGAAGGAAGCGTATGAGGCCGCAGCACAGCGGCTGGAGGACCTGCTGCGGGCGCAGAACCCGGGCATGGGCGCGCCGCCGGCTATTACGTTCGAGCACCTGGTGCAGCAGTTCTACGTTTCCGCGATGATCCAGATGGGGGCGGGGGCGCAGGATGGACAGCGGCCTCGGGTGGACATTGTGGGCGCGCGAAACACGATCGACCTGCTGGGCGTGCTGGCGGTCAAGACCCGCGGCAACCTGACGGATGCCGAGATACGGACGCTGGACAGCGTGTTGTTTGAGGTGCGGATGGCTTTCCTCGAGCTGACGAGCATGATCAGCGTGCAGGCCATGCAGCCGCCGCCTCCTCAGCCGCCGGGAAGACGGTAGAACAGGGATCAGGTGTCAGGGATCAGGGGTCAGTGACTGACCCGCGAGAGGCTATGGACGGGCGGCTGACATTTCTCGGGACAGGGACTTCGATGGGAGTTCCGACGCTGGGTTGCGGCTGCGCGGTTTGTATGTCGGCAGATCCTCGGGACCGGCGGCTGCGGCCTTCCGTGCTGGTTCGGTGGAAAGAACCGGAAACCGATGGCGGGCAAGAGCGGGTCGTTTTGATCGACTCGGGGCCGGATTTTCGCGAACAGGCGCTGCGCACAGGCCTGACTCGCGTGGACGCGGTGCTCTACACACACGGGCATGCCGACCATATTCTGGGCCTGGACGATCTGCGTCCGCTGAGCTTTACGGTCTTTCGCGAGGGAGGGCCGATTCCGCTGTATGCCTCGGAGGCCACGAGGGCAACGCTGGAGCGGATCTTCGAATACACATTTTCCCCGAAGTCTACTTATGCAACCAGGGCAAAGGTGTGGCTGGCGCCGCTGGCTGCGAGCAACAAGGTGCACGGAGTGGATTTTGCGTGCGTGCCGGTGATGCATGGGACGATGGAGATTGCCGGGTTCCGCTTTGGGCGGACCGCTTATCTGACGGATGTGAGCGCGATTCCGGAGGAAAGTTTTGCGTTGCTGGAGGGACTGGATGAGCTGGTGGTCTCCGCACTGCGGCACAAGCCGCATCCGAATCACGCAACGGTAGAGCAGGCGGTGGAGTGGGCGCAGCGCATTGGAGCCAAGCGGACGTGGCTGACGCACATTGCACACGAACTGGGCCACGAAGCCACGAACAAAGCGCTGCCGGATGGAGTGGCGCTGGCCTACGATGGGCTTGAGCTGGCTGTGACGCTATGAGCGAGGGCGGCATGACTCTGAACCCGGCGACGATTACTCCGCGGGATATCCCTGTTTACCGCTCGGTGCGCGAGATTGCGGCGGGATTTGCTCCCTGCGTGGCGGCGATCGGGAACTTTGACGGGGTGCACCTGGGGCACCGCGAGATTCTTTCATCGGTTGTGGCCGAGGCGCGGGGTTTGGGAGTACGGTCGATTGCGATCACGTTCGATCCGCACCCGGCGCAGTTTTTGCGGCCGCAGCGCGCGCCCGTGTTGCTGACGCAGATAGACGAGCGGGTGAAGCTGCTGGCGGCGACGGGGATTGATGCTTTGCTGGTGCTGCCGTTCAACGCGGCGCTGGCGGCGATGCCGGCTGAGGAATTTGTGCGCGAAACCCTGGTGGGCGTGCTGGGTGTGCGCGGGCTGCATGAGGGTGGTAATTTCCACTTTGGGCATGGAGCGCGAGCCGGAGTTTCAGAACTGAAGGTCTTTGGCGCGAGCTTTGGTTTTGCGGTGCATGTGCACAAGCCGGTGACCGTGCGCGGGCTTGAGGTTTCGAGCTCGGCGATACGGGCACTGGTGGCGACCGGGGACGTGCGGCGGGCTCGGTGGATGCTGGGCAGGCCGTTCGGTGTGCGGTCAACGCAGGCGCGGGGGCGTGGGGTTGGGACGCGGCTGCTGGTGCCAACGGTGAACCTGGCTCCCTATGCGGGATTGCTGCCGGGATTCGGGGTGTACGTGACGCGGCTGACCGTCAGGACACCGGGTGGTGAGCGGTGCTTTCAGGCGGTGACGAATGTGGGCAACCGGCCGACGTTTGAAGGCGTCGGGTTTGGGGTGGAGACGCACATTCTGAATTTCGAGCCGGTTGAGATAAATGAAGAGACACCGATTGAGCTTGAGTTTCTGATGCGGCTGCGCGGGGAGATGAAGTGGCCATCGCCGGAAGCGCTGAAGGCGCAGATCTTCAAGGATGTGGCGCGGGCGAAGAGATTCTTCCGGTTGGCTGAGTAGCAATTCTTCGGTATCATCACCGGCATGAGAAACCGTTCCGTACCCAGTGACAGCGTTGTTCCGCACATTTGCTATCAGGATCCAGTTGGGGCTTGCGCGTGGCTGACCAAGGTGTTTGGCTTCCGTGAGAATTTCCGCTATGGGGACCCGGTGAGCGGCGTGCAGGTTCTATTTGGGCAGGTGTGCCTGATGCTGCATCGCGCCAACCCAGGCTGTCTGAGCCCGGCACAGCTTGGCTATGGAACGCAGAACCTGACACTGATTGTGGACGACGTGGACGCGCACTACGCGAAGACTGTCGCCGAAGGAGCCACGATTGTGGAGGAGCTGCACGAGACCATCTATGGCAACGGCAATATGGTGTGGAGGACCTTGCGGGGCACCGATGGATCTTCTCGCAGCACGCGCGGGATGCGGACCCGGCGGGATGGGGCGCAACGGTGTTCGAGAGTGACTGAGGGCGGAACGATCTCCAATCTAGCATTTCAAAATCAATACGAGACGCCTTTGCAAAAGTTGGCCTGACGTAAAAGCGCGTATGGTATTGAGAACCGCAAGGCTGAGTGCCGGGAAGGCTCGATGACAGAAGGGAATGAGAAGGCGGAACCTGGCGCCGATAAGGCGTGGCCTTTCGTGATGAGTTGGGTTGGCCGCATGAGTGCGCTGATTGGATTGTTCGTCAGTGTGGCAGGGGGCGTGACCTGGCTTGTGCACCGTCACCAGCAACGGGCGGAACGCCAGGCACAGATGGCGACGGCGGAAGCGCAGGCGAAGCAAGGGGAATACGAGGCTGCGGTCCAAAGTTATGGAGTGCTTCTGAAGTCGGATCCACTGGATCGGCCGGTGCTGGACGCGCAGTTGAAAACGGCGATGGGCTGGGCTGAGGATTTTCATGTTTCCGTGGGTGAGAATCAGAGTGCCGCGGATGTAGCCGGGCCGGAAATCGACGAGATATTGGCGATTCTTGATGCGGGTCTTACTCGAAGCAAGGGCACTGAGGCTGCGGACGTGCAGGCGCATATCGGCTGGACACACTGGCTGAATCAGAATATTGCGAACAGAGAGTTTGGTCCGCTCGCTGAACAGAATTTTCGGGCATCGCTGGCTGCGGACGAATCGAACGTGTACGGAAATGCGATGCTGGGCAACTGGATGCTGCAGAACTATAAGAACTTCAGCGAAGGGATTGAGCATTTGAACAAGGCCGTGGCGACGGGCAAGGCTCGCCCCTTTGTACGCAGGCTGCAGGTTGGTGCACTTGTGAGCCTGGACAAGAAGGATGACCGGATTGAACTGATGAAAGCAGCGAATGACATTCGCAAATCCGGTGAGAGCCTCGACGAGGAGTACAAGAAGCGCATTCTGAACACTTGCTTTGATCCGATGGTTACAGATGATGGAGGGCTGGCGGTATGTCTGACTGCCGTGAAGCCGGACGAGGCATGGCAGACGTATCTGTGGCTTGATGACCAGAGACAGGATGCGCAGGGGAAGAACCTGGACCACGATTTTGTGGAGGCGAATTTGTTGGAGGTTTCAGGGAAACGGCAGGAGTCGCTGGAGAAATACCGTGCGCTTCAACAGGAATTGAAGGGCCAGGCGGGCACGATGAAGAACCTGGTAAATGCTGCGATCGCTAGATTGTCGCGCGGATAATGTGGCCTGGGAATGCCTGCGTACGATGATGGGAGACAAGGTGGTTGGTTTGATGAGCCGATTCTTCCTGGTGTGTGTGGGGGCGGTGGTAGTTTGTGGAGTGGCGGCTTGCGGGCATGCGCGGCCGGTGCAGGATGTGCCCGTTGCTGTGACGAATGAATTCCAGAATCCGCAGCGGGTGGCGATTGAAGGCTACGATGGCGATGCGATGGAGCCGTTTGTCAGCCGGGATGGAAAGTACCTTTTCTTCAACAATCTGAACGAGCCCAAGGTGAATACGAATTTGCATTGGGCGGAACGGATTGACGATTTGCATTTCAAGTATCGCGGCGAAATGCAGGGAGTGAACACGCCGGCGCTGGAGGGAGTGGCGTCGATGGACCGCGATGGGAATTTCTATTTTGTGTCGAACCGGAGCTATGACCAGACAGCTTCGACGCTGTACCGAGGGAAGTTTGCGGACGGCGCGCTGAGCGGGATTGAGCTTGTTCCGGGGGTGTCTGTGGCCAAGCCGGGAATTGTGAACTTCGACGCGGAGATTAGCGCGGATGGGAACACGCTTTATTTTGTGGAGAGCCAGTTCAGCTTTCTGGGGCAGCCGAAGAATGCGCGGATTTTGTATGCGCGGAGGAATGGGAATACGTTTGTGCGCGATGCAAACAGCGCGGCGATTCTGAAGACGATTAACACGGATGCGTTGAATTATGCGCCGGCGACTTCGGCTTCAGAGCTGGAGATTTTCTTTACGCGCGTGGGGAAGCAGGGGCCGGCGATTTATGTGGCGAAGCGGGCTGGGAAGACGCTGCCGTTTGGAGAGCCGCTGCGGATTGCTGCGATCGATGGATTTGTGGAAGGGCCGACGCTGTCGCCGGATGAGTTGTCACTCTACTATCACAAGAAGGAAAACGGGCGGTTTGTGATTTATCGGGTGACGCGGGCGGCGGAGGCGGTCGGCGCACACCGCTGAGTGTTTCTGGTTGCGGATTGTTATGGATGTGGAGAGGCGGGCAGTGCTGGTTTCACCGCGGGGGTGGGTCTTGCCAGAGCCGGCGGAGCTGTCAGCGCGGGTTTGACCTGAGGCTGCTTTGGCGTGACCGTGGCAGGTTGAGCGGGAGTGGTTGAGGGTGCTTTGAGCGCAGGCCGGGGAGCGACCTTTGCAGTTATTGGTGCAGGGGCCGGAGTGATGACTGGCTTGAGGGCGGCGGCCGTCTTTACAAGCTTGGCATTTGTTGTGGTGGAGGGTGCAGGACCGGGCTTTGCAGGTGGAGTGGCGGCGGCTTTATCGAGAGATGGGGCCGGCTGGTCATCGCCAAGGAATTGCTCGTCGTCCTTGCCGACGATGGCTTGCTTCATGACGGTCATCCAAATGGGGAGAGCGGCTTTTGCGCCGGTTTCCTTGTCGCCGAGGGATTCGCGGCTGTCGTAACCGACCCAGACCCCACAAGTGACGGATGGCGAGAAGCCGAGGAACCATGCGTCGGTGTAATCGCTGGTGGTGCCGGTTTTTCCGCCCAGGGGATGGTTAAGTTTGGATGCTTCTGCTCCGGTTCCGTGGGCTGTGACGGCGCGGAGGAGGATCATCATGGTGCGCGCGGTGTCTTGCGAGATGACCTCGGTGACGGTGGGGGCTTCTTCCCAGAGGGTGATGCCGTCGGCGTTGGAGACTTTGCGGACCAGGCGCGGGGTGACGCGGATGCCATCGTTGGGGAAGACGGCGTAGGAGGCGACCTGCTCCTGAAGGGTGATTTCAACGGCGCCGATGGCGATGGGGAGGTAGGGCGGAATGTTGGAGGTGACGCCGAAGCGGTGAGTTACGTCGATGACGTTGTGAATGCCGACGCGGGCGGCGAGCTTGAGGGCGGGAATATTGCGCGACTCGGCAAAGGCGTTGACGAGCGTCATTGACCCCTTGTAGTCGTTCTCGTAGTTGTGCGGGGTGTAGCCGCCAAAGCTGACAGGGCCGTCGATGATCGTGTCCGTGGGCTTGGCTCCGTCTTCAACGGCTGCGGTGTAGACGTAGGGTTTGAAGCTGGAGCCGGTCTGGCGTTCGGACTGCATGGCGCGATTGAAGACGGAGACGGCGTAGTCGCGGCCGCCGACCATGGCGAGGACGTCGCCGGTGGCGTTGTCAATGGCCATGAGCGAGCCCTGTGCGCCGGAATCCTGCTGCAGGGTGGCGCGGCGGGCGGAGCCTTCCATGGACTGGGAAAGCTGGACGTAGATGACGTCGCCGGGCTTGACGAGCGCGTCGCCGTAGCGCTGGGCGGTCCATTGCCAGTCTACGGGGAGGATGACGACTTCAGTATTTTCCTGGCCGGGCGGGCCGATGCGGGCGCGGATTTCAAGCGGCAGGACGCGGGTAACGAGGGCGTGGACGTAGCCGCCGGGAGGAGTTCTCAGGGCCCAGTCGGGGTGCCTATAGTCCTCGAGCGTGATGCCGGCAGTCAACACGTTTTCCTGCTTGTTCTTCCAGCCATGACGGCGTTCGTAGGCGGCCAGGCCGTCAGTGACGGCGCGATTGGCGGTTTGCTGGAGATCGAGGTCGAGGGTGGTTTCGACTTTGAGCCCGGCTTCGTGAACTTCTTCGGAGCCGAAGCGCTTTTCGAGCTCGCGGCGGACCTCTTCCTGGAACCAGGGCGCGACGGACATTTCTGGCTGGTTGATTTTCAGGCCGAGCGGAGCCAGGCGAGCTTGTTCCGCTTGCTGGTGGGTGATTACGCCGTCGGATTCCATTTCAGAGAGAACTAAATTGCGGCGGCGGAGGGCTTTATCCGGATTGAGGAGCGGGGAGTAGGCGGCGGGGCCTTTGGGCAGGCCGGCGAGGAGAGCGGCTTCGGTGAGGTTTAAGTCCTTCGCGTGCTTGGAGAAGAAGTATTGCGAGGCGGCTTCAAAGCCGTACATGCCGCTGCCCAGGTAGATCTGGTTGCCGTAGAGGGTGAAGATCTGCTCCTTGGTGAAGGCGCGCTCGATCTGGATGGCGAGGTAGGCTTCCTGGACCTTGCGGCCTGCGGTGCGCTCGGAGGAGAGAAAGAGGTTGCGGGCCAACTGCATGGTGAGGGTGGATGCGCCCTGGGCGCGGCCGTGGGAGCGGATGTCGTGCCAGGCGGAACCGGCGACGCGGAAGACGTTGATGCCCCAGTGGGACTCGAACGACTTGTCTTCAATGGAGATGACGGCCTGGCGCAGGATGGGGGCAAAGTCATTGTAACCAACGATTGCGCGGTGCTGGAGAGCGAAGGAGCCGATGATCTTTCCGTTGCGGTCGTAGAGATCGGTGGTGGTGGAGGGGCGGTAGCGCTCGAGGTCGTTGATCTGGGGCAGGTCGACGGAATAGACGAGGGTGAGGCCGGCGAGGGAGCCGGTAATGACGGCCAGAGTGAGCAAGATGGCGAGGGTGAACGGGCCGGCGAGCTTGCGGCGGCCTTGGGCGGAAACAGAGGGAATCTTTTGCCTGCGCGGGCGGGCAAGGGGTGGCGCTTCGGCAGGCTGGGGGGTGGGGGCAGCCAAAGGATTCGGGCCTCGCAGGCATGTCTCCGATGGTCGAGAGGGAGAGGATGCTTCAGCCTAAGGCTAGCATTTTTCCGGTTGGCGCGGTTGTGCGGCGGGGCACAGGGGAATCTTGGGGGGCAACGAGGAAAAGCAGATGACAGGTTACAGGTTACAGATGACAGTTAAAGCTCCGCTGCCGGAACGGCGAGCGGATAGCGCAGGAGGACGATTGGAGAGTGCGATTCGGGGCTGGAAAGTCTGCTTATGTGGTTGCAAAACTCAGGAAAAGTCTGCCTGCAAGGTTACAAAACAGGCGCGAACATACCCTCAAATGGTTAGGATTCTTCCATTTTCAGACCGCGCAAGGTGAGGGGAGACACGTTTTTTCTATCTGGAATTGGATGAATCGGCACGCGAGTTTGCTTCTGATTACAGTGAAGTGACCCCCAAAAGTGAGACAACTTAAAATGAGCGCATTTGCAGGGAATGGAGAACTGCAGATGGGGAAGCGGACATTTGGTTGGCGTCCTGAGTGGTTTCGGACGATGGCGGTTGA
>JBEKRU010000088.1:0-27205 GCA_049518435.1 Occallatibacter sp. | reverse complement strand
GACACTCAACCTGCTCCCACCACGCCTGGCACATCGGGAGGAAAGATCGCCCATGCCTCAGAAAACTCGCACTTCCCCGCCGACTTCTGCCGCAACACTTGACAAAGACAGACAGTCGCTGAACGCAGTGAAGGATCTGCGGCTGCCTTTGAGATTTCAACGTGGCGTTACTTCCGAATTGCCGACACTACGACCAGAACTCTGCAAATGATGTCTCCGGGATTGAGAAGTTGGTCCTATAGACTCTAATCGTGTCTGACAAACAACCAAATACGCGCCGAGTTTCAGCGAGGTCTGCGACCGCGACTGCTCGTTTTCTTTGGCCTGATTTTGTAACAAGACACGGGCTTGTAGTTCGTGCTCAGGATTCCGATGTCAACCCCTGTCCGCCCTCCACGACCCAGACCGACTGGGAGCAGTTTGTGAATCACACCCACGTCCTCGACATGTTCGCCCACGACAGTGGAGTCATCAAGAAACATCAAACAGCGAAGCACATCGAAGGCGATGAAAAGACATGGGACGAGTGGGAGATTACCTACATTGAGTCCCACCCAGACTTTATCCTGGCATGCGAATTGGGCCGAACTGCAGCAAGGCTTTGGGCCTTAAAGCTCATCCAGGACTTTCCCAGCGAGAGATTCCGAGTCTATTACACCGAATACGACAATCCAATCGTGCGCTTTCACAAAGTTAGGACCTCCGAGCCCGTTTGGATCGCGGACGACTATCTCCGGGCTGCAACAGAATCGGACCTGCGAAACGCAATCATCTTCGACACGATCTCCATTTCCACACCTGTTTTGGGTCCTCACTTCCTCGTTCAATGACCGCCGCGTAGCAGCTGTCCTGTGTACCGGGGGAGTCTTATGACGAATCGAGAAGTCGTGAAAATGGCTCTCAATGTCATGGCACTGCTTTACGCCTGAATCACTGCCAATCCGGAAGTAATCCCAAGAGCGGACCTGCTTCCTCTTCGTCGTCCATTCGTACAGTACCCGTAGCGCAAAGGACAGCACGAGCAAGTTTTAATGCTGATCCGGCACAGAACAGGCGAAATCGCGCTCCATTTACTTCAAACGCCGAACGCCCGGAACCCGCCCGAATGCCTTGCCAAACGTAATCACCTCACCGGCTCCAAACTCAAAAGCAACCTCGCGAATCAGGTGATCCGCGAACCCAACCGCACCTTTGCGGGAAGCCTCCAAAGCTCTCCACGCCAGCGCCGGCGACTCAGCAACCACGCCCCGTGTCTGAAGCAGGCTCTCGATCGTGCTCAGAACCTTTTCTCTCTCCCATCTGCCACGAAGCACCCACGACAGCTCGGCCAGAACCAGCAGCGGAACGAATACACCGCCCGCGGAACGACCTGCCGCAAGCGCCGAACGCGCTTTCCCGGTTTGGACAGGATCGTCGTTAAGGTAGGCGCGAGCCCATACGTTCGTATCGGCGGCAATCACTACCACTGCCTCCGAGCCTTCGCCGCGTCCATCTCCTCAAAAGTCATAAGGCCGCCCAAGTCCTGCCCGCCCGAGTCCGCCATGCCCCACAAGTCTTCAAGCTCATACAGCACAGGCTCCACCCTCACGGCGCCACTCGCGGGAATCGTGAAGCGGATACGGCTGCCTCTCTGGATTCCAAGGCGCTTCCGCAACTCCCTGGGCAGTGTTACCTGCCCTTTCGAGGTGACAGTCGCCTCCACGGCATTATCCGTCTCTTGCCCAGTTGAGTCCATAGTTCACCCTCCTTACATTATAGGCATTATTTCCTTACTCTTCCAATAGACCGCACAACTGATTCGTGGGGTTCCAAACAAGTAACCGCGAATCCGGAACTTCTTGATCAACATCCCCTGGTAACGCTATCAGCTATAATTCGCTCCGCGAAAGGTCAACCCTCCAACATGCGGACGAAATCCATCCAACTCGCAACATCCCTTCTGGCACTCCTCCTCGGAGGCGCATCGACACCACTCATGGCTCAAGCATCCCCCGACCCCGTAAACCCCCACGCCACTCCCGAAGCGCGCGCCCTCCTTGCCTATCTCAATTCCATCTCCGGCCAGGCCACCATCACCGGCCAGCACAACTACCCCAACGAAGGCTCCCGTTTCACCGACCTGGCCTACGACCTCACCGCCAAATATCCCGGCCTCTTCGGCGGCGACTTCGGCTTCTCCGCCGGCCAGGACAAAGACTCCGTCCTCTCCCGCCCCGCCATGATCGAAGAGGCCAAGCGCCAATGGCACAACGGCGCAATCGTCACCCTCACCTGGCACGAAGTCCGCCCCACCGACGACGAGCCCGTTACCTTCCACGACAGTGTCCAGGGCCATCTAACCGACGATCAATGGCAGCAGCTCCTCACCCCCGGGACGCCTTTGTACAATCGTTGGGCCGCCCAGGTCGACGTCATCGCCGGCTACCTCCGCCAGCTCCAGGACGCCCACGTCCCCGTCCTCTTCCGCGCCTATCACGAGATGAACGGCGGCTGGTTCTGGTGGGGTGGCCGCCCTGGCAAAAACGGCTCCGCCGCTCTCTACCGCCAGATCTACGACCGCTTCGTCAACCTCCATCACCTCGACAACCTGGTCTGGGTCTGGAACGTCAACGCACCCAATCCCGGCTGGCCTCCAGAGGCGGAGTACTATCCCGGCCCCCAATTCGCCGACGTCGTCACCATGGACATCTACCACGAGTTCAAGCAGGACTACTACACCAGCATGCTGGCCCTCGCCGCCGGCAAGCCCATCGCCCTCGCCGAAGTGGGCGGCCTCCCCACCCCCGAAATCCTCGACCAGCAGCCCCGCTGGACCTACTTCATGTGCTGGAGCGAATTTATCCAGAAAGCAAACTCGCTCGACAAGGTCCTCGCCGTTTATCACGCCCCGCGCATGCTCAATCGCGACGATCCCCGGCTTGCCATCCCTCTGGCCGCCATCCGCAAGGCTACCGCCGACAGCATGGCCGCCTCCGGTTCGGCCCAACCTCCAGCGCCGGAAGCCCCTCCGGCTGGCACGCCGCCCCCTGCCCCCGCCACCGCGCCCCGATAAGCAGAATCAATGATATGCACGCAGTCGACCGGGAGCCCACCCGCCCTGCGTGGTAAAAAGGTTGTTACAGCATCCGCGGGCGTCCCCCTATGTCCAACACCGTAAAGGTGCTCATTGTCGAAGACGAACCCAATGCCCTCATGGGTCTTGCCGAGCTCATCTCCGGCTGGGGCTACCAGACTGAGACTGCGTCCGATGGCATCCAGGGCTGGGAAAAGGCGCTCGCTTGGAACCCCGACATCGTCGTCACCGACCTCAAGATGCCGCGCCTTGACGGCATTGGCCTGCTCACCAAATTGGCCAGCGAGTCCTCCGGCCTCAGCGCCAACCTCGCCGTCATCGTGCTCACCGCAATGGGCTCCATCGAGCTGGCCGTCGACGCCATGAAAATGGGGGCCTACGACTTCCTCCAGAAACCGGTCGACGCCACCCGCCTGCGCACCATCCTCGCCAACGCCACCCGTCAGCGCGACACCGAAATCGAACTGGAAGTTGCCCGCCGCCGCCTCCGCGAAACCGGCGTCCTCGGCGCTCTGGTGGGCAATTCCCGCCCCATGCGCGAAATCTTCGGGCTCATCGAACAGATTGCACCCTCCAACGTTTCTGTCCTCATCACAGGCGAAAGCGGCACCGGCAAGGAACTGGTCGCCCGCACGCTCCATGAGCTCAGCCCCCGCAAATCCCGCCCCTTCGTTGCCGTCAACTGCGCGGCCATTCCTGAAACACTCATCGAAAGCGAAATCTTTGGCCATGAAAAAGGCGCCTTCACCGGCGCCGCCGAGCGTCGCGCCGGCTGCTTCGAACTCGCAACCGGAGGCACGCTGCTGCTGGACGAACTAGGAGAAATGCCCATCGGCACCCAGGCCAAGCTGCTGCGCGTCCTTGAGGAACGCAAGATCCGCCGTCTTGGCGCACGCAACGAGCAGGAGGTCGATGTGCGTGTCCTCGCCGCCACCAATCGCGATCCCAGCGAGGCTGTCTCGCACGGCCACCTGCGTCCCGATCTGTTCTACCGGCTTAGCGTCTTCAACATTCACATGCCCCCTCTGCGCCAGCACCTTGAAGACATCCCTCCAATGGCTGATGCCATGGTGCACGAGATGAACCTCAAACACAGCCGCAAGGTTTCAGGCATTGCAGCTTCCATGCTTGACCGGATGCTTGCCTACGACTGGCCTGGGAACGCACGCGAACTGCGCAACACCATCGAGCGGGCAGTCATCCTGTGCCCGGATGGCGCACCCCTCGATGCCGGGCATTTGCCGCCAGGGTTCGGCAAAGCACAGCTTCTTGCCGCGCAGACAATGGATGACAGCGTGGTCTCGGTGCGCGTAGGCTCAACCGTAGATGAGGCCGAACGCCTGCTCATCCTGCGCACCCTTGAGGCCACCGGGCAAAACAAGACCCGTGCCGCAGACATGCTTGGGGTCAGTCTCAAGACCCTGCACAACAAGCTCAAGGAATACGGCCGCACGCGGGATGAACTCCCCATTTAACCCATGCGTCTGAAAACAAAACTCGTTCTGGCCATCACCACCCTGGTCTTTCTCATCTCCGGGTTGCTCTCGGTTGTTTATGTCAGTCAACTGCTCCATTCTGCCGTCCAGCAGTCCTATGACACCAACCTGCTGGTCGCCAATGAGATCCGGTTTGCCCTTCAGAATGCCCTCGAAAGCGGTCTCAAGGACCGCAAGGTCGACCCCAATCGTCCCTCTGAACTGCTCTTCCTTTCCACTTCCGCCATACGCGACAATGCGGCCCTCCACGCGGTCATCGACTCCGTCAATCGCTACTCCCTCACCGTTTACGACATCAACATCGGCGACAGTGAGTCCAGCACTCTTCTCAGCACCGATCCCGCCAACCAGGACAAACCACTCCCCGTCCGTCCCAATTACAAGCAGCTCCTTGGCGCCGATCCTTTTCAGTTGATGCAGGCCGTCTTCGGCCCTCCTGCTGTCTACGACGTAGTCGTCCCGCTGGATCGCAATGGCGCGCCATTCGCCACTGTGCATGTAGGCGTGCGCACCACCCTTCTCCGCGCCGTCTATGCGCCCTGGCTCAAGTCCACACTCACACTCATGGAATTCGTGCTGGGAACCGCCCTGATCGCGGCCTTTCTGCTTAGTAACCTGGCCCTCGAGCCCATGGAGGAGATCAGCAGGCAGCTTGATTACTGGACATCGGCGAGTGAAGAAACGGAAGAAGACGAAAAAGCTCCACGGCAGGACATGCCGGCCCGCGTCTCCAACAAAATCGACATCATCGGCCAGCGCATGCGCAATGTCGAGGAAGTCTTCTCCGCACTGAAGGAAAATCTCGATCAGATTCTCGGCAACCTCCAGGACGGCATTCTCCTCTTCACCGGCGATGGCCGCGCGGTCCTGGTCTCTGAAGCGGCGCGACGCTTCCTGTCCGTAGAGAACGAGAGCATCCTCGGGCTCCATGCGCGCGAAATCTTCGACCGTGCCACCGTGCTTGGACGGACACTTCGCGAAGCATTCGAATCCGGCATCACGCTCGTCCAGGAGGAGATCCGCACCGAGACCGGCCGGCGCATCCAGGCGTCCATCGACTTCATTCACGATGACGAATCAAGTCAGGGACTTGGCGCCCTCGTCACTCTCCACGATCTGGAGTCCGCCGAAGAAATCGAGTCCGAGCTGGAACTTTCGCGCCGAATGGCCGCCATTGGCCGTCTAACCTCCGGGGTGGGCCACGAGGTCAAAAATCCCATCAACGCCATCGTCGTTCATCTCGAATTACTGAAGACCAAGCTGGGCGATGCCAGCGCTCCGGCCGTGCGGCACCTCGAGATCATCGATGCCGAAATTCACCGCCTCGACCGCGTTGTGCAGATGCTGGTCGACTTCTCCCGCCCCGTCGAGTTGCAACTCCGCGAGCAGGATCTCCGCTCCGTCATCGGCGACGTGCTCACCCTCGCTACCGCGGAACTCGCCACGCACAACGTCACCCTCGTAAGCCGCATGTCCTCCTCGCCGCTCATGGCCAATGTTGACGCGGACCTGCTCAAGCAAGCCACGCTCAACGTCATCCAGAATGGCGCACAGGCCATGCCCAACGGTGGCCGTCTCGAAGTCGTCCTCGAAGAAGGACGCGAATCCGGGCGGGGCACCCGCATGAATGGTCATGCTCAGCGGCCTCCAAGTGCCTCATCTGCGTGGAAATTCGCCGTCCTCCGCATCGCAGATCAAGGCCCCGGAATTCCCGAAGATATTCGTGAGAAAATCTTTGACCTTTATTTCACTACCAAGGTAGGAGGAAGCGGTATCGGCCTCGCTATGACGTACCGAATTCTCCAGTTGCACCACGGTAGTATAGAAGTACAATCAAATGGAGACCTTGGCACGGAGTTCTTCCTCCGAATTCCACTCGCGGCCACGGAATGGGGACGCCGGCATCTTCTGCCGGTGAGTGCACAAACTGAGAAAGGGTTCGTGGGATGAAAACGCCTGCAAGAATTGTCGTGTGTTTGATGCCTCTCTTGCTGGTGGGCTGCGTTCCCAAAAACAACTCCCAGGTTCAGCCCCTCGCACCACCCATCGAAGACACTCCCCTCCCCAAGCCTTCCGTCGCACCGGACAATTTGCCGCCTCCCGTTGTGTCGGTGCCGGCACCGCCTCCCGCACCGAAACCCGCCTCGAACGCGCAAACGCAGCCGCCGCCCAAGCCCCCGGCCAAGCACAAGAAACCCCAGCCCGCGACACCTCCGTCGCAAACGCAGCAAGCGGCCAATGGCGACTCCGGCGTCAGCGCCATCGGCCAGCTTTCTTCGGGTACGGCGTCCGATCAGCGCCAGCAGACAGTCGACTCCATCGCTGCCACAGAGCGCGCCCTCACAGGCATTACCCGCGCCCTCAGCGACCAGGAACAAAAAACTGCCGCGCAAATCAAGGAATGGTTGAAGCAGGCCCACGTCGCACTTGCTTCGGGCGATGTCGACGGAGCGCACACCCTCGCCGCCAAGGCAAAAGCATTGCTCACCGAACTCAATCAGTAGCGGTTATCCTTCCAATAGATTCGGCTCAGGGCAGGTTCACGACCGCCGCTCCGGAACCCAGGAACGATGTAAATTTACGTCGTCGGCGAACCCCGCCGCAACCAGCAAATCCCGCCAATCCTTCTTGGCGAGTTGCACCGCTTCCTGCAGTTTTTCCAAATCGCCACCACTCAGTTTGAGAGCTGCGAAGCGGGTCCTCTCCATTTCCGATTCATTCTGATTCTGGCAAAATGGAAGATTGTTTCCGCACTCATTCTGCAGCAGGGTGCGCGCCTGCTCCCGTTGATCCGGCGGAAATAAAAACGTGACACGCCATTCAGTTTCGGAACTAAGCTTTAATCCGCCCACCCGACCCTTCCCCATCGTAAACATGCGTGAAACACAAACTGCGCCCCTACTGTTCGCCCCAGCTCAGTTTGCTCCGCAGCGCCTCAAAGAAGCTGCTCTCGCTCATCCTCACCAGCTTCACCGTGTATTGCGACCGCTCGCAGACCACCTCGTCGCCGCGCTGAAGCTCCACAGCCTGCTGGCCATCCACCGTCAACAGTGCCGTGTTGGGAATCCCCACCACCCGCACCGTCAGGCTCGAGTCCCCACGCACCACAATGGGCCGCAATGTCAAAAGGTGCGGGCAAATCGGCGTCACCACCATCGCGTCCACGTCCGGCGTCAGAATCGGCCCATTCGCAGCCAGCGTATAAGCCGTTGATCCAGTCGGCGTGGACACAATCACCCCGTCTGCCCGGAATCCCGCCACCTTCTTGCCGTCCAGTTCCACCGCGAACTCGCCCATGCGCGCAATGTCGCCCTTCGACACCACAACATCGTTCAGCGCCTCAAAGCTCGCAACTTCCACGCCCTCGCGCCGAAGCCCCGCGTGCAGCATCGCTCGCTGATCCAATTCGTAGCAGTCCCTGCACCAGCCTTCGAGTGTCGCGTACAAGTCGCCCAGCCGAACCTCAGTCAAAAAGCCCAGGTACCCCAGGTTCACGCTGAGCACGGGAGTGCCGATCGCCGCAAAAATCCGCGCCACCGAAAGCAGCGTTCCATCCCCGCCCAGCACAATCACCAGCGTCGGCGCGAAGTCCGGCATCTTTGCGCGTTCCACAGCCGAAGCCACCGAGGTGTACTTGCCGCCCTCCTCGTCCAGCAGCGGCTCATATCCACGCGCACGCAGCCATCCGATCAACTCCGGCAAAAGCCGAGCCAGCTCTTCCTTCTGCGGCTTGCAGCAAATCGCGATACGCACCATGCAGTCCCAGTGTACCGGACCACCTACGGTGCGACAGACGACGCTTGCGCGCCAAGTTGGGTTGGTTCCAGTTTTGGCGGTAACGATTGATCGTTGGGAAGTTACTTCAATTTATCCCACGAATTTCTGGACCTCGCGGAATCAAAGGACTGCTTGAGGTG
This sequence comes from Occallatibacter sp., assembly GCA_049518435.1. Classification (GTDB taxonomy): domain Bacteria; phylum Acidobacteriota; class Terriglobia; order Terriglobales; family Acidobacteriaceae; genus Telmatobacter. Next base: position 18,719 of record JBEKRU010000088.1, on the reverse strand, counting down.
AGCAAGTATGCCATACGAGGCTGCCTTCTCGCTGAGAATGTTCCAGAGAACGTCGTCCGGATACCTATTCTGCCTCAGTCCAATTGCCGCCATGTGACTGCTAATTTGATGCTGAAGCTCGTTCAACCCTTTGAAGGCGTTAATCTGCTCGATCCCTGTTAGATCAAGGCCAAAGCAACGTCCATGAATTGTGAGTTGCCAGGAAACAAAGGAAAGAAAAGTCTGCTTGTCGGAGTCTGACAACGACACATACCAATCTCTCAGCTCATCGTCGCTTTTCATCCTGCCATCCTCACACTTCCCTACGCAACATCGCCAAGCAGGAAATTGCGCCACTACCGGCGCTACGGTTACCCCGCCCTTCGCGCATACAACAAAAACTCCTTGTTCCGTTCCATCCCCGTAATCGGCGAAGGATTCGTCTCCACCACAACCCACCCCAGATCCCTTACACAGTCCGCCATCGCGAGGAACTATTGCGCCTCTACAAAGGCGCCGGGCGAGACAATTTCAATTTCCCGGAACGGATGAAGCGCAAGCAGGTCCGCATCGCCAGTGACGATGTGCGTTGCGCTCCCACTTAGAGCGAGCGAAAGAAACTTGTCGTCTTTGGGGTCGCGGCAGGCGGTCACTTCCACATCGATATCGACCCACTCCGCTTCTCGCGTCACCGCGGCAAGAAAGCGCCGAATGTCTTCCTCGTCGATGTAGCGGCTAAATTTCTCGCGGTGAAGGACCTCGAAAATCTCTGCCAGAACGGCATACGAGAGCAGAATCGCGCCCTCCCGTTGCGCTCGGTCTACTGCCATTCTTGGCTTCGACCTCGGCGACAGCAATGCGCTCACAAGCACATTTGTATCGAGAACGCAGCGCAATCAGGCATCTCTCAGAAGCGAATCGAGTACCTCGGGTGTGAGACCGCGCTCCTGCGCCTTGCGCCCTGCCTCGTCAAGTACCTGCTGCAACGAAGGAACCTCACGCGCGGTCAGTTCACGCAACCAAAGGCTCACCAACGCCTGAATTTTCAGCTTTTCTTCCGCGCGCGCTGCTCCGTACGCCTGCGCCGTCTGCGGGTCGAGAGGGATCGAGATGGTTGGGTTCCGCATTGAGTACCTCTCGCCAGTCAATTCTACGACAATTCCCGGATTCAACCTACAGCCCGATCAACCATCCTCCGCATCTCACCCCCACAAGCAAGACAGCGGCGCCGCAACGAGACGATCTCCGAATGGAACCGCTCTATCGCCGTCGTACAGCACCAATCCCAATTTGAAGTCGTTCCCGCAGGCGTTCGCCAATTTCCGAAGCCCCTTGAAATCCCCGCTGTTTACGGTCGCGCTCGCCTTGACTTCTATGCCCACCACCGCGCCAGCGGCATCTTCGACAACAATATCGACCTCGTCCTGATCTTTGTCGCGATAATGACAGAGCGCGCAGCTTCCGTCCGCCCAGGACATCTGCTTCAACAACTCTGAGAAAACAAATGTCTCCAGCAAATGCCCGAGAATGGTCCGGTCATTCTTAATTCGCTCCGCGGTCACGCCCAGCAGCGTTGCCAGCAGGCCGGAGTCCAGGAAATGGAGCTTCGGCGTCTTGATCAGTCGCTTCAAATGGTTGCGAAACCACGGCTCAATCCTTCTCACCAGAAACAATTGCTCCAAAATTCCGACATATTTTCTGGTCGTCTTGTCGTCAAATCCAACCTGACCCCCCATCTGGGCGAAATTGGTAAGCTGCCCCGCATGTTGGGCCAGAACCCGCAGCAACCTGGGAATCTGATCCAGTTTCTCCACCTCTGCTATGTCCCGCACATCCCTCTGCACAATGGCCCTGATATAGTCGCGTGCCCACGCCTGCCGCCTCGCCGGCTGTTTGCGCCGCAGCATCTCCGGGTAACCGCCAATCAGCACCGCATCCACAAGATCGTTGCCGAGCAGAGTCCCGCGAGGTTTGCCAATCCTTCCCTCGAACGCTGCCTTCAGAAACCCTGGTTTGCGGCGATGGATTTCGGCTTGCGAAAGAGGCAGCAGATTGACGATTTCCATGCGTCCCGCCAAACTCTCCGAGACCTGCGGCACGGTGAGCAGATTCGCCGATCCCGTCAACAAGAACCGGCCTGCCTGGCGGTCCTCATCCACTGACCTTTTTATCGACCGCAGAAGATCCGGCGCTCGCTGAACCTCGTCAATCGTCGCCCTGTCGAGGCCGCGCACCAATCCTGCGGGATCGCTCCGGGCCGATGCCAGAATGGTTTCGTCGTCTAATGTCAGGAATTCGCGGCCCTTTGTGACCAGGTCGCGGACCAGCGTAGTCTTTCCGCATTGACGGGGGCCGGTAACCAGCACAACCGGAGTATCCCGAAGCGCAGTCGCCACGAGCGCAGCCGCAAATCGGGGATAGATCGCATTCCTGGTCTCGTCCATTGCGGAGCCAACCTTCGTCCAATATGGATTATCCTACCGTCCATTGCGGATTAATATCAAGTCCATTTCGGATTATCTTTCCGTCCATTGCGGATTAATATCAAGTCCATTGCGGATTATATACCCGTCCATTTCGGATTAATATCAAGTCCATTTCGGATTACATCCCCGTCCATCTCGGATTACAATCTCGTCCATCTCGGATTAAAGTGTCATCGAAGCCGGAACCAACGATGCACCACACCCTATCCTTCCGCCCTTCGCGCACACAGCAAAAACTCCTTGTTCCCCTCCATCCCGGTAATCGGCGAAGGAATCGTCTCCACCACAACCCACCCCAGCTCCCGCACACAATCCGCCACGCGATCAATCGCCATCTGGTGCGCCTCCGGATCGCGCACAATCCCGCCTTTGCCCACATTCCCGCGCCCCGCCTCAAACTGCGGCTTCACCAGGATCACCGCCTCCACCAACCCCGGCGCCGCCGCCAGAACCGGCCCTAAAACCAGCGTCGCCGAAATGAACGAAACATCCATCACCAGCAGCGTCAACGCCGGCCGGTCTTGTCCCTGTGCAGTCAAGCTCCGACCCTCTTCCAGCGCCCCCGCGGCAAGATTCCGCGCATTCGTCCGCTCCACCAGCCGCACCCGCTCATCGTTCCGCAGCTTCATCGCAATCTGCCCAAATCCCGTATCCACGGCCGTCACATGCGCTGCCCCATGCTGAAGCAGGCAATCCGTAAACCCTCCCGTCGACGCCCCTACATCCAGGCAAAACCGTCCCGCCACATCGATCTTCCAGTGTTCCAGCGCTGCGGCCAGCTTGAGCCCTCCGCGGCTTACATACGGAGGATCCTCGCCCAGCAGCCTGATCGGCGCATCCTCTTTCACCTGCGTCCCCGGCTTATCCACCTTCTGTTCCGCAACCAGCACCCGCCCGGCAAGAATCATGGCGCGCGCCCGCTCCCGGCTGGCCACATAGCCGCCCTCCACCAGCACCAGGTCCACCCGCTTCTTTGCTCCAGCCATTATTCCCTTCTCGCCGCTTCCTTCACCCGCTCCATAACCTGCCCTTGTCCCCGATAGCGTCGTTGCGTTATGTTGACTCTTGGCAATGCCACCAACGCAGCCCGACCCTCAGCCGTCCAATCCGTTGCCCCCAATCCATCGTACTGGCAATGAGCATGGACATTCTGAACAATGCGAAAAGGTTGACACCATGGATGACGCCGCTCTGCTCGAAGCAGTGGCCGAAGGAAGCCAGGATGCCATGGCGGCGGTTTATGACCGCTACTCGCGGATCGTCTACTGCATTGCCCTGCGCGTGCTGCGCGAGCCCGGCCTGGCGGAGGATGTGATGCAGGAAGTCCTTCTTCAGGTCTGGAAGCGCCCGCAAAGCTTCGTCGCCCAGCGCGGAAACCTCGGAGCATGGCTCAGCGTAGTCACCCGCAATCGATCCATCGACGTGCTGCGCAAGCGCTCGCCCCTTGACCAGCTCGCCCCACTCGACGAGATCCAACTTCCCGATCCACGCGACATGGTGCTTACGGCCGAAAAGAGCTGGCTCATGGACAAGGTGCTCCTCGCGCTTGACGCACTGCCGAAGGAGCATAAAGCTGCATTGGAACTCGCATACTTCGACGGACTGACCCATACCGAGATCGCCGAGAAGACCAGTACTCCGCTGGGAACGATAAAGACGCGCATCCGGACCGCCCTGATGACGCTTCGAAAGACACTGAGCCTATGACCGATCGCCAGCACATTGCCGACTCCGATCTCGCCCTCTACGCCATGGGCTCACTCACGCCGGGAGAGATGGATGCGACCCGCTCGCACCTTCTTGTCTGCGAGCAATGCAAGGAAGAGTTGCGTCAGAACCAGATCGCCCTTGCCGCCTATTCCCAAACCACCGAAGAAGTCGCCCCACCCGAAGGCGCAAAAGATCGTTTCCTGGCCAAACTTGCCACCACGCCGCAACTGCAAGCGCAGCCCCTGTCTCTGCCGGAGTCCGAACCTGAGGCAACCATCCTCGCCGCGCCGCAGGAACACCTTTCCCTCTGGGGCGCTTTCACTCGCTTTGTCTCCGCGAATTTTGCCGGCCCGCTTGCAGGAGCCCTCGCCATCCTGCTCATCGCTGTCGCCATGGACGACGTCCGCTTCCGCGAAGCTCTGCATAACGAGCGCATCGTGGCCAAACAGGCCAAGGCCGACTCCGTGCAACTCGCCCAGCTCATGGAGCTGCTCACCGCCGCGCACGCCAAGCGCGTTGTCCTTCATCAGGGTTCAGTCGCCTCGCCACCGCCTGAGGGCAAAGTGGTATACGACGCCAACAGTGGCAAGCTTCTCCTGAGCGCGTCCAACCTCCAGCCCCTGCCCGCCGGCAAAACGTACGAGCTCTGGATTCTGCAACCGGCCGGCAACAAGCCTCTTGCTGCGGGCACCTTCAAACCCGACGCTACCGGCAACGCCGCCATCATTCTCGCCCAGGCGCCCGTCGGCCTTAACGTGCAAGGATTCGGCGTGACCATTGAAAATGCAGGCGGATCCGACACTCCCACCCTGCCCATCGTTCTCTCCGGCTCATAGTCTGCAAGGTTCCAAATGAAAAGGGCAATTCCAGTCCACCGGAATTGCCCTCATTCATTCTCTGAATCTGAATCTACGGTTGCGCCTGGCAGGTCTGTAACACCGTCCCGGTCCCTGCTGCCGGCGGCAGATTACATGGCTGCCCGTACCCCGGCACACGGCTCACCGCGTTCACGTTTCCCTGCGATCCGTTCTGCGTAGTCACGCGCACGTCCACCACATTGCCTTCCACCAGGACCGTCGTATCCACAAGGTCCAGATCGGTCCGCAGAATCGTCAGGTAAGGACTATCCGGCGAAGCCACATAGACCTTCCCCTCCAGCGAATTCTGTGTGGAAACCACTGTACGCGGATGACCCGTGACGGGAAGCGTCTTTTCCACAGTATGGTTGTTCAGTGTCACGATCGTCACCGTGCCGTTGCTCGTTCCATCTCCCTGATTGGCGGTATAGGCACGGCTACCGTCAGCCAGCACGGTAACGCTGGCCGGATAGGGGGTGGAAGTCTGACCCACCGGAATCGTATACGTGGTCCCGAACGTCGCGCTGTCGTTCCCGTACTCATCCTCGCTCACGTCGATCATGCTGATGGTCCCGCCGTCGTAATCCGCCACCACCAACTGAGCCGTCGCCTGGTTATATTCCGCATACACCGGTCCCGCGATCTGCGTCATCCCGCTCGTCCCGTTGGGCGGCGTAATGCCCGTGGCAGTCACCGCACTCTGTGAAAGCGGCAGTATTGGATGGCAATGAACCGTTTGGCCGGCCTGGTTCACAAACGGAGTGCATGTGTTCAGCGTGTTGTCCTGGCTGTTGATTACCGTAATCGTGTCGTCGCCGCGGTTCAAAACAAAGAACCGCTTGTTATCAGGACTTTCGATCGCATACACCGGGCACTTGCCCACCGGAATGCTCGCCGAAACCGTGTAGCTTGCCACTTCAATCGAATCCGACGTGCCCAAAGGCTGCGTCCTCGGAGAAGTGTTGCACTCCACTCCCGTCGGGTTCGCGATGTTCTGGCTGATTGCAAAATCGCGTTGCCCCACTGCACTCGGCCCGACAATCGTTATTGGCGTGGTCGCCACCGGAATCGCAAGCCTGAATGCCTGGGGAAACCCGCCGAATACGTCCGCAATATTCCCGTCAAGATCCGCTGCGAACATCCCGGATGTCGGCGAGAAAAGGTTCACCGGTACCGCGGTCGAAGGCAGCGTAGTGTACTGCACCTGCTTGGCCTGTATTGTCGATGAGATTGGGAAATTGCTCAACGTGTGGTCGCTGTTAACCGTGTAACCATTCGCGCCCAACGAGTCCAGGGTGAAGGTAGTCGGCCCCGGCCCAATGGGAGCAATGGCCAGCACCGCATCGCCAGAGTAGTCGACCACCGTGACGATGCCCGGCGTTTGCGGCGAAGGAGCCGAAATCACGACGGCATACGACGACACCTGCGGAGCCGGTCCGCTGGGATTGATAGGCGTAACAACGGGCCGATAGGTACTGCCACAGCCGGCGATCAGGGCCGCCGACGCAAGCGCCGCACCCCCGCAAACCAACCGCGTGCGCGCCTGGCCAAAAATCATTCGAAAAACCCTCATTCAGTTTGTTCCTGCTTACTAAGCGATTGTAAATCAGGCAACCGGGGGTTAGACGCTAGGAGACCCGCTTAGGGTATCCCTCGCGCCCTGCCTTTCTCAACAACCCAATCCTTCACCGGCTCGTTGACCCTGGTCAATGCCCAGCTACGTCAACAATTGCCGCGTCCTCCCCGCTCCAGGCCGCCGCGCCCGCGTGAGTTAATTGCCCTTTGCCATCATCCCAATGCAGTTTGGTTACTGAGCCGGCGCCGTTCTCGTAAGCATAGGTAGTGCCATCGTCCGAAAACAACGTAAAGTTCCCGTCCGCCCCCGGATACACCTTCACCTTCGCAATCGCCTGCTTCTCATGCGTGCTTTCGACAGCCGCTCCCAGCGGAATGATCGAACCCGCCCGCACAAACAGCGGCAGCGTGTCGATCGGCGCCTGCACCGTAATCGTCTGGCCGCCCTTCACCCGTTCATTCGTCCAGTAGTTGTACCAGTCGCTTCCCGCCGGCAAATAAACCTCTCTACTCGTCGCGCCCTGCTCCGTCACCGGCGCCACCAGAAACGCCGGCCCAAACATGTATTCGTCCCGCAGATCAGCCACCTTCGCATCGTTCGGAAAATCCAGCGGCAGCGCCCGCATAAACGGCGCTCCCGTCAACCACGCCTGGTATCCAAGCGAATAGATGTAAGGCATAAGCTGGTAGCGCAGCCGCAGGTACTTCTCCAGAATCGGCTCCGCCTCTTTGCCATACGACCAAACCTCGTTCGCCACCCGGCTCCCATGCGACCGCATAATCGGCAGGAACGCCGCATACTGAAACCACCGCGTATACAACTCCGGATAATCGTCGTACCCGCCCACGTTCGCCCGCGCGTCGCTCGGATCAAGCAGCGGCTTATGCGCCGGATGATGTTCCGCCGGCAAATACTGCCATCCCCCCGTGTCGTTCGACCAGTACGTCATCCCCGAAGCCGCGAAATCCAGCCCCGTCGGCACCTGCCGCTTCAGCGTGTCCCACGTCGGATAAATGTCCGACGACCAGAAGATCGTCCCATTCGCCTGCGCCCCTGTGTATGCATCGCGCGAAAGAATCAGCGCCCGCTTCTCCGGCTCATCCTTGCGGAACCCGTCATACAGCGCCTTGGTATGAAACAGCGGATACACATTGAAGAACTGCGTCCCCGGCCCAACGTGGTAATAAGCCCCATTCGGCGGCAGATCCGGCTCCGTCTCATCCGCCCACAGCGAATCGAATCCCAGGCTCAAAATGTTTTCGTGAATCGTCTTCCAGTACCACTTCGCCGCCTCCGGATTCGTCGTGTCGATATCCGAACCCGCGCGGTCATACGGCAATCCATTAATCGGCGTTCCATCCGCCTCGTGAATCAGCCACCCCTTCTTCAGCAACTCCGCATAATACCGATCCTCCGGCACAAACCGCGGCCACACGCTGATCATCGTCTCAAACCCCATCGCGTGCAGTTGCTTGTTCATCGCCGCCGGGTCCGGCCAGAACTTCGGATCCATGTCCATCTGGCCCATCTTCGTGTAATAGAACCAATCCACCACCAGCACATCCGCCGGCAAATGCCGGTCGCGATAACCCTGCGCAACGTCCAGCACTTCCTTCTGGCTCGCATAGCGCTGCTTGCACTGGATATATCCATAAGCAGCCTTCGGCAGCATGTGCGTCGGCCCCGTCAGCAGCCGGTAGCCCGCATAAATCTCGTCCGCCGTATCGCCCGCAATCACAAAGAACGAAACCCGGTCGCCCATCTCCGAAGTCCAGTTCGTCTGCTCATTGAATCCCGCTGCAATCGTGGTCTTTGACGGGTTGTCCCACAGCAATCCGTAACCCTTGTTAGTCACCAACAGAGGCACGCAAAAGCTCGGAGCCGCCGGAGCCGTGTAATCGTTCCAGCAATGCACCGGATGCCCGCGGTGGTCCAGAAATCCCTCGTGGTTCTGCCCCAGCCCGTAGTAGTGCTCATCATCCGGCGATACAAACGTCGCCCCCACAATCCACGACTCCGGATCAGTAGGCCGCCGATCCCGCGCCAGCTCTGCCGTCCCATCCTTGTGGTTCGGCACCGCCTGCGACCACCCCGTCATCTCCAGCAGCTTTTTGCCCTGCGGCGTCCACAACGTAATGTGCGCACCGGGAGCTGAGCCGTTGAAGTATTTGCTGATATCGATCTCCGTTTGCAGCGGCGGATGCGTCGGAGGCAGGTCCTTGTCCACCGTCGCCACAATGCGTCCGGAATGGTACACATCGGTCCTCTCCGTCTGGCTCGCGCTCCAGCCGGCGCCCGCAGCCGCGGCCACAATCCCATATCCTGGACCAGCCTCCGCAGGCTCGCGCTTCAAACTCAAAGTCACCCGCAGAATATTCGGCGCGTAAGGCTCCAGCACCACCGTCGCGCCTCCGCGATTCAGTTCTAGCCGCTGGCTGGCCGTCTCCGCGTCGCGCTTCGTTTGTGCCGGCACCTGGGCAGAAATCGATACAGCCGCAACCAACACTCCGGCCAAAAGCGAAACAACAAATGTAAACCTTTGCATTCGAACTCCATTACACGCCAAAAACGCACCACAAAACGCCGCGCCCTGAGTGTAAACCGATCCACCCCACCTGTCCCCCGGAAATCTTCCCATTCACGGAGGGAGCAGGGGCATTCATGCCCCTGAATGCAATCTCGAACGTGCGAAGGCCCCGGGCCTGTTTCCGCCAATCAGCGATACGATTGATTCTGTGAACTCCGTAAATCCCCGTTCCCGCCCGAACCTCGCCTGGCAATCCAAGCTCGTGCTTCTCCTCGTCCTTCCCTTCGCCGGCGTCAGCCTGGTGCTTCAGACCCATTGGTGGGCCACGTATTCACACTCCGTCGCCCTCTGGAACCTTAGCCTGAGCCTGCTTCTTGGCGTCGTCGTCCTCGAGCTCCGCGCCGCCACCATGGCAGCCGCCGCCGTCGGTGTCGTCATCACCGCCAACCTCATGTTCTCAACCGTCGGCTTCCCCTACCGCGCCTGGCAAACCGCCCTCATCCCGGTGCTGACCGTCTCGCTGCTCGCCCATTGCGCCACCCGCATCGGCCGCGCAAAAAAGGAACGCCTCGGCACAGCAGAAGAAAAGCACGGCCGCTCCGCCTCGCAAGTAGCCGCCAACCTCGGCATCGCCGCCCTCGTGTCCGATCAGATGACCCAATCCTGGCTCGCCTCCGCACCCTGGCTCCCGCGCGCAGCCTTTCCTCCCGCGCATCTCATCGCTCTCGGCCTCGCCGCCCTTGCGGAAGCCGCCGCGGACACCGTCTCATCCGAGTTGGGCCAGGTCTTCGGCGGCCACCCGCGCATGATCACCACCCTGCGCACAGCCGAGCCCGGAACCGACGGCGCCATCAGCCTCGCAGGCACCCTGGCCGGCATCGTAGCCGCGGCAATTGTCGCCGCCCTTGGGACGCTCGCTCTGTCCGGAGACTCGACCATCTTCGCCGTAAGCTGCGCAGGCGGCGTCTTCGGACTGCTCTTCGACAGCCTCCTCGGCGCAACCATCGAACGCCGCGGCCTGCTCAACAACGACGCCGTCAATTTCCTCTCAACCGCCAGCGCCGCAGCCTTTGCGTTGGGAGTTCTCGCGGCTCTTCCTTATCTCGGCGTGAAGTGAACTCAAGCTACCTACATTCACCACCTGGGCGGAGGAAGTGGATGAGGAGAGTGAACCAATCGCTCAAGAAGTTCCCGGCCCCGTTCATCAAGGACGTTCCTGAGGCGATCGATCGCCGCGCGCGATTCGACGGTACCCAGTCGAACTAAATAGAAACGAGCGGCTGCACCCCGGTGAGTTCCACTTTCTCGCGCAAGCGTCTCCATTAGCTCAACAGCCTCAACGTAACGGCGAATTTCTAACAGGCGAATTGCTGCCGGCCCGATCTGCCAATCGGCGTCATCCAGAAATGAGAGGACGGTGCTCGTAGATGAAAACGGAGTGAGACAAATCGAGCAAATTGCATAAAGCCGGCGCAGGCCTTTGTCTGCTTCGTCCAAATAGAGCCGCTTGAGGTTCGTGGCGAGTAGTTCCTCCTTGTCAAGATGATCCGCACAAGAAGTCAGTTCGGGAATTTCACGGTCGAGCTGGGAAATATCGTAAGCTGGATCCTCTCCATCGGTCGCCTGCACCAGCACCTGTTCCATGAAACGCGCAACCGACCGAAACGCTGGAGTCAGAATTTGGTCTTCGTGGTCAAGGACAGTTAGGAATCCCTGCAATAGACCATCTGTATAGACACCGCAATAGTTTGAGTTGTCGTCTGTCCACAGCCACGCCACAGTTCCTGCCTTGGGAATTGAAACCCGGTTCAGTAGCAATTGGTTCTCTAGCGCTTCAGCAATCGGTATCAAACGTGCCGTAAGTTTCGCCGAATACGGGCGAATCAAACGTTTAGAGCCGTCGTGATTGCGGTAAAGGGCAAGAACATCCTCAGGAAGCGAGCCAACGATCTGCTGAAACCGGGCAAGGTCGTTCTCTTCCGCAGGAGGGTTAAATCCCTCGGTAGTACTGCGCGCCTTTTCGATCACTTCCTGAAGTGTTCTCACGCTTCGCAAGTCCTTCCCCTCATCGACGTTACTTCATGAATCGATTGGCACCTTACAGAATTCTATCCCCACTTGGCCTCTGCTCCGATACTGCCTCAATGCGTGTCGCTCAGCAGTTCTCACACCTTCCGCAGCCCTAGCTTCCGCCGCAGGCCATCCACAATCCGCTCCTCAATGCTCCCAAACGGCTGGTCCGTCGTCAGGTAAGTCCAAGTAGCCCCACGCTCCGCTGGATCAAGCCCCCCAGCCTCCGCCTGCGCGACGCGTTTCGGAATCTCTTCCTCCACCAGCGCCTCCATCGTCCGGAACATATCGTCAATGTCCTTCAGGTACTCATGCAGCGGATTGTGATTCGCCCACGAAGTCCACTGCGTCGCCTCGCGCAGTCCCGAAACACCCGCCAGATGATCCGACCACAACTCATCGATCGTCGTCAGCGACACCACCCGTTCCAGTTCCGACGCGCACGGCGTCCCTCCCGTCAAAATCCCCTGCCGCCGCTCCTGCACCCTCTGCCGCTGCCCCTCCACAACCCCCTCGTATTTGTGCAGAAACTCCCGAATCTGCAGATTCTGCGTCTCAATCTTGCTCTGAATCCGCGCCGGCGCATCCGGCGAATTCAATTCATCCACGCCATACTTCACCAGCAAATCATCCTCCAGCGATACAAAGAATTGCGAACTCCCCGGATCGCCCTGCCGCCCCGCACGCCCGCGCAGTTGATGGTCGATCCGCCGGCTCTCATGCCGGTTCACGCCCACCACATGCAGCCCTCCCAACTCCGCCACGCCCGCCCCCAGCCGAATGTCCACACCGCGCCCCGCCATGTTCGTTGACACCGTCACCGCGCCCCTCTCGCCCGCCCGCGCAATAATCGCAGCCTCTTCCTCTTCATTCCGCGCATTCAGAACCTCGTGCGGCAACGCACCCAGCCCGGCACTCAGGCGCTCCGATTCCTCCACGCTCGCCGTCCCAATCAGCACCGGCCGTCCCGTCGCATGCACACGAAGAATCTCGTCATGCACCGCCTGCTCCTTCTCCTTCTTCGTTTGATAAAGCCGGTCCGCAAGGTCCACCCGAATCACCGGCCGATGCGTCGCGATCACCTCCACATCCATCCCGTAAATCGCGCGAAACTCCCCCGCCTGCGTCGCCGCCGTCCCCGTCATCCCGCACACCCGCGGATACAGCGCAATCAGGTTCTGCAGCGTGATCGATCCAAGAATCCTGCCCTGCGTCTTCGCCGCCACTCCCTCTTTTGCTTCCACCGCGGAGTGCAATCCGGCAGGCCACCGTCGGTCCGCCACCACCCGCCCCTTGAACTCGTCCACCGATTCAATCGCACCGTCCTTCACCAAATAATCCACGTCGCGCCTTAGCAGCGCATGCGCATGCAGCGAATCCTGAATCGCCGTAAATAATCCCAGATGCTTTTCATCAAACAGATTCCTGCAGCCAAACGCCCTCTCCACCGCATGAATCCCCGCGTCCGTCAGCGAAACACTCCGGCCAAACTGATCCAGCCCGTAATGCATCCCCGGCTGCAACCGGCGAGTCACCGCATCCACCCGGTAAGCCAGCGCCGCATCCCCACCCTCGCCGCCCGCCAGCACCAGCGGAATCCGCGCCTCGTCAATCAGAATCGAATCGGCCTCATCAATCACCGCCGCCGCAAATGGCCGATGCACCTGTTCCCCCGGATACAACGCAATCTGATCCCGCAGAAAGTCGAACCCAATCTCGTTAGCCGTCGAATAAGTTACATCGCACTCATAAGCCAGCTTCCGTTCCTCGCCACTCATCCCCTGCTGAATGCAGCCCACCGCCAGTCCCATGAACTTGAAAACCGGCCCCATCCATTCCGCATCGCGCCGCGCCAGGTAGTCGTTCACCGTCATCACGTGAACGCCCTTACCCGCCTTCGCATACCACGCAATCGCCGGCACCGCCGCCAGCGTTTTTCCCTCCCCCGTCTGCATCTCGGCAATCCGCCCATCGGCCAGCGCCAGCGAGCCATGAAGCTGCTCGTCGAACATCTCAAGCCCCAGCAATCGCTCCGCAGCCACCGCCGCAACGGCCACCGTCTCCACCAGGTCCCGCGCTTCAATCGCACGGTCCTGCAATGCACCATCGGTCAACCGCCGCAGCTCTTGCCGCCGCGCGTTGACCTCTCCAATCACTTCACGACGATGCGCAGCCGAACCACTCCGCACAAACAGACTTCTCAGGAAATCGCGCACTGAGGCACTCTCCTATCCAGCAGGTTATAAGTTGTCTTGGAATTAAGAACCTGACTTAGGGAATCTCGGCACAAGTTGCTTTGTAACAGGGCACGACTTTAGTCGTGCCGATAAGTCCGACAAAATGCGAGGGTTTTAACCCCTGCAAAATTCACAGGTCGGGAGATCTCCACTTGTGCAGAGCTTCCTTAGGCGAGAGAGAAGAAGGTAGGAGGACGCTGATAACTTGCCGGCCATGTGAAGCCATGAACCCGGGGCGCCTGATAGTGAAAGCAAACCGGCGCGGCAGCACCCTCAGCTTGTTCACATGACGCGGCAACAATTTCCTGCCGCTCGCATTGCTGCTCCGCGAGGCAGACGATCGCGCAAACTTCCGCGCCCCGTTCCACAGACACACCCGGCACAACAAACGCCGCACCCAGTGCCATCACCGCGGCCAGCAGCAGAATTGTACGTCGCTTCAGCATGTGCCAAGAGTATGACACAAACAGACCGCCAACGTTCCAATTTCGACAGGTACCCAGCGGGGCTGCCAACGTGAGCGGCCTTGAAAGACGCGAAAAAGGAGCCAAAAGGCCTGATCCTCGTCTACAAAGCGACTGCCCAATAAGTTGAAGAGACCGAGAGAGATCAAGACACTATTTGGAAGCATTTCTCCGAGCAGTCTGGGGGCGGAAGGTTGGACGCATCATCGTCACAATGAAGCAGGTCTCGAAGAAGTCAATTCCTTATTGCCATGCTCGCTTTGTAGCTTCCGCGTAGATGACCAGTCAACGTCGTCTGCGACCTTGTCCCGTAAACGGCACCAGTCAGCGAGATCGCCCCTGTGAGGTCGCCGGACTGTGATGAATCGTCGGATGGGTTGGGAATCCGTTTGAGGTTCAGAGCCATCTCGCCGGAAACCGTTGTCAGGACCTTGCCATCGAAGTCGACAATTCGCGTCCCAGCCAATGCGGATTTGAATTCAAGGACTCGCCCATCTGGGGAGAGCGTTCCTCTCAAATATGTCGGACCACCGGTAGTCATTGGGCTACTCAGCAGCGTCGCAGTATAAGTTGCCACTCCAACATCATGCGTTACTACAATATGGATCGGGCGGGATGGACCACCGTCCTCCTGCAGGGTTATGTCAGCTTCCAGCTCCGAGATCTCAGTTCCAAACTCACCTCTCGATGCCGTTGCGACGGATTTAACAAGTTCGACCATGGCGGCTTTCCGGCTGGCGCGGTCGTGAATCAGTCCCCGCTTCATGGTTACTGATTTATTCCACTGCAAGACCGAGTCGAAGCTCTGAAGCTTCGCCGAAACGACGACTTCGCCACTTTCTTTGTCGTCGATCACCCTCCCGAAAATTACCCCATCAGCTTTGGCGAGCCTCAAACGGGCCTTTGTGTCCGCATCGATCTGCTCCATTGATGTAACCAATATCTCGCTCTTCGAGCTGTTTACAATCTTCTCAAGCTCCTGGCGATTCAACACTGAGTAGACGCCAGTGTTTCTGAACGTATCCTCAAAGGACTCTTCGAACAAATCGCGAAATGACGAGAGAACTTCGGCGTCGACCCCGTCTCGGCTCGTAAACTGCTCGATAAAAACGCTCTTCGGCGAAGCCTGACTGTTCGCTAACTGGGTTCCCAAGATCAACAAAGCAAACGCAAAACCTAACACAAGATTTCCAGTCGCCTTATTTGCCATTGTCCGTTCCCCCTGATTATTGCTGGCAGTCAAAAGTGAAGGATGCCGAGAGCGAGGCGTCGAAGAACGCGGGTTTGCACGGTTTCCTATCTTGCAGGGCTTCCAGCCGATGCGAACCACGGCTAAGGCGAAACACCGTGACCCCTGGAGCATCCTGGCGAATGAGAGGCTGAGCACCGTCGACGATGAAATCGGCGCCAGAGATTTCTTGCGAATGGATCACCGTAACATCGATGAATTCGATGGGTTTCTGAAGAGTCGGCGGAGGGCCGGATTTGCGCGCTAAATACTTATGGGGAGTCAAATCTTTGCCTTGGCGCGAATCTCGAGGGGAGGGATCAGGTATCGGGTCCGGAGTGACGATTGAGTGATGATCCGAATCAACCGGCTTCCTTAGCGCAGCCACACCTGCAACCATACTGACAAAACTGATGCAGATCCCAATCAGCGCGATGACGTCGCCTTTTTTCCACGGCTCAGTAGTGTGAACGCTTTTCCTTCGACCGCTGGCCCTTGGTCTGGATTTTCTGAGTGATGTTACGAGAATTGAATTCTTAGGGATGGCAATGACAGTCGAGATAAAACCCGCAAGGCCGACAGCCACAGCTAAAGCTGCAATTGGCTCCTCCTGGATGAATCCCAAGATCCATGGAATCATGCCCAGAAGAATAGCACCACTCCGGCTCAAGTTTGACACGGTAATTTAGCTCGGGCCGGAAGGGTGGGATGCCGCTCGATTCAATCGCCGAATACCGAACTCCCACCTCAATGCAAATGCAGCCGCCACGCCGTATAACTCAATATCTCGTGCGCAATCCGTTCCCGTTCATCGGATCCGCCCTCCACCACCACCCGTGGCCGCGGAGAAGTCAGCACATCCAGCCCGTCCGCCGCGCAAATCGCGTGAATCCTGAAAAGGTGCGTCCCATCGCTCACAATTACCAGCCGCTTCAGCCCGTTGGCCCGCGCAATCACCGCAATGCGCCGTGCCGAGTCCTCGGTATTCCGGCTCACCGTCTCGGCAATAATCGCCTCTTCCGGCACGCCCTGCCCCATCAGGTATTCGCGCCCCACGGCGCCCTCCGAGTACTCATCCCCGCCCGTTCCGCCCAGCGTGATAATCAGCGGCGCAATCCCGCGCTTGTAGAGTTCCAGCGCGTGGTCCAATCGCGCGCGATACACCGGCGAAGGCTTCCCGTCATACTCCGCCGCGCCGAAAACAGCAATCGCATCCGACTGCGCAGCCTGATCCTGCCCGGCATAAAACTCAATCTGCGCGTAAACCCACCAGCTCCACGCGGCAGCCCCCAGAACCAACGCCAGCAGCACAACCAGCACCACGCGTATGCGCCAGTTGCGTCGTCTTGGCTTGGTCTTGCGCCTCATCGAAACCTTCGAAAAGCAGTCGTCAGTTTTCAGTTGTCAGTGGTCAAACGGCCGCGAGTGATAACTGAGAACTGACGACTGACAACTGTCACCTTTGCAGCACCATCGCAATTTCATGTGTAGGAATCGCGCCTTCGCGCAAAATCTGCCAGCGCCCAGGTCCAAGGGACAGGTCCACAATCGTTGTCGGCTGCGCATGTCCCGTCGGCCCGCCGTCGATAATCAGCGGAATCCGATCGCCAATCTGGTCCCTCACGCACGCCGCATGCGTACACTCCTGCGCCCCCTGCAGGTTGGCGGACGTCGCCGTAATCGGCAGCCCAAACCGCTCCACCACCGCCCGCGGAATCGCCGCATCCGGAACCCTCAGCGCCACGTTCCCCGTGTTCGCCGTCGACCGCAGCGGCAGCTTGGTTCCCGCCCGCACAATAATCGTCAGCGGTCCCGGCCAGAAACGGTCCGCCAGCTTGTCCAGCATTGGATCGGTGTCACGCGCCAGCGTATACGCCTGCGCCAGCCCTGAAATCAGCAGCGAAAGCGGCTTGTGCTTCTGCCGGGTAGGCAGCGCAATTACGTCGCCCTTTCGCAGGCAGGAGACAATATAGTCAATCCGGTCTGGTTGGGGTTCATCGGGATGGACGCGCAAGATCTCCGCGGACAAGAAGCTCTACCTCAATTCCCGTATTACTGTCGCCACAAAGACGGAAACTAACACAGCCCGCCGCGGCGGGCAAGTTGCGGCCGTCACATTACCCGCGCCCATGAACCAAACGGCTTAGAATCGGCAGAGGGTAACAGGGTTTCTAATTCATGCCTCTTCGCATTGTACAGAGTAAGCAGAACGCCCGCCTCAAGCAGCTCCGCAAGGCGCTGGCCAACCCCGCCCGCGAGTCGCGCAGCGGTGCGCCTCACCTGGCCGGCATTGAGGGCCCCAACCTGCTTCAAGAGGCACTGCGTGCCGGTCTTGCTGTCGATTGCGTCTTCGTCGCCCAGGGTGCCGAGCGCCTCCTCGACTCTTTCGCTCTTCCCCCGCAGGTCGAAATTGTGCTCCTCCCCAGCGACCTCCTCGACTCCGCACTCACCACCGAATCCCCCCAGCCCATCGCCGCCCTTATCGAGCCGCCGGAGTGGACCTGGGCCAACCTCCTCGGCGACTCTGCAAATACCACCCCACTTGTTCTCGTCCTCGCCGGAATTCAGGACCCCGGCAACCTCGGCACCATCGTCCGCTCCGCGGAAGCCTTCGGAGCCGCCGGCATCCTCACCCTCCCCGGCACCGTCAGCGCCTGGAATCCCAAAGCCGTTCGCGCCTCCGCCGGCAGCGTCTTCCGCCTCCCGGTACTCGCCGCCAGCGCCATCAACTCCATCGCCCGCCTCCGCGAAGCCGGCCTGCGCATCTACGCCACCACGGTCAGCGCCGCCGAGCCCGCCGACCGCATCGACCTCACCGGCCCCGTCGCAATCCTCATCGGCAACGAAGGCAACGGCGTCCCCCAGCCCATCTCCGCCATGGCCGACGGCGCAATCACCATCCCCTGCCCCGGCCCCGTTGAAAGCCTCAACGCCGCCATCGCCACCAGCATCCTCCTCTACGAAGCCTCCCGCCAGCGACGAGGCACCCAATGAGCATCTTCGACGGCAGCCCTGATTCCCACAAAATGCTGGGTGCCCCATCCTGTCATCCTGAGCGAGCGCAGCGAGTCGAAGGACCTGCTTCTTGCTCAGACAGCGAATGGGTGGGAAGCATGAGTCATAATTCGCACTTTTTCTCGAAAGGCCCCCAATGAGCCTCTTCGACGGCCAACCCGAAGGCCCATCCGGCACACCCCGCACCGCCCCCCTGGCCGAGCGCATGCGTCCCCGCACCCTCGAGGAATACAGCGGCCAGGATCACCTGCTCGGTCCCGGCAAGCCCCTCCGCATTCAGATAGAACATGACGATTCAGGCTCGATGATTCTCTGGGGTCCGCCGGGGGTTGGCAAAACCACGCTCGCCAAAATCATCGCCGAAACCACCAAGGCCAGCTTTATCGAGTTCTCCGCCGTCATGAGCGGCATCAAAGAAATCAAGCAGGTCATGACCACCGCCGCGCAGGCATCCCAGATGCACTCGCGCACTATCTTGTTCGTCGATGAAATTCACCGCTTCAACAAGGCCCAGCAGGACGCCTTCCTTCCCTACGTCGAACGCGGCACCATCCGCCTCATCGGCGCCAC
>JBEKRU010000087.1:0-26041 GCA_049518435.1 Occallatibacter sp. | reverse complement strand
CCGTTAAGGAGATGCAGGAGTGGCGCGAAGCGGAGTTCGGCGTAGATTACCTTGTCGCGGGCCAGTTGTTCGAAGACGTCTTCAACGACGATGCGGAGGGCGTCTTCCGTCTGCATGAGCTGAAAGCCGCGGGGGGCGCGGGTCAGGAAGTCGGCGAGGCTGGCGCATTGGTTCGGGGCTACGAATTCGGTGTCGTATTCCTGCTGGGTGATGTGGGGGGCGAGGGTGGAGACGGCTTTGTAGCTGAGCGAGCAGTCGAGGTGGAGGTGGAGTTCGACTTTTGGCAGTTCGGGCATGAAGGAAATTATCGCGTAATTCCCCGCCCACTCATTCCGCAAAAAGACGCGGAATGAATGGGGCACAGTTTTGTTCCCTTACGGTGTTTCGGTAAGCGCCTCGGTAGCTTTGGACATTTTGGCGGTGCGCTGGATTTTGTCCCAGTTGAAGGGCTTGCCGTCTATAGCTCGCTTGATGGTTTTGAAGAGCACGATGGAGAAGACCTGCCGGTAAGCAAAACGCTGCAGCCAGATGTGGAACAGGAGCCAACCATCGCCTTTGTTGGCGGGGTGACGGCGCTCCAGCGAGAAGGCCAGCGAGGAGGTGACGAAGTCGAGAAGCAGGAACCCGAGGAAGAAGACGAGCAGCTTTTCGAAGCTGGCAGAGGATGCTGAACCAGGATGATAGAAGCGGTTGATAAAGAAGGTGACGACGCCGGAGAGGAACATGAGGTCAATAAACGGTGACACCAGCGGCAGAAACATTTGGAAGATGAGGATGTTGGGCAGAGCGAAGAGGCCCATTGCCTTGTTGCGGAGGAAAGCTGCGCGATGCTTCCAGATGGCCTGCAGGGTTCCAAACGACCAGCGGAAGCGCTGGCGCATCAGCCCCTTTGCATCGATGGGAGCTTCAGTGAAGGCGAGGGAGCGGTCTTCATAGTCGACGCGCAGGCCTTGCTCAAGGATGTTCATGGTGAGGTCGGCGTCTTCAGCAACGGTATTGAGCGGATAGCCGCCGGCGGCCTTGACGGGCGCGGTGCGCCACGCGCCGATGGCTCCGGGGACGACCGTGACGATATGGAACAAGTCGAGGGCGCGTCGCTCGAAGTTCTGGCTGGTGATGTATTCGAGGGCCTGCCAGCGGGTCCATAGATTAACGCGATTTCCGACCTTGGCATTGCCGGCCATGGCGCCGATGCGGGGATCTTCAAAATGCGGAATGAGCTTGGAGATGGCGTCTGCGGCGATGACGGTGTCGGCGTCGATGCCGACGTAGATCTCTTCTTCAAGGCGGTCGAGAGCGTAGTTGAGAGCGGCGGCCTTGCCTCCGTTGGGCTTGGTGATGACCTGAACGCGGCCGGTGGCGATCTCAGCGGTGTAGGCATCGCGAGCGACTTCAAAAGTGCGATCGCTGGAGCCGTCGTCGATAACGATGATATGCAGGTTCTGATAATCGGAGTTGAGGACCGAGCGGATAGTGCGTACGATCACGGTCTCTTCGTTATAGGCGGGAATGAGGACCGCGACGCGCGGATTGTAGCTGGGCGAGGCATTGGTGTGCGGCTTGCGCAGGCGATCGATGACCGCGAAGATGCCGATGACGATGAGGCGCGCGCTCATGAGGATGTCGCCAAGGAAGAAGACCATGGCGATGAAGGTGCCGATGAACTGCACGCCGGAGAAAGCAAGCGAATCAGGGACGGCGCGGAGGAATTGCCAGAAGGTGAGCGGGGGCATGACCTCGGCGGTGGTTTTACCCATGAGCTCGGAAACGGGGACGATGGAGTAGCCCTTGGCGCGGAGAGTATCGATGAGGACGGGAAGGGCGGCAACGGTTGCGGAACGGTCGCCCCCGCCGTCATGCATGAGGATGACAGAGCCGCGGAATTGCGGCTTGGTCTTCATGATTTGCAATTGAGCGAGAACCGACTGGGTGATATCAGCCGGAGATTTGCGGGGATGCTCGTCCCAGTCGTCGGTATCGATTTTGCTGCCGATGATGATGTAGCCGTCGTTCTGGATGGGCACAACGGGCGCGGCCTGATCGTCGGTTTCCGGCTCTTCGTCGATGTCGTAGGGTGGGCGGAAGTAGAGCGGCTGGACATTAAGTTTGCTGGCGAATAATCGCTGGGTGAGCTTGACCTGAAGGTCGAGTTGCTGGGGCGAGATTTCGCTGATGTCGGGATGCGTGTAGGTGTGGTTGCCGATCTCATTGCCTTCGCGAGCAATGCGCTGCATGAGCCCGATGTTCTCGGCAGCCTCGTTGCCGATCAGGAAGAAGGTGCCCTTGACGTTCTTCTTTTTCAGGATGTCGAGAATCTTCGGGGTCCACTTGGGATCGGGGCCGTCGTCGAAGGAGATGGCGACCTGGTCGGGGTGGTAGCCGTAGTACTGCACGGTGTAGGTGCGAGGATACACATCCATGTGCTCGTCGATGATGAGCTGTTTCTTGGGGTCCTTTTCATCCGTATCGATGCTGACGGTGCGCCTGCCGTGCTGTGGCAGGCTGGTGACACGCATGATGTCGCCTTCGCCCTCAATGTCGACGTCGTGGCCAGGCTGCACGGAGGCGAGAGCCTGCGCCGGGTCGGAAGTAGTGGGCTTGTCCCAGACATTCCACAGGGAGCTATCTTCCGTGCCGAGACGCCAGAGGGCAAAGGTCTGCAGGCCAAGCTGGCGGGCGGCGCGCAACTCGTTGAGGACGGTCACTCCATCGAGGAACCAGACAACATGGCGCTGATTTGAATCTTCGTCGATGTACTCGTAGTGCGGATTCAGCGTGTCGTAATCGAGATCGAGGTCGGCATCGGCGTCGGACGCGTTCTGCCAGGATTCCGAAACGGAGACGTCGACCGTAGAGAGGACCTCGGGTTTGGCGGGGGGCTTGCGGCTTCCCTTCTTTGGAGACGCGGGGATGGAAAGCGTCCAGTCGTAGCCGTAGTTGCCGAGGGCACAGATGAGCTTGCCTTTGGGTACGATTTTGAGCACACGGGTGAGATTGCCGATGAACCAGTCCTGGCTTGCAATGGGTCCGGGATCGCTGGTGACCTGATGCTGGTCGTAGTTCATCAGGATGATGCCGTCGGAGTTCGCGGCGATCTGCTTGAGGTCGGCATCTGAGGTCGCGACGGCAGTGTTGACCCAGAGACGAAGGTTGCGGGATCGCAGATCCGCGTCGAGTTCATGGATGAAGCTCAGATAGGCGGGATCGGCATCATCGGAAAGGCTTTCAAAGTCGAGAGAGAGGCCGCGGTAGACCGGATAAGCAGTGAAGAAGCGGAGAATCTGGGCGCGCAGCAGAGCACGGTTCTTTGCATCCTTAAGAAGGTTGCCAACATCGGCGTCCCAGCTTTGGGTATTGGCGTTGAAGTTGTTCAGGTGGGGGAATATTTCAGTATCTTCCTTGGCCAGTTGGATGACGTGCTTGATGCGATCTAGGTCGTCTGGATCATGGACGGCGGATCCGTCAACGATGGGATACTCGCGGTGGCTGTCGTTGTGGATGCCGAGCAGCGTGGGATGGGCCGCGTCGACATGAAGCCACTCGGGAAAGAGTATGTCGATCTGGTGCACATGCTCTTTGAAGGAGGAGTAGCTGGCCTCGTCGTAGGGGACGTAATAAGCAGCACGCAGACCTTCGCCGGAGTTGAGGGGAATGTCAGAGGGCTTTCGTTCGGTTTTGCGGCGCGCGGGGCGGGCCTTGGCGCCGCGCAATGCGACGCTGCGATCAGGAAGAGCCTTGAAGTTGTGCTTTTGCGGTGGAAGCAACAACTCCGGCAAACGCTGATAGCGGAGGACGTTAAAAATGAACCCGGCGAGGACCAGTGTAAAGACTACGGCAGAGATGTCGAGGATGCGGCGAAGGCGTTTCCATCGCTTGCGCTGCGGGTCGAAGAATATTTGTTTATCCGGCATGTAGGTACTTTTCTATTCTACTTGGGGCGAAAACTGCGATGAAAGCATAGGCTATACAGTACGCATCGTATGGAAGCTTCCTCAGAGAGTCAAACCACCGGGATGGCCAGTTTTTTGGGTCGCGCGTGGCCGGGTGCAGTGGCACTGGCCGGGGGTGCGGTGCTGCGTGTTTGGATGCTGAAAGCGATTCCGCAGGTATCCGGGGACACGTTGATCTATGGCGGACTGGCGAAGAACCTGCTGTTGCATGGGCAATATGCGATTACGGACGGAAGCGGCGTACTGCATTCGACGCTGATCCGTCTGCCGGGTTATCCGCTGTTTCTGGCGGCTTGCTTCAAGCTGTTCGGCATGGAGAATTATGACGCTGTCGCCTATGTGCAGATTGCGATGGAACTGGCGGGGTGTCTGCTGCTGGCGGGGTTTGCGGGGGAGATTGCGCCGGCTGGGGTAAAGCCGGATAGAGTAAAGCGGGGCGCGGCGCTGGCGACGCTGTGGCTGGCGGCGATTTGTCCGTTTACGGCGTCCTATGCGGTGGCGCCGCTGACGGAGACTCCGACCCTGTTTGCAATTGCGCTTGCTTTATGGGCTTTGGCACGGTTCCGTGCGCGGCCAGGATGGGGTTATGCGCTGCTGTTCACGTTTGCGGTTTGCTTTGCGGCGATGCTGCGGCCGGATGGGGCGCTGGTGGGCGTGGCGTTGGCGCCGGGGCTGGTTTGGGGCGCGTGGACTCGACCGGTTGTTTGGTTCAGGCTGGCGCGGATGGCGCCGGTTTGCCTGCTGCTGGCGATGATTCCGTTTGGAGTGTGGACGGCGCGGAATTGGCGGACCTTTCATGTGATTGAACCATTGGCACCGCGGTATGCGACTGATCCGGGCGAGGATATCTATCCCGGCTGGCAGCGGTGGGTGAAGACATGGTGCCTCGACTTCGTTTCGACCTATGACATTTACTGGAATTTGCCGGGAAGTCCGTTCGACCTGAACAAGCTGCCGGCGCGGGCGTTTGACTCGCCAGCGCAGTACGCTGAGACGGAAGCGCTGAAGAAGGCGTATGACGACAATGGGCAGGACTTTTCGCAGAGTATTGATGACGGGTTTGCTCGGCTCGCGGAGGAGCGGGTGAAGGCTGATCCGCTGCGGTATTACATAGGTCTGCCGTTGGGACGGATGGCGGATATGTGGTTGCGGCCGCGCGTGGAGAATCTGAACATCGACCTGGACTGGTGGGTGTATGCGCATCACAACTCGGAGACACGCTTCAGTTGGGAGTATGCGGGGTTGAACGCGATGTATCTGCTGCTGGGAGTGGTGGGGCTGTGCTTGCGGCCTAAGTTCTGGCCGTGGATGCTGGCGTATTTGGTGATGCGGAGTGCGCTGTTGATGACCATTGAAGCGCCGGAGGCACGGTATACGCTGGAGTGCTTCCCCATGGTGTTTGCGCTGGGAGGGATTGCGGTGGCAGCGGGGTTGCGGCGAGCGACCGAGGGACTAGGGGCTAAGGGGCTACGGAATAGAGATTGACTGGCTGCGGAAAAACTCGCCCCGGCTCAACTCCAAGGGCTCTGTAACAAGGGCCGACAAAGACCAACAGAATAGACCGGGCTTCAGCCCTTGCTACGCTTCATCAACCGCGTTAGCGGTTGACGATTTGGGTTTTGCTATCGGTCTTGAACGTGAAGGCGTCAGACGGCAGAGACTTGTTGACCTCAATGTTGGAGTAGAGACTGACCCTGGACGCGCCTTGACCTTCATCGAAGACCTGCTTGAGGCATACACCGCGATCCGGATCAACCCAGATCGTTACCTTAGGAAACATTTTAAGCACGTCAGCATCCTTCGCCACCAACTCGAGTTTCTCTGCCTTGACTCCACCCAGGGTCTCTTGGCCCGCGTACTTGATGTTCCACTTGTCGGACAGATCTTTCCCACTGGCGCCAAAGGCCAATATCAGGTAGCTCTCGTACTTTTCGGCTTTCTTTGAGATAGTTTCCTGGTTGGTGAGCTTCTCATACATCTTGAACGTCCCACCAGAAACGACAATCACCTTGGGCACCGCTTGGCCATTGATCTGATTGATGTGCATGCCCATCTCATAACCGCTGCCTTTGCGGTCGTAGTAGACCACGCCTTTCTGCACATCGGTGTCTGGCACGGGATAGGTGGTGATGGTGTCGAATTCGAAGTTTGCGGAGGTGGACTGGAACTTGGTTGCTGCTAGATCGAGGCGGTGGAGGACGCTGGTCAGGTCGTCAGCGGGCGCGGCGAAGGCGCGGCTGCCGGGCAAGAGGAGAAGCGCTATTGAGAATAGGACGAGCTTTATTTCCTTAGACATAAAATTCCTTTCTTTTGGATGCAATATCGCCGAAGGAAGGAACAAGATTCTGCTAGCGGTGGGCCCAGATTTTCCACGCGGCGTTTCCCTGGGAGTCGGTGACGGTTTCCCAGCGCTCAACAAAGACGGCATCGCCTGTGACCGGTTCGATGGCCTTGCGGAGAATCTTTTTCACGACGGCGTCAGCAGCGCCTGCGGGAACAGTCACGTCAAGGGCGGACACGGTGACGATGAAGCCGTGATCGTCGTTGCCGACGACCTGGATTGGATGTTGGGGTCCGCCGTTGGGGGATGGCTTATCGCCATAGTTCCAGAAGAACGGGGTTGCGCCAATGAAGATCAGAATGAGCGTAACCATGATGTCGTAGTGGAATGAGCCGCGGGGATAGGTCCAGTAGAAGTAGCTAAGGAGGACTTCCTTGACGGTACGGCGAGACTTGGGTGCGAGTACGGCGTGGTTCGAGGGTTCCATTAAACTTCCTTCACGATTCTTTCGATGCCGCCCATATAGGGTTGGAGCGCTTGCGGAATGAGGACGGATCCGTCCGCCTGCTGGTAGTTTTCCAGGATGGCGAGCCAGGTCCGTCCGACGGCGAGACCGGAGCCATTGAGGGTGTGGAGGAATTCGGGCTTGGTTTTGGCGGGCTTGCTCTTGTCCCCGCTTGTCTTGTCCGCGCCTGTCTTTTCCGGAACCGGCCGATAGCGAATGTTGGCCCTGCGGGCCTGGAAGGCTTCGAAGTTGGAGCAGGAGGAGATTTCGCGGTAGAGCTGCTGGCCGGGAAGCCAGACTTCGAGGTCGAAGGTTTTGGCAGCGGAGAATCCGGTGTCGGCTGTGCAGAGAAGCACGCGGCGATAAGGCAGCGCGAGAGCTTCAAGGATTTCTTCGGCGTCGCGTGTGAGGCGCTCGTGCTCGGCGTCGGAGTCTTCAGGACGGACGAATTTGACGAGTTCGACCTTTTGAAACTGGTGCTGACGGATGATTCCGCGAGTGTCACGGCCGGCTGCTCCTGCTTCTGCGCGGAAGCAGGGTGTGTAGGCGGTATAGGCAATAGGCAGGCGCGCGTCGTCGAGGATTTCGTCGCGAAAGAGATTGGTGACGGGGACCTCGGCCGTGGGAATGAGCCAGTGGTCGTTGTCTTTGAATTCGCCGCGGGCGACGGCTTCGGCGTCAGCGTCAGAACAGCGGAAGAGGTCTTCAGCGAACTTGGGCAACTGGCCAGTGCCAAAGAGGGATTTGCTGTTGACCATGAACGGCGGCAGGACTTCTTTGTAGCCGTGCTTCTGGGTGTGGAAGTCGAGCATGAAGCTGATGAGGGCGCGCTCTAGGCGTGCGCCTGCGCCGTAGTAAACGGCGAAGCGTGCGCCGGAAAGCTTGGCCGCGCGCTCCAGGTCAAGGATGCCGAGGGCTTCCCCGATTTCCCAGTGGGGCTTGGGGGTGAAGGTCCAATCCCGCTTAGGCTCTTCAGGCAAATGGATCTTTACAACGATGTTGTCTGCTTCCGATTTGCCGGTAGGCACTTCATCTCGGGTGAGGTTGGGAATGCGGGCGATGGAGAGGCGGAGCTGCTCGTCGAGGGCTGCGGCGGTTTGGTCGAGATCGTCGAGCTTGTCCTTGAGGGCGCGAGTTTCGTCTTGGATGGCCCCAGCCTTCTCGTGCTCGCCGGCCTTCTTGAGCGCGCCTACTTGCTGCGAGAGCTCGTTGCGGCGGGCCTTGGCCTGCTCAGAGAGGGTGATGGCTTCGCGGCGGGACTGGTCGAGGGCGCGGAAATCGCCCAGTAGCACAGAGGGGTCGGCTCCGCGGGCTCGCAGTTTTTCTTCTACAAATTCCAGGTTGCTTCGGACAAAACTCAGGTCGAGCATGGCTCTATTAGTTTACCCGACCGCCACCTGCGGTGGGGCAGACGCTCGCTGTTCGCTCGCTCTGGATTGGTTGCTGCGCGCGCAGACGGGATTGGGCTTCTTGCTTTCCCAAGTCCCCACGTGCAAGCGACCTGGGCACCTGAAGACAGAGTCAATCGGAGTGTTTTTCAGAACAGCAGGAGGAGCCGGCAGCCTGGATCTGCACGATCTCCGGCTGAACATAACCTCGCGTGGGGTCGACGACATCATTGTCGGTGTACTTGTCATGATGGCGCACCCAGGCCATGGAGTGCTTGAGGCCTTTCTCGTCGCGGCCCTTGGGCACGTGGTCAAGAAAGTTGTAGGTGCCGACAAAAATGTCGAGCCCGCGCTCATAGCTTGAATAGGTGTGGAAGACATCACCACTGGCGTCTTTCGCGAAGACGCTGAGACCGGGAGCTTCTTCGCTGGGAAACTCCATTTGTTTGTAGTTGTACTCAACCGTGCCCTTCGCTCTTTCCTCCGGCGAGAAGGAGACGTGGTAGTCGAAGTTGAAATCGTTAGCGAAGGACGAGACCCATTTGAAGCGCCAGCCCATGCGCTTTTTGAAGGCTTCGATTTCCGCGATGGGCGCGTGGGAGATGACCCCGAATGCTACGTCGCGATGGGCCAGGTGGATGGTTGCGCCATCGAAATGATCAGCCAGATAGGAGCAGCTTGGGCAGCCTTCCTTCCATCCCGGACCCAGCATGAAGTGGTAAATAATGAGCTGGCTGTGCTGGCCGAAAAGGTCGGCGAGGGTTTCCTTTCCGCCGGGCCCGTCGAAGACATAGTTTTTCTCGACCTTCTCCCAGGGAAGTTGCCGGCGTTGACGGCTGAGCTCGTCGCGCAGGCGGGTGAATTCCTTTTCCTTCGCGAGGAATTCCTTGCGCGCTTCGAGCCAGTCGTGGTGCGAGACGACTTGCGGATGCTCAATTGCTGCGATGGTGCTGGACATGTTGATCCTCCTTGGTTTCGGGTTGATTGGGGGTCTGGTTCTCGAGGGTCTTTCCATGGATTTTTCGGTAAGCAAGAGCCGCAAGGGCGCTTCCGGATGTAGCTTTGATGGCGAATAACGCTGCGGTCGCGAGACATATTGGGCACATAAGATCCTCCGCTGAAGGACGGTGATGATTACCGAAAGCAGCGCGAATGCGATGGAGACTCCGCGAGCTTGCGAGGGCCAGGTTTTCAACGATCAGCGCTGCGGGAGTCATGGGACCTCCTAACGGGTCAGTCTTTTGGGAATGCGCTGCCGGGACCTGGAGTTGTCTGGATCCGGTTCATCTTTTGCTCGGCAACCTGTTTGACGCGGAGCAACTGATGGGTCCAGTAGCGCTCGAAAGTGGCGGCCCACTCGTGAAGGGGGCGGATGGCGTCGGCGTTTGTGCGGTAGAACTTGTGGCGGCCGGAGCGGCGGACATGAACCAGGCCGACATTGCGCAGGACACAGAGGTGTTTGGAGACGGATGGCTGGTCGAGTTTGATGTCGGTGACGATGTCGCCCACCAGGCGCTCGTGGAGAGCGAGATAAGTGAGGATTTGCCGGCGGCGGGGCTCGGCAACGGCATTGAAAGCGTCGGTGGTTGTGGCGGCTCTTGCCATGAACAAAACAATACATTCCTATATAGGAATATGTCAAGCAGATTCTTTTTTGGCGGAGCTGCGGATGATTGCGGCAAAATATCCGCGCGAAATGAAAACGTTTGCGTGCACTTGCTGCGGCGGTTTAGGATTCGCGCTTATGAGAAATGCTGTTTGTTTTGCGCCTTGTGTTTTTCTTCTGGCTGCGCCGATGCTTTTTGCGCAGGCTACGACGGCTGTGACTGACCCATTGGCGCCGACGCAGGGTGTGAAATCGGCTGCGGAGATTGACCGCGAGTGGCAGCAGTCGGTGAGCAAATACGATGCGGAGCGAAACCGGCTTCTGGCGATTGAGGAGAAGCAGGAAAACGATGGGCCGTATCGTGCGGACTGGGCAACGCTGATGAAATATCAGCAGCCGCAGTGGTATAAGGACGCGAAGTTCGGGATCTTTATTCACTGGGGTGTGTACTCCGTGCCGGCGGCGGTGAACGAGTGGTATCCGCGGAATATGTACAAGCCGGAAGAGGGCGCGTACAAGAACTTTCAGGAGCATTTTGCTTCGAAGGATCCGGCGGAGAAGGATGCGAAGGGCTATAAGGATTTGATTCCGCTGTTCAAGGCGGAGCATTTCGATGCGAAGGAGTGGGCTGCGCTATTCAAGGAGTCGGGAGCGCGGTACGTGGTGCCTGTAGCGGAGCATCACGATGGGTTCTCGATGTATGACTCGGGGCTCTCCGATTGGACAGTCGTGAAGATGGGGCCAAAGCGGGACACGCTGGGAGAACTGGCGGCGGCGATTCGGGGCGAGGGATTGCATTTTGGGCTGAGCTCGCACCGGGCGGAGCATAACTTTTTTTATGAAGGCGGGCGGGCGATACGGTCTGACGTGAACGATCCCAAGTATGCGTCGCTTTATGGACCTGCGCACCAGTGGTTTGCTGCGCCGGGAGATGCGCATGGGCTGTATGAAGACTGGACCTATGTGAGTGAGGCGTGGACGCGCGACTGGCTGGCGAGGGACACGGAACTGGTGGAGAAGTATAAGCCGGAGGTTGTGTATTTCGACTGGTGGATTGGGGAGTCGGAGTTTCGGAGGACGGTGCGGCAGTTTGCGGCGTTCTATTACAACTTTGCGGCGGCAAATGGGTATACGGGCGTAATTGACTTCAAGGATTATTCGCTGAACTGGAAGGCGGGGACGCGGGATTTTGAGCGCGGGCAGCTGGACCACATTTTGGCGGACCACTGGCAGACGGATACTTCCATCAGCAACGGGAGTTGGGGATATATTGAGCACGATACGTTCAAGTCGCCGGAGTTTCTGGTGCACCAGCTCATTGACATTGTGAGCAAGAACGGGAACCTGCTGCTGAACTTTGGGCCAAAGGCGGATGGGACAATTCCTGACGAGATTAAGGCAACACTACTGGAGATGGGCGGATGGCTGAAGGTGAATGGCGAGGCCATTTATGACACGACGCCGTGGACGACGTATGGGGAAGGGCCGACGCAGGTGAAGGGTGGGGCGTTCCACGACACGGATACTAAGCCTTATACGGCGGACGATTTCCGGTTCACGGCGAAACAGTCTACGGTGTACGCAATTGGCATGGCATGCCCAAAGGATGGGAAGGCTGTGATTCATTCGCTGGGATGGGCGCATGAGGGGAAGTCGATTCCGGTGGGGTCAATTGAGCTGCTAGGGTCGGCAGACAAGGTGACCTGGGTGCAGGGGGCGGAGGCCCTGACGGTGACACTTCCGGCTGGGGCGAATTGCAAGTATGCTTACGCGCTGAAGCTGACGCCGGCGAAATAGGTGAGCTGGAACAGGCTGCGGAAAAACTCCCTGCAAGCGGCTTTGTAACAAGGGCACGGCTTTACAGCCTGATGAAAAACTCTCGCCAGACAGGCTTTGTAACAAGGGCATGGCTTTAGCCAGGCCAATAAAGTCAACCAAATGCGCTGGGCTTTTAGCCCCTGCTAAAGTTCGCCGAGCCGCTCCAATCCCGGATGGGGGCCTTTTCACCAAGCTGTTTAGCCGGGCCAATAAAGCCGCAGCTCTATCTTTGCCCAAATTCTTCATCCGTTCGAGCTTTTTCGCAGCCTGTTGAAGCGCTAGGTCAGCACTGAATTCGGGTATAGTTTGCGAAAGACATTTTGCTTCGCAAAGGACACTCCGGCAATGACACTTGATCGTCGAGGATTTTTGACTGCCTGCAGCCGCGCTGGGATTACTTCCGCACTGCTGCCTGGGGTTTTGTATACGCTGGCAGCACAGGCGCAGGAGGCTGCACCGGGTGCGGCCGCTGAACATAAGCCGCTCGCGAAGATTACGCCGGAGATGCTGGACCAGGCTGCGGCGCTGGCGGGTGTAGGGCCGTTTACCGCCGAACAAAAGAAGATGATGCTGGATGGGTTGAATGACCAGCGGGATTCTTATGAGCCGATCCGGGCGTTGAAGATGCCTAATTCGGTGGCGCCGGCGTTTGT
Source organism: Occallatibacter sp. (assembly GCA_049518435.1). Lineage (GTDB taxonomy): Bacteria > Acidobacteriota > Terriglobia > Terriglobales > Acidobacteriaceae > Telmatobacter. Next base: position 13,840 of record JBEKRU010000087.1, on the reverse strand, counting down.
GTTTCATCCAGGACCAGCGGCGAAGGGCAAGCTGAGTCCCGAGTGCGAGACGTTGCCGAGTTCCGTGCGTTCAATGGATGTCGGCATTGATTATGTTGGCTCGCTGCCGAAGGCGCCCACAAACATTGAGGACCTAGCCTTCGCAACGGTTGGGGAACTTGGTCGCCTATTGGGCTTCGGCAAAATCAAGTCCGTCGATCTGACGAAGATGTACCTCGATCGCCTCAAGCGTTACGACTCCACGCTGCATTTCGTAATTACGCTGACTGAAGAGCGGGCGCTGGCGCAGGCTAAGAAGGCCGATGAGGAGATTGCTGCTGGTAAGTATCGCGGACCGCTGCATGGGATTCCGTGGGGTGCTAAGGACTTGCTTGCGGTAAAGGGTTATCCGACGACTTGGGGCGCGGGAGGGTTTGAGCACCAGTCGTTCGATGAGGATGCGACGGTGGTGCAGCGGCTGGATGCGGCGGGCGCGGTGCTGGTGGCTAAGTTTTCGCTGGGCGCGCTGGCTATGGGGGACAAGTGGTTTGGCGGACGAACACGGAATCCCTGGAATCCAGCGCAGGGTTCTAGCGGGTCTTCGGCTGGGTCGGCCAGCGCTGTGGCGGCGGGATGTGTAGCCTTCGCGATCGGCTCGGAGACGCTGGGTTCGATATCGTCGCCTTCTACGCGCTGCGGGTGTACAGGGTTGCGGCCAACGTTTGGCATGGTGCCGCGGACCGGAGCGATGGCGCTGAGCTGGACGATGGATAAGCTGGGGCCGATTTCGCGCTCGGTGGAAGACTGCCTGCTGGTTCTCGAGGCGATTCATGGACCAGATGGGAAGGATACTGCGGCGGCTCAGACCGAGAACGTTCCGATGGACTACACAGATTGGAAAACGCTGAGGATTGGATATCTGAAGAGCGAGTTTGAAACGCCTGAGCCGCTGAAGCTGGCTGAGGCAAAGCCGAATGAGACTGCCGAGGAGACCAAGAAGCGCGAAGCTGGAAATGAAGCCGCGAAGGTTTCGCGGACGCGTCGGGATTACGACCGGCGATACGAGCTGGCTGCGCTGGACAAGCTGCGGTCGATGGGTGTGAAGCTGATTCCGGTGGAGTTGCCCAAGCTGCCTTACGATGCGATGGTGCCACTGCTGACGGCGGAGGGTGCCGCGGCGTTCGACGACCTCACAATGTCTGGTCGGGACCGGTTGCTGACCGAACAGGGCGTAGAGGACTGGCCGAACGCTTTCCGGATTGCGCGGTTCTATCCGGCGGTCGAATATATCCAGGCAAACCGGGCGCGGACGCTGGCTGTACAGCAGGTTTCCGCGCTGTTTGAGCAGGTGGACGTGATCGTGACGCCGACAACGGGGACACAACTCGTCGCCACCAACCTGACGGGACATCCGGCGCTGATTTTGCCGAATGGGTTGCGGGGAAATGACGCGCCCAGGCCGCCGAAGATCGACGACGGGGACAGCGACGACATTGGCGGGCCGGGGACGCCGGTTTCGCTGACTTTCCTGGCGGGGCACTTTCAGGAGGCAAAGCTGGCCGCGTTTGCACAGGCTTATCAGGAGGCCACGGGATTTCACAAAGTGCATCCGAAATTGGATTGAGCTGGCCGCCGAAAAGGCAAATTCAGCGCTTTTGCCGATCAATTCACTCCCGTAATGCACAATTTGATTGGTGCTCCCTGCATTCAAATCCGCGGGTAGAATCCGGGAAAAATGCGGTCGGTTCGCATTCGAAAAAATAAAATACCCCACCCCTCCCCCCGAAAAACACGCGTTTTCGCAACCCCTGTGATCCGATAAACATATATAAATAAATAGGTTAGCGAACAGGGTCCATGTACCAACCAGTAAACAAAGACCCCCAAAAAACAGCGTTTTCCCGCATTTCTTGCCGCGAAAAGGGCCGAAATTGCCCAAAAATGATCGTTTTTCACTCTGTTTTTTTGACGTTTTCCCGGTTGAAATACAGTTGCCCAAATAGCCTCGTGCCCTTCGCACATCTCCATTGGTTCCGTAACCGGTAAAGACCGTGTCTGCGCCGCGTATAACATCGATTGCATGGCGCTGGTGGAAGTGGACGCGGTGTGGAAGAGCTATCCCAGGCGAGCGGGGCTGCGAACCGAATTGAAGCACGTTGTCGAAGACGTTTCTCTGACGATTGAGGCCGGGGAAACGCTGGGGCTCGTGGGCGAATCGGGATCGGGCAAGACCACGCTGGCGCGAATGATTCTGGGGCTGATAACACCGAGCAGAGGATCGGTTCGCGTGGAAGGAACGGATGTGGCGCAGGCTACGGGACGCCAGATGAAGGGCCTGCGACGCCAGATGCAGCCGGTTTTTCAAGATCCGTACGGAGCACTGAATCCACGGATGAAAGTGCTCGACATTGTGACGGAGCCGCTGGTGATCCATGGGGACGATGCGGGAATTCGGACCGACCGCGCATCGCTGCGGGCGAAGGCGATTGAGCTGCTGAAGGAAGTGGGTCTTGATGAATCGGCGCTGGGACGGCATCCGCATGAGTTCTCCGGCGGACAACGGCAGCGCATCAACATTGCCCGGGCGCTGGCGTTGAGGCCGCGATTGCTGATTCTGGATGAGCCGGTTTCCGCACTGGACGTGAGCGTGGGCGCGCAGATTGTGAACCTGCTGCGGAGGCTGCAGCGCGATTATGGGCTGACCTATCTGTTCATTTCGCACTCCATGCCGCTGGTTCGGTATTTGAGCACGCGCATCGCTGTTATGCAGGCTGGACGGCTGGTGGAGATGGGCGAAGCGCTGGCGCTGTGCGAGAACCCGCAGACAGCATATACGCAGCAGTTGATTGCGGCCACGCCGGAGTTACCTGCCGGCGTGGCCTGAATCGGTGAAAAGCCTCAGCTAGTTCTGAGGCTGTGGGGTTGTAGGTGCGGGTGCAGATGGCGCACTGGGTGCTGGAATGGACGGCGCTGCTGGTGCCGACGGCGCCGGGGCTGTGGTGGAGGGCGCTGGAGCCGGGGGCGGAGTAGCCGGAGCGCCAGGCTGGCCTGGAGTGGGAGCCGCAGTGGGCCTGGCGACGGAGCCAGGCGCCGCGTTGATCGTGGTTCCGGGAGGCAGGCTGCCCGAAACGCCGGGAGTTGCGGGACGCGGGACGATTCCCCCTGGGACGCTGGGACGTGCTCCGGGAGGCCCACCCATGCCAGGGCGAGTGGGTTGAGCAGGCATGTCAGTCACGTCAACTAATTCGACGTCGAAGATGAGATCGGATTTTGCGGGGATCCCGGGATGGTCGGCTCCGTGGTCCGGGATGGCGCGGATTCCATAAGCGAGCTGCCAGGGAATAAAGAGCCGACGCTTGCCACCGATCTTCATACCGCCAAAGCCTTGATCGAAGCCGGGAATGAGGCGTCCCATGCCCTGCGGGAATGGCATGGGCTGCGGCGGCCCCATTTTGGGCTTGCCGTCCTCGCCGAGCACGGGTTTGCCGTCCTTGTCCTTTTCGGGTTGGCCCGGATGGTCAAAGGAGGAGTCGAACTTGACTCCATCGGCAGCGCGGTAGCCGGTGTAATTGACCTTAAACAGCTTGCCGGGCTCGGCGCCGGCGCCGGTACCGATCTTGATGTCCTGATAACGGAGGGTGAAGGCGGTCTTGACGATGCCTCGGACCGGGGGAACACCGGGAGGCAGCTTGATGCCGGTGGTGGCGGCGGTGGCGGAGGGCTTGGCCGTTGTTGTTGCCGGCTTCGGGGTGGTGACAGCAGGTTTGGCGGGAGTTTGGGCGCTTGCAGCCACGGCGGCTGCCGCCAAAAGGAGAAGCAGAACTGGTTGTTTCATGACGAGGAAGGCTCCAAAAGTTCTTGACCGGAGTTTAACAGGCGGCGCAGGGGGGAGGCGGGAAACGGATATCGATCAACTTCGGACAAGCAACTCAATCGCGGGAAAGCAAACCCTTATGCATTTTTATGTGAATCGGATTTAGAGTGAGGGGTGATCTCTTCAGTTCTGCACATTCTTCGCATTCTGTGGCTTCCGGCCGCCTCCTTCTTTGCCGGAGTGCTCAACACCATCGCGGGCGGAGGATCGTTCCTTTCGCTTCCGGCACTCCTGGCCAGCACCACAGCGGTGGGAGTGGGCGCGGTTTCAGCACAGGCGACCAATACTGTGGCGTTGTGGCCGGGGCAACTTACGTCGCTGGTGGCTTTTCGCAAGCAATTAAGGGCCTACGGCTGGACGCTGGCGCCGCTGGGAATCGCGTCCGGGGTGGGCGGAGAAATTGGCGGCTGGCTGCTGCTGCACACAGGCAACAAGCGGTTCAGGGAATTGCTGCCATGGCTATTGCTGTTTGCGGCAGTCTTGTTCGTGCTGAGCTTTCCCCTGGGGAAGTGGCTGGCCAGCATGTCGGGCGGCCGGCGGTATAACAAGTCGCTGATTCTGGGCATGGTGGTGGTGAGCGTGTACGTGGGGTACTTCGGCGCCGGAGGAGGTTTTTTGGCAATGGCGCTGTTCGGCATTTGCGGGGTACATGACATCCACGAGATGAATGCGCTGAAGGTGCTGACGGCGGCGGTGTCGATTGGGATTCCGGCGATCACATTCATGCTGGCGGGAAGGGTGGCATGGCAGTTTTGCCTGGTGATGGCGATTCTGGCGGGACTGGGTGGGTATCTGGGGGCACACTTCAGCCGGAAAGTGAACCAGCGGGCGATGCGCTGGACGGTGGCGATTATCGGGTTTGTGACGGCGGGGTATTTCTTTTTGCAGAACTACCTGAATCATCCTTAAGTGAGCATTGCTGCGAGCAGAGCGGTTCTGGGGGCCAGGTGCTCGAGGACAATGGATTCGTGGCGGGCGTGGGCGCCTTCGCCGACTGCGCCCATGCCGTCGAGTGTCGGAACGCCGAGGGCTGAGGTGAAGTTGCCGTCGGATGCGCCGCCGGTGGAGGCTTCGTCGAGCGAAAATCCAAGTTCCTCGGCGAGCGCGCGGGCTCGGCCATAGAGTTGGACGGTGCCGCGGGTGCGCTCCATGGGCGGGCGATTGATGCCGCCGGTGAGAGCTAGGGTACAGCGCTTGTCGGCTGGTTTGAGGGCGGCGAATTTGCGCTCGATGCGGGAGCCATCGGCTTTGCGAGCGATGCGGACGTCGACTTCAGCCCAAGCCTCGGCTGGGATCACGTTGGTTTTTGAGCCGCCTCCAGCCAGGCCGACGCTGACGGTGAGGCCGCGCTTGAGATCGGTGAAGCTGCTGACCGTTTCAACGATGCGCGCCATTTCGCGGATGGCGCTGGCTCCTTTTTCAAAGTCGACTCCGGCGTGGCCGGCGATTCCGGTGACCTCGATGCGCCAGTTTCCGGTACCTTTGCGGGCGGTTTTATAGGCCAGGCCCTGAGCCGGTTCAAGAACGTAAACGGCGGAGCATTCGGCGGCCAGCGACTCGGTGATGGGGCGGGAGACGGGACTGCCGATTTCCTCCTCGCTGTTGAGGAGCAGGATGATTTCATTCTGGAGGAGGGTGGCTTCGGAAAGCAATTCGACAGCGGTAAGGGCCATGGCAACGCCGGCTTTCATGTCGAGGGTACCGGGACCCCAGAGTCGGCCTTCGGCGATGCGGCAGGGCATGGTTTTGAGGGTGCCGAGGGGCCAAACGGTATCGAGATGACCGAGGAGCAGGATGGGTTTGGGGGAGCCGGGCTTTGGGGAGCCGAACTTGGTCTTGGGGCCGAAACGCGCTTCGAGTACATGGCCAAAGGCGCGCTGGCGGTGAAGCTTAACGCGGCCACCGAGTGATTTGGAATGGGCGGCGACGAGGGCGACACAGGCGTCGACGCCGGCTTTGTCGTCGGAAGGCGACTCGACGCGAACCAGATTCTGGATGAGATCGAGCAGGGCGGACTGCTTGCGACGGGCTCCTGCCAGCAGGGCGCGCATGGGAATGGTGGTTGAAGGGACAGCGGACATGCGAAAGCCTTTCTGGAGAACCCTAAAGCTACTTCCTGATTCTATGACGGTTAAGACTCGCTTAAGGGCAGGATTTGCGACTTAAAGTACGGCCCGGATGGCGCAGAGTGTGGCTAAAATGCCACAGCAGCCAGGAGTGACTTTCCGTCTAACCTAACGACTGCGCCCATTTTTTGCACAGTTGGAGATTGTAATTTGGGACATCCAGCACACCTGGAACAGACGATTGCCGAGCCTTTGGAGTTCACAGGGGTGGGGCTTCATTCCGGGGCTCCGGTTACGATGCGGCTCTTGCCCGCGCCGGCCGGATCAGGAATCGTCTTCCGGCGCACCGATCTGGACAACTTTGAAATACCTGCGATTGGCCGGAATATTGCCAAGGTGAGCTATGCGACCAGCCTCATGCGGCAAGGCGTGCTGATTTCCACCACCGAACACCTGCTTTCCGCGCTGATTGGCATGGGCGTGGACAATGTGATTGTGGAGCTGGACAACCTGGAACTGCCAATTTTGGACGGCAGCGCGCAGCCGTATGTGCAGGCCTTTCAGAGCGCCGGAATTCGCACACAACGCCGCCGCCGGGAGACGATCCGCGTGCTTCGTGCCGTGGAAGTGCGCGAAGGGGAGAAGTTCATCGGTGTGTATCCGGGGTCGGGTTACAAGATTCAATACTCCATCGAGTTCCCTGCACCGATTGGGCACCAGAGCGCCTGCATCGACCTGGCGGCAGAGACCTATGGGAGTTTGATTGCTCCGGCGCGGACGTTTGGATACAAGGCCGATGAGCAGCGGCTGCGGGATATGGGATTGATCCGCGGCGCGGGGCCGGAAAACGCGATCATCCTGAGTGCGCGGGGACCGGAAAATGGGCCGCTGCGCTTTGATGACGAGTATGTCCGGCACAAGGTGCTGGACCTGATTGGGGACCTGGCGCTGGCGGGACGGCGGATCGAGGGCCTGGTGGTGGCTGAACGGGCCGGCCACGCGATGCATACCGCGCTAGTGTCGCGGTTGATGAAAGACCGCTCAGCATGGGAACTGGCGCACGTGCCGATGAATGCTGGGGCGGAAGAAGATGCATCGGCGCCACTCGCAGGCAACGCGCTGGTTGGACCTGCTTTAGTCAGCGCCTGAGACCCATCCCTTTTTCCGTTTCGAGATTTCCCTTTCAAGCAAACAGAATGCACATTGGCGCGGGTACCGCGAAGCTTTTGCCTTGCTCGGCAAGGACACCCGTTTCGGGGTTGCGGGCGAAGACGCTGATGTTGTTTGAATCCTGATTGGCAACCAGCATCCAGCGCTCGGTTGGATCGAGGGTGAAGTTGCGAGGAATCTTCCCGCCGCAGTTGGAGCGCGCGATGGGCGTGAGCGCGCCGGTTTTAGGGTCGGCGTGAAGGCTGAAGAGAAAGTCGTCGTCGCGATTGGCAAAGTAAACGAATTTGCCATTGCGGGAGATGACGGTGTCGCAGGCGCGCGTGGAGCCGTGATAGCCCTCTGGAAGCAGATTGATTCTGGTGACGAAAGTGAGGCTTCCGTCAGCTTTGCTCCAGGCGAGGACATCGACGGTTGAATCGAGCTCGTTGACGCAGTAGGCGGTGTGGCCGTTGGGATGAAAGTGGAGGGTGCGGCAGCCGGCGCCGGGACGGGCGTGATATGCGCCTGCTGGAGTGAGCGCGGCCGTGGCGGTGTCCACTTTGTAGATGTGAATGCTGTCGCCGCCAAGGTCGTTGATGTAGGCGAAACGGTTGTCTGGCGCCCAGGATGCGAAGTGGGCGTGAGCGCTTTGCTGGCGGTCGGTGTTGGGACCGTGGGCGGTGTAGTGGTCGGTCCAGACGGCGGGACTGAGGCTGCCGGCAGTTATAAGGAAGCTTGCCGCACTGCCGCCACCGTAGTCCGCTGAGAGAAGGACTCGGCCGGTGTGGTCGAGGGCGACGTGGCATGTGCCGGTGCTGGCGGAGTTTTGCTCGGAGAGCGGGTGGAGTTGGCCGTTCTGCACGGTGAAGCTTGCCACTGCACCTGTTGCCTTGCCGTTGAAGGAATCGACTTCAGAAGCGGCGTATAGGAACTCGCGGCTGGGAGAAAAGGTGATCCAGTCGACGTTGGCCAGCTTGGCGGCAACGCCTGCGGCGGTGAGTTCGGCAGTGGCTGGATCCCAATCGAAGGCGAGAATTCCGTCCGGGGTGTTGGAGCCAATAAAGACGCGCTGGCCCGGGGTTGCGGCGAGCGAAGGCGACGCGATGGCGAGGGTTGCGGCGGAAGCTGTCATCAGAAAGTCACGGCGATTCAGTTTATCGAGTTTATCCATGGCAGAAGAGATTGTCGCCGATGGGACATGGGAAGCGCCAGCCTCGGATTGGCGAACGGCCGCTCTTCTACACTGAACTGAAGAGCAGCGCATAAGAGGAAGTGGCTTGTCGCATTTCATTAGTTTCGTGCGGATTCCGGCGCTGGCTATCCGGCAGCATCTTTTTCCGCTTGCGCCGCTGGCGGTTCTGGAGGAAGACCGGCTGCGCATGCGCGTTTGGCCGAACGATATCGACTTTAATCTGCACCTGAACAACGCACGGTATCTGAACATCATGGATTACGCGCGCACTCATCTCTTGGCGCGAACCGGTCTGCTGGAGCACATTGTGCGGGCGCGTTGGCAGCCGATGGTGGGCGCGGTGTGGATTACCTACCGGCGTTCCCTGCCTCTGTTTTCGGCTTTCTGGCTGAGTTCTCGGCTGGTGTGCTGGGACGAGCGATGGTTCTACATCGAACAGACCTTTGAAGGGCGGCAGGGACTGGCCGCAGTGGGATGGGTGAAAGGCGTACTGCGTGACAAACGCGGGACGGTGGCACCGCAGGCGGCAATTGAGGTGGTTGCGCCCGGCGCGGTCAGCCCGCCCATGCCCGAGGCTATCGCCACATGGAACGAGCTGACACGCGAAAAGCTGGCGGCGAGTTAGGGCGTAATTCGCATTGTCGTGCCGCGGATCATCGTCCGAGGGTGAAGATTACGTTGACGGTGGTCTCGACTTCGACGGGTTCGCCGCCGAGAAGATAAGGCTTGTAGCGCCAGGATTGTACTGCGTCGATTGCTGCCTGCTGCAGTATGGGCGGGCCGCTGACAACGCGCAGGTTCTCGATGGTGCCGACCTTGGAAATCGTGGCCTGCAGAACGACGGTCCCTTCGGCGCGGACCGCAATGGCAAGCCGCGGGTAGACGGGAGGTGTCTTGTTGATCAGCAAACCCGCGACCACAGCGCCGGAGACACGGACGGGTGCTTTGGGAACCGGCTGAGCAATTGACACCATGGGGTGGCCTGCGCTGGAAGTACCAATGCCACCGGGGATACCGGGGCCGGAGCCCAGAGCGCTCGGGTCAATTGGGCCGGCTGGCTCAGGGGTTCCCGGAATGAGGGGCTCGCGCGGAAAAAGAATCGGCGCCTGGATCCTTCCTCCCGACATCTCCGAGACTCCGCGGGGCTGGGTTGGTTGTTGTGGCGGAGGCTGCTGTCGGTCCGCTGGAGGCGTGGGCACGGAGATAAGAATGGGCAATTGGTGATTCGGCAATGCTTCAGGGTAGATGAGTGGAATGAGGACTAACGCGAGCAGAATGGAGCCGTTGAAGAGGGTTGCGGCGATCATCCAGCCGCGGCTGCGGGTGCGGATTCTGCCTGTGGATTCAAAAGTGGAGTCTTCAAACATGGCCTGCCTCCCGGGAGAAATTCAGCCGCGCCGGCAGGGAGTCAGGAGGGCGAGTTCTGCGAGACGCAGGCGGGCTGACCGCTCTGCGCGCTGGATCTACGGGCGATCCGGGGCGCGGGGAGCGGGGCTCTTTAGCCATCCGTTCATCCCAATCGGAACCACTGTGCTTGTGTAGACACCGGCTGCAGAAGAAGTGTTCCCGATGTTGCGCGAGGAGTTACGGAAGGAGTTGCGCCAGGCATCGACGAGTTGCGTTACACTCCAGAAGATTCACAACGGCATACGTTGGAGTTGGTATGAAATTGCAGCACTTGTTTTTCCTTGCAGCAGCCGCAATCGGAACATCCCATGTACAGGCGCAGGAAGCATCTCCTGGTCCCACGCCCGGACCTAACCCCGAAGCAACTCTCCAATACATCCACGGCGCGTGGGACACACTGACGCGGTCCATGACCGACTGCCACTCGCTGGTGGACATCAAGGTGACGGCAAACCCAGTGCTGTATATGCCGACGGAGGTGCCTGCGCCGCCGGAAGTGACCTCGCTGGTGCAGAAATGCAACGTGCGCGTGCTTACGCTGCCGCGGCGCATTGAGAAGCTGGACGATGTACGTCCGGAGGAGTTATCGGCGGCGGGCCTGCTGTATTTGCCCAATCCGTACGTGGTTCCCGGCGGCCGGTTCAACGAAATGTACGGCTGGGATAGTTACTTTATTGTTCTTGGATTGGAAGCAGACCATCGGGAAGCTTTGGCCAAGGGCATAGTCGATAACTTCCTTTTCGAGATCGACCATTATGGGTCTGTCCTGAATGCGAATCGGACTTACTACTTGACCAGGTCGCAGCCACCGTTTCTAACATCAATGATACGGGCGGTGTATGAGAACCCTAAGAGCTTTCCTGCAACGCAGGAGGGTCGAGCAGAGGCCAAACAGTGGCTGCAACATGCGTATACGCTGGCCGAGAAGGATTATTCAACGTGGCTGCGACCGGAGCACAAGGCAGGAACAACGGGCTTGGCGCGCTACTACGACTACGGGCATGGGCCGGTGCCGGAGGAGTCTGACGACAGCACGTATTATCCCGACGTAATTCGCTGGCTGGTGGCGCATCCGGGACAGGGCGACGGGATGCTGGTGAAGGGCTCGGAGCATCCAGATGCGGCGGAAGCGGCGCGGCTGAAACTGACCAGTTGCGACCTTCAGGCGAGCGTGGTTTGCGCGCGTGCGTGGGCGCAGGGTTATCGACTGAGCCGCGATTTTTATGAGGGCGATCGGGCAATGCGGGAGTCGGGATTCGATCCCGGCTTCCGGTTTGGTCCCTTCGATGGAGCCACGGGACACTTTGCACCGGTGTGCCTGAACAGCCTGCTGTATCGCTATGAAAAGGACCTGGAGCATTTTGCGCATCTGCTCGCGAATCCGGAAGACGCGATGCGCTGGAATCATCGCGCGAAGGCGCGGGATGTGGCGATCCAGCGGTATCTTTGGCGGCCCAAGGATGGTGTGTTCGCAGACTATGACTTCATTCACGCCAAAACATCCACTTATGCCTACATCAGTTCGCTGTATCCGCTGTGGGCGGGCGTGGCTACCCGGGAAGAAGCGACACAGGTGGTTGCGAAACTGAATTTGTTTGAGCGACCCGGTGGGTTGTCGATGAGCAATTTCAACTCCGGATTGCAATGGGACGAGCCGTTTGGCTGGGCGCCTACGAATTGGATCGCAGTGGCGGGATTAGAGGCTATGGGTTTCCGTAAGGACGCGCAGCGCATTGCCCGTAACTTCGACGCCGTCATCGACGAAGGCTTCGCGCGCGACGGGACGATTGTGGAGAAGTACAATGTGACTGCGGGTAACTCGGACGTGCATGTGAGCACCGGATACAAGGCGAACCAGATTGGATTTGGCTGGACGAATGCTGTGTATTTGAAGATGAAGGAAGTTATGCAGACAGGCGCTGCTGCTGGCGGCAATTAGATAGATGGCGCTTCGAAATAATGGGCGCATTCTCGTCGAGAATGCGCCCATTGTTTTGGATGTCTCCCTGGTTACTCTGGTAGTGACAAGTTACCATTGACGTTAAATGTTACTGTAACTATCGGGACCCCGGTGTTGGGTTGTCCGCCGCCTACTGAGACTTTGTATTGGCCTTCAGACACGATGGGTTCGCCTGCTTCGGTAACCATATTCAAGTCGCGCGGTTGAAGTTCGAAGTGGACCTTCTGTGCGGCGCCGGCTTCAAGATGCACGCGTTTGAATGCACGCAATGCGCGTAACGGCGCGCCGGGGACTTTGGGGAATTCCAGATAGAGTTGGGCTACTTCGTCTCCCGCTCTTTTGCCGGTGTTGGTGATGGTGACATCGAAAGCCGCAGTGCCGCCAGCCGGAATCGCATCGGTTGGTCCGGTAAGTCCACTGTAGGCGAACTTGGTGTAACTCAGACCATAGCCGAAGGGGTAGAGCGGTGTGCCGTCGAAGTAGCGATAGGTTCGGCCCTTCATTGCGTAGTCTTCAAAAGGCGGCAGCTGACTGGCGTCCTTGTAGAAGGTAACCGGCAGACGGCCGGCGGGGTTGTTCTTGCCGGAGAGCGTTTCCGCAACAGCCGATCCGCCCTCCTCGCCGGGATAGAAGGCATCGATGATTGCGTTGGCGTGGTCGTTGGCCCAGTTGACGGCGAGCGCGCTGCCGTTGGTGAGCACTACGACGAGTGGCTTGCCCGCTGTGCTGAGGGACTCGATCAGCTCTTCTTCGGCTTTGGGCAGGTCGAGCGACGTGCGGTCGCCGCCTCTGAAGCCGGGCTCTTCCACCTGCATCTCTTCGCCTTCAAGTTCGCTCGTGATACCGACGACAGCGACGACAACGTCAGCGGATTTGGCAGCGGCGATTGCCGCAGGCTGGGGCTTGAGGTCAACCAGCGCCCAGACGAGTTTGGCGGTGGGTTTTGCGTTCTGGCCGGGGGCGAAGTCGACTTCTAGCTTGGCAGGTTTACCGGCTTCGAGGTGGACGCGGCCGACCTTGGCGTCTACCCCGTTGTTGTCCCAGGCAGAAGTTACGTTCTTGCCGTCGAGGCGGACGCGGAAGAAGCCGTTGGCGATGAGGCCAAGGTTGTATTCGCCGGTGGTGGGAGCGGTGAGGTCGGCCTTCCAGAGGATGGAGAGCGGGGTAGCGCCGGCGGCAGCAGCGGGGATGGGCGCGAGGCTGAAGTCAAGGACCGGATCGATGCGCGAGGCGAGCGAGGCGGAACGTTTGGGATGGTTGATGTCGCCGAGATCGAGCTTGGCGAAGTCGATGCTGACGCCGGGCTCGCCTTCGAAACTGAGGGCTGAGGCGGGCACGGGCTCAGCGGAGTGGCTGAGGAACTGGGTGCCTTCAACGTAGTTGACGGTGGCAGAGGGGAATTCTTTGCGGATGCCTTCGAGAATGGAGACGGTGTGGCTGGGCTGGCCGTTGTAGTTGCCGAGGAGGACCTTGGTCTGGTCGGCGAGGGGGCCGATGACGGCGATTTTGAGGCCCGCAGTTTTGAAGGGGAGAACGCCGTCGTTCTTGAGCAGGACCATGGACTCATTGGCGATTTGGCGTGCCAGGGCGCGATGGGCGGGTGAGTCGAGTTCGTGTGGATCGATCTTGGTGTAGGGGACCATCTCCGGTGGATCGAAGAGGCCGAGCTTGATTCGCGCGGTGAAGAGGCGAACAAGGGCGGTGTCGATCTCGGATTCCTTGAGGTAGCCCTCTTTGACGGCGTCGAGATAGGGACGGTAGTCGTGGTCGTCTTTGACGAGGCTGCCGCCGTCGGTGCACTCGTTGTCCATGCCGCGACGAACGCTTACCGCCGAAGACTCGGCCTGGGTGGCGTTGAACTTGTGGCCGTTGTGGATATCGATGACGGCGCCGCAGTCGGAGACGACGTAGCCCTGGAAGTTCCACCAGCCTCGGAGCGTGTCTTGCAACAGGAACTTGTTGGCGCAGGCGGGCTCGCCGTTGATGGAGTTGTAGGCGCACATGACGGAGGCGGCGTGGCCCTCAGTCACAGCGGCGCGGAAGGCGGGCAGGTAAGTGTCTTCCTCGTCATGCTTACTGACGGGAACTTCAGCGGTGTGGCGGGTTGTTTCAGGTCCGCTGTGAACGGCGAAGTGCTTGGGGGTGGAGATGGTGCGGTAGTAGCGAGGATCGTCGCCCTGCATGCCGGTTACGAAGGCTACGCCCATGCGGCC
>JBEKRU010000086.1:0-26245 GCA_049518435.1 Occallatibacter sp. | reverse complement strand
ACGCGGTTGGCTTGGCTGTGTCTACAATCCTGCAGGCCATCCTATGGGACGAGAAGCGTGTACTGTCCGTCAGTTCATTGATAACGGATTGCTGCGGCAGCAGTGATGTCTGCATAGCTTTGCCATCGATTGTGGATTTCACCGGCGTGCGCGTGAAACTACCGGTCACGAAGAGTGCGGAAGAAGAACATGCACTGCGCTCCAGCGCCGAGACCATCCGGCAGATGCTGCGGTCTCTGGGCTTCTGACGCAAGTGGTAGATTTTAGGCTCAAGCAAGAAACACAGCAGTCTTGAGAGGAGAGAAGAATGGCGATTGGCGCTATACAGACCAAGCGGGTTTACGATCCACTGGGCAGGGAAGATGGGTCTCATTTTCTCGTGGAGCGCTTGTGGCCGCGAGGCATAAGGAAATCTGAACTTGCAAACGCTGAATGGATCAAAGAGGCAGGGCCGAGCACAGAGCTGCGCGAGTGGTTTCATCATGACCCAGGGCTATGGGCAGAATTCCGTAAGCGGTACTTTGCCGAACTAGAGAGCCGGTTGGATGCACTGCAGCCGATTTTCGATGCCGCGCATAAGGGTAAAGTAACGCTCCTCTATAGTTCCCATGACACCGAACACAACAATGCCGTCGCGCTAAAGGAATATCTCGAACACCATTTGCACCATGCTTCAGCACGCAACCACTGACTGAGGGGCGGACCTGTACACTCGCTGCGCGCGGCGAGAACTGCTTCTTGCGCAGCACACAATCTGGCACTCGATAAGACAGCCGACGATTTCGAGCCGCCTGATACCATAGAACCGGAGAAGGTGGTATGCTGTCGGGTAAGAAATGAGTGGGCCGCTTTCTAACCGTTCCCCTGGCGGAAGCTTCATTAGCACACGCCAAGGCTTATCCCATCTTCTGAGTCGCGGATCCTTCAATCATTTGTTTGCGATTAGCGGCCGTAGTCGGATCGCGAATTGAAATGTTCCGGTAGATTCGGTGGTAAACGTCGCCGAGACGGGCATCAGCCGCAAACTTGAAGTTGTGCGCCTGATCCGACGGCCGTAAGAGCGCAGAATGCCCAACTTCACGAAAGCGCATAAATTCGCATTGGGCCTTTGTTTGCTCGTCGCTTTGGCTCCGGCCATGGCTTCAGCGGACGCGGGCGACCGAACCCTCAGCCAATTTGTCCATACCTCGTGGTCGGCGCGAGATGGCATCCCCGGCCAGGTTTCGTCGATCGCGCAGACAAACGACGGCTATCTTTGGCTTGCGGCGCAGGGAGGTCTGTACCGGTTCAACGGAATCGAATTCCTTCGCTGGCAATCGGTCGATCAGCGGCTTCCAGATGCGCGCGTTCGCGTGCTGCTGACATCGCGCGATGGCACTCTCTGGATTGGATTCAGAAATAGCGGCGTCAGTCGCATCAAAGACGGACAGGTTGTGAACTACCCGCCCTCCAAGGATGTACCGGCATCGATCATTACCTTGGCTGAGGGCAGCGACGGCACCATCTGGGCTGGGGGATCCTCCGGATTTTCCCGATTCAGCAACGGTGTGTGGACATCAGTCGGTCCGGAATCCGGTGACCCGGCGCACGGAGTTCAGGCGTTTCTCGTCGATCGCCGCGGCACCTTGTGGGTGGCCACCGCTAACTACAATTTCGGGCTCTCGAAAGACCCCGGACGACAAAACACAATTCTTTCACTTTCGCCCGGGGCGAAGCTTTTTGGTCGCACGGGGCTGGCATGCGGACAGGTCTGGAGCATGTCCGAAGGGCCGGACGGAACAATCTGGTATGCGGATACAACAGCAAACTCTATTCGAACTATTAATGGGAACGTGCAATACGAAATGCCTGGCTCGCCATTCGTGCTGCTGTTCGACGGAGATCACAGCGCCTGGGTAACGACCGGGAACGCGGGTATCCTTCGTACTCCAGATATCAAGGACGGGAAACCCTTCTTCGAGCGGCTGACCGCCCGCGATGGGATTACCAGCGACATGGTTTACTGCGCATTCCGAGACCGCGAAGGAACTATCTGGCTCGGCACGAGCGTAGGTCTTGAACGTTTCCATCAGACAAAATTTCTGTTCTTGCCGCCCGAGACCGCCAAGGGTTTGCCCCCCCCGGGCGTCCTGACGCCTGTTTCCTCCTCAGGACATGGAGTGTGGGCGTATTACTCTGGAGGATATCGATTCGAACACTTGGAGTCCGGAGCCCGCGAAATCTACCGGGTGCAGGATGGAGAACTCGGTTGCGGATGTATTCTCAGCATGGCTGAGGACAAACAAGGGTCAGCCTGGGTGGGAGGAACATTTGGACTGGCCAGGAAGACAATGGATCACCTCGCTTATATCCCGATTCCCGGATTCAAGAAGGGATGGGTCGTTCGTAGGATTGCTGTCAATCACAACGGCGCACTTTGGATCAGCGTCTGGACCGGAGAAGAAACCAGAATCCTGGTTCTGCAGGATGGTACGTGGCAGGACCTCAGCGACAAGATGAACGGCCTCCACTATGATTCCGATGCTTTCTTTGTGGACTCGAACGACAGGCTTTGGTTTGGATTGGATAACGGCGAGATTGTTGAGTTTGATCATGGCCGCATCGTCAAATATTCGACCCGGGAGAGGCTTCACGCTGCTCGAATTCTTGCCTTCCATGAAGATCGGTCCGGGGGAATCTGGATAAGTTCCGCGAGGGGATTGAGTCTCCTCTCCGATGGCCGTTTCGTCACTCTCACGTCGCAGAACGGGCTTCCGGGCGATTCCATCGTTGGATTTTTCGAGGCTTCCGACAACTCGGTTTGGATTGCCGGATCAATGGGAGTTCTTCATGCTTCTGAACAAGAACTCGCCCGAGCAATCCGCTCACCCGCGCAATATGTCATCAAGGGAACTCTCTACGACGCAAGAGACGGACTTCCCGCGCTGCCGAGACCGGAAGTCGGCGCGGCGGTTGAAACCGCGAACGGCGTTCTTTGGTTTGGTACTGGAGCCGGACTCGCCAGCATCGATCCCATTCACTTTGCAATCAATACCGTGCCGCCGCCGGTTGCGATCGAGGCGGTGACAGCCGACGATCGGAAAGTGGAAAGCAATCCGCTGACTCGCATCGCCCCGAATTCCAATACCATCGAGTTCGACTTTGCGGCCTTGAGCCTTACCGACCCGGGGCGAAATCTCTACCGGTATCGGCTCGAGGGCTTTGAGCAGAATTGGCACGGCCCGACAGATAGGCATCAGGCTGTCTATACCAACCTGGCGCCGAAAGAATATCTACTCCGTGTCGTGGCGGCCAACAACGATGGTTTCTGGAACGAAACCGGAGCGTCTTTGGACTTCAGAGTATTGCCGGCGTGGTACCAGACAGTATGGTTCCGCGCCGCAGCCGTTGTTTTTGTTTGCTTGTTGCTATGGACGTTTTATCGGCTTCGACTTCGCCAAATGGAGCTTCAATACAATGCTCGTATGGAGGAGCGCTTAGGGGAGCGGACACGCATCGCCCGCGAACTACATGATACCCTCCTGCAAAGCCAACACGGGCTGATGCTTCAGTTTCAGGCTGCGCGCAACATGTTGCCTCGCGATCCGGAAAACGCGAAACGGACTCTCGACGAGGCGATTGCGGGCACTGAGCAAGCGATCGCGGAGAGCCGGGATGCAATTCACGATTTGCGATCCGAGCAGGCCGATATATTCGATCTTCCGAAATTGCTTGAGGATGCTGGTGAAGAATTGAGGGTTCTTTACGCCGCGGACCAAAGGTTGCCTACTTTTCAGGTGATCGTGGAAGGAGAGCCCCACAAGCTTGCGCCCCTCTTTCAGGGAGAGGTTTTCCGGATTGCCCTCGAGTTGATGCGGAATGCGTACCGGCATGCCGGTGCGAGCCAGATCGAAGCCGAGATTCGTTACGAGAAACGCCAATTCCGATTGCGAATACGTGATAATGGCAAAGGAATCGACCCCAAAGTTCTAGAAGAAAGCAGATGTCCCGGACACTGGGGACTGCCCGGCATTCGAGAACGCACACTGCGAATTCGGGCAAGATTGGAAGTTTGGAGCAATCCAGGAGTGGGAACGGAATTTGAGATAAAAGTTCCAGCAGCCATCGCTTACGGCGCCACGCGCGAGGGCTCTCGATTCAAGATCTCCCGCAAAGAAACGAGGTCGTGAACACTTTGTCGAAACTGATTCGGATCCTCGCGGTAGACGACCACCCGATTTTTCGCAAGGGAGTTGCTGTCCTTGTTAACGCTGAACTGGATATGAAACTCGTGGCTGAAGCGTCCACTGGCGCAGAGGCCATCGAATTGTTCCGAGTGCATCGTCCCGATGTAACTTTGATGGACCTTCAGATGCCCGATCTGACGGGTACGGAAGCAATCGAGCGAATTCGCAATGAATTCCCAGATGCCCGCATTGTCGCGCTGACAACATACACGGGAGATGCCCAGGTGTTGCGGGCACTTAGGGCGGGCGCGCGGGCTTACATATTGAAAGGCCACCTACATCGCGAACTGCTTGACACCATCCGCGCTGTCCATGCCGGACAGAAACGCATTCCCCCAGACGTCGCGGCAGAGCTTGCCAACCATGCAGTCGATGATGCCTTGAGTTCGCGCGAGATCGATGTGCTGCGATTAGTTGCTAACGGAAACGCAAACAAGATGATCGCCGATCGACTCTCTATCACAGAGGAGACCGTAAAGAGCCACGTCACGAATATCCTGTCGAAGCTTGGAGCGAATGACAGGACCCATGCCGTCACGATTGGCCTGAAACGCGGAATCATCGAGTTATAGTTCCCCCAAAAGAGGGACGCCCGGATCCCCGTTATATGGGTTTCGCGTTTATTGTGTGTCTCCTAAACTTTATTTGGGGCATTCTCTGTGCAAAGACTATTCTCGACGTTCGCAGGCGGCTGGCCAGGCGCCGGCCTTCTACTTCTGCGCGCCGTAATCGGAATCGTATCGATTGACTGTGCGGTCATGAGGCTGTGTTCCGAATACTTCGGACCATCTGTCATTGTGCCCATGCTTA
This sequence comes from Occallatibacter sp., assembly GCA_049518435.1. GTDB lineage: Bacteria > Acidobacteriota > Terriglobia > Terriglobales > Acidobacteriaceae > Telmatobacter. The sequence goes on along the minus strand of JBEKRU010000086.1, from coordinate 21,209 downwards.
CGATCGGTATAGGGCTACTTTTAATCGCGGGGCTGTGGACGCCTCTTGCGGGGACGTTGCTTGCTGCTTTAGCCGTATGGACGGCGTTTCTGCACTCCGAGAACCTGCTGATCTATATCCTGATCGGCTCTGTCGGCGCCGCTTTGGCGATGATTGGACCGGGTGCCTGGTCTGTTGATGCGAGGATGTTTGGCAGAAAGCAAATCTTTGCCCCCAAGGATTGAGCATCTGATCCCTCCAATGCGGGATCGTCGATTCGTTCGATGGGGTACTCATAAACCTCGACTATTTGATCTTGTAGGTCTTCGCCAACTCCTTCACACTGATTGCAATTGAAGGAAATCTTCCGAGCAAGTCCCCGGAAATTCATAGGTCAAACGAGGTGTTTGTTCGATGAACGATGATGCCGTTGTCTATCTTCTCAATGAGGATCAGCAAGTCCTGAAGTCAATACGTAACCTGCTTCAATCAGTCGGAATTCACGTCGAAGCGTTATGCGATTCGCAATCCATCATGCAGTCGATCAGGCGCGACGTCCCGTCATGTTTAATTGCCAATCTTGAATTCGGCGGTATGACAAGCCTCGAGGAATTGCGCAAGGGCGCCTTTGCAGGGCTCTCCTTTAGCTTGATTCTTGTTTCCGCATATCGAGATGTCAGTACGGCGGTCCGGGCGGTCAAGCAAGGTGCGAACGACTTCCTCACGACTCCAATCGATGAAAGTGTGTTGCTCAAGGCGGTTGATGCAGCACTCAACGAAGCAAGAGCAAAGTGGAGAGAGCGCCAATCATTATCGAGAATCGCGGCGAGCTATCACACTCTGACCCCAAGAGAGCGAGAAGTTCTGCCATTTGTAGTCGACGGTCTGCTTAACAAACAAACCGCATATGAACTGGGGACGAGCGAGATTACAGTTCGAATTCATCGGGGAAACATCATGAGGAAGATGAAGGCTGCCTCGTTGGCACACTTGGTCAAGATGGCGTTAACTCTTGGGATTGGCCTATTGCCATCTGCATTCACACCACCGGCGCCACAAGAGCCGGAAATTCGGAATTCCGACGGAAACATTCGTAGACGCTACACAAACGTGGCTCAATCAGACCGCTCGACTTTTAACAAGGAAGGTCAACTCGCCCGTATCGCGAATACAGCGAGGGTTACAAGTATTCGTTCATCCAGATCATTTGTGCAAGCCTGAGTACGCGCAGGGAGAAACATCATGAAGGTTCTGTCCGCAGTTGCTCGTTATCTTTTGGGACTGATGTTCACGACCTTTGGTCTGAACGGATTCCTTGACTTCCTCCATCAACCGCTGCCGGAGAATCCGTTGGCGCAGCAGTTCTTCACTGCCGTCAGTGCATCGCATTTTTCGGCATTCTTCTTCGCAGTGCAGCTATTTGCGGGACTGCTGTTGCTCTCGGGTTTATTTGTGCCGCTTGCCCTCACGCTGCTTGCAGCTGAGCTTTACAACATCCTGGCGTTCCACCTGACGCTAGCACCGGGCATCGCACCGGCGCTAGTCGCCAGCGTGATGTGGATCCTGGTCTTCACACAGTACCGTGGAAGCTTCAACAGCCTGTTCAGAGCGAAGCCTGAGACGAAGGGGTATTGATCCGGCTCGGGGAGCCACTTTGAGATAGCGCTCAGCGAACCTGGGTTTGATCTCTTCACGAGTCGCGCCACCCCCGGCCGGCTTGAGGTATCACATTCACTACAGCGCCTAAACAAATGTATTATGGATTTCCTTTTTAGTTGTCGATAGGATTCGATCACGTTGTCTCGGTCGGGGCACCTGCGAATCGCAAATGAGTGTCAAAGCACTCGCACAGGCATTCGTAGGGCTTATGTCATTCGAAGCGAGTCTAGACCATATCCGATTCACTCGGTCACTCAATCGCAATTCGAGATTCAGGCCACCATCGAAGTGTAGGACCTAAATAGGGTGGCTGTAATCTAGCTCAGGAGAACAGATGAGCGCCAGTGAATGCGCGCCGACAGCTACATCGGCAGATCGAAGCCGGGGTGACATGGTTGAGATCACGATTGATGATCAGTTGGTCTCCGCGCCAAATGGAGAACTCCTGGTTGAGGCTATCCTTCGTGAAAAGGAGATTCCGCACATCTGCTATCACTCGCGCCTTATGGGCCCAATACAGACGTGCGATACATGCATGGTCGAAGTTGACGGGAAACTTGCACGAGCGTGTGGCACCAAGGTAGGAGCAGGGCTGAATGTGGTTGTCGAATCGAATCGCGCTAATGCTGCGCGTGCTGAAGCGCTCAACGTGATTCTTGGCAACCAAATGCTTTACTGCACGGTCTGCGACAACAACAATGAAAATTGCCGAGTTCACAATACAGTCCTAGAGTTGGACGTTCGTCATCAAAAGTATCCCTACAAGCCCAAGCCATATGAAGTGGATATGTCCAACCCGTTCTATCGATATGACCCAAGCCAATGCATTCTCTGCGGACAGTGCGTGCAGGCATGTCAGACAGTTGAAGTCAATGAGACTCTCTCTATCGGTTGGGAACTGGAGCACCCGCGTGTTCTTTGGGACGGTGGAATGCAGATTGCCGGCTCGAGTTGTGTGTCTTGCGGGCACTGCGTCACGGTATGTCCTTGCAATGCGCTGATGGAAAAGTCGATGCTCGGCGAGGCTGGATTCCTCACCGGAATTCCTAAGAATGCATTGGAAAAAATGATCGATGTTGTTAAGGCGGTCGAGCCTGAGATGGGTTATGGCGCAATCATGCAGGTGTCGCAAACTGAAGCAAAGATGCGCGAGGAACGCATCAAGAGAACGAAAACAGTTTGCACCTATTGCGGTGTCGGATGCAGCTACGATGTGTGGACGAAAGGTCAAAACGGAATGAGCCACCTTCGTTCATCTCCATCGCAAAAGCGGCAACATCGAGAGACACGCGGCGCGGAATGGCAACTGCGGTAGGGCTCTTGAAGGTGTTCGGTGCGACTTTGAGCCCAACAACTAGAGCCTAGGACGGACTATATGAAATTGCGCATCAAGGGAGACTCATTGCGGCTCCGAGTCACCCGTTCTGAGCTCACGCATCTTTTGAAGGGCGGCGGGCGAATCGAAGAGACGATCCACTTTACTGCCGTGCCTCAGTCAAAGCTGACCTACGCGTTGGTGATCGCAGTTCAGACCGCGCCGGTGAGTGTGGAGTACGGCTTTCCTGGATTGAAGGTTATCGTTTCGGAAGATCAGCTTCAGGTCTTGGCCTCTGAGAACGAGATAGGAATCTACGCCCTGCTGGATGTCGGCGATTCGAGGTCGCTCGAGGTCAGCGTCGAGAAAGATTTCGCCTGCCTAGACGGGAGCGATGAAGAGAATAGCGACACCTTCACGAATCCGCATGCGGAGGCTACCTGTTGACTACGGCCTTCCTATGGCAAAGCTACTCAGTGCAAGAGTTTATGCAGTGAGCAGTGTTTTTATTCACAGCCGCCAATACGTTCTTGCCTCCGTTAAAGACTTCGAGGATTCGGGAGGGGTGCAGCGATGAACGGGACCATTGCCGATCCAGCATTCTGGAGCCGGTTTCAATTTGCCTTTACCATCATCTATCACTACCTCTTTCCTCAGCTAACCATGGGGTTGGCATGGTTCCTGGTGTATTGGAAATGGCGCGCACTTAAGACGGGAGATGAGAAATACAATCGAGCCGTCAGGTTTTGGGCAAAGATCTTCGGGCTCAATTTCGCCATAGGTGTCGTAACCGGCATTCCCATGGAGTTTCAGTTTGGAACGAATTGGGCAAGCTTTTCTCGGTATGCCGGCGGCGTGATCGGGCAGACATTGGCCATGGAAGGGATGTTCGCATTCTTTCTTGAAAGCGCATTTGTTGGCGCACTTATCTGGGGTGAAAAGAGATTGGGTCCGCGCAATCACTTTTTAGCAGCGATAGCGGTTGCACTCGGAAGTTGGATCTCAGGTTATTTCATCCTGGTGACGAATGCGTTCATGCAGCATCCGGTTGGCTTTCATGTTAACTCTCAACAGGTACTCGGCATCGCGAGTTTCCGAGTCTACCTTCTGAATCCTTGGGCCTTGATTGAGTTCGCGCACAATCAGACAGCGGCACTCGTAACGGGTTCATTTGTAGTTACGGCAATCGGTGCATTCTACGCACTGCGGCAAGTTCACCCGAATCAAGCGCAGCTCTACCTGCGAGGAGGCACATGCGCGGGGCTGATCGCTTCTGTCCTGGTTGCCTTCCCAACTGGCGACCAACAGGCCAAGATCGTCGGAAGGCATCAACCGGTGACTCTCGCTGCAATGGAAGGTAAATTTGTAGGCGGACCTGACGCGGGAGTCGCGGTTATCGGGCAACCCAATGTCGCAGCCCGGCGGCTGGATAATCCCATTGAGATGCCCGGCGCGCTGAGTTTTCTGGCCTACGGTCACTTTGGAAGTTATGTGCATGGACTAGACGAATTCCCTACGAATGAATGGCCTGACAACATCGAGATTCTCTACTACTCATTTCATCTAATGATCACTCTTGGCACGATCTTTATTGCCCTGATGGCCTACGCCAACTTCGAAAACTGGCGGGGTCGATTATGCTCCAATACCTTGCTCCTGTGGGTTTTGATGTTGTCGCTTCCGTTCCCGTACATTGCCAACACTGTTGGATGGATGACGGCTGAGCTGGGACGTCAACCCTGGGTGGTCTATGGCCTTTTTCATACAAGCGATGGGTACAGCAAGGTGGTGACCAGCGGGGACACGGTCTTTACCATAATCGGCTTCGTGGGCCTTTACTTCGTGTTGGGTCTGCTGTTTCTGTATCTGACTGGCCGCGAGATCGCGCAAGGTCCGGATCAGGACCCGTCGGTGAATCCACCTGTGGAGGGCGAAAACACGATCACTGGCTCTATAGAGGGTTTCTCAATATGATCGCGCTGTGGTACGCCATTGTTAGCTTGATGCTCATCGTCTACGTGGTTCTGGATGGCCGTAATTTCGGTGCCGGAATGCTTCACTGGCTTGTTGCTCGAACACCTGCAGAGCGGCGGCAGGTGATTGCTGCAATAGGGCCGTTGTGGTCTTGGCACGAAGTGTGGCTCGTTGGTTTTGGCGGCACATTGTTGGCGATATTTCCGCGCCTCATGGCTTCAGCTTTTGCCGGTTATTATCTCGCGCTCGTTCTGATTCTGTGGTGTCTGGTCCTGCGCGGCATTTCCATCGAGGTGGGCGGACACATCGACGATCGCCTGTGGCAGCGGTTCTGGGACTTCGTTTTTGTGTTTTCTAACTGTCTCCTGGCGTTCCTTTTCGGCACAGCGGCTGGTAACGTCGCGCGAGGGGTGCCGATCGACGCCAATGGAGATTTCTCGATGGCGTTTTTCACGAACTTCAAGGTGCGCGGACAGGTTGGGCTGCTTGATTGGTACACAATTTCCATTGCGATCTTTGCAGCGACCATTCTTGCAGCTCACGGCGCGTCTTATCTCACTCTGAAAACGGATGGCCCGGTGCATCACCGCAGCTCCAGATGCGCGACGTATCTTTGGACAGCGGCTGTACCGCTCTTTCTAACAATCTCGGTCGAATCTTGGGGGGTTCGTCACGACACGGTTGGACGCGCGATTCATAATCCGCTTTGCTGGCTCGGAGTGGTAGTAGTTTTGATCGCAATCGGCACGATGTTTTCTGGCCTCATGAATCGCCACGACACGAGGGCATTCATTGGGTCGAATCTGATCGTGGCAGGTTTATTGATCACGGGGAGTGCCGCGATCTTCCCGGTGATGCTCTACTCGACGCTGGCGCCCGAGAATTCCATGACCGCCTATTCGGCTGCAGCGGGGGAGCAGTCGCTGTACCTCGCGTCCATCTGGTGGCCCTTTGGGTTCGTTCTGGCAATTGTCTACTTCGTCTTCATATCGCGCCGATATGCGGGGAAAGTCAGCGTGAGCAAGGATAACCAAGGCTACTACTAGATAGGAATGTCAAGGTACACAATGCTTTCAAATCGCATCTTTGGCTCTCGATGGCTCAGGCAAAAACAATGCTGGATCTCGTTCGTGGCATTATGCCTGTTCACGAGCAGTTGTCACCTGCAACGAGCCAAGCAAGAGCCGGCGCTCGAGATTACGCGATTCCCCATGGCCGGCATTGGCGGCCCGGTTCAAATGGACTATATCGCCGGGCGCGTTACAGGTGGCAACTCCGATCAGCGAATCGTCCTGTATGCGCAATCCGCTACTGGTGTCTGGTGGGTCCAGCCTTTCGCAAAACAACCCTTGACCAAGATCGAACCTGATTCGACATTTACAAACTCTACGCACCTCGGAACAAAATATGCGGCGCTCTTGGTCCAGCCCGATTACGTACCTCCGTTAAGACTTGCGGCTCTTCCCAAGGAAGGAAACGGCGTCTTAGCAATTGCCCAGGTTCTGGGGCGGGGAACAATACAGCCCCGCAAGACTATCCACTTCAGCGGCTACGACTGGATTGTCCGCTCCATTGAAAGTCAGCGGGGTGGCGAAGTGAACGCCTACGATCCAGATAATGTTTGGACCGATCAAAACGGATATCTGCACCTTCGCATGGGGATACGCGATGAAAAGTGGACGTTCGCTGAACTAAGTCTGACTCGAAGCCTTGGTTTCGGTTCCTATAAATTCGTCGTGCAGGATACAGATCATCTGCCACCGACCGCAGTGCTGGGAATGTACACATGGGACGAAGTCGGGCCAGAGGACTTCCACAACGAACTCGATATTGAATTCAGCCGGTGGGGGAATAAGAAGGGGTTGAATGGACAGTATATTGTTCAACCTTTCTATGTTCCTCAGAATGTTTTTAGATTCATGGCTCCCCCAGGCGAAACTACATTCGGCCTTCTTTGGGAGCCCGGATATGCATCGTTCTCGGCCGTCCGCGGATCAGAACTCGCTTCGCAACCGCGGACAGAAAGCGCGCATACGTTTACCACTGGTATCCCGCCCGCGGCAACGGAAACAGTCCACATTGACCTTTACGACATCCACCACGCCAGCAACCCTTCGTCTCATCCGGTAGAGGTCGTTATTGAGAAATTCCAATTCCTGCCGTGACGAAACTATCGATCTTCGGGCCAGCAATTTGGGTACTCGCCGAGTGGGTGGTGATCGGCTGCACCGTCCCGGTCCATGCACTCGATCCCAAAAAGACAGTGTCGCAGTACATCTACGATCACTGGGGAGCCAATAACGGGTTTCCAGGTGGCGCAATCTACGCCATTAGTCAATCGGACGATGGGTATCTCTGGATAGGAACGGAACGTGGTCTTGTACGCTTCGACGGAACCAGCTTCACATTGCTGCAAAGACCCATTCCGAATTCGCCGCCAATCGGTCCTATCGTGGGACTGCTGGACGATGGAAAGGGCAATCTCTGGATTCGTCCCGAAAGCGCGGGCTTGTTAATCTATCGCGATGGAAAATTCAAAGATGCCATGGCGCACTCCGCGTCCTATCCCCTGGCGCTCACCGCCTTATCCGATGACACAGAAGGCGGATTGATTCTGTCCTCTTTATCCAATAATTTGCTGCGCTTCAGTCACGGAGAATTCAATCAGATACTCGATCGCGCGGAGGTCCCGAAATTTATCATTTCGGTTGCAGAAACCCGCGATCACAGAGTTTGGATGGGAACGCGTAACAATGGCCTCTTCTATGTCGATCAAGGACGTGCAAGTCTGGCATCTTCGATCCTGCAAAACACAAAAATCAACGCTTTGCTTCCTGTTACCAGCGAAGGACTTTGGAGCGCGGGGCTTTGGGTTGGAACCGATCACGGCATGTTTTACTGGGACGGTGGAAAGCTAGCCAAGCGCGCTCTGCCTGCTTCGTTCGAGAACGCGGAGGTTCTTACTGCGATTCGCGACCGCGACAGCAATATTTGGATCGGCACAAATTCAGGCCTGATTCGAATCTCTCCAAGCGGCGTCGTCGCTCTCGACCAAGTCGACGGTCACGCTGGCAATGCCGTCACAGCGCTTTATGAGGATCGGTACGGCGATATCTGGTCCGCCGGCGCTGACGGCGTTCAACGCATTCGAGATGGGACATTCACGACATTCTCAAAGGAGCAGGGCCTTCCCTCGACGCAGAATGGTCCGGTCTTTGCCGATTCCTCGGGACGCATCTGGTTTGGTCCCCTGTCGGGTGGTCTTTATTGGATGAAGGAAGGTCATACCGGGCGCATCGCATCTGCCGGCCTGGATCACGAAGTCGTCTATTCCATTGACGGCAAGAATGGCGAAATCTGGATAGGACGGCAGCATGGCGGACTTTCGGTGCTCCGTGAGGAACACGGCGCTTTCACCGTTCATACCTACAATCAGGCTGATGGGCTGGTTGAAGGCACCGTTGTTTCTGTGCTGCGCAGACGCACTGGCGCGATTTGGGCAGGCACTGCGAGGAGCGGCGTAAGTGTGTTGACGGACGGTTCATTCCAAAACTACTCCACCGCCAACGGCATGAGTTCGAATTCAGTGCACTCGATTGCGGAAGCTGCAGATGGAACCATCTGGGTCGCCACTGCTAATGGTCTTGATTCCTTTACCAATGGACATTGGTTCGTCCGAACCGAATCCGATGGTTTGCCTTTGTCGAACGTCACGGCTCTGTTCGAGGACTCAAAGCACGTGCTCTGGGTTGCCACTTCCGGTGGCCTTGCGTACATCGAAAACGGGAGGATTGAGATCCCGCACAACCTGCCTGAACAATTGCATGAACAGATTCTCGGCATCACCGAGGATTGGCTTGGATCGCTCTGGCTGTCAACTTCCGGCCATCTACTCCAGGTGAATCGTGATGCACTGCTTTCCGATAAGCTTGATGATTTCACCCTTCACGATTACAGCGCCCTCGATGGGCTTCAAACCAGTGAAGGCGTTCGCCGCGATCGCTCGATGGTGACGGATGCTGTTGGCCGCGTATGGGTCTCCCTGAATCGGGGATTAGCCTTCGCCGAACCTCAGGCCGCGCTGAGATATTCCAATCCAGTTACCGTTCAAATCGATTCAATGATGGCCAACGGTGTCTGGGTCGATCTACACGGCGTTCCACGCCTTCCGCCAGGTCTCAAGGATGTCGCCATTGCCTGGTCCGGGAGCAATATCTCAACTCCTGATCGTGTAAGGTTTCGCTACAAACTCGATAGTGGCAGCAATGGATGGAGTGACATTGTCGCCAGCCGCCAAGTCATCTACACCAATCTGATACCCGGGGCATATCACTTTCGAGTTTTGGCTTCTGATCAGGCAGGCCTCTGGAATGGTCCTGAAGCTTCCATCTCTTTTGTCATTGAGCCTGCTTTTTGGCAGACATGGTGGTTCCGGGCGTCCTGTGCGACCGCGTTCTTCTTAGCCGTATACGCGATGTACTTCTTTCGAATGCGGCAAATCGCCGCACAGTACGAGTTGCGCCTCGAAGAACGCGTCAATGAGCGCGCGCGCATTGCCCGAGAATTACACGATACCCTCCTGCAGAGCTTCCATGGCTTGCTGCTCCGCTTCCAGGCCGTGCGCAATCTGCTGCCTCGGCGCACAGATCAGGCAATTGAAGTGCTTGATAGCGCTATCGTAAAGGCCGAGCAGGCAATCACAGAAGGTCGAAATGCAATTCAGGGCTTGCGCCCTGCCTACCAGGAAGAACGGGATTTCGCCACTCAACTACGTGCGGCCGGCGAGACAATGGTCGCAGCACATATCGGTCCCGGTATGGCCCCTCCTTTCGCGTTTTCGTTGAAGGTGAGCCGCACCCTTTGTCGCCCAACTTTCAGGACGAGCTATATCGCATCGGTCGCGAATTGCTTCATAACGCGTTCAAACACTCATGCGCACGTCAGATCGAGGCCGAGATCCACTACGATGATCATTTCCTGCGCCTCAGAGTCCGAGATGATGGAAAGGGCATCGACCCCCAGGTTCTTAAAGAAGGGAAGTATCCCGGACATTGGGGGCTACCGGGAGTCCTCGAACGCGCCCAGATGGTCAACGCAAAAGTGGATTTCTGGACTGAGGCAGGTGCTGGAAGCGAAGTTCAGGTCTGCGCTCCCGCTGCAAGTGCATATGCCGCTGCGTTCAGAACCCCGAAAGTGCGGCTGGGACGGAAAAAAGTACGATGACATCGACTTTTGGACTGATTCGCATTCTCACAGTGGGATGATCATCAGCTTCTGCGCAAAGGAGTCTCAAATGAACTTAATACTGAATGCGATTTGAAACTGGTGGTCGAAGCCACCACCAGTGAATCAGGTATGGATACGTCCCGCCTTCATCGTCCGGCGTCATGTTGCTGGACCTTTAGATGCCTGAGGGGCGTCCTATAATAGCTCAAGTTCATCTGACGAATTTTGGCTGGCAGTTTTTGAAGGAATATAGCACCCGGATAAGCTGCTTTTTTCGAAGATATGTAACGGCAAATTGGGTCAAGATATTTGAAATAAATCACAAATGGATGTGCCGCCGGCGAATGGAACCGACACTGCGTTGCTCCGGGGTACATTTGGGGGTATTTTTTCTCGATCCAAAAAGATCTAACGTATCATCAATCGTTTAGCTTCAAATGTGAGTCCCTCACTGACTGACTTTTTCATCCCTTTAAATTCAGGAAAATGAAGCGCAAGCCATCATAAATAAATGGGTTAAGCGTTTCTTTTGCATCTTCCTTATATACCCACCATCCGGATTGAGCGCCGAACGTTCACGTGGGCGGAGAGGAGCCGTTCTGGCTGTCTCGACGGGACCTAGAGTGTTTCGCTCAATAGTCGGATGCCCTCTCGGATCTCATCCTCGTTCATGCGCGAATAGCCCAGAATGAATCCCGGTCGGGATGGCCGCTTCAGAAAGCAATGGGCTATTCCATAAATCCCGACTCCCCGCATTGCTGCCTGTCCGATCGCAATGTGTTCCGCGATGCGCTTCAACGGCCAAAGAACGACGTGTGCTCCAGAGCCGTCGCCTGTGACTTCGACTCTCGGTGCGAGGTGTTTGTGAATTGCTTCAAGCAGCGCTTCGCGACGTGTTGCATTTCGGCGGCGCAATCGTCGTAAATGGCGCTCATACATTCCGGAATTGATGAACTCGGCAAGTGTTTCCTGTTCCAGAGTGGCGGAGTGCAGATCGTTGAGCCACTTGGCTGCGATGAACGCGGGAGCAAGCGACTTGGGCACGATCAAATATCCAATGCGGAGAGCCGGAAACACGGTACGTGAGAACGTCCCGAGATAGACGATGCGTCCTTCCCTGTCCAGCCCCTGCAGGGACTCAAGCGGCCGGCCCTCATAGTGGAACTCACCATCATGGTCGTTCTCGACGATGATCGAGTTCTTGCGCCTCGCCCACTTCAGTAGTTCCAGACGCCGGGACAGCGGAAGAATGGCGCCGGTTGGAAACTGGTGCGATGGAGTTACGAACACCAGGCTGGCATGGTCAGGAAGTTTCGCGGGATTCAGGCCGTCGCGATCGACCGGGACCGGAACCAATCGTGCTCCGGCGGCGCGAAGCACTTCGCGCGTGCCGTCATACTGCGGATCTTCGATGGCCACCCGGTCGCCGCGTTCAACGAGCACGCGTGTAACCAGGTCGAGCGCCTGTTGGGATCCGTTGACCACGATGACTTCTGACGGATCGCAGACTACGGCGCGAGAACGCCGCAGATGAGCACAGATGGCTTCGCGCAAGACGAGGCTCCCCGCCGCTGGGCCATACTCAAATGCGCGAACTGGAGCCTGTCGCGCGTGGCGCAGCAGAATTCGCCGCCACATCTCCAGGGGAAAGCTCTCGATTGCGCTCCGGCCGTAGGCAAAATCATAGCGAACCGGAGACGATCTGCGTCCGGGAGAATCCACTGCTCCCACAGCAGCTGCAGCCGCCGAGCCATAACGCGAAAGCTTCAACCTGGCCGATTGCATTTCTCGCATCGGCACGGACTTGCCCAGTCCTTCCGGCACGTAGGTTCCCGAGCCACCGCGGCCGGCCGCGAAGCCTTCAGCGAGCAATTGCTCATAGGCGAGCAGCACCACGGTCCGCGAGACGCCGAGTAGCTCGGCGAGGTCGCGTGTGGAGGGGAGCCGTTCACCCGCTGGAAACGCGCCGGAGAGAATCGCCTGGCGCATGCCCTTATAGATCTGCCGGAAGAACGGCTCTCCGTTTTTCGAAAGTGGTATCACCAATTCCATAGAAAGTGGCTCTACTAAAATACCACGGGAACAGTCAATCTAAAAGGGTGGAATTCGTTCGGTTTGATTCTGGAGGGGACGATGAACGCGTGTCGGCGAATCGAAGTTCAAGCATTGTTGAGAATTGGCTACCTCCGCAATGCAAAGGGGGCATCGTGAGTATTCATCACCGTTCAGTCATGATCGCGCTGCTAAGTCTGTGTCTGGCAGCGCCTGGACAGTTGACCGCACAATCGCACCACGATTCGGACCCCGGGATGAATCAGACAGACAGCGCAGTCCCCGGCCAGCACGATTTTGATTTTCTTTTCGGCACCTGGAAATTCCATCTCAAACGCCGTCTGAATCCACTCAGCGGCTCCAATAACTGGGTTGAGTTTGACGGCATTGATGTCGCCCGAAAAGTCTGGGACGGTCGCGCGAACGTTGATGAACTCGAACTCGACGGGCCTACGGGCCACATCGAAGGGCTGACCCTGCGCCTGTACAATCCGCAATCGCATCAGTGGAGTCTCTATTGGGCCAACGGCAAAGCCGGTGTGATAGGTGGGCCGCCCAATGTTGGTGAATTCGAGAATGGCAGGGGCGAGTTTCTTTGCCAGGACACATACAAGGGCAGGTTGGTTCTTGTTCGCTATGTCTGGTCGGACATCACTCCGACTTCAGCACACTTTGAACAATCGTATTCGGACGACGGAGGCAAGAGCTGGGAAGCCAACTGGATCACCGATCAGACGCGCGTGCCAGACAGATCCGCTGAAGCGAGCCAGGCGCCGACGGTGGCGCAAGTGAACTCAGGAATGTCAGGTGGACCAAGCGCTGAACGGAATGGACAGCACGATTTCGATTTCAACTTCGGAACCTGGCGGACTCACATCAAGCGGCTGGCGCATCCTCTGTCGGGCTCGACAGAATGGGTTGAATTGAATGGCACTGTGACGGTCCGCAAACTCCTGGATGGCCGCGCCCAACTGGAGGAGATCGAAGCCGATGGCCCCAACGGTCATTGGGAAGGCCTTACCTGGTTCCTCTACAATCCACAATCTCATCAATGGACCCAGAGTTATGCCAATCAAGAGGACGGTACATTGAATGCGCCTTCGATCGGCGAGTTCAAGAATGGGCGCGGAGAGCTCTTCGACCAGGAAATGTTCAATGGGCGCGCCACCCTCGTTCGTTTTGTCTGGTCGGACATTAATCCGAATTCACACCATGTGGAGCAGTCATTCTCTGATGATGGTGGCAAGACCTGGGAGCCCAACTTTGTGGCTGCGCTCACTCGTGAGAAGCCATGACGAAGACCGGGAGTGGATTTACGAGGAATAGAAACTTCTTGTGAGGTTGGTATGAGCATTGCAGTTTCCGCAACGGGCAGCGCAGAGGCAAAGCAGTTCGATTTTCTAGAAGGCGAGTGGAACGCGCTGTGTCGCTTTCCCCTGCTCGATGGAACGTGGGGTGAAGGCCCCGGTTCACTGACCGCAAGCACGGTGCTGGACGGCTGCGTCTCGCTGGAGTTTTTTGAAGGACCTTATCAGGGGACGAACATCAAGGGCCTCGGCCTTCGTGCATTCAATCCGAAAACCGCCCAGTGGGAACATACGTGGACGGACACTTCTGCGCCGGGAGGATTTCTTGTTTGGCGTGGGCGATTCGTTGGCGGCTCCATCGAACTCCGTGGTGAGTGGCTGGATGAGGCTGGGCGCCAGGTCTTCTCGCGCCTCACCTGGTCCAGGATCACCGATCGGTCGGCACACTGGGAGAGTCATCGCTCCATGGACCGCGGCAAAACCTGGAGCAAACACTGGGAGATTGATTTCACGCGGAAGGCAACATAACGAACAAGGAATTTCCCTGCAGCCAGCTAAACAATGCAAACTCCAAAACGAGGGTCGATGGCGTGGCTTGCGCCCTATTCGCCGACCGGCCCTTCGCACCTTGGCGCGAACCTGTAGTAGACCTGTACCGTATTCAGACCCTAGAATTTGCGAATGGCGCCCACGCATTCGCTCTTGACTCGCAGCATTCTGAAGTTCTTGCTCGCTACTTCACTGTGGGGCGGCAGCGCCCTTGGGCAGGACAACCCCCCACCCCCTGCGGCGGGAAACGGCAGCCAGTCTGTCCCCGTCCCCGCGCAGACTGCCGCTGAAACACCTGCGGAGACGACCAAACGGTGCTGGCAATCGCTCACTGACGGTGTGCAGGATGCCAAGCATACCGAAACGCGAACGCAGGCGCTCAATGCCTTGAGTAGCTTGGGATGGAGTGCGCACGCGGACGGGCTGATTGCGGCCGCGATGAAGGACCCGAATCTGGATGTGCGCACAGCGGCCATTCTCGCGGCAGGAAAAACCAAGTCGCACACGCTTGTTGACCCGGTGAAAAAGCTCCTCGACGATACCGAGCCGCAAGTGGTCTTTGCGGCGGCGACGACTCTTTGGAACCAATTCGCAGACAAGAGCGGCGAAGATATCCTGGCTGCCATTGCCGCGGGAGATCGCAAAGCGAATCCATCCCTGATGCACGGAGCGGAGCACGATATCTCGCGTACCATCCATAGCCCATCGGCTTTGGAGAAGATCGGCATCGTAACCGGCGCGGGGATGGCGCTTGGGCCTTTTGGATTTTCCATTAGCGCGGTCGAATACGCGCGCAAGAATGGCGGAGATTCGGCTCGCATTCAAGCCATCGATCTTCTTGAGCAGGACAAGTCCGAAGGCGTTCGCGATCAGATGAGATCTGCTCTCGACGATAAAGACCCCGGCGTGCGCGCCGCAGCGGTGAAGGTGTTGGGCAACTTTCACCGGTCACAGGACTCCAGGGCCATCGCGCCCTTGCTGGATGATCCCAAGCTGCCTGTGCGGCTGGCTGCTGCTGCCGCCTATATCGACTGCTTGAGCAACAGCGCAAAAACAGGGACTCCGCATCGTTAAAACGGCCGCCAGTCAATGGAAGGTCGGCGGGCAACTTTAGAGCTGGTTGAGAGTTTGGACGAGAAATTAAGAAAGCCGGCTCATCATCAGGAATCCTTGACTGCTTGCCAGTGACGGTTGAGAATATTCGCAGACAGTTGACACCGTTCTCCACTTTCCCACATAAGTAGAAATCAAGGTTGGGCAATTTTGTCTCTTTCCCCAAGACGAAAGAAGGCCGTGCATGGCGCCGGCGGGCTCAGCTTCGCCGGGGCCTTCCGGGCTATTGTGTGTTCGACTGCACTTTTTGCAAAACCCATTGATGCGCAGTCTCCTACAAATATCTTCGCCCCGGCCGCAACCCCCGCACACTCGATCTTCGACCTTTCGATGCTGGTGCTTGGAGTCACTCTTGTCATTTTTCTGGTCGTTGCCGGCCTGCTTTTGTATGCGCTGATTCGTTATCGGAGTCGCCCCGAGGACTCGAATCGTGAGCCGGCGCAGATTTATGGCAGCAACCAGATCGAGTTGTCGTGGACAGTGATTCCTATCCTTATTGTGGTGATGCTGTTTCTTTCAACCACGCGCGTCATCCTGGGGACGCAGGCCATTCCGAAGCCGGACAGTGCAATGAACGTGACTGTCATCGGCCACCAGTTCTGGTGGGAGTATCGCTACCCCCAATTGGGCGTCGTGACCGCGAATGAACTACACATCCCGGTGAGCGACCCGGCACACCCAACTCCGACTTACCTAACCATGTCCTCGGCAGATGTATCACACAGTTTCTGGGTGCCGCGCCTGGCGGGAAAAACGGATGTAATTCCGAACAAGATCAACACGATGTGGATCGATCCTCAACAGCCCGGGCTTTACCTTGGACAATGCGCGCAATACTGCGGCACACAGCACGCGAAGATGTTGTTGCGTGTTTATGCTCAAACTCCCGCGGATTTTGCCGCCTGGGTGAATCAGCAGCGGCAACCCGCGATGCAGGATTTTTCAGCGAACCCGCTTGCCGCCGAAGGCCAGACTGTCTTCATGCGTAACGCATGTATCAATTGCCACACGGTTGCCGGAACAGCGGCGACGGGAATCTTCGGGCCGGACCTGACTCACCTTGCCAGCCGCGACACGATTGCTTCCGGCGCCATTCAAAATACTCGGGAGAATCTGAAACAGTGGATCGACGATCCAAACTCTATGAAGCCGGGTTCGCTGATGCCGGCGATGCATCTGAACCAGCGCGACCTGAACGCCATAACCGCCTATCTCTCGCAGCTTCGCTAACCCTTCATCGGAAAGGTGTGCCGGATGAGCACGACTCACGTGGTGGATGGGATCGACGAGACACTCACGACCCAGCAGGGCCGTCCGCCGCTCAATGTTGTATACGAGTGGCTGACTACGGTGGATCACAAAAAGATTGGGCTTATGTATATCGGATTGGCGCTGATCTTTCTCTTGGTTGGAGGCGTAGAAGCTGTGCTGATGCGCATCCAGCTTGCCATTCCAAACAACCATTTTGTCTCGCCCCAGGCTTTTAATCAACTCTTCACAATGCACGGTACGACGATGATATTTTTCGTCGCTATGCCGGTCCTGTTTGGCTGGGGAAATTACCTGGTGCCGCTGATGATCGGCGCACGAGACATGGCGTTCCCGCGGCTCAATGCATTCAGCTTCTGGGTTTCAGCATTCGCCGGGCTCCTGTTGTACTTCAGCTATCTAGGCGCGAGCGGGTTGTACGCAGCAGGATCCGCTCCGGACGTCGGTTGGTTTGCCTATGCGCCGCTAACTGCGAAAGTATTTTCTCCAGGACATAGCACGGACTACTGGACGCTCGCCGTTTTTCTAAGCGGCATCGGGTCAATCGGAACGGCGCTGAATATCGTGACGACCATTATTTGCATGCGCTGCAAGGGCATGAAGATGAGCCGCATGCCACTGCTTGTGTGGCTGTACCTGGTGATGTCGGGCCTGGTGTTTGTGACCATCAGCCCGCTGACCGCGGCGCAGATCATGCTGACCATGGATCGCTACCTGGGCGCTCACTTCTTCGATACGCAGGCCGGCGGCTCGGCGGTGCTGTGGATGCACTTCTTCTGGATCTTCGGGCATCCGGAAGTCTATGTGCTGATCCTGCCGTCCTTCGCGTTTGTAAATGAAATCGTGCCGGTATTTTCACGTAAAGCGATCTTCGGTTATCCGGCGATGGTGGCGGCATCGGTGGGCATCGGCTTCATCAGCCTGAGTGTTTGGGCGCACCACATGTTCACGGTGGGCATGGGCGCGGCGGCGAACACGTTTTTTGTTTTTGCCACCATGGTGATTTCGGTGCCAACGGGAATCAAGATTTTCAACTGGCTGGCGACCATCTGGGGTGGGAAAGTGATCTTCGCTACGCCAATGCTTTTTTGCGTCGGATTCCTGTTTCAGTTCCTCATTGCAGGACTGACGGGCATCATGCTGGGCTCGGCTCCCTTTGACTGGCAGCTCGGCAACTCGTATTTCGTGGTCGCCCACTTTCACTACGTCATTGTTGGCGGGATTCTGTTTGCCCTGTTTGCGGCCTTTTACTATTGGTATCCGAAGGTCACCGGACGGATGATGTCGGAGACCCTGGGCAAGTGGCACTTCTGGCTCTTCGTGATCGGCTTTCATCTCACTTTCGATTTCATGCATATCCCGGGTCTGCTCGGTATGCCGCGACGCATTTACACCTATGAAGCGGGCCGCGGATGGGAGGGATGGAACATGATTGTCGGCATCGGAACCATCTTCCAGGCGGCCGGTCTTTTGTTGTTTGTGTTCAACCTGGCGTGGTCGTACGTCAAAGGCAAAGAAGCAGGGCACGATCCGTGGGATGCCTGGACCCTTGAGTGGTCGACAGCCTCACCTCCGCCTGACTATAACTTTGCAGCATTGCCGGCAGTGAACAGCCGTCGGCCGCTGTGGGATTTGAAGCACCCCGAGGATCCGGACTCGGACTACGAATGAAAGACGGGGAGTGAGAGGCGAAGAAGCATGAGCGACGCATCAACCATTTCGACCGCCTCGACGCCGGAGACGCCCTGGACGCTTCCGTATCGCGGCACTGTGGGCATGGTCTGCCTCATCGTGGCCGAGTCCGCGATTTTCGTGATCTTTGTTGTCGCCTACATCTTCTACATGGGCAAGAGCCTTACAGGTCCAACCCCCGCACAGGTGTTGGAGTTACCGATCTTCGGAACCATTTGTCTGCTTTCGAGCAGCATTACCGTGCATTTTGCAGTCGGCGCGCTGCGCAAGGGAAGGCTGAGTGGATGCACAGGTTGGATTGCAGGCACGGTTCTGCTGGGAACGATTTTCCTTATCACGACAGCCCGCGAGTGGTATCACCTGATTTACGACGAGGGACTGACGATACAAACCAATCTCTTCGGGACTACTTACTACTCGCTGGTTGGGCTGCACGCGACGCACGTTGTGGTCGGCCTCGTCATGCTTTCGCTCGTTCTCGGATTCTCGTTGTTCGGCCTCGTGAAGGAAGAGCATTCAGAGAAACTTGAGACACTGTCGCTTTATTGGCATTTTGTCGATGCCGTGTGGGTGGTGGTTTTTACGGTGGTCTATGTTTTGGGCAGGTAGATGGCGGAAGGGATGTGCGTGATGCAGCATAACGATGAAGTCGTACTTCCGGTGCCGACCGCATGGCCCATGGTGCTGGGGCTCGGTGTTGCTTTGACCGTTGCTGGAATGGTGACGCACTGGGTGATCAGCCTGCTCGGTATCGTACTCGTGTTGCGCTCCTCGGTCGGATGGTTCTTTGAAGTGTTGCCGCACGAGCATCACGCTTCCGTCCCGGTTTATGCGGATGAGATCGTGATATCGACAAGTCGAAAAAGACACGAGCAGTTACCGATCGATCCTTTACATCGAAAGTTGATACCTGTTGAGACGTTCAGCCTCGCAGCCGGAATCAAGGGTGGAATTGCAGGCGGAATTGCGATGGTTGTTCCTGCAACAATTTTCAGCCTGCTCAAATACCACAGCCTGTGGTACGCCGCGAATCTGCTTGCCGCTGGGGGCTTCGTGAGCTGGGCAGGTGAAAGCGATGCATTCCTGGGTCAGTTTCATTTGATGGGTTTATTGGCAGCCTTCGGTATTCATGCGCTGACTTCGGTACTCGTTGGTCTGCTGTATGGAGCTATGCTGCCGATGTTTCCGAGGAAGCCCATCCTGACGGCGGGATTCATTGCACCGTTCCTTTGGACGGGAATACTTTACTCCGCATTGGGAGTGATCAGTCCGATTCTGAATGCGCGCATCGACTGGCTCTGGTTTGTTGTTTCGCAAATTGCGTTCGGGCTGGTTTGCGGTTTTGTCGTCAATCTGCAAGTGAAAGTGCGCACGCCTCAGTTTAGAGCGCTCCCGTTTGCCGTTCGTGCCGGCCTTCACAGCGATCATCCTCACAGCGATTCCAATCAACTGAAAGACGAAGACGAATGAGGTTGGTTCTCAAAACCCGGACGTTCTGTTGTGCCCTCGCGTTGGCTGTTGGATGCCTGGTTATGGTGGGGTGCGACAACATTCACGGTCGGCCTGGGCCAGGGCCTGAAGTGGTGCGTCCCGAAGAGGTATTGGATTTCCTGACACTCTACAAACAGAACTGCGCAGCATGCCATGGCGAGAACGGCAGGGACGGCGCGGCGATCTCGCTCGCGAATCCGGTATACATCGCGGTGGCGGGAGAGACTCATCTGCAGAAAGTAATCGCGAACGGAGTTCCCGGCAAACTGATGCCTCCTTTCGCCAGGAGCGCCGGAGGGATGTTGACCGATGGCCAGGTCACGGCGCTGGCGCAGGGAATTTCAAAGCAATGGGGAAATTCGAGCCTTCTCGCGGGTCAGAATCCTCCCCCTTATCTGGCGACTTTGCCGGGTAGTCCCGAGCATGGACTTCAGACCTACGGTGTGTACTGCGCTCGATGCCACGGTGCAGCGGGTGAAGGTGGCCCTGCCGATGGAAAGCCCGGTTCCAAACAGGGCAAGATCGGTTCCATCGTGGACCCATCGTACCTTGCGCTGATCAGTGATCAGAACCTCCGCAGTATCACCATCGCAGGTCGGCCCGATCAAGCGATGCCGGGCTGGCGCAGTGACGCAGAACATCCGATGACAGACCAGGAAGTCACCGACATCCTCGCATGGCTGGCTACGAAACGTGTGGTAAATCCGGGCCAGCCGTATCCCACCAATCATTAAGGACGGTTCGCAAGATGCAAAGGGAACCGATGTTGTTCGAAGCGACGGTCACGTTAAGGAGCAGGACGCGATGAACTCGAGTGAACCACTTTCACCAGGTGATCAAGCCACTGCGACGGAGCCTGCGACGAATGCGAAGAGCGCAGGACACTCGCGCCGCGTTTTTCTCTTCAAGCTGTCCCTGCTCTTGAATGGCGCCGTCGGTGCAGTTCTGGCAGTGCCGATTGTTGGCTATCTTCTGGGACCTGCTGTGAGGAAGGGTTCAAACGCAGACTCGTGGATCAAGCTCGGTGTGCTTGGTGATTTTCCTGAAGGCGAGACGCGTCTTGTCAACTTTCGCAATCCCGTGACGACACCATGGGATGGGCAGACCGGCGATATTCCCTGCTGGGTTCGCCACATTTCCGGGAATGACTTTCAGGTGTTTGCCATTAACTGCGCGCATCTTGGGTGCCCGGTCCGATGGTTCGCCCAATCAAAACTCTACCTCTGTCCCTGCCATGGGGGCGCTTACTACGAAGATGGGTCGCGCGCGTCTGGACCGCCCGAGCGGGGTCTCTTCGAGTATGAGCACAGAATCGTCGCCGGCAGCCTGATGATCAGCGCCGGCAAGATGCCTACACTGGCGGCGCGCAACTGTGGTCAGCCAAAGCTCACGCAAATTCAGCCAAACTCCGCAGCCACTGAGGCAAACTTCGCGGAGCCGAGACGCGAGGAAGATGCGCAGTCCAAAGATCCGCAATCAAGGAAAAGCTCATGGCCAGCTTGAAGAAACGCGCGATCGATGTATACAACTGGTTTGAGCAGAGGCTCGGACTCGGTGCTCCCGCAATCGAAGCGGCGGAGCAT